>JAJFGA010000027.1 GCA_021776375.1 Hyphococcus sp. | reverse complement strand
CATGTTCAAGATGTATCGGCCTGGCCTGACAAATTTGACCGAACGTTCCAGTGAGCGCGCCATGAAATCCCCTACAACTACAAAACCCCAGCGACGCCCTAGCTTAATTCAAAAACAGGGCCGCGCCAAAGGTCTGTTCCGGCCCGAAGGGGTTTTTTATCGCCAAGCGACCCCGCAACGTCGCTTTCGGTCTATGGCAGGGTTAAAAAGCGCACAGAGTGCGCTCAAAAAAAGAAAAGGCGCGCGGTTTCCCGGCGCGCCCTTTTATGGCTGATGGTTGCCCGGTCAGAGATCTGACATGGTTTTGACCTCAACCGGTCCCAGATTGAGCGCGCGAATCCCGTCCTCAATCTTCTCGCGGTCGCCAACAATCACCCAGATAAGGCTTTCGGGATGAATAACCTCATCCGCAGCGCTTGAAATCTCATCGGCGTTAAGGGCGTTGAATTTGCCGGTCAGTGCCGCCGGATAATCCCACGCGCGACCATAGCGCTCGCTCGACCGTAGGCTGCCGATAACCGCATTTGAGGTTTCAAAGGCGCCGGGCAGCGAGCGTGTGTTGTTGAGAATTGCCCGCTCAATCTCGCGCGCCGTCGCCGGGCGGTTTGATTTGTATGCGTTTAATTCCTTGACCAGCTCTGCGAGCGATTCCTTTGTCTTGTCAGTTTGGACCGGCGCGTAGACCATCCATGGTCGCTGGCCCTTAGCCCCCTGGAAGAACGTATAGGCGCCATAAGCCCAGCCCTTGTCTTCGCGCAGGTTCATGTTCACCCGCGCCGTGAACTGACCGCCGATTATGTCATTCATGGCAGTAATGGCGACATCGTTGGGCGCATTGGAAGGCGGCGCTACATGGCCAGCGAGGATCAGCGATTGTGGTGATCCGGGTTTGTCGACGATGATGACCTTGCCTTTGGCGAGAAGCTCGACGGCGGCGATATTTTTTGCCGGAATATCGCTGGCAGGCGCGCGCCAGTTGCCCAATACTTTTTCAAGCAGGGGTTGGATTTCCTCTATGGTGGTGTCGCCTACCACGAATATGGTCGCATTGTCCGGGCGCAGCCATGTTTGGTGAAACCGTTGAAGGTCCGCGCGTTGTAGAGACTTGATGGAGTCAACAGTGCCCGAGCCAGTGAACGGCACTCCGTAAGCGTGACCGGCGCCGTAAATTTCTGGCGGCAACATGCGCAGGGCAAGCTGCACCGGATTTGCTTTTTCCTGTTCAATCCGTGCGAGCCACCTTCCGCGCAATTTGTCGATTTCAGTTTGCGCAAAAGCCGGATTACGGATGACGTCAGCCAGAATATCGAGTGACCCGCGCAAGTTTTCCTGTAGCGCCGACATGGCGACTGCAGTGGTGTCGAGCGTTGAATTGGAGGCGAGCGTTGCGCCAAGGGTTTCCAATTCTTCAGCAATATCGAGCGCCGACCGGCGTGCGGTTCCTTCGTCAAGCATGGCGCCTGTAAAGGACGCATTGCCGAGCGTGCCGCCTTCAACTGAGTCGGCTGCATAGCCGGCGTCGAATTGTATGGCGACCTGGATGACGGGCACGGCGTGGCGTTCCGCCAGCACTACTTTCATGCCGTTGTTTAACGTCGCTTCGTGAATGTCGGGAAAGATCAATTCCGGCGAATCACTGACCGCCGGTAGTCCGGTGGTTCGGTCGATATCTGATGCGACTGTTGAGTATTCCGGGAACGGAAGAATGTTGAGCTGATAATATCCCGCATTCATCACGCTACGCGCGACATTGAGAACATCCGCCGGCGTGGCGGCGTCAAGCCAGTCGAGCTGGGTTTCGATAAACCCCGGATCGCCAGCGTAAAGCTCGCCTTGCGCCAGGGTAACGGCCTTGCCGCCAAAACCGCCAACCTTTTCAAGTCCACGGATTATGCCGGCCTTAATGCTGGTTTTTGCGCGTTTCAATTCAGCCGAAGTCGGTCCTTTCTTGAGGAAGGCTGAAAGAACGCTTTCCATTTCGCGCTCAACCTGCTCGAGGTCGGCGTCTTTATTGGCATCGACAGTTGTAGAATAGAAGCTCAAAAGCTCCTGCGATTGGTTGTTGGCGTTGGCTGTCGTTGCAATTTGCAAATCATCTACCAGCTTGCGGTAAAGCCGTGAGGTTTTGCCGCCGCCGAGGACCTCGGCCGCAAGGTCCATCAGCACTGCGTCGCGCGTGGTCCGTCCGGGAGCGACCCAGTTGCGATCAAGGCGCGGTTGCGGCACGCGGTCATACATGACCTCGTGCTTGTTAACGGCAAGTTGTGGTGCGTTGGCTTTGGTTTGGGTCAGCGGCGGGCCGGCTTCGATATCACCGAAATATTTTTCCACCAACGGGCGGGCGGTTTCCACATCGATGTCGCCAGCGATCACCAAAACCGTGTTCGCAGCGCCATAATATTCCTTGAACCAATTTTTGACATCGTCGAGCGAGGCCGCGTCAAGGTCTTCCATCGAGCCGATAGTGGAGTGCGTATAGGGGTGACCGGCGGGCAGCAACCCGGCGAGTACAGAATATTCCGCGCGGCCATAGGGCTGGTTGTCACCCTGGCGTTTTTCGTTTTGCACAACGCCGCGCTGGTTATCGAGTTTTTCCTTGGTGACAACGCCGAGGAGGTGACCCATGCGATCAGATTCCATCCACAACACCCGTTCCAGTCCCGGCGTTGGTACGGTCTGGAAGTAATTGGTGCGGTCGAACCAGGTGGTGCCGTTGAGGTCGGTCGCGCCGATTTCCTCCAGCGGCTCGAACCATTCGCCGTCATAATTTTCCGAGCCGTTAAACATCAGATGTTCAAACAGATGCGCAAAGCCGGTTTTGCCGTCCGGTTCATCTTTAGAGCCGACATGGTACCAGATCGATACGGCGACGAGCGGCGCTTTGCGGTCTTCATGCACAACAACGGTAAGGCCATTGTCGAGCTGAAACTTATCATAAGGCAGGTCGATATCGGCGGCGAGGGCGGGTGTTGCTCCAATAAGACAAGCAGCACCAAGAACGGCAGATAAAATACGCATGATTGGCTCCAGGCTAATGGGCGGCGCGTTTCCGGCAGCTTAGAATTAGGAAAAGCGATGTCAGGGTCAAGCAAGGGGTGGTCGTCTGGTCGTCGCAGGCGCTCGGTTGGTCGCAGTGAGAAGGAGCGACATTTGTCGCTGGTTCATAGTTTTGCGCTTATCGCGGCGCGCGTTTGGCGAGGATGCGCTGCAGGGTGCGGCGGTGCATGCCAAGCCGGCGAGCGGTCTCGGAAACATTGTGATCGCAAAGCTCATAAACCCGCTGGATGTGCTCCCAGCGTACGCGGTCGGCCGACATCGGATTTTCCGGCGGCGCAGGGCGGGCGCCGGGCTTGGCGAGGAGGGCTTTTTCAACGTCGTCGGCGTCGGCGGGTTTTGACAAATAGTCGATGGCGCCGGCTTTAACCGCGGCGACCGCAGTTGCGATGTTGCCGTAGCCCGTGAGCATGACAACCCGGCAGTCTTCACGTTTGTCGTGAATCTGATTGACCACCTGAAGGCCGTCGCCATCTTCCAGCCGCAGATCGACAACAGCGAAGGCCGGTGAAATTTGTTTCAGAACATCTGCTGCATCAGCAACGCCGGCGGCGAGAATGGGCTGAAAACCGCGTTTTTCCATGGCGCGGCCGAGCCGGCTGCGTAGGGGTTCATCATCATCGACGATCAACAAGGTCGCATCTTCCGGCAGGGTGCGGTCTTCTGCGCGGGCGTCATCGAGGCTCGTCATAGCGATTTTTCCATTTGGCTTGGATCAGGTCTTTATCAGACCATAAATGCTCGTTTTTGTGGGCAATTTCAAGCAAAGGGGCCGGCTGATACTGCATCAATCGCCCATCGCGCTGAAACGCTGGCGCCGATTTGCTCGGGGTTTTGTCCCCATTGGCGGTTATGGAACGCAATTTCGGCGCCGGCGCCCTCAAGCAGGGTTTTGGCGATGAAAAACCCCAGTCCCATACCGCCTTTGCGCCCGATAAGCGGGCGATTGCCGGCGCGCGCGCTGACATAGGGCTCGCCGAGGCGCGCTAATATTTCAGGGGTAAAGCCCGGACCATCATCATTGATGGCGATCGATAGTTCATCCGCGCTCCACTCCGCCGTCATCACAACTTCCATGCGCGCGAAGCCAGCGGCGTTTTCTATGAAGTTGCGAAGACCGAATATCATTTCCGGACGGCGGCGGAGGATAGGTTCCGGCGCGCCGTCCATACTATTTGTTTCTATACGAATTTCTGGGCCGTCTGGCAGGTCGAAAAACGGCGCTGCGGCCTCGCGAAGAAGCGCCACGACTCCGATGCGATCATGCATCGCATCGCCGCTATCGCCGCGTTGCGACAGGCGTCCCAATATGTCGCGGCAGCGTTCAGCCTGACTGACCAGGAGTGCTGCATCTTCATAAATGTCGCTGTCTTCGGGCGCCTCACGCAGCATTTCCTTGGCGGTCAGCTGAATGGTCGCAAGCGGCGTGCCCAGCTCGTGGGCGGCGGCGGCGGCAAGCCCGCCCAGCGCGGAGAGCTTTTCTTCGCGGCCAAGCACCAGTTGTGTTGCGGCGAGGGCGCTGCGCATTTGTTGCGATTCTGCGGCTATGCGATGAGCATAGACGGCAAAGAACATCACTGAAAACGATAGCGCCGCCCAGACGCCGGCTTTGTAAATTGGCGCCAAGGCCAGCGCCTCGCCGGGCCGCCATGGCAATGGCATATGATAAAGCCCAAGCATGCTGATGCCGGCGAGAGCCAGTGCGCTGATTAGCACTGTGAGGCGCAACGGCAAAAAGCTTGCAGCGATTGTGACCGGCGCGATAATCAGTGCAGAGAACGGATTGAGAAGTCCGCCGGTCAGTGCAAGAAGAGCGCTAAGCTGAATGATATCAAAGGCAATATAGGCTGCCGCTTCACGATCGCTCAAAAACCGCTGCGGGGAGAACCGCAATACTGTAAACAGATTGAGCCAGGCGCTGGCGGCAATGACGCCGAGCGCCAGCCCCAGGGGCGTTGCAAAACCAAGCCCGAAATGAACCCCGAGGATGGCTGCGGTCTGCCCGCCGACCGCGAGCCATCGCAGCCCGGTCAGGGTACGCAGCCGGACCGGTCCGCGAAGGGCGTTCAAGGCGGCCTGACTGTCAGCAAGCGCGTGCGGCATTCGGCGCTTTTACCGCGACTGTCCCTAAGATTGGAAGCCGTCTAAACATGAGGTCTCAAAAATGTTCAAATGGAGCGCCCGTTATGGCCCGCAACCCCGCCGCCCTTCTTGCCGTCGCTCTCGTAAGCCTGACGATCATAAGCTGCAGCCGCGAGGCGGCAACGCCAATCCCCCAGCAAGGGGTTGTGGCGTTGTCGGAGCAGTTTACCGGTGATTTTGCGCTCATCGATATAAACGGCGAAGCGGTCAGCGCCGAGGATTTCGCCGGCAAGGTGATGCTGGTCTATTTTGGGTTTACCCACTGCCCGGATGTTTGCCCCGGCGATGTCGGCGTGATGAGTGCAGCCCTGAACGAGCTGGGCGAGAGCGCCGGCGATATTGCGCCGATCTTTATCAGCGTTGATCCCGAGCGCGATACGCCGGCTGTGCTGGCGGACTACTTCGCCTTTGACGACCGGATTATTGCATTGACTGGCAGCGTTGAAGCGGCCAAGGCGGCGCGCACCGGCTATAAGCTGTTTGCACAGAAAGTCGCCCTGCCAGAGAGCGCCCTGGGTTACACAGTCGAGCATGGCCGGTTTTTCTATATCGCAGACCGCGCCGGCCAGCCGCAATATGCCGTGGTCGGCGGCGTCAGCCCGGCCGAACTAGCAGCAATTTTGCGCCGTAGCACCAAGGTGAAGCGCTAAATCCAATTTTAACGCAATAAAGATAATGGCTTAGCTGTCTTCTGGCGGTCCCATCACGATGTTGCGAAACCGTTAGAAATGATTGATTTGCCGGGCCAATTCGGCTCATAGTCCGCCTCCTTTAAGACTTCGCATCATTTTTGTGCTATGCAGCAAGGTCTTCTAGTAGCGTAAGGGCGACAATCCTCCATGCTTTATTCAACGTATGAATTTGCCTATGCGGCGGTCTCGCCAGCGCGGATTGCCGCCGGGCTTGGCGCCCAATTCTGGCGCTCGCCTTTCAATCCGGCGGCCGACAGCTGGGCGGGCCGCTCTGCGGCGGCGACGCTTGATGTTTTGGAACATGCCATGCGGCGTTATCCGAAGCCGGAATGGGGCATTGATGCGACGACCACCGGCGGTGTTGACGTTCCGGTTGTAATCGAGGCGTCGGCGAAAAAAGATTTCTGCACTCTGTTACATTTCAAGCGCGATGAAGCGGCGCTGAAAAAAGCCCGCGGTAAGGCGGGCTCGGATCCGGCGGTTTTGATTGTTGCGCCGATGTCGGGCCACTACGCGACGTTGTTGCGCGGCACGGTCGAGGCGATGTTGCCTGAGCATGATGTTTACATCACCGACTGGACTGACGCACGCGACGTGCCTGTCGGCGGGGGGCGTTTCGATCTCAATGATTATATTGATTACCTGATCGATTTTATGCGGCTTATTGGCCAATCCTCACCGCCAAAGAATGTTCATGCGATGGCGGTATGTCAGCCGGGACCGGCGCTGTTGGCGGCGGCGGCGGTGATGGCTGAGGACGATGATCCTCACCGTCCGGCCTCAATTACCTTGATGGGCAGCCCCATCGACACCAGGCTGTCGCCGACCACGCCAAACCTTATCTCGCAAGAGCGCTCCTATGCATGGTTTGAACAGAACATGATTTACACCGTGCCATTGCCCTATGCGGGCGTTATGCGACGGGTCTATCCGGGCTTTGTACAGCTCTATTCGTTTCTGGCGATGAACTCCGACCGGCATGTCAATGCGCATTACGACTATTTCCAGCATCTGGTTGAAGACGATGGCGACAGCGCAGAAAAACACCGCGCGTTTTATGACGAATATCTCGCGGTGATGGATATGACTGAGGAATTCTATCTGCAGACGATCCGCGAAGTCTTTCAGGACCATACGCTTGCAGAAGGCGAATTCATCCATCGCGGCCGCCGGGTTAAGCCGGAAGCGATCCGTGATATAGCGCTGATGACCGTTGAAGGCGAGAATGACGACATTTCCGGCATCGGCCAGACCCAGGCCGCACACGCTCTGTGTGCGAATTTACCACAAGACATGCAACTCGATTACATTCAGCCCGCTGTTGGTCATTACGGTGTCTTCAACGGCTCGCGCTGGCGGACGGAAATTCAGCCGAAAATCGCGAAATTTATGGCGCTGGCCGAGGGCAAGGCGGAAACGCGCGCGCCGCAAAAACTGGCGGCGGAGTAGCGTTTAAACCCTCGTCACCCGCCTCACGCAGGCCGGCAAACAGCCCAGTGGAGCAAGGCGCCACGCGCCTGGCCGTGGGCAATGTCTTCAATGATCCAGCCGGCGGCGGTGAGCAGGGCTTCAATCTCCTCCAGTGAGCGGATGTGATAAACCGTTTGCGGCGAATCTGAGACAAAGCGTTGGTCCCGGGATGAACGAAAGCCGAGAACGAACCGTCCGTGCGGCGCGACGACGCGGTTTATTTCGCGCAACTCATTGATAGGATCGTCCCAGAAATAAATCGTGTGTACGCTCATCGCTGCATCAAAAACGGCGTCTTCAAAGGGCATGTCGCGGGCTTCGCCGCGGGCAATCTCGATGGTGCGCGAGCGGGCTTTCTTTTGCGCGACGCCGACCATCACCGCCGACGGGTCGAGCCCGGTAACGCGGCCTTGTTTAACGCGCCGGGCTATCACTTTCAGTGATGCGCCATGGCCGCAGCCAACATCGAGCACGGATTGGCCAGGTTTGAGGCCAAGCAGGTCGATGGCCTTCTTATTTTCCCATCCGGTCTCGCGGCTCATAATCTGTGCGACGACCCAGCCCAAAAGGCCTTTCGGGTGAGAGGCTTGGCGGGCGATGAAAACTGGTTTTCCCATGGTGCGTTCCTAGATTACGTTTTAATGAGTGCAACTTTGCGGATTTGCGCGCCGCGGTCTTGCCGATCCCGAAAAACCATTGATCGAATTTGAAATTCACCGGGCTATTTTGAATTTTTTTCTGCAATACTGAATGCCGCGGCTGAGGGGCAGAGCTGTCCGCCTTCGTCAGCGTCATCGCTACAGCAGGAAAATGCCATCGTCATACTTTTTCCCCAGGCTTGAGCGCGCGGTTTTACACCTCATCGTCGCCTGACAGTTTACAAAGCTGGCTCCCTAGAACTTTCATCGCGTCTCACCTATTCATGAGGGCCAACCTGATCAGGAACGATGCTGAATGTCTGCAAAAACCAAAACGCCGATCCGTCTCTATCTGATTGATGGTTCCGCATATATTTTCCGCGCCTATCATGCGCTACCGCCGCTGACGCGCAAATCCGACGGCATGCCGATCGGCGCGGTTTCTGGTTTTTCTAACATGCTCTATAAATTGCTGACCGATATGGTCGATCTGCATGATCCGACGCATTTTGCTGTGATCTTTGATTATTCATCGAAGACGTTTCGCAACGAAATATATTCCGAATACAAAGCAAACCGTCCGCCGCCTCCGGAGGATTTGCGCCCGCAATTTAAACTAGTGCGCGATGCGACACGCGCCTTCAATGCGCCCTGCATCGAGATGGAGGGCTATGAGGCGGACGATCTGATCGCGACCTATGCACGAGAAGTTGAGCGCCAGGGGGGCGAGACGGTGATTGTCTCATCGGACAAAGACCTGATGCAGCTTGTTAGCGACAAGACCACGATGTTTGATCCGATGAAGAACAAGTTGATCGGCCCAGACGAAGTGGTCGAAAAATTTGGCCTTGGCCCCAACCATGTCGTCGATATTCAGGCGCTGGCGGGCGATTCTAGCGATAATGTGCCGGGCGTGCCGGGTATTGGCGTTAAGACCGCAGCGCAGTTAATCGCTGAATATGGCGACCTTGAAACGCTTCTTGCCCGCGCCGGCGAGATCAAACAGAACAAACGCCGCGAAAACCTACTTGAATTTGCCGATCAGGCGCGGCTTTCAAAAGTGCTCGTAACGCTTAAAGCCGATGTGCCATTGGAAGAGACAGTCGATCAGTTCGATGTGCGCCCAATCGACAGAGAGCGGTTACTTACGTTTCTGAAAGAGATGGAATTTACCACATTAGCACGGCGGGTTAGTACTGATCTTTGTACTGATGATGCCGCGGATGCGCCGACGCCAGCACCGTCACCGGGCGGCGGCGATTATGAAACCGTATTCGATGAAACGCGACTGCAGGCCTGGGTCGACAAGGCTTATGAGCGCGGCGTCATCGCTGTTGATACCGAAACCGATAGCTTGAACGCGATGCGCGCTAATCTCGTTGGGGTTTGTCTGTCTGTAAAAGCTGGCGAGGCTTGTTATATTCCCCTAGGCCATGGCGGCGACGGTTTGGCGCTTGATGATGAAGATGCGGCAAGGCAAATCAAACTTGATCGCGCGCTGGCGCTGTTAAAGCCGATGCTTGAAGACCCGTCGATTTTGAAGATCGGCCAGAATATAAAATATGACGCGCTGGTACTGGCGAAATATGGCGTTTCCATAGCGCCGGTCGATGACACGATGCTGATTTCATACGCGCTTGATTGCGGCAAGGGCGGCAACGGCATGGACGAGCTAGCCAAGCGCCATCTTGATTACGACACGATAAAATTTTCCGATGTTGCCGGCAGCGGCAAGAAAGCCAAGACCTTCGATCAAATCCCGATCAAGGAAGCGTCAAAATACGCAGCTGAAGACGCCGATATCACCTTGCGGCTCTATGAAATATTGAAACCACGGCTGACGGCGGAAGGAAAAGCCACGGTTTATGAGATGCTGGAGCGCCCGCTGGTTCCGGTCATCGTTGCGATGGAGCGCGAAGGCGTGAAGATTGACCGAAATGTGCTTTCGCGCCTGTCAGATGATTTCGCAAAGCGTATGGCGGTATCGGAGATGCAAGCCCACAAGCTTGCTGACGAGACATTCAATCTCGGATCTCCAAAACAGATTTCAGAAATTCTTTTTGGCAAACTGGCGCTGCCGGGCGGGCGTAAAACCGCAAAAGGCGCATGGTCGACCAAGGCTGATATTTTGGAGGAACTGGCGGTTGAGGGTCATGAGCTGCCACGGGTTATTCTTGATTGGCGCAGCCTTGCAAAGCTGAAAAGCACCTACACCGATGCTTTGCCGAGTGAGATTAATGAAAAAACTGGCCGCGTTCACACGTCTTATTCACTAGCGGCAACCACCACCGGACGGCTCGCCTCCACCGATCCAAACCTTCAGAACATCCCGATACGGACAGAAGATGGGCGTAAAATCAGAACCGCCTTTGTGCCGGAAGGCGGCAATCTCCTGATTTCAGCCGATTACAGTCAGATTGAGCTGCGCTTGCTGGCGCATATAGCCGATCTTAAATCTATGAAACAGGCTTTCGCCGATGGCGTCGATATTCACGCCATGACGGCATCGGAAATCTTTGGCGTCTCGGTGGAGGGCATGGACCCGATGGTGCGCCGGCGCGCGAAAGCGATTAATTTTGGCATCATCTACGGCATTTCAGCCTTTGGCCTCGCTAACCAGCTGGCGATCTCGCGCGGTGAAGCCAAGGACTATATTGATAGCTATTTCAAAAAATTTCCCGGTATCCGTCAGTATATGGATGATACCATCGCTTCGGCTAAAGCTAACGGCTATGTCGAGACGATTTTCGGACGGCGTACTTATGTCGGCGGCATTAATGACAAGAACCCGGCAATGCGCGGCTACTCGGAGCGCCAGGCAATCAATGCGCCGATCCAGGGCGCGGCGGCGGATGTTATCAGGAGGGCAATGATCATGATGCCCGCCGCGCTGAAGAAGGCGCGGCTGAGCGCGCGAATGCTGTTGCAGGTTCATGACGAGTTAATTTTTGAGTGCGCTGAGGGTGAGGCTGAAAAGGCGTGTGCGATAGTCGCCAAAGTCATGCAAAACGCGCCGGAGCCGGCGATTAAACTCAGCGTTCGGCTTGATGTGGAGGCGCGCGCCGGCAAGAACTGGGATGAAGCGCATTAGCGGACATGAATGACCGGCCGTTTCGTTGGCCGTGGGTCAGTTTTGGGCGATGGTGTCGGTCGTTTCCACCGCTGCAGGGTCTTGCGCTTGAGCTGTGTCTTCCTGGTCCCCCTTGGGGAATGAAATAAGCGCCAATATCAAAAATGCCGCCGCAAAAAGTACTGTCTCAAACTTCATCTTCAGTCCCCAAATACGCAACGACGGCCTCTTCGCACATGCAACATAAATGCGCAAGGGCTATTCGCAGACGCAATATACAGGATGGGGCCGGTCACGGACTGTGTTGCGGGGCGTCAGCTGGCGGCGTCAAAACGCGCAGCGGTTGCGCCCGGAAGTGAGGGTGTAAAAGGCCAATCGCGGGTCGCCCGGAAAGTCGTGCTTGCCCGCCCATGAGGGTTGCGGTGCAATTGCGCCTTCGGGCAGGTGCGCCGCTATGAACTTGGCGATCATTGAGTTGTGGAAGTAAACACACCTGCCAGCGCGCTCGAACGCTTGGGCCGCCGCTAGTGATTGTGCGATATTGTCATCGGTCGCAATCATCACCGCCGCGCCGCCCGCCTCCGCTTCAATCAAGAGGATTGGCAGCCGTGACAAGACCAGTGCGCCATCGGGAAGGTCTTGCCCGATGACGCTGGCGATGGCGTGTTGTTTTGCCCGCGCCTTGGCGTCATCAGCGAAGTCGGAAAAATTGACGAAGGCGCTATAGCCGAGCGCAAAGATCGATGCGCAATAGGCGAATTTTGAAATTCGTCCGGACCCTGAGCTATAGATGAACGCGACAACAAATCCGGTGAGAACGCCAGCGATCAACCATTGCGGATAGAGCGCTGCGGGGGCGTAGAGCACTGGCGAGCCCTGGCCGACCGTCTGTATCAGAAAGTAGGCAATCGCGGCGGCGACTATAATGACCAGCGTAGCCTGTCGGGAGAATGCGCCTTTTGCGGCAATCGCCTGCAATCCGGCGGCGCTTAAAATGGCGATGAAAGGCAACGCCGGCATGAAGTAGCGCATGTTGTAACTGCCGCCGCCATGCCACTGGCTCATTGAGTAAAATACAACCGGTGCGGCAATCGCCAGCAGGCAGAGCCCCGCGCCTGCGATGTTTTTCCCACGGAAAAATTGAAAAGCCGGGATGATGGCGAGCGGAAGAAAAGGAAGGCTCTGGATCAGCGCCTTTTTTGGGTATCCCCAAAACAGAACTTGGCCGAATTGATTGCGCTCAACGCCTTCCTGGAAATAGGCGTCATGGGCCTGGAGGTTGATGATCAGCACATAGGCGCCGTGGAGAATTTTCCAGATGAAACCTCCGGCGCCCAGCACAGTTACGAGCGCTGCAATACCAAGTGCGCCGACGCATGCTCTGGCGCCAAATTTATGCATCGCGATATGCGCCATTTTGGGCATGTTGAAGAGCCATGCGCCTGCCAGCAGCGCAACGCCAGCGGTCATGATCGGGATGTAACGCTCAATGCTGTCGGCGCCCACGCTTGGTCCATATGAAAAGGGTGAGAAGACCCCAAATTTCACCAGATTGAGCTGCGAGGCCAGCATAAGGCCAGGAACCATCCCGATAAGGAGCAATGCTGGACCGAGCCGGTCATTGGGCCTGGCAAACAGCCGCAGCCAGAGAAAAATTATCGGCAATGCCAGGATAACATCAACACGGATGTTAATTCCGACGCCGACAAATATTCCGCTGGCACACATCAGCGCCAGTTGCTTGAACCGGTGCTGGTCTTTCGTCGCAGCGATGGTGCAGTAAACTGAAGCAAGCAGGATGCCGAGTGACAGCGCATGGGGCCAGACCGAAAATCCATAACTGAGGATGAATGTCGCGAGGGCAAAAATGATCGCCGCATAGCGGGCAATTTCCGCTGCATAAAAATGCGCAGCGATGCGCCAGGTCAGCCATATTGATGCGAATGCAGCGGCCGCGTTCATCAAAATCAAACCGCGCACGCCCATCAGTTTATAAAACGGCGCCGCGAGCAGCGCGTAGCCACTCGGATATTGCGGATAGACCCGGCCATCAATGCCATGAGTGAGGTATTTCGTCAGCGCCGGCGCGCTTTCAACGCCGCCATTGCCGGCGATCGCCAGAGAGCCGTCATCGGCCATGGCGCGGGCCATATCGAGATAAATTCCGCCATCGATGATGAACGGCGCCGGCGCTGCGAGAAATACACCGGCGAGCATAAGCACCAAGCCGCCGCAAACCGTAATAGTGCGCCAATTGGCGGCGGCGCCAACATCCGAACGCGCGATTGTGGAGGAAATGCCCATTGCAGGCATTTTTCGCCAATATTCAAGAATATATTCTTTACGCACAGAATATCGGCATGCGCCTCGCCGTGAGGAATAATTGATGCCCGAACCTCAATGTGTTCGATGGTCATTAATTGTTAATGCGGCATAAAGAATACGCAGAGAAAATGGTTTCATGAATAATGAAGTCACCGCTCGCGGCGCACTCGCCCATCTCCTTGACGGGCTTGAACACATTAGGAATAGATTGCGCAGCCCTGCAGTTCAGCGGGTGGCGTTCTTGTGTGCGGCGGTAGTGTTTGGCGGTGGCGTTATAATATCGCTAAGGGCCAGCCCGGATTTGCTCGCGAAGCTGAAGCCAATGCCGGTTTTACTGCTTACATTCGTGTTTGCACCGATTTTGATCGTCCTTAACACGTTGCTGCTGCTTGCAACCTGTAAGATTGCCGCCGCCAAGATGAGCCTGATCAATGGGCTGAAGCTATCCATATTGAGTAGTGCGGCAAATTACTTGCCCTTGCCGGGCGGTCCGGCGTTGCGGATTGTTGCGATGGCGGAAAGTGGCGCAACGCTGAAAAATGCATCCCTTGCCAATATCGCCGCCGCGCTGCTTTGGTTCGGCGTAACGTTTCTTCATGCGGGCTTTTGGGCATTTCCTAGCGGATCGATGCTTTTTATTTTCTTGCTTGCCATCGGCCTGACGGCGTTCGTCGCCGGCATCTCTCTCACCCGCCTTATCAGCAAAAACTTTTTTGATATGATAGTTTTAACGGTCATTAGCTTACTGACAGCAATCTGTTATGCGACCGGGTTTTGGTTCGCGCTTCGATTGATCGGATTTGATGGTGGATTTGCGCAGGCGGTTATTATTTCAATCGCCGGCGTTATTGGCGCTGCTGCATCTTTTGCACCGGCAGGTCTTGGCGTGCGCGAGCTAGCTGCGGCCTATGTGGCGTCGCTGGTTGCAACAGCTCCAGCCCTCGGCTTCCTCGCATCGGCGATGTTGCAGGTGGTAACCATCGCGCCGCTTGTGTTTGCAGCTATTATTCTTTCACTCAATTCCCGGCCGCGAGAAGCCAAAACAAGCGCTGCAATGAATCATTAGATTGGGCGTTTGGGTTTAAAAATATGGAAGTTCGCGAAAGATGTGTTTTGCGGATCTTTCCAGTCAAACGGATAACGGTTTGGAATGTATGCTGACTGCTCCCAGCCCGGCATGTTTCTCTCTACCCAATCTGTAAAGCGCCTATGACGCACATGTGGGTCTGCGGTTTTTTCATCTTCATTGCTCGCATATATGACAACAGACTGTGACGCGGCCTCAAAAAGCGTGTGCATATATGTATCGAATACACTGTCCTCTACGAGATGATAAATTACATCCAAAGAAATAGACATGTCGGCCTTAAATGGAGAGGCGTCATATTCAGCTAGCGTCAGAAAGGATCGGGTGCTGTTATTTTGAAAATTTTCTCGACAACGCGTAACGGCGCTCTCGGATACATCAATCCCATGATAATGCTCGACGTCCAGCAGGGACAATTGCGCGCCGTCACCGCAACCAAATTCTATCGATGTTGTGTAGCTTTCATCCCGGATGAACTTGTTCAATGTTTCGGCTTTGAACAAGGCTAGCCGTCCATAAGATCCCGCGCCTGAGTTGCCGCCTCCGTGATAGCGATCATTCCAATATTGCGCGGAGTTTCGAAACTCGCTTTTTTTGAAAAACCCGTAGAGATGCGCCAACACGTCGCCGAGCACGGGCATGGCGCGGATGGCGGTCAGGTATTTTTTAGTTACGACCGTCATCTGACATGGCCTCCATACGCCGCCAACGTGTCGCGCGCGACGCGGGGCCAGGAGAAGAATTCCGCCGTTTTATTCACTGAGCTTGCAATAAATTGCTCTCTTTCATCTTGCGTCCAATTTGTAATCGCTCTGACCTTCCGGACCCAGGCCTCCGGCTCCCCTGCGGGGAGTAAATATCCGGTGCGCCCGTCAATAATGGCGTCCCGCAGGCCAAAAACATCGGCTGCCAGTACAACGCCGCCCGCGGCAGAGGCTTCAGTCGCTGCAAGCCCGAAACCTTCAAAATAAGTCGGATCGCTATCGATATTTGGAACGATGACGGCGAGCGCATTGCGGCGCAACTGTGCCAGTTCCTCGCCCCGCACGGGTCCGTGATAGACAACACGCGACGTGGCAAGGGCAGACTCTTCCAAAGAGTCAACAATCGGGCCGACAACGCGCAGCGAAAGACCATCCGGTAAGTCTGGCAATACATTTTCGATAAACCACCGGCAACCTTTTTGTTTCGTCAGTCTACCAACGAATAACACATAAGGCTTTGGCGATTGCGGAGATGTTGGCGTTGGTTGCGCCGCGAGCGGAATAACTTCTGGATGATCAAATCCGTGGCGTTCGAGCAGTGATGCGGTGGCGCGTGAGTTTGCAAGCACTGTGCTTTTGCGCAGGAGCTTTGCGCCGAGCTGCAAGTAAAAACGATAAAGAAGAGGTAATATCCCGCGCCGATTGGCGAAGGCGACGTCGGTGCCGTGCGCAGACAGAACGATTTTAGCATCCGGCGCGCGCATGGATGCGAGCAAAGCTAGTGGCCAGATCGCCATATCGGCGGCGTGAATGATGTCGTATTTCGGCTGCGCCCCGGCAAGCCCGGTGAGCGAGCGCAGACCAAAACTGATAAGCGCGAACATAGTCGGCGGCGCGCCATTTTTGCGGCCCGGCAGAGCCTCCAGCGAAAGGTTAATTTGCGATTTCAGCGCCGCGACCAACTCGGCGCAATAGGTCTCCATGCCGCCCACGGCGGGCGGCCACTTCCGGGTTATGAACAGCACATTCTTATTCATAGCAGGCTCAAGCGATACGCTATTGTGGCTTTGAAATTCTTAACGCTCTGTTTGCCCTGTTCCGCTTAGATGCGGGGCAATCCGAGGGTGATCTCATGATCAAGCTTATTGTCCAAATTCCTTGTTTTAATGAGGAAGCAACGCTCGCTGAGACAATTGGCGATATTCCGCGCCAGGTTGATGGTATTGACCAGGTTGAGGTGTTGGTGATTGACGACGGGTCCACGGATCGCACGGTGGAGGTCGCAAAGGCGAGCGGCGCTGACCATGTGGTCTCCAATCCGAAAAATATCGGGTTGGCGCAGTCCTTCCAGAGGGGGCTCGACACTTGCCTTTCCCTTGGCGCCGACCTCATCGTTAACACCGATGGCGATAATCAGTATTGCGGGCGCGACATTCCAAAGCTGATTGCACCCCTGATTGCAGGCGATTGTGATATCGTTGTCGGCGATCGGCGGCCGGCTGAGATTGCACATTTTTCACCATTAAAGCGTCTGTTACAAAAATTAGGCAGCCGGGCTTTGAGCGGGCTTGCCGGCGTAGATGTGGCCGATGCGGTCAGCGGATTTCGCGCCTATACCCGTCAGGCGGCGATGGGCGTGACGGTGCGGTCGACATTTTCTTACACCACCGAAACTCTCATTCAGGCGGGGCGCAAGCGACGGGCAATAGTTTCCATACCGATTAGAACAAACAAGGTCGAGCGGCCGTCAAGGTTATTTCGTTCGGTGCCGCAATTTCTGTCGCGCACCGGCCGGACGATGTTGCGCGCTTATGCGATGTATGAGCCGTTGAAGATTTTCCTGGTGCTTGGTGTTGTGTTGATGGCAGCGGGCATGGCGCCGATTACGCGTTTTCTTGTGCATTATTTTCTCGGCGGCGGCGCCGGGATGGTCCAGTCACTGATCCTCGGCGGGGTTTTGTTTCTGGTGGGTGGCATCTGCGCACTCTTCGCGTTGATCGCTGACCTCATCGCCTATAATCGCCAACTGCTTGAGTTGACGCTGGAGCGGGTACGCAAGATTGAATATGCAATGGACGAAAATGAGCGCCGCTCAGCAAAGAAAAAGCGTTTTCCCGCCGAGAGACTGCGCGAGGAACTTTCCCACCTGAAAGACCGGATCGGCGGCCAGTCCGGCCCGCGATAGGCGCAGTTGCTCACCTTCCTGGCGCAGCCGCAAAAACCGGGCGGCTTTGCACTATCGGGCGTGCTATAAGTTCCGCTATGGCGGATTATTTTTTCACACTGTTCGATACGGCGCTGGGGCGTTGCGGCCTTGCCTGGGGCGATGCCGGCCTTGTCGCGGTCAGCTTTCCTGAAGACGATGATGCGCGCACGATCGCGCGGCTGACGCGCCGCGCCGCCGATGCTGTTGAAACGTTGCCGCCAACAGCAATCCAGCGTGTGATTGACGACATTGTCGCGCTATTTAACGGTGAGCCACGCATGTTTGACTATGTTGACTTAGATATGGCGAGGATTGCCGATTTCGACCGCGACGTCATCGCGCTGACGCTGGCTGTCAAACCGGGCGAGACCAAAACCTATGGCGATCTCGCCAAAGCGCTTGGCGACGTCGCCCTGTCGCGGCGGGTGGGCCAGGCGCTGGGCCGCAACCCGTTTCCGATCCTTGCGCCCTGTCACCGCATTGTCGGCGCCAATGGATTAATGACCGGGTTTTCAGCGCCGGGCGGGACCACCACAAAACAGCGCCTGTTAAAAATAGAAGGTGCGCTGGCGCCAGATCTTTTCGATGCGCTTTAATTTATGATCAGCCCCAAGGCCCGCGGCGTTTTCCTTCGAATACGGACGGTCCGTCGGGGTCCATAACCACGCTTCCAAGATTGCTCATCGTCATCAATCGGTCGATCCGATTCTGCGTCGCCGGGTGGGTTGAAAACAGCTTGTCGCGCCCGGCGCCAGTCAGCGGGTTGATGATCATCAGCTGACCGGTTTCGGGGTGGCGCTCAGCGGTGGCGTTGGGAATGCGCGCCGCCCCTTGCGAGATTTTCGCCAGCGCTGAGGCGAGCCAGTCCGGCCGGCCGCAGATTTCGGCGCCCATGCGGTCGGCCTCATATTCACGCCCGCGGCTGATCGCCATTTGCACCAGTGCAGCCGCCATCGGCGCGAGGATCATGATGGCCAGGGCGCCAATGATACCGCCGGCGCCGCGATTGCCGCCGCGAAAAAACAGCGCAAAATTGGCGAGCATGGTAATCGCGCCGGCGATGGTCGCGGTGATCGTCATGGTCAACGTGTCGCGGTTTTTCACATGCGCCAGTTCATGGGCCATGACGCCGGCCAACTCGTTTTCAGTTAAAATGCGTAACAGCCCGGTGGTCGCCGCAACGGCGGCGTTTTCCGGGTTGCGCCCGGTGGCGAAGGCGTTGGGCTGGTCGTTCTCGATGATATAGACTTTCGGCGCCGGAAGACGCGCATTATCAGCAAGCGCGCGCACGATCAAAGCGTAGCGCCGCACCGCGCCCGATGCCTGATCGGGGTCTATCTCCTGGGCGCGATACATCCGCAGCACCATCTTGTCGGAGTTCCAATAGGCCCAAAGGTTGGTCCCCGCGGCGAACACAAAAGCGATCGCCATGCCGACGCCGCCGCCGAGCAAAAAGCCGACACCCATAAACAGCGCCGTCAGGGCGGCGAGCAAGGCGCCGGTGCGTAAGGAATTCAGCATCCACGAGACCTTTTTATTTGCTTGTCTGTAACCGATAGACGGGTTCTATATGTGGCGCAGATAGGCGGGTTCAATATGGCCGATCAAGACAATGAAACGACAGATGCGGTGCTGGCAGGCAAGACGTTAACGGCGGCGGCGCGGCGGGCGCTGGAGGAGGCGGAAACCCGTCGCCAAGCCGCCGCTTCCGCCGAGGCCAAGGCCGCAAAAGAGCTTGGTGGGCCCAAGGGCGCTGAGCCGACCCGGTTTGGCGACTGGGAGCGCGGCGGCCGGGCGGTGGACTTTTGATGCGCTGCAGAGCGGCCGAGAAAAAAACCACAACCATATTGAGAACATAGCATAAGCATGCTACCTATGCGTGCATATGCGACACACATTCCTTCTCGGCGCGATTCTCACGGTTTTTCTGACCGCCGGTATGACAGCGCCAGTTTGGGCGGGGTCCGTCTTGCAGGGGCCAGTGAAGGCAAGCGTCGAGAGGGTGATCGATGGCGATACCGTCAAGATGCGCGCGCAGATCTGGATCGATCAGGAATTGCTCATCTCAGTGCGGGTGGCGGGGATTGATGCGCCGAAACTGTTCCGGCCGAAATGTGCAGCGGAAAAACAGCGCGCGCGCGAAGCCAAGCTCTTCGTTGAAGAATTTTTAAGCAGCGGCGAGGCGATGTTGCGCGATGTCGCCTATGGCAAATATGCCGGCCGCGTCGTCGCGCGCATCGAGACGGCAGGAAGCGATCTGGGTGAGGCGCTTGTGGCTGAAGGTTTGGCGATTAACGGCGCGCGCGGAGCGTGGTGCGCGGGCGTTTAAGTGTAATGCGGAGGGGCGGGTTGTCGCCAAAAGCGGTCATTCGCGAATAGTAATTTCTGCTATAGTTGCGTTTGGCGAAAATTAGCCATCAGGAATTTTTTGCCGTTGATGTGGGTATGGGCGTGGCTTGCAAAAGGCATCACTTCGCATCGGTGTAAATTGCACCTGTAAACCGTCAGCGATCATGAGACTTTTTGATTGATTTTGCTAAGGGAGAGTTTTGGTTCATCGTAATCCTTGAAGGGAATGACGATGAGACAGAAACAAGGGCCGCTTGGATCGGCAGAAAAGACCGTCAAAGACATTCGGCGTGCGACGCGTAAGAGAAACGCGACAGAAGAAACGGGCCGCTGGCTGAACAACAGAGTGGAGAATTCACATCTGCGGGAATCTGGCCGCATATCTAAGGGCCAAAACTGAGATCTTTCAGCTTGTCCCAAATCGCCTGCGCTACAACTCCGATTAAAGCATCTCGACGGCGCATCACAAAGTGCTCAGCTTGCACAGGCGGATACCCTTCGACGTTAAGCCGGACAAGCTTTCCCCGGTCTAACTCTTTCTGAACCATGTGCTGGGGCATCCCTCCCCACCCCATATTCGCAAGCAAGATTTCCTTTTTTGTCGCAAAGTCCGACACAGTCCATCGAAGACCACCGGGCAGCAGGCCGCGGCTTTGCCTGTTAGTTGATCCACTATCCGACACAATGATCTGAATATGAGATTGCATTTCTGCATCCGAATTAACTTTGCCATCCTGCGCCGCAGGAAAATCAGAATGCGCGACCGGCAAGATAGTGATTGGAGCAAGCGGCAGAGCCTCAACCCGATCCAATGCCACACCATCCAGAGTAGAGATGGCAATCTGGACGTCATCAGAAAGTAGTTTCTCCAACGATCCTCCCATATTGTCGCGCGCAACCCGGATGTGCGTTGTCGGATACCGAGAGGTCATTTCACCGATCAACCCCAAGATTGGCGAGAACGGGAAGGTTGCCGTTACGGTCAGAGCCACTTCGGCCTCCTGTTCAGAGTTGAGTGTTTTGGCAATAGCTTTCAGATCCTGAACTCGCTGCAGAACCCGCAGTGAGTGTCGGCAAAAGACCTCCCCTTTTTCCGTCAACGCAGGCCGATAATTCTCGCGCGACAAAAGAGTAAACCCAAGTTCGTCTTCAAGTTTCTTAAGCATGTGACTAACCGCAGATTGAGCTTTGTTCAGATTTTCGGCTGCAGCTCTGAACGTGCCCTGTTCGACGATCGCATTTAACACGATGAGTTGTTCCAGTGTCATAGTTACATCTCACTTGATCTATTTATTAGATCATAAACTTGAATTAACAATATTATCAATTGATCCAATTCTTGCCTAGGTTTCTTGAGAAGAGACAATGAGAAACCAAGATGACACAGCACAACACACGCGTCATTCACCGCGACGATCTGCCCCTCGGCGGCTTTGCAGGCATCGTTGAAACCCGGATGGTTATTAACCCAAGACTCTGGAAAGAGGCCGAAAGCCGCCCTGACGTAAGTCATGGCCTTGGCGACTTCGTGTATCTGGCTTCGGGACATTTCAAGGCCAACGACGGTGCGCCACTGCACTCGCACAAGGATGTCGACATCGTCAGCTTCATCCCAAATGGTGTCGTGGGACACGAGGGAACAATGGGCCACGGCACATCCATCCACGGTCCGGGCGTTCAAGTCCAACGCGCAGGCACCGGTATTAAGCATGCGGAATTCAGCCTGAATGGTCAAAGGGCAAATCTGGTTCAGATCTGGTTTCTGCCCCCTGAAAAGGGTCTTGAGCCCGGATATCAGGATTTCACCCTCCAGAAGGGTCAAATGACAACAGTGCTTGGCGGCAGCGGCGGCACTTTTGGCAATGCAATGACCTGCCAGATTGGCCTGCTTGAACCAGGCGATACCGCGTCCACGCGCCACCGGTTTGTGGCATTTATCAGTGATGGTGAAGCGACCGCAAATGGAAAGCCTGTTGGCGCAGGGGACATTATCGAAGGTAACGCACTCGAGCTTGTCACCGAAACCGGATGCAATCTGGTTCTCATTCAATTCACTGAAACATATCAATAAACCGGAGACAGGTCATGAACATCATCGCATTTGGCGCAACCACCAGCAAGAAATCCATCAATAAGTCATTGGCAACTTTTGCATCCTCACTGATTGCTGAGGCCAGAGTGGAAATCCTCGATTTGAATGAATATGAACTGCCGTTGTTCAGTGAAGACAAGGAAGCCGAGATCGGCCAACCGCAAGCCGCTAAGGATTTCGTGGAAAAGATCCGATCCGCAGATGGGATCATCGTATCCTTCGCAGAACACAACGGGTCGTATGCCGCCGCGTATAAGAACCTGGTTGATTGGGCGAGCCGCATAGAACAGAGGGTCTATCAAGATAAGCCAGCGGTATTTCTAGCAACCTCGCCCGGTGCAGGCGGAGCTTCCGCCGTTCTATCTTCGGCAAAGACATCTGCACCGTTCTTTGGGGCCGACCTGCAAGATACAGTATCAGTTCCCAGTTTTTACGATGTGTTTGATGCCGACAGTAAAGCGATTTCGGACTCCACAATCGTGAAACAGCTCCAAGCCGCAATGGATACGCTTGCCGTTAAGGCCGGTAATTGCAAACCCGATGGCCAGCGCCTATAGATTCACTTCAATTACGTTGGAAATTTCCGCGCCCATAACTTGCCCCACTTATTTTACGGCAATGCAAATTACCGAATACTACCATTTCTACAATGATAAAGTACGGCGTAAGCATTTTATTGAACCCATGTAACTGTTTTCGATCAGTGTTTTGAGAGAATTGATGAGTAATTATCAGTCTTGTTCGCGGTGTAAGATCCGGAATCAGCGTCAGCCCTTTTACTTATGGTATCGGGGCGTTCAAGTGTCCATTTTGGGCCAACAAACGACACTTATAGAAAGCCCACCGGTTGTCTATCTTACCGGTAAAACACCGTCTCATTGCCCGAAAAAGCCCACGGGTCTTCTAGGTCAATACAGGAAAGCGCGTCGCCGCGCGCTTCGATTTTTAATAGCGCCGGTCCCGCTTCTCCGCTTTGGCGTTCGAGGACGACAACGCCGTTAATCAGGGGACCGAGAAAATTGGCGCGCAGTTTTTCATAGCAATAAACCTCGCCGTCGCGGACTTCGCGAAAGGCGGTGTTGATGCGCCCATCGCCTTGCTCGAAGGTGAGGAAATCCTTAACCGCCGCCTCGCGCTCGGTGTCCATAAAGGGGGCCAGGCCAACCAGGTCGGGCGTCAGCGAAGTCAATCGTCCATGCAGTGAGAAGATCAGCCGGCCGGGGGCGATGGCGTCGGCCGCGAGCACCACGGCGCTGACTTTGGAAGTCGCGGCGTTATGCGCCGCATCGGTAAACCAGACGCCCTGGGCGGCGCCTTTTTCATCGGTAACCGTCGTGCGGCAGGCGTCTGCGCCTTTGGCCTGTCGGATGCCCCAGCTGTCGCCGAGTTTTGCCGCCCATAGCGGTTGTTCATCCTTAGGCAGATAATCAATTGGGCAGCGCGCGCGGCTGGTATCCGGGGTGATCGCCTGGACCAGTGATGGCGGCGCATCAAACACCGCGGCGCGGGCGTAGGGGTTGGTGCTATAGCGTTCGGGCCGCTCAAAGGCGGCGGGCGAGGTCGCAAGGTCATGTAGGCCGACATTAAATCCATCCGCTTCGCCAATCGCATGGCCTTTACTGACGCGAATTTGTGTTTCAACGGCGATATGGTCAGGTCCGCCAAATTCTTCAAACGTCTCAATGCCGCCGGCGCGGCTGATGATGGCGTCATCGATAGTGTCGAGGCGGTCATAGTAAAACGAGATATTTTTGCAGGAGCGGAAATGCACCGTCCAGGAAAAGGCGCGCGCTGCGCCATCGCTATTGCGCTCGATCTTGCGCTCCAGCGCGACGATGTCGGCTTTGGCGGGCGCCATCGCGGTTGTTGTCCGGCGCTTGAAGCCCTGATCGGCACGGCGGGTGTTGATGCGTATATAAGGCGCGGGCAAGACCTCGCCCGGCGCGGTGACGCCGCCAAGCGGGGACACGCTGAGTACATCGTCTATGGAAGCGAAGGATCCGCTGAAAGCCGGCTCGCCAATGGCGCAATCGCGCGCCGAAATCGGCGTCGCCTCCACCGCTGCGGCGACCGCCCTGGCGCGCTCAACTGCATGGCGACCGGCGGTCGGATGCATGATCGTTGCAACCAGCAGCGCAGCAGTGAACAACACTGCTCCTAGCCGGGTATAATATCCTGAGCCAGACAATAGACATCCCCACGAAAGTCCCCACCAGAAAATCCTATTTGAATGCCGGTAAGTCAAGCCGGCAGAGGTAACGGGCTTACAGCCAAGCGTTGATGGGGATTGAAAGTGGTAAATGATGCCGCTCGCGGACGTCTTGGTTAACGACAACGCTCGCGAGTGGTCGTTTGAGACCTCAGCCTCGCCAAAAGGCGGGTGACAAAATTACCAGGATGGTAAAAAACTCAAGCCGGCCGAGCATCATTCCGGCGGACAATAACAGTTTGGCGAGATCGGGAAGCGAGGCGTAATTGCCGGCGGGGCCGACGATGTCTCCAAGGCCGGGCCCGACATTGGCGATCGCCGAACCGGCGGCGGAAAGCGCTGTTAGCGTGTCGAGGCCAAGGCCTGATAATAGGACTGCGATGGTTGCGAAAGTCGCAAAGTAGACAAAGAAAAAACTTAACACCGAAACAAAAACATCATCGGTTAACGGACGATTATTGTAGCGCGCAACAAAGACCGCGTTTGGGTGGGCGAGGCGCCGGGCGTAGACCACTAGGGCCGCAAGTGCGACTTGAAATCGAAAGACTTTCATCCCGCAGGATGTTGAGCCGGCGCAGCCACCGATAAACATGATGGAAAAGAAAAACGCAATCGCGACGGGTCCCCAGGTGTCATAGTCGGATGTGGAAAAGCCGGTTCCGGTCATTATTGATGTGACGTTGAAAATGGCGAGCCTTAGCGCTGTGAACACGGAGACATCGAGTTGGCGATAGGCGTAAAGGGCAATGAGTGCGGTTAAACCGACGATCAGGCCCAAAAAGAAACGGATCTGACTATCCGTAAACAGACGTTTCCAGGCGCCACGAAGCACGGCAATAAGGATAATTCCAAAGGGCAGGCTGCCAAGCAGCATAAAAACAGTGACAACAAGGTCGAGTGGCGCTCGCCCGACCGTCAGGAATGCTCCGAGCGAAGCGTCGCGGGTCGAAAATCCGCCCGTCGCAACTGTTGTTAAAGCGTGATTGAGTGCATGCCAGGGCGGCATCCCGAAGGCCCACAGGCTGACAAAGCACACAGCGGTGAGAAATAAGTAGATCAGCGAAAGCGCTACAGAATATTGTGTAGCGTTAGCAATAAATTTTTCTGATGTGTCCCACGCTTCATTTTTAAAAATCTGCATGCCGCCGACCTTGAGCGCTGGGAGTACGGCAAAGGCCATGATGACGACGCCAACGCCGCCGAACCATTGCAGCATTGAGCGCCATAACAGCGCCCCGGGAGGTGCGTCATCCAGTCCCGTGACAACGGTTGCTCCGGTCGTTGTCAGTCCGGACATCGCCTCGAAAAAGGCGTCCACATAGGTGAGTTCAAGTCCGCCATTGGCGAGCGGGATGGCCGCGAACACCACAAGCGCCAGCCAGCTAGCAGCGGTCAGAAGAAAGCCTTCGCGAACACTGATCTGGTTGATCGGCCCCCAGCTCGCCGCCGCTGCGCCGCCACCGGCAAGGATGCTGATGATCGCGCCGGTAGCAAACGCCGCCCAGTCCGCGTGATGGATTTCGTCAGCAGACAGAAGGTCGACGCACATCGGGATCAGCATCGTCACGCCAAGCGCGGCGACGAGGATGCCGATCACCAAAACGACCGGGCGGAAAGCAAGCATCGGGTTCCAGCCTTATTGCCGCCGCCGCCCGCTCACTGAGCACGGCGGCGCAGGTTTAATTAGTGGATTTGTCGCAATTCATGCGGGCTGTCGAGGGAGAAGGCGGGAATATTCACATCAAAGGCCTCGCCATCGGTGGTCTCCATACCGTAGCGGCCGACCATTAATCCAGACGGCGTCGCCAGCGGCGCCCCGGATGTATATTCAAACCCTTCACCGGGCCGGATCACCGGCTGTTCACCGACCACGCCGTCGCCGCTCACCTCATCGGTGAGCCCCTTGGCGTCGGTGATGCGCCAATAGCGGGTGCGCAGCTGCACGACATGGCTCGATTCATTATCGATACGGACCGTATACGCCCAGACATAACGCGGCTCTTCCGGATCCGACTGATCATGCAGGTAATAAGGCTTGACGCTGACACGTATGCCGTTGGTCACGCATTCATAGTCGGGATCAATGTGCTTACTGGTCGTCATGACGCTTTACCATTGCCGCAGCTTTGTAGCCGGCTTTCTTGTCCACAATAAGGTGCTGCGCCGGGTTAGGCCAGCCGATGCGTAATTTTCAACGAATTGGGGAAAGATGATCGGTTAATTCCCGCAAATCCGCGACGCCGCCCTTGCGCGTGGCCAATCGCGCGGGCAAACCCAAGCCGATGACCCAAGCGCACCACCTGGACGGCGTCCTTTCAGCGGAGATGATCGCCGAATTGATGGAAGCTGGCGCCCTCACCGGCGCCAGTCCGCAGAAATTACAGCCCGCGAGCCTAGATCTCACACTCGGGCCCCGGGCGTGGCGGGTGCGCGCATCGTTCCTGCCGTCCAAGAAGCGCACGGTCAAGGCCCGGCTTGGGGATGGGTTGGCGATGCAGGAGATTGACCTTGCCAGCGGCGCTGTGTTTGAGCGCGGCTGCGTCTATCTGGTTGAGCTGAATGAAAGCATCGCGTTGCCGGACGATTTGATTGGCGCGGCCAATCCGAAGAGTTCGACGGGGCGCATTGACGTCTTTGTGCGCCTTGTCACCGATTATGGCGCCGCCTTTGACGAAATACCTGCCGGATATGAAGGCCCGCTTTACGCAGAGATCAGCCCCCGGAGCTTTTCCATCAAGGCGCAGACCGGCTCAAGCCTCAACCAGTTGCGATTAAAGCGCGGCGCCTTTCGCCTTGATGACGCCGAGCTTGTCAGCCTGCACACGCAAACGCCCCTGGTGGATGGCGAGGCGCGCATCGAAGGGGGGCTTGGTTTGAGCGTTTGCCTTGGCGATCGGGGGGCGGAGGGCGTCATGCCTGGCGACGCAGCTATCGGCTGGCGCGCACGGCGTCACACGGCGTTGATTGATGTCGATGAAATTGCTGCGCTTGAGCCGCATGATTTTTTTGAACCTATCGGCCCCCAAAAATCAGGTTTTATTATTCTTGATCCGGATGAATTTTATATTCTGGCATCGAAAGAGGCGCTGGTGATCCCGCCGGACTATGCCGCGGAAATGACCCCGATCAGTCCGGGACTTGGAGAATTCAGAGTGCATTATGCTGGGTTTTTTGACCCCGGCTTTGGTTGGGCGGCGGCGCAGGGCGCGTCAAACGGCAGCCGTGCAGTGCTTGAAGTGCGCAGCCATGATGCGCCGTTTGTGCTGGAGGACGGCCAGCTTGTCGCGCGGCTGGTCTATGAGCGGATGGCGGCGCGCCCGGCCCGACTTTACGGCGCTGAGGGGCAGTCCAACTATCAGGGTCAGGGGCTAAAGCTGTCGAAACATTTCCGCTGATGCAATAGCGAGACTTAAGATTGAAATGCGAGATTTATTCTTGAGCGCGATTGTTGAGAAACATACGCGCCGCCAGAAGCTTTGTTGTCTCGATGTAACGTCTTTGCGACCAACCGCAATCACCGGTGAATTGTTCCCAATTGCGCACCGAAAGCATGGTCCATAAAATATCTGTCGCTTGTTTGACGGAATGATCCGGCGATAGGGCGTCGTCTGCTTTCAGCGCTTTGATAGCGGCATTACAGCCATGGCGGACAGCCAGCATGCGGTCCTCCCATGCGGTGGCAACGGCTTCATCAGTATCTTTTATGGCCAGGAATGCTTTCCCGACACCATAAATTTCAGGGATATAATTTCCCCACGCCTCAATAAAAGCATCAAGCCGTTCAAGGCCGGTCGCCGCGGCTCGGCTCTTTGCCAATCGCGCGTCGATGTCTTTGACTTCGTCCAGATAACGCGCTGTGGCGATCAGCAATTCAGCCCGTGCAGGGAAATGGAGATACAGCGCCTGTCGGCTGATACCGGCTTCCTTTGCAATATCGCTCATGCGCACGCTAACGCCCGGGCTGGCTTCGAGCCGCTTCCATGCAGCTTTTAAGATTTTTTCTCGGGTTTTGATTTTCTCGCTTGACATGGCGTCAATGTAGACCTACTTGACGCCATGTCAACTTTACACCATGTCAAGAGAAGGAAAACAAATGGCAAAACGGATTTTCATATGGGCCGCCCACCCGAAGGCCAGATCTTTGTGCGAAAGCATCGCCGATGCCTATCAGGCCGGCGTTGAGCGGCGCGGCGTGGAGGTGCGCCGGATGAATCTGAGCGAAATGTCTTTCCGTATGGACTTTGACGGTTATGGCGAAAATGCATTGCCGCTGGAGCCGGATCTTCTCGCTTGGCAGGGCGCGCTCGCCTGGGCGGATCATGTGTTGATCGTCCATCCTTATTGGTGGGGCGCTATGCCGACCAAAGCGAAGGCGGTGCTCGACCGTGCGCTGACGCCAGGCTTTGGTTTCAAATATCACAGCAAAGGCATGGGCTGGGATAAGCTTTTGAAAGGCAAGTCAGCGGATGTGATCATCACCTCCGATACGCCACCGCTGATCGACAATTTGATCTATAGAAAACCGGCTCGACGGGTGATGAAGAACCAGGTTTTAGGCTTTTGTGGGATTGAGCCGAAAAAAATCATTCAATTCGGATCTGTAAAACTGGCGTCCCCAAAGAAGATCAAAAACTGGATCACGCGCGCCCGGAAAATGGGCGCCAGAGCCGCCGCTTAAATCCTGAATTTCATACAACACGAAGACTCAAACCCCTGGAGACGAAGATGACTACGAATTGGATTGTCTATGCATGCATGGCCGTCGGCCTCTCAAGCGCGCTTGTCGCCGGCGTTTTCCAGTCTTTTTCAGACTTTGTTATGAAGGCGCTCGGCGCCGCTGAGCCGGCGGGCGGTATTGAGGTGATGCAGATGATAAATCGAAAGGTTTTTCGCTCTGTGTTCCTTGTGATGTTGTTAGGGCTGGTCCCGGTAACACTCGGCTTTGCCACCTATGCCTATTTCAACCTGTCCGGTCCCTCACAGGTCTGGATTATGTCCGGCGCAACGATTTATGCGATTAGCGTTTTCTTCGTCACAATGTTTGGCAATGTGCCGATGAATAACCGTCTCGACGGTATGAATTATGAGATGGTAGAGACCGTCAACTATTGGCGGATGTATGGGAAAGTGTGGACAAACTGGAATCATGTACGCACGTTCGGCTCGGCGACGACGGCGATATGCTTCCTCTTGGCCAGCATTACGCTGGTTTAATTCGCCTTTAGCACAACCTGCTTCGTCAGGCGAAGCACGTCGCTGACGTCAGCTTTTGCCACTCAATCACGCATTATTCCGGCACATAGTCTGGCAGGAATTCCTCCATCTCGGTGACGACCCCTCGGAGATAGGCGTCGGCCGCCTCGATGCCCTCATCGTTGGATACCGGCGTGATGAGGCGTATTAATGCGCCATCGGAACGTTTTTTTGTAACTGCGTCAAAAATCAGCCAGAATTTCATGGTGAATTCATTAGCGACTTTGCGACCGCGTTGATCGTACCAGTAATAGACAAGCTGGCGGGCGTCGCGATTTTCGATGATGAGCCGATTATAGGTCATCGAAGCGCCGCTTGATGTTGTGGTTTTCTCAATGTCATGGCTGGCGATCTGCCAACCTCCGCCCGGAATGCATTGGCGCGGCGAATGCCAGGAACGCCCGTCTCTTTGGGCCTCAAGATAGGCCATATAGACATTGAAAACTTTTCCATCCGGCGTTTCAAAGTTTGCAACGATTGTATCATCAGCCCCCAGGACTTCCGCAACCGTTGGGTCCATCGGTTTGATTTGGCGTCGCAACTCTGGAAATTCTTCTGGTAAGCTGGCGAAAGTTTTGCGTTCTGGAATGATCAACGAATTCGTTGTCAGAACTTGCGACAGAACGAAAAATACGGCCATTGCACCGAGGAGACCGCTGGCCATGATTGGCAGCGTCAAGCGACCGCGGCTTGGAGGAACCGGCTTAAGATCGGGTGCGCCAAGCGCCTCCAATGGGTTGCGGCGCGGCTTGGAAAAGAAGCTGAAAGCGGCAATCACGCCAAACAGAGCCAGCATGCACAGTAAGAACACCACCCAGCCTTCAAAGAAATGCAGTGCTCCCTCAGCGTGTTGCGGGCCGTAGGCCTGCACCAACGCGCCGGTCACCGCGATGCGGAAGCTGTTCATAAAAATCGTGATCGGAAAGGTCGCGAGCACAATTGCGATTTTTTGCCAAAGCGCGCCGCGATAAAGATAGGCCGTCATCACCCCGAGGCTCAAAAACGGGAACAGATAACGCAGCCCGCTACAAGCTTCAGCAACCTGCAATTTGTAGTCGCCAAGGTCGATCACGTTGCCGGAAAGATAAACCGGAATGTCCATCAGCTGGATCATCCAGACGCCAAGGATGGAGGAGACCTGCTGAAATTTCCACGACAAGATAGTGATTACCCAGAATGGAGGCGGTACGGCAAAGAGTAAAAACCCGACCGGTGCGGCGGTGGTGCGCAATAAAGATGTGCCGCCATAGCCGGCGACAAGTCCGGCAATGGCGATCACCAGGCCGAGATGTTGAATAACGTAAATATGGGTGAGCTGGCCGAGAATAAGAAACAGGCCCGCGACGATGATGGCGGCAGCGCCCAATAGCGACGGCGCACCGATGCTGCGGCGGATGGTGTCGCGATTTGTCCACACCAGCCAGGCGGATATCACCGGGATGAAGTAGCTGTGGCTAAGTTCCTGCTGACCGCCCCAGCGGTCCCAAAGATTGCCGATCGCATCCCAAAACAGAACGATGAGACCGACAACGGCCGCGAGTACAAAATAAGCCCTGCGGGGAAACCCCATTCGACATCTCCCATTAACCACATCAAGCCAGCGCCCCGTCGGCGCTTTGTTATAACCACGCGGGAGAACTCTGCAATAAATGTGCGAGGACATTCGTGCTGTTGGCTGAGGAAAATTAATGATCCTGGCCGAAAGCCGGCGGGGGCTTACATTGTGGGCTCGTCATTCGCAAAAAAAGGGCGGTTCCGAAGAACCGCCCCTTTGCTACGCTACTAATATGTATGGCCGTTCAGCCGGGCCGGGAGGCTACATCATGCCGCCCATTCCACCCATGCCGCCCATGCCGCCCATATCGGGCATGCCGCCGCCGCCTGCAGCGCCGTCTTTTTTCGGCGCATCAGCAACCATGGCTTCGGTGGTGATCAGGAGGCCGGCAACCGAGGCTGCATCCTGAAGCGCGTGGCGCACGACTTTCGCCGGATCGACGATGCCGGTGGCGATGAGGTCGCCATATTCATCTGTTTGCGCATTAAAGCCGAATTTGAAGTCAGCCTGCTCGAGGAGTTTGCCAACAACGATTGAGCCTTCGCCGCCAGCGTTGGATACGATCTGACGGATCGGCGCCTGCAATGCGCGACGAATGATATTCACGCCTGCAGTCTGGTCGGGGTTTTCACCTTCAAGGCCATCAAGCGCCTTGGATGCGTATAAAAGTGCGGTGCCGCCACCCGGTACGATGCCTTCTTCAACAGCGGCGCGGGTTGCGTTAAGCGCATCGTCAACGCGATCTTTACGCTCTTTGACTTCAACTTCCGTCGCACCGCCAACTTTGATAACGGCAACGCCGCCGGCAAGTTTGGCCAGACGTTCTTCAAGTTTCTCGCGGTCATAGTCAGAGGTTGTGTCTTCGATCTGACGGCGAATTTGCGAGGTGCGGCCTTCTATGTCGGCCTTGTCGCCCGACCCGTCGATGATGGTCGTGTCGTCTTTGTTGATCGAGACTTTTTTGGAGGTGCCCAGCATGTCGAGCGTGACATTTTCCAGCTTGATGCCGAGATCTTCTGAAATAACCTGACCGCCAGTAAGGACAGCAATGTCTTCGAGCATTGCTTTGCGGCGATCACCAAAGCCTGGCGCTTTCACCGCTGCGATTTTCAGACCGCCGCGCAGCTTGTTGACGACGAGGGTCGCCAGCGCTTCGCCCTCAACATCTTCAGCGATAATCAGAAGCGGACGGCTTGACTGAACCACAGCCTCCAAAAGCGGAAGCATCGATTGCAGGTTGGAAAGTTTTTTCTCGTGTAGAAGAATATAAGGGTCTTCGAGATCCACGATCATTTTGTCCGCATTGGTAATGAAGTACGGAGACAAATAACCGCGGTCGAACTGCATGCCTTCAACGACTTCAAGTTCGGTATCGAGCGACTTGGCTTCTTCAACCGTGATCACGCCTTCATTGCCGACTTTGTCCATGGCTTTGGCGATCATGTCGCCAATATCTTTTTCGCCATTGGAAGAGATCGTGCCGACCTGTGCGATTTCGTCAGAAGACGCAATCTTTGTCGAGCGCTCTTTAATGTCTGCAACGACTTTCGCGACAGCAAGGTCAACGCCGCGTTTCAGGTCCATTGGGTTCATACCGGCGGATACTGATTTAACGCCTTCACGGACGATAGCTTGTGCGAGAACGGTTGCGGTGGTGGTGCCGTCGCCAGCTTCGTCGTTGGTTTTCGACGCCACTTCGCGCACCATCTGGGCGCCCATATTTTCGAACTTATCTTCAAGCTCGATCTCTTTCGCCACCGTGACGCCGTCTTTTGTTGTGCGCGGTGCGCCAAAAGATTTGTCGATCACCACATTGCGCCCTTTGGGCCCGAGGGTGACTTTTACGGCGTTGGCGAGAATGTCGACGCCGCGCAGCATTTTATCGCGCGCCTCGACGTCAAATTTGACTTCCTTAGCAGCCATTTAACCTACTCCTTAATTCTGATGAACGTGATCTTGATTAGTCGACGATCCCGAGGATGTCGGACTCCTTCATGATGAGAAGCTCCTCATCATCGATTTTCACTTCCGAGCCCGACCATTTGCCGAACAAGATGGTGTCGCCAGCTTTGACGTCGAGCGGGATAAGATC
>JAJFGA010000026.1 GCA_021776375.1 Hyphococcus sp. | reverse complement strand
TGAAAATTCTTATTGAAGTGAACACAATGATCATGCGCGGATTGCGAACTCAACCCCCAACAGAAATCCTTGACTAATGTCTGGTGGGTTAGTCATACGGTTACGGCCTCACGAAAAATTTTTAGTGAATGGCGTTGTTCTTGAAAATGGCGAGAAGCGCGCAAAGTTGCGCATCAAGTCCAATGATGCAAATTTGCTAAGACTGCGCGACGCGCTTCACCCTAATGACGCGACGACGCCGGTTAAAAGGCTATATTATGTAGCGCAACTGATTGTGACAGGAGACCTCGAGCCGGACAAAGGCTCGACGGAACTTATTAGCGGCCTAAGCGCACTATATGATGCTCTACCGGAAAAAGAGTGTCGCGATATTGTTGATCAGACGCAAAAACATCTAAACGAAAAAGCATTTTATCAGGTAATGCGTACCTTAAAGTCGCTTTTTCCACATGAAGAAAAGCTTCTCCTCATCGCTCACGCCAATGAACTACGACAGCTTGGTGAAAGTGAGGCATAGTGCTTTTTCAACCGACGGCGGGGATAGGTGGTCTTCCTGGTTGGATCGTACTTCAAAGAACTGAAGTCCGTCAGCGCGAAGTTTTTGAACGTTCACCGGTTCTTGAACGTGACATTGATTATTTTCGTGAGAATATCAGCAAAACCGTAACCGCAAAAGATCTCGTCAATGATCGCCGGTTGCTAACCGTCGCGCTTGGCGCCTTTGGCCTTGGTGATGAAATCAACAAAAAAGCATTCATTGAAAAAATTCTCGACGAGGGGACTGAAAATTCAGATGCCTTCGCCAATCGCCTCAACGAACCACGCTTTAAGGCGTTGTCGGAGGCTTTCGGCTACGGCAATGTCCAGGCTGGCTCGAGTGTTCTTCTCGAATCTTTCCGTGAGGATATTATTGCGCGCTTCAAAGTCCGGGAGTTCGATCTCGCAGTCGGAGAGAGTGATAATGATATGCGCCTGGCGCTAAATTTCAGGCGAGAAATTCCAGCCCTGGCAGGTCCGGATACAACTGAGAAGACCGCCTGGTTCCAAATTATGGGTCAACAGCCATTGCGTGAAGTGCTAGCGGCAACTTTCAACATCGGGGCATCCGTCGCTCAGCTAAGTATTGACCGTCAACAGGAAATCTTCGCTGATCGTGCCAGAAGCGTGTTGGGCTCGTCTGATCCCGCGCAGTTTGATGACCCGGAGGTCGTCGATGAAGTGCTGCGCCGTTTCTTCCTTATGCGGCAAGTAGAGAACGGCCCCAGCCCCGCCACACCTGGGTATGGAGCACTAATTCTTCTCCAGGGGCCTAGCCTAGGCGCCGGAGCAACTGAGAACTTGTTGCTTTCACAAACCTAATTCGTCTTCGCCCTGCTGTTGTGGCGTAAGGGCGATTTTCAACTTTTCAAAGCTTGCCTCACACGATTCAGCCTGTTCAGAGATAAAGGCTTCCAGCCGCGGCCAAGCGTCAATGGCGCGATCAATAACCGGATCTGAGCCAGCTGCATAAAGACCAGTTTGTATCATCGCAGATGCATCGTCATAGGCCGAGATCAGCCTCCTTGCTTCAGCGAGCAGGGTGTTTTCATCGTCACCCGCTGCTTTCGGCAGTGACCGCGAAACACTACGTCGAATATTAATTGCAGGAAAGCGCCCACGTTCAGATATCTCCCGGTCGAGAACAACGTGCCCATCAAGAATGCCGCGCACCATGTCTGCAACCGGTTCATCCATATCTGAACCGGCGACCAGTACACTGAAGATAGCCGTTATATCGCCTGAATTACGGGCGCCTGGTCCTGTCCGTTCAGCAAGCGAGGCTATGGCGCGAAATGTTGAAGGCGGATAAGCACGCAAGGAAGGCGTTTCACCAGCGGTGAGTGCAATTTCGCGGTGCGCATCAGCAAACCGAGTAATTGAATCAAACAATAAGAGAACATGCAGACCCTGATCTCGAAAATACTCCGCTGCAGTAATCGCCATCAGCGCGCATCGTCTTTTTGATGGCGCCGGTTCCTCGCATGTAGATGCAAAAACAACAGCACGCGCGCGGCCTTCAGACCCGAGCGTTTCTTCAACAAATTCGCGCACCTCTCGGCTGCGTTCGCCGATTAACGCAACGATGACAATATCGGCTTCCACGCCCTTGGCCAATTCTCCAACCAGCATGGATTTTCCAACACCAGACCCAGCAAACAGACCAATCCGCTGCCCTTTACAGATCGGCAGAAAAGTATCGAACGGCGCCATTCGCGTATTCAGGCGTTCACCCAACCCGCGTCGGCCTGTTATCGATGGCCCAAGCGGATTTAACATCATCGCCCGCTCACCTTGAGGCGTCGGTCGTCCGTTTGTAAATGCCCCCTCGCTATTCATTACGTTACCAACCCATGCGTTGCTCGGTCGAACTTCCTTGTGTGTATGGAGATAGACGCGATCTCCGGGCGACATGCCGTTCATGGAAGAATCCGGCATTGCCAAAACAAGCTCATCTCTGATCGCAATGATTTCACCATACGATGACACTCGTCCGCAGATTTCCACACGGTCGCCAATGCGAGCCAAGGAACGCAGCCCCGTGATGTGTATGACGCCGCGCTCAATGGCGGCGACGCTTCCCCATAATTGGTGAGCGCATGCTCCCGCTGCAACGCCGTTAACGATATCGTTAAATTTCATATTCATAAGGTTAACACACCAATTAAGTTTATTTTCAACTTTGAAGTTTATTTTCATAAACTGTAATCCTTAACAGGACGTCGGCAGAATGCTTGACAACATAAACATATTGAAACTCGCTTCGGCAATGGCGCGCCATGCTGCGGACCGCCATCAGTTGATATCTGAAAATATCGCTAATGCCGATACGAGTAATTATCGCGCAAAAGAACTCGAGCCTTTTTCTGAGGCTTATTCACGGATGGCGAAAGAATTCAATCAACCCGGTGAGCGCTCGCCATCTTCTGGAAGCGAGCCGCCATGGCGGGTTAACCTGATTGATACGCCCGGCATGGAATCACCAAACGGCAACAACGTGTCCCTCGAAGATCAGATGATGCGCTCTATCGAAGCGCAAGGCGATCATGAGACCGCGACGCTGATCTACAAAAAGTCAATCGACATTCTAAGGATAGCCGTTAGAGGCAGGGCGTAGCGACTGATATGAACTCTTTTGTAAATTCAATGAATGCGGCAGCGAGCGGGATGCGAGCGCAAGGATTTCGTATTCGCGTAGTTAGCGAGAACATCGCAAACAATGATACGCCTGGATACCATCGCAAGTTAGTCTCTTTTCAAAATGCGTTCGACAGCAAGTCGAACATGAATGTTGTCGATGTTGGCCGTATGTCGCTCGATGACTCAGCGTTGCAGGATAAATATGACCCCTCACATCCTATGGCCGATGAAAACGGCATTGTAAAAATGTCCAATGTCAATCTTATGATTGAAATGGCGGATGGACGCGAAGCATCCAGGTCTTATGAGGCCAATCTCGCAACTTTTCAGCAAGCCCGGCAAATGTATTCGAGCTTACTCGATGTTCTCAGAAGGTAGGAAAATTAGTCATGGATGTCAGCGCCTTCAATGCTCTTAAAACCTATAGTTCAGCGCAAAAAGCCCTCACCCCAGAGGGGGCAAAACTAACAACGCCAAATGACAGCGAAGGAGACTTCAACCTTTCATCAGTCTCCGAAAATTTGGTCGGCACTGTTGCAAAAAGCGAAAGCGCCGCGTCTGCATATATGACCGGCAAGGCTGACCCGCACTCCGTCGTTGAGGCGATCGCTTCTGCTGAACTCGCGGTCGAAACTGCGGTAACTTTGCGCAACCGCGTCGTCGAAGCTTATCAAGAACTGCTGCGAATGCCGATCTAGCAACTATACTGGTCATTACAAATGTCTGATGCAGAAATAATTGGCCTATTGAGAGAGTACCTTTGGGCGGGCGTGTGGATCGCCTCCCCATTGCTTATTACTGCGCTTGTCGTGGGTATTGTAATCGGTCTCTTCCAGGCGTTGACTTCCATCCAGGAGCTGACGCTGACTTTCGTTCCAAAACTTGTCGCCATGCTCATCGCGTTTACAATGTGTATCGGCTTTTCAGCCAACCTGATGCTTTCGGTGTTCAACGACAGCGTCATCAAATTCATCGCGAATTAACGGTATGCGCCCCCCCTCCCTAACCGGCGCGCCCCTTGTGCTAGCCAAGAACAGACAAGGTAGCGCATCAATGTTTTATTGTGTGAGTAGCCGTGGAAACTAATATACGCGTTTTTTTCCAGCCGACCGTGATGCTCGCTATCGCATTGATGATCATCATTGTCATGATGGTCCTGCCTGCGCCTGCCTGGATCGTCGATGTTGGCCTGACTGTATCATTTACATTGGCCTTTTTGATCCTGACGATCACTTTATTCATTGAACGTCCGCTCGATTTCTCTTCGTTTCCAACAATCCTGCTTGGGTCGCTTTTGCTGCGACTATCGCTGAACATTTCGTCAACAAAGCTTATTATCGGCCAAGGCCACACCGGCGTAGATGCTGCTGGCGGTGTTATTCGTGGATTTGCGATGTTCATCATGGGTGGCAATGTATTCTTAGGCCTAGTCATCTTCGTCGTACTGTTGATCGTGAATTTCATGGTGATCACCAAGGGCGCGGGGAGAATGGCCGAGGTTGGCGCACGGTTCGCACTTGATGGCATGCCAGGAAAACAGCTCGCAATCGATTCAGACATGGCGGCCGGCGCCATCAGCCATGATGAAGCAAAACAAAGGCGCAAACGTGAGCAGGAAGAAACGACATTTTTCGGGTCATTGGACGGTGCGTCTAAATTCGTAAAGGGCGACGCTGTCGCTGGACTGTTAATTACGTTGCTCAATCTAGTTGTCGGCCTGGCAATTGGCATCGGCGTGCACAAACTTTCATTCAGCGATGCAATTACAACATACTCAATATTGACCGTAGGCGACGGCCTGGTCTCTCAAATTCCTTCCGTTATTATATCTATTGCTGCCGCGCTTCTGCTCTCAAAAGGCGGCATTCATGGATCGGCCGACCGTGCTCTTTTTGATCAATTTGGCGAGTACCCTTCTGCTATCGCCACTGTGGCAGTGATGCTTGGCGTCTTCGCTCTCTTACCAGGAATGCCGTTTGTACCATTTATGGCCTTCGCGATAATTTTGGGCGCTACGGCATATTATGCATATCAACGAAAACAGCGCGCGGAGACTAGCGAGATCGAGTCAGCCGATGAGGCTACGGATAGTTTGCCAAAACAAGAATCTCTGGGCGACATTCTCGATCTAGATGAAATTCATATTGAATTTGCACCTGATATCATACCACTTTGTATGGACTCCGATGTTGGCCTCGATAAACGCATCGTGAAGATTCGGAAATATGTCGCCGCTGAGTTCGGATTCATCGTCCCTGCAATCCGCCTAACCGACAACACGGCGCTACGCGAGAATGAATATGTGATCCGTATTCACGGCGTCGAGGTTGCGCGAAGCACATTGGATCCGAGAGGCGTTATGGTCTTAACGCGAGATGACGTCCCATTGGATATCTCCGGTCGCGACGTCAAAGAACCAGTATACAACGCTCCCGCACGATGGATTGCCGCCGATCGTCAGGAAGACGCCGTAATACTGGGACTGCCGGTTATCGAGCCGGTTGAAGTTGCTGCAACTCATCTTCTCGAAGTGATTAAATCGAACTTTGCGCGGTTGATGACGCGGCGTGCACTCCGCCGTATTCTCGACGAATTTGTTGCGACTTCTGATACTGCAAAGGCAGAGGCAAACCAGAAAATTCTCGACGAGTTTATTACCGACCAAACCCCCTTCGACCTTATCCAAGCCGTGCTGCGGTTATTGCTCGAAGAACGCATATCAATCCGTAATCTGCCTGTCATATTGGAAGCGATTGCAGAGGGGCGCTCTGTTCTGTCTTCACCCGAACAAATTACGGAATATGTCCGCCAACGGATTGGGTTTCAATTTACAACCAAACTCCGTGGAGAGGACGGCTACCTGCCGTTAATTCAGCTGGCGCCCGACTGGGAAGACCTGTTTCAGAAACAGGAAACAGAACAGGCCAACGGCATTGCCGATATTGCGCTATCACCAAACGACTTTAACCGCCTTGCATCCTCCATCCGCGAAAAGATTGCGGGCGCTGTCTCCGGCGGAGTATTCCCTGCAATCGTAACGAGTGCAAAACGCAGGCGGTTTTTGACGACTGTTCTCGCGGCAAAAGGCATTCGTAATCCGGTAATATCCTACGAAGAAATTGACCCGTCGGAAAGACCGTCAATTCTCGGCGTTGCGTAAGGACAAGCGCCATGGAACCGCTATCGTCCTTGACCTTACTAAGCGGCGTTGCAACCGAGAATATCATGCTGGCGGCAGCGATATTCACCAGGATGTCCGCGCTCGCATTCTTTTTGCCCGGCCTTGGTGAGCGTGCGGTGCCGGTTCGGGTGCGACTGGCTGCCGCCTTGGCTGTTACCCTTGTTATAAGCCCGGTTCTTATGAGCGGGTTCAACCCACCTGTGAACCTGTCGCAGACCGTCGCAATACTTGTGGCTGAAGCGGTCTCCGGTGCGTTGATTGGCTTTAGTATTCGCATCGCGGTTTTTGCAATCCAGACGGCAGGAGCCATCGCCAGCCAGAGCTTGTCACTTGCGCAATTGTTCGGATCCAATTTCGGATTTCAACCAGAATCGCCGATCGCCAATTTGCTTATGTTCGCCGCTATCGTGATTGCCGTTTCTTCTGGCCTGCATTTTCAGGCTGTCGGCGTGTTGGTAGTCTTTTATGAGATCATTCCTGTGGGCGCGTTCCCCGGCGGGAGCGAAACCGGCGAATGGGCGGCAAACCGCGCTGCATTCGCGTTTTCTGCCGCCATGTCACTTGCCCTGCCATTCATCCTTCTCGGGTTCATGTACAATTTAGCGATTGGCGCCGCGAACCGTGCGATGCCGCAATTGATGGTCGCTTTTGTGGGGATTCCAGCGGTAACCCTTGCCGGCATGATGCTACTCGCCATGACTGCGCCGATGCTTCTGGGCATATGGCTTGACCTGGTCGGCGAACTCATTGGCGATCTAATGGGTTATGCCAGATGAGCGATAATGAACAACCAAGCGGCGAGGACAAGTCACACGAGCCTACACCGCAAAAGCTACGACAGTCGCGAGAAAAAGGTGATGTACCATACTCGTCAGAGGCAACTTCTGCGGCGACCTATATCGGGTTTTTTGTATCCTTAATCGTTATCGCTGGGTGGATGGCGACAAGCACATATTCCATACTGTTGCCTTTTTTTACTAAGCCTGAAGAGATAAGTACGCTGTTGTTTTCGCAAAACAATACTGAAGCTCTGGGGGACATAATCGCGCGCGCATCTGCCCCGGCGATGGCGTTGTTGGCTATATTGGCTTTAGCTGCTCTTTGTTCAGCTTTCGCACAACAAGCTTTTGCATTTGCGCTATCAAAGATCAAACCGAAACTCTCTCGAATATCCATGATAAGCAATGCAAAACAAAAATATGGAACGAGCGGCTTATCAGAATTTGTAAAGCGTTTGGCAAAACTAAGCGCTATACTCGCCATTGTTCTATTCGCGGTTAAAGATCGGTTTCTCCAACTACCGGCCCTTGCCGGTCTGCCAGCAAAATCGATATTAGGGTTTTTGCATAACGAGGCGATATTTTTCTTTGGTCTTATTACCGCTGCCGCCGTAGTTATTGCCGCCGTCGACATGCCTTGGAGCCATTTTCAGCATCGCAAAAGGCAGATGATGACCTTCCAGGAAGTAAAGAAGGAAAATAAAGATATTGAGGGCGATCCGGCACTTAAAGGTGCGCGGCGCCAGCGCGCCGAAGCGATTGCAATGAACCAGATGATGGCGGACGTGCCTAAGGCCGACATAGTCATCGTTAATCCGACACATTACGCCACAGCACTTAAGTGGGACAGAGAGAGAGGCGCCACGCCAGTATGCATCGCCAAAGGAGTTGATGAAATCGCCGCACGCATTCGTCAGATCGCGGCGGAACACGGTGTTCCTATTCGACGAGACGCGCCCACTGCGCGCTCAATCTTCGCTCTTGTGGACATTGGCAAAGAAATCAAGCGTGAACATTACGCCGCTGTTGCAGCAGCTATCCACTATGCGGATGAACTTCGCAAAAAATCTGTAGGGGAGCGCAATCGTGAAACATAAGGAAGTTGTAAAACTTGGCGGACTCTTGCGGACCAAAACGCAGATTGAAAAGATGCGATACGCCAAAATCTTACATCAACAACAAATGATCTATAATGAGGGAAGCCGACTAAAGCGCCTCGCCAACGATAGTATCCTGGTTGAAGCACCTTACCCCACGGCGGTTGAGCTTTCGCATATGCAAAAATATAGAGCACAGCTTAACGAAGCTGCAAACAGAAAATTCGCGACAGCTGAAGGCTTTCAATTAGCGATCCAGTCTGCACGTACAAACCTCCAGCATGCTCTACAACGCGAGTTGGCATGGGCTAAGACCACAAACAGCCTAAAGCGAGAAGCGCGGCAACAAAGGAATGCAAAGGAAGAACGACAGAGCGAACAATCTATTTTAGCCAAGTTCAGCCAGCAGGCTGATCATTGAATTCCATAATAAAACTAAACTCCCGAGCGCGAAATATCGACTAAATTCTGCGGCCAAATAGCGACTTCGCTATTGACTGGCCAAGGTTCCAACAATTTTTCGTACCTGACTCTTTAACGGCGGTGTCAACTGCCGCAGCGTTTCAATGAGTTCCATTTCTTGGTCCGTATAGGTTACGCTCTCCTTAGGCGGGTACTCCTTCGACAGGAGGTCGCGAAATAAATCGTTTGGAGTGATGTCTAGCGAAAAGCATATTGCCAACATCCGACTCGCAGGAAGGCGGTTAAGTCCCTTTTCATATTTTTGAATTTGTTGAAATGTTACCCCCAACCGACCGGCCAGTTCCTTTTGCGATATATATTTTTTATTGCGCAAAAGCTTCAGCCGGCGACCAACATACATGTCTACGATGTTTTGCTGTGATGTTTTCATCGGCGAACCAAAGTCTCTCCAATTTTTCCAACATGTCCTCAAATATTTAAGAGAGAACACTCATGCGCCAAGAATTATGCTGAATAAGTTAATCAGCTATTAATTGTATTAATAGTATAACACACCAATAACGCGAGCGCTTATTGTATACCCTATAATATCGCAGTGTATTTGTTCTATCCGGCTTTATGCCGAATTACACTCGAATGAATTTTCGCACTACCCATTCTTAACAAATAGCATAACAAGCATTGAGCTCGATATTCGGTTGGCCCAGGTTAAGAATAAATCAATCGCAATCCGCTTATACTGAAGTTAATTTTCTCTACTGACATAAAATATGTGTGGACGGATGAGTGAAAAATTAGACATGGCGAACGAGCCCCATCGCATTGGTAATACTGCTATGCAAGAAATGGCGAAAATGGACATCCCTCCAATGCCGCCATTTTACCAAGTATGGTTCTCCTATCTTGAAAAAAAGAATTATGATCTCTCCCATGAAATCGAACAAAGAGTAAGCTCGCAGAAGCCTGTTGATGAGTATTTCCTGAAGGATATGCACGAGAAATATTTCGAGATCACTCAATCTACAAAAAAAGTTGAACACTTTGCCGTGGATATGTTGGAAGAAGTATATTTTTTAAATAAGCTCGCCACAACTTTTGGCTCATCGGCAAAAGAGTTTCGCGAAGACTTGTCAGGCCTCTCGCAAAAAGTTGACGAATCTAATGATCGCGCCCCGGAGACCAAAGAAGTTTTATCATCTCTGGTTGGAGCTGCGCAAAAAGCCATAGAGCAAAACAGCAGACTTGAAGAAAATTTAACGCGTGCGTTGGCGCAAATCTCTTCCTTGCAGGAATCGATTGGAAAAGTCGTTTCTGACGCCAACACCGACCCGCTTACAAAATTAAATAATCGCCACTATTTTGATACCGTAGCCCCGAAACTATTAGCTGCTACACACGCGGAAAATAAACCTATATGTTTTGTCGTAGCCGACATAGACCACTTTAGGCAGTTTAATGATAAGTGGGGCCACCAGGTTGGGGACCAAGTATTAAGACTAGTCGCACATGTCCTCCGGGAAAACGCCAAAAGCCAGGACCTTTATGCGCGTTATGGCGGAAATGAGTTTGTACTTGCACTCCCCAACAAGACTCTTTCTGACGCTGCAGAATTTGCTGACGCCCTCCGAATATCTATTGGTAAGCGCAAACTGGTAAACAAAACCACCAATGATAACCTTGGGCGTATGACAATGTCGTTTGGCGTTGTCGAATCACAGAATTCAGAATCGCCGGAGGAGCTTATCCGAGCCGCCGATGCCGCAATGAACAAGGCAAAAGAGCAAGGGCGCGACTGCGTCGCATCTTAAGCCCGCGAAACTGATGTATGTCGTGATTTCCCCTAATTCGAAACAGCCTCATTTAGGTTAGGCCGACGATCTCGCCACTTTCATCCAGACCTATCTCCAATGCTGCTGGTTTGCGCGGCAGTCCCGGCATCGTCATAATATCACCGCACACGGCGACCACGAACCCTGCGCCGGCTGATAACCGCGCCTCGCGCACCTCTAGTATATGACCTGACGGCGCTCCAAGGAGGCTCTGATTAGTCGAAAAACTGTATTGTGTTTTAGCAATGCAAACAGGCAAATCGCGATAACCGAGCTTTTCGAATTCATTTATACTTCGCTCCGCCGACGTACTCAGCGAGATGCCCGCCGCGCCATAAATTTTTGTCGCTACGGTTTCTATCTTGTCAGACAATGGCATGTCGTCCGGATAGAGAAGGTTGACTTCAGGCGACCCGGCTTCGAGTTGGGCTTTAACGGCTTCAGCAAGAGAAACGGCGCCCGTGCCCCCCTCCGCCCAGTGTCTGGCAATTGCGAACTGGACGCCCTGCTCTCTACAAACACTTTCCAGAACAGCTATTTCGTCATCCGTGTCCTTGATGAAATGATTGATCGCGACAATCGGCGTCACGCCATATAGTTTTAAATTATTGATATGTCGAATAATATTGGCTGAGCCGCGCTCAACGGCGCCGGCGTTTGGTAATCCAAGCTCGCCTTTAGCGACGCCGCCTTGCATTTTCAATGCCCGGACGGTGGCGACGAGTACAATCGCGTCAGGCCGCAGGCCGGACTGGCGGCATTTAATATCAAGGAACTTCTCAGCGCCAAGATCGGCGCCAAACCCAGCTTCGGTGACCACCACGTCGGCAAGTCGCAACGCGGTTTTCGTCGCCATAACGGAGTTGCAGCCATGAGCGATATTTGCGAACGGCCCGCCATGAATGAATGCAAGATTATGCTCAATGCTCTGGACGAGATTGGGTTGCAGTGCATCTTTCAGCAGCACTGCCATCGCTCCATCGGCGCCAATATCATGTGCCGTTACGGCGGTTTTATCATAGCGGCGCGCGATTATAATTTTGCCGATGCGTTGTTGCAGGTCGGCCAGGTCGCTTGCCAGGCAGAGGATCGCCATAAGCTCTGACGCAACGGTAATATCAAATCCGCTCTCGCGCGGTACACCATGCGCCGGCCCGCCCAACCCGACATTAATGTTACGAAGTGCCCTGTCATTCATATCGACAACCCGGCGCCAACTAACTCGCCGTGGGTCAATATTTTGTTCGTTGCCCCAATGGATGTGGTTATCGACTAACGCCGCTAACAAACTGTGTGCGGACGTAATCGCATGAAAATCACCATTGAAATGGAGATTAATGTCTTCCATGGGGATGACTTGCGCACGACCACCGCCGGCGGCGCCGCCCTTCATGCCGAAGCATGGACCGAGCGACGGCTCACGTAAACACACCATCGACTTAACGCCGATTTTATTGAGCCCATCATTAAGGCCAACACTGGTGGTCGTCTTGCCTTCGCCCGCCGGGGTTGGCGTGATTGCGGTAACGAGCACGAGCTTGCCTTTAGGCCGGTCCTGAATTGAGGCGATATAATCGAGCGTCAGTTTCGCTTTGTGGTGACCATAAGGAACCAGCGCATCAGCCGACACGCCAAGCTGGTCTTCTGCGAGCGGCAAGATTGGCTTCATGGTTGCCGCGCGGGCAATCTCAATATCGGGAGCGCCTGGCGGCGGAAGCCTATTATCGGTCATTTGCATCCTGACGGCGTTACTAGGCCGTTCCTTTTTTATGTCGATACCGCCAACGGTTCGGTTCGAATTCTTGTCCACTTCTAAACGCCTTGATGCGCGCGAACGCGACCTGACGATCTTCATCCTTGCCTATTCGTTATGCTGCCGCCAGCCAGCTGGACGATCTTTCCTGTAAACGATATCATTCTCCAAATTTATTGCGATATTTGTGATTTATCTGCCAAAAAACCAATGACGGCGTCATAATTTGCTCCATATCGACACTCGACACCGAGAGAACGCAGCAATCAGCCTAAAATAGAGAAGGTTGTGCGGCTACTAGTTCATCAGGCGATTAAAAGGAGTTTTCCGACGGTCTAGATTCTTTGTTGCGAGTCAGACTTTGTGAAAACCAGTTCCCGCTTTTTATCCAGTTCTGTAGCCGATAATTTCGCCAACGCCTGTGGTCGTCCGCGCATAAAGTGCCATGTTGGCCTCTGCCGCCTTGCGCAAAGCAAAGCTCGTCGGGCTGGAGATTGAGGCCAACGCCGTCACGCCGCAATGCGCGGCTTTTTCAATCAACTCATAAGAACACCTGCTCGACATCAAAACAAACCCACTCTTAATGTCTGCGCCGCCAAGCGCTAGGGCGCCCAACAACTTATCCAGCGCATTGTGACGACCCACATCTTCACGCGCATGCAATATGGCGCCATCAAAATTGACCCAGGCGGCGGCGTGAACCGCGTGCGTTCGCTGATTGATCGGTTGACATCCGGGGAGCGCTTCAATCGCCTTTGAAATTGCCGATAGATTGAGCGAAGCTTTTTTATTTGCAACCTTCGGCAAGGCTTCAAAAAACGTATCGGCGTTTTCAAGTCCACAAACACCGCACCCGGTATTGCCAGGTAAGTTGCGACGGCGCTGACGCAGATCGAACCGCTCAAGATAATGCTCGGCAATGCGCAGCCGCAAATCGGCGCCGCGTTCGGTATGGATGATATCAAGCCCGAGAATATCGCTAACCGATCCGACAATGCGTTCGGTCAGTGTAAAGCCGACGGCGAAATCAACCAGATCCTGCGGCGTCGCCAGCATAACTGCGTAATTGCGCCTATTGTAAACCAAGGCGACTGGTATTTCTTCCGGCACGCGCCACTGGTCTTGCGCTTCATCAGCAGCACGAATAGTAGTCTCACCGTCCGGCGGCACCGCTTCACCGATAACTTTAACAGGAAACATCGACCCTATTCAGCCGGTATCTTGGCAATCCGGCGGTAGCCCGGCGTTTCGCGTTCATAAGCATTTTGCCAATCTGACTTGTGGTTCGCCGGCGCAACTTCCACTGCCGTCACTTTATATTCCGGACACGACGTCGCCCAATCGGAAAGTTCGGTCGTCACCACATTGGCGCCGGATTGCGGGTGGTGGAATGTCGTATAGACAACGCCCGGCGCCATGCGCTCGGAAATCATAGCCCGCAGGCTGGTTTCCCCTTTGCGGCTGCGGATCGACACCCATTGCCCGTCGCGTACGCCACGCATTTCAGCGTCGGAAGCGTGGATTTCCAGAACATCCTCCTCCCACCAGTCAACATTCTCCGTACGCCGTGTTTGTGCACCGACATTGTACTGGCTCAAAATTCGTCCCGTCGTCAGGATCAGCGGGAATTTGCGATTTGTTTTTTCTTCCGTTGGCACATATTCAGTGACCACAAACGCTCCCTTGCCACGCACAAACCCATCAACATGCATGATTTGTGTGCCATCCGGTGAAGCGTCATTACATGGCCATTGAACACTGCCTTTTTCATCAAGCAGCGCGTAGGAAACATTTTTAAAAGTTGGCGTCAGCGTCGCGATTTCATCCAGGATCGCGGAGGCCGAACCGTGGCCCATTTCATAACCAAGTGCGCGGGCAAGCTCTTGGGTCACTTCCCATTCGTCCTTGCCGGTTTGTGATTTCATTACCGGACGCACGCGGTTAATACGGCGTTCGGCATTTATGAAGCAGCCATCTTTTTCAAGAAACGATGTACCTGGCAGAAAGACGTGAGCAAAGCGCGCAGTCTCGTTGAGAAAAAGGTCCTGCACAACTAGAATATCAAGCGCCTTGAGCGCCGCCTCCACATGAGTGGTGTCGGGGTCGGATTGGGCGACATCCTCTCCTTGTATGTAAAGCCCCTTAAAAGAACCGGCGCAGGCTTCGTCGAACATATTCGGGATACGGTAGCCGGGTTCTGGATCCTGACTCTGGCCCCAGGCTTTTTCGAAGACTGCGCGCACTCCGGCGTCAGAGACAGGACGGTATCCGGAGAACTCATGCGGAAAGGATCCCATATCGCATGATCCCTGTACATTATTCTGTCCACGGAGCGGATTTATGCCGACGCCGCGTCGACCAATATTGCCGGTCGCCATCGCAAGGTTAGCCAGCCCCATGACCATGGTCGAGCCCTGGCTGTGTTCAGTAACGCCAAGCCCGTAATAGATGGCCGAATTTTTACTACCGGCATAAAGCCTTGCAGCGCTACGAATATCCTCAGCCGGTACACCGGTTATCTTTGCCACGGCCTCCGGCGTGTTATCGGCCAACTTGATGAAGTTGAGCCATTCACAGAAGGTCGCAAGATCGCAGCGCTCTTCAACAAACGTCTCATCGATCAATCCCTCAACGGCGGCGACGTGGGAAAAAGCATTAATCAGCGCAACATTCGTCCCCGGCAGGAGCGCCAAGTGGTGCGCCGCTTCAACATGCGGGGTACGGACAAGATCGATGGCGCGCGGATCGGCAACTATGAGCTTCGCGCCTTCACGCAAGCGCCGCTTCATCTGTGAGGCAAATACCGGATGTGCATCGGTCGGGTTGGCGCCTATCACCATGATCGTGTCTGCCTCAGCGACAGAATCGAAATCCTGAGTACCTGCCGATGTGCCGAAGGTCTGCTTCAGACCATAACCTGTCGGCGAATGGCAGACCCGTGCGCAAGTATCGACATTGTTGTTTGAGAACGCGGTGCGCACCAATTTTTGTACTAACCAAACTTCTTCAATGGTACAGCGAGAAGATGAAATCGCACCAATGGATTTGCGACCATATTTCTCCTGGGTGACTTTGAGGCGGTTAGCCGCAAAACCAATCGCTTCTTCCCAGGAGGTTTCGCGCCATGGGTCCGTAAAGTGCTCACGGATCATTGGCTTAGTAATCCGGTCCTTATGCGTCGCGTAGCCCCAGGCGAAACGGCCTTTAACGCAAGAATGTCCGTGATTGGCCTTGCCATCCTTATAAGGCGCCATGCGCACGACCTGATCGCCTTTGACCTCCGCCTTGAATGAGCAACCAACGCCGCAGTAGGCGCAGGTCGTCAAAACCGTGCGGTCGGGCACGCCATGATCAATGACAGATTTTTCCTGCAACGTCGCCGTCGGGCAAACCTGAACACAGACGCCGCAGGAAACACATTCGGAATCGAAGAAATTCTCACCCATCGAGGCCGATACCTTCGAACCAAAGCCCCTGCCTTCAATCGTCAGCGCAAGCGTGCCCTGGACTTCATCGCAGGCGCGCACGCAGCGGGAGCAAACGATGCATTTCGATGGGTCAAATGTGAAATAAGGATTGCTCTCATCTTTTTCAGCATCCAGATGGTCATCACCCGCATGGCCGTAGCGAACATCACGCAAGCCCACCGCGCCAGCCATATCCTGAAGTTCGCAATCGCCATTGTCGGAGCAGGTCAAGCAATCAAGCGGATGGTCGGAAATATATAACTCCATCACCCCGCGACGCAGCTTCGCGAGCCTTGTTGTCTGGGTGCGGATTTTCATACCGTCTTCGACGAGTGTCGTGCACGAGGCCGGCGCTCCCTTCCGGCCTTCGACCTCAACAACGCAAAGCCGGCAAGAGCCGAACGCTTTTAGCTGGTCCGTAGCGCAGAGTTTTGGGATTGTGAGCCCGGCAATCGCGGCCGCGCGCATGACCGAAACGCCTGCGGGAACGCTTACCGCATGCCCGTCTATCTCAACCGAGACTGCCTCGGCGGCGGCAACATCCGGCGTTCCGAAATCTTTTTCTCGAAGAATGGGCATCTTTCTTCCTTGCCAAACGGGGCTAACCGCCGAAATCTTCCGGAAAATTTCTCACCGCACTTTGCACCGGCATTGGCGTCAAACCGCCCATGGCGCAAAGCGAGACCTCCGTCATAAGGTCACACAAATCATCAAGGATTTCCAGATTTTCCGTACGGTTATCGCCGGCGATAATTTTATCGATGGTTTCTTTGCCGCGCACTGCCCCGATGCGACAGGGGGTGCATTTCCCGCAGGATTCTATCTCGCAAAATTCCATCGCAAAGCGCGCCTGGCGCGCCATATTGACGGTGTCGTTAAAAACCACGACGCCCCCATGGCCGAGCATGGCGCCGGCCTTAGCCAGCGCTTCATAATCCATTTCTAGATCAAAATCACGGGTCGGGATATAGGCGCCGAGCGGCCCGCCCGCCTGAACCGCACGTATCGGTTTTCCAGACCGCGTGCCACCGCCGAAATCGTCGACCAATTCACGCAAAGTAACCCCGAAAGCCTTTTCAACCAGACCGCCGCGCGCAATGTCGCCCGCAAGTTGAAACGGTTGCGTGCCGCGCGAACGACCAATGCCGAAGTTTTTGTAATGCACTGCGCCTTTGGCTAGAATGAACGGCGCTGTCGCCAAGGTCAGGACATTGTTGACAATCGTCGGCTTGCCATACAACCCGCTGATCGCCGGGATCGGCGGTTTCACTTTCACTTCGCCGCGCTTACCCTCCAGACTTTCAAGCATCGCGCTTTCTTCGCCGCAGATATAAGCCCCGGCGCCAACACGGATATGAATATTGAAATTTGTACCAGACCCTTCAATATTCTCACCTAGGAGGTTCGCCTCGCGCCAAATGTCAACTGCGCACCGCATGGTTTTTATTGCATGAGGATATTCAGAACGCAGGTAAATATATCCAGTCGAGGCACAAACAGCGCGCGCGGCAATAACCATTCCCTCAAGCAGCGAAAATGGATCACCTTCCATCAGCATACGGTCGGCAAATGTCCCGCTATCGCCTTCGTCTGCATTGCAGCAGATATATTTCTCATCGTCCAATTGTTCGAGCGCAGTCTTCCACTTGATCCCGGTTGGAAATCCGGCGCCACCGCGACCGCGCAGCCCGGAAGCCGTAACTGTTTCAACAACAGCCGACGGCGTCATCGCCAGCGCTTTACGTAACCCAACAAGCCCTCCATGAGCCTCAAAGTCGGCTAGGCTCAAAGGATCGATCACGCCGCAGCGGGCAAAGGTTATACGCTCCTGCATGGCGAAATAGGCAATCTCTTCGGTCATCCCATGCGCCAGCGTGTGACTGCCGCCGCTAAGAAAATCAGCATCAAATAGTGATGCAACATCGCCATCGGCAACCGGACCATAGGCCATCCGCCCGCTTCCGGCTTCCACCTCAACCAAAGGCTCCAGCCATAACATACCGCGCGAGCCGTTGCGAATAATCTCAAGATCAATTTTGCGCCTGTAGGCTTCGCGGCGGATCGTCGCTGCCACATCAGCGGCGCCGACTGATATTGCAGCGGCGTCGCAAGGCACATAAACCTTGAATGATCTGCCAGCCATCATTCGCACTCCGACTCTTCAATGCATCTTTCAATCAACGCATCCAGGCGTTCTGATGTCACCCGGCCAATAAGCTCGCCGTCAATCATCGCCGACGGCCCGAGGGCGCAATTACCAAGGCAGTAAACCGCCTCCAATTCAATCTTGTTATCTGCACTCTTACCGCCGGTCGAGACGTTCCATTTATTTTTTGCATGCGCAGCAAGCGCTCCCGAGCCAACCGCCTGGCAGGCCTCGGCGTGGCATAATTTTATACAATGTTTGGCTGGCGCCTCACGCTTATAGTCATTATAGAAACTAACCACACCGTGGATCTCTGCGCGGGAAATATTGAGCGCATCGGCGATGGTGTGGAGCGCATCGTCGCTGAGCCAGCCTTCAGTTGCCTGCACTTCATGCAGGATTTCCAACAGCACATCCGGACGGTTATCGTGCCGCCCGCAGATTAGGCGGGCGGGTGCATGCTCAAGCTTATCAATCAATGCTGCCATTTCTCGTTTCTTATATCACACCAATCGGGACAAATGCCGTATTGATCGCACGTAGTCAGTCTTTTTTTCGGCTCTCCATCGCCGCAAGCTGCTCAGGTGTTGCAGGTGTTTGATATTGCGCCTTCCATTGATCATAAGGCATGCCGTAGATGCGCTCGCGTGCTTCCTCGCAGGAAACATTGGCGCCGTGCTCGTCGGCTGCCGCCAGATACCATTTCGAAAGACAATTCCGGCAAAAACCGGCCAAAATCATCAAATCGATATTCTGCACATCTTTGTGGGCATCGAGATGTGCAATGAGGCGGCGCATCACAGCAGCGTCCAACTTGTCGCGATCATTATCCGTCATGCAAGCCATGTGTTCAATCTCCTCCATGGTGGCTGGCGCGGGCGAAACAGCCGGGCCTCTCGCCATATGCCAGGTTCCCAAGCTTGCAGCCATAACTATCACCGCTAAGAATTATTCAATGACCGGCCTGTTGGCCAGTTTTTTCTCGCCTAACCGGCAGGATAACTGGTGCCGCAAAGGTTGTGCGACAAAAAAGAGGGCTTTCAGGCACCGCACCAATGCGCTATCTCACGCCTAAAAAGGCGCTCAAGAATGACCGTAGCCAAAACCATCGACGGCAAAATCATCGCCGCATGCGTGACCGACAATATCGCCACGCAAACCGAAGACTATATTCACGAGACCGGGACGCCCCCCTGTCTTGCCGTCGTCCTTGTCGGCGAGGATCCGGCAAGTGCGGTCTATGTCCGCAACAAAGGCAGGGCTGCGGAAAAGGTTGGCTTCAAATCCATTCAACACACGCTCCCCGTCGATACGACTGAGAGCGATCTGATTGCTCTCATCACCACCCTAAATGACGATCCAGCCGTCAATGGCATTCTCGTTCAACTGCCATTACCGGCGCATATTGATGCGACAAAAGTTATTGAATTGATAGCGCCGGAAAAGGATGTTGATGGTTTTCACCCGATCAATGTCGGCCGCCTCGGCGCCGGTGATTTTGACAAGGCGCTGATCCCTTGTACACCGGCAGGTTGCATCATTCTTGCTAAATCCGTTCTTGGCGAGAATCTGTCCGGCCTTCACACGGTTATCATCGGCCGCTCCAACATTGTCGGCAAACCGGCGGCCCAGCTATTTCTCGCTGAAAATTGCACGGTCACTATCGCGCATAGCAGAACCAGAGACATTGAAGATGTTGTGCGCCGCGCAGATATTGTCATCGCCGCCGTCGGACGCGCTGAGATCATCAAAGGCGCATGGATCAAACCGGGCGCCACAGTCATTGATGTCGGCATCAATCGGATTGCAGCGCCGGAAAAGGGTGAGGGTAAAACCAGGCTTGTCGGCGACGTAGATTTTGCCAGCGCCGCTACGGCGGCCGGGTTTATCACACCGGTACCTGGCGGGGTTGGTCCCATGACGATTGCGCTACTCATGGCGAATACGCTTGCCGCCGCATGCCGGCAAAAGGGCGTTCCGCATCTTATAAAATCGTTTTAGCGTCTGCTTTGCTTCCTGCGCGGCGGCGTCAAAACCATCCAGCTGCGCGTCGCCGCATTCGAATGTTACACTCTTCTCTGCGATAGACATGGCGCGCTGGCATGCGCCAGAATAGGCTCAGAGATATCAACCTCCAACATGCTGCCTCCAGCCCCAGCTAGACGCGCAATTTCAAACGCAGCGGCGCCCGCAACGCACCCGACATCAAGAACCCTCTCGCAGGGCTAGATGCCCGCCGCTGCCATAGCCTTCCGGCCAAATGACAGAAGGCTTGCCTCGATTATTTCCTGAAAACGCACCCATTTCTCGCCGCCCTCGCCGTTCCAGAACTCGCTCATATAAATGTTGGCTGTGCTGCCCATATTATATTGTCTCCTAATTCCATCGATACGATGCCATCACCAATAATGAGCGTCAATGTTGATTCCTGACTCTAAGCTGCGCATAAATAGACATATGGTTAGCTGGGATATTCGTCGAATATTTCTCGCGGTCGCACGCGCTACTTCGCTTTCGAAAGCGGCTGAAGCTCTAGGTTTGAGCCGTTCCACAGTGATGCGCCGCATAACGGCTTAGAAGATGAGCTCGGCGCGCGCTTATTCGAGCGACTGCCGGAGGGGTATTTTACAACTGAGGCCGGCGACGAGATGTTGCGTTCCGCGGAACGGATAGAAACAGAGGCAAATGCAGTTGATCGTCAAATATCCGGCCGCGACGCGGAGCTGACGGGCAAAATCCGCATTGCAATTCCCGGCGTGCTCGCGACCCACCTTCTCATGCCCGGCTTTACAGAATTTGCCAGGGCCAATCCGAATATCTAACTAGAAATCGCACCCAATTATGAAATGGTAGATTTAGCAAAACGAGAAGCTGATGTCGCCATTCGCGTTTCGAACAACCCGCCGCAAGATTTGATTGGCCGCCGGGTTCTAACAATGGCGCGCGCAGCATATGTGAATAAGGAGTATCTGCCGCGCAATCAATCTGCTCACAAGAAAATGCCCGTACTCCGTTGGATCGTTTGGTCAGATCACCCGTCCTCTCAGCAGTGGATGAAAGAAACAGACTTTCCCGATACGCCGATTGGGTCGATCATTGAATATCCGCATGCGACCCTCAATGCTATTCGCGCAGGGTTAGGAATGGCAGTCCTGCCTTGCTTTATGGGTGACGCGGCGGCCGGTGTCTATCGCATGCCGCCAGGGTCTCTTGTGTTGCAGACTGATGTTTGCGTTTTGACCCATGAGGACATGCGCAATACTGCGTGCATCAGAAAGTTCACGAGCTTTATTGCGGATGCATTGCTCCGTCACCGTACTCTCGTTGAGGGCAAGAAACCAAAGCCTCAACCCTAGTCATCTCGATAGGGCTGTTGCCAAACTCTGCTCACTTGCAAACAATTTCAAACCTTGAGTCGGGAAGTTGAATACTCCGAAGTTAATGCTGTTATGTCCATAAATGAACACCGTCAGCTCAAATATCGCCAGTTCTGTCCAAATTTAAATTGCCTATCTTTTCGAAAACATGTGTGGCTCCCCAGCTATCGCGCTGGCGCCGCAGTCAATTTGGAGAACGATACATGGCCCTCGAACTTTATATCATCAGCGGAAGCCCGCACGCCTGGGCCGTGATGCTCGGTATGGAAATCAAAGAATTGAAATATACTACGCAACGGCTCGATCCAAGCAAAAAAGAACATAAGACGGGTGCGTATTACGCGCTCAACCCGCATGGAAAGGTTCCGACCCTCAAACACGACAACACAGTCATTTATGAATCGATCGCAATCCACTCTTAGGTCGATCAGTTAAGTTCAAAACGCTCTTTGTTTGGCGTTACGCCTAAAAAAACCAGCTTGATATGGCAGCGTGTGTTTGAACTAACGAATTACCTGCGGGCGCCGCTGATTGACGATGTTGCGCGTCCGATATTTCAGGGCCGCTTCACGGATGATCTGGCCGAAATACGAGAAATCACTGCCACCGCACACACCGCTCTGACATGGGCGGAAGATATTTTGTCCATCTCACCATACCTCACTGGGAACGAGATACCTGCAGCCGATGTTGTTCTCATGCCTTACGTTCAAAGCTTCCTGAGAGCGGCTGGTAAGCCTTCTGCAAAATTTTTAGGCGACGCCAGCTTGCCAATCGAGAGCTCCTTTCCAAATCTCGCTGCTTGGGCGGCGCAGATTGAGGCGCTACCCGGCTATGACAGGGCCTGCCCTCCGCATTGGCGAGACTGAGCCGGCGGCCCATCGCTCAACAATCCATCCGAAAACTTTCTTCGTTTCTCCAAAAATAGTTGAGATTCTTTCATGAATTTTTTGATCAATTTCGCCCTCGCCGCGCCCAAAGCTTTCATTTGGGGTGCGATCGTCATCGCATTCTCGCTCATGGCGCTGGTCGCAGCGCCAACATTATTGCCTCCGGTCGCGCAATTCCTGCAGCCCTTGTCCATCGATGCAGATCCAGAAAATATGCTCGCCTATGATGAGCCGGTCCGAGCGTTTAACCGAGAAAAGAAAGATATTTTCTCCCTATACGATCTAATTGTCGTCGGGGTTGTGAATGACAGCCATAAAGACGGCGTCTTCTCCGTCTCCTCGCTTTCAAACATCTACGACCTGGCAGAATTCGCCAAGAATATCCAATGGACCAACAAACAAGGTCAAATTGAGGGCGTTGTAGCAATCGGTCTTATCACGCCCTCGACGATGGGGTATGTTCGGCAGGCAGGCCCCGGTACAGTGGACTTCAATTGGCTTATGGATGCGCCGCCGCAAAGTGAGGCCGAAGCGCTGGATGTGCGTGACCGATCACTCAATCAACCAATTTTATATGGAAGCCTGATCTCGGAAGATGGCCGATCGATCGCACTATATATCCCGATCACTTCAAAAGGCGTCAGCTACAGGGTCGCGCAACAGCTGCGTGAGCGTATCGCCAGCTACGACAGTGGTGATAAATATTGGATAACCGGCCTGCCGGTCGCGCAGGATCAGTTCGGCGTAGAGATGTTTATCCAGATGGGCATAACGACGCCGCTTGCGACAGGCCTGTTGTTCTTTTTGTTGTGGCTTTTCTTTCGCAACCTGACTCTGGCCGCATCGCCAATCATGGTTGCAATGCTATCGGTCACCATCACAGCATGCCTCCTGATCGCGGCCGAGCATAGCATTCACATCATGACCTCTATGATACCTATATTCGTGATGCCCATCGCTGTTTTGGATTCCATTCACATCCTCTCAGAATTCTATGATCGGTACCCAGAGCTTAAAGACCGGCGCAAGACCATTAAACACATCATGTCGAAACTCGCGCTGCCTATGTTCTTTACATCAATCACAACCGGCATCGGCTTCCTATCTTTGAACTTCATGCCAATTCCGCCATTGCAGGCATTTGGAACATTTATTGGCATCGGTGTTGTCGTCGCCTGGTTCCTAACCGTTACCCTCATCCCTGCATATATTAAATTAATGCCGGAGTGAAAATTCAAAAACTTTGGCCTCAACAAAACAAATATTAGTGGCGAGCCCAAGTCATTTCTTCATCGCACGCTACCGGCGCTTGGCGCTGGCGTTATATGGTGCAAGTCAGATTATCGCCAACGACAATCCCGTCAAATGGTTCGGCAAGGAACATAATATTCGCCAGGCTGACGCGGTTCTGAACAGCGCATTTGGCGGCAGCTACATGGCCTATCTGGCGCTCGGCGCCAATCAGAATACGGAGTCGTTTGCGTTATATGTCGACGAACTGGAAACGCGCACCCTAGCACAAGATTTATCCAAGCGGGACATGCTTGCTTTGCTGGTTAGAGATATTTCAAAAACCGCCACATCACGCACAGAACTACTCTCCGCCCTCCTCGCTGATGTAGAAGTACAGTTGCGCAGCGCAAAATCCAACCATGAGATTTTCGCATGGGAAGACGCGCTCTCTTTTCTAGATACTGAACGGGCGCAAGGGGAAATATTTAAAGATCCGCAAGTGCTCGCTCATATGAGCAATCTCCAGGCCTTCATTGAAAAGGATGCGGCAGTTGGGAAAAATAATTCCGTGGTCGAAATCGTGAAGACTGTCTATCGAGAGCTAATTTCCGGTGAAGAAGCCGATTATCGCATCCCGGACAAAGCCGCTGGCGTCGCGCAAACGCCCATCACATTCCAAAATAGCCACCGCCCACATGATCTCTGGCACTATGTCACACCAGACTATTGGGAAGATAACATCTGGATACAGATGAAAAGTGGAGACAATCAAGGCATGAGCCGCGTTGATGCGCTTGTGGCGCAGTATTTCACTGAAAATCCCCCGCCCCGCAACCTAACCCATCAATGGTTTGGATTAAACTACATCAATGTGGTCTGGCAGGATTATATTACCGTTGGCACGGCAAAAGCCTTAGCTGGTTCCTTTATCATCATCACATTATTGTTGATGCTTTTATTCAGATCGATCTTATGGGGATTACTCGCTTTCGTCCCACTGGGTTTTTCAATCGCGATGCTCTATGGCGGCATTGGATTGGCCGGCAAGAGTCTCGATGCGCCCATTTCAATTCTTGGCGCCATTAGCCTTGGTCTTGCGGTTGATTACGCAATCCATTTTGTGATGCGCAGCCATGACATTGCCAAAGAGCAGAGCAACTGGCCCGACACAGCCCGCATTGTGTTTGGCGAACCGGCGCGCGCCATCGCCCGGAACATACTCATCTTGGGTGTGGGATTTTTACCTCTGCTGATAGCTCCTCTCATTCCGTACAAAGTCGTCGGTGTGATGTTGTCCGGGATTCTCATTCTTGCTGGCATTGCTACTTTGCTCATTCTTCCGGCCCTAATAAGCCTGCTTGGAGACCGTCTATTTAAATTTCGCCCTGCTGGAGTAAACTCATGAAACGTTATTTCCTCATAGCCTTTGCCCTATAGCCTCTCTCAATCTCTATTGCCCACTCGCAGACGCTAGATGCCATGGATATCGTCGTCAAAGCCGTTGAGGCAATGAACTACGCTGGCGGCGACACAAAAACACACATTGACATGCGTATCATCGACAGCCATGGCGCGCGAGCGCATCCGGCAGATGACGATGTTGCGTAGAAATGAAATTCCTGGATATGGCCCTCAGAAATATTATGTATTTTTCAGCCGCCCACCCGACGTCAAAGAAATGGAGTTCATGGCGTGGAAAAATAGCAACCGTGCAGATCACCGCTGGCTCTACCTTCCGGCGCTCGATCTGGTTAAGCGGATTGCCGCAAGCGACGAGCGGACAAGTTTCGTCGGATCGAACTTCTTCTATGAAGATCTCTCCGGCCGTAATATCGACGAGGATAAGCACGAATTCATTGAAGAAACGGATGAATATTAATGTCATCAAAAGCATACCGAAGAACCCGGGTGACGTAGAGTTCAGCCGCTATACGCGCTGGGTGGACAAGACGACGTACTTTCCCATGCGCATGGAATACACAGGAAAACGCGGCGAAATATATAGAATTTTCTCGGTGCAAACCGTCGAGATTATTCAAAACGACCCAACGATCATCGACGTCGAAATGGAAGACACCGCCATGGGCGGCAAAACCGTCCTACATTATTCAGCCGTCAAATACTCCATAGGCATCAAGGAAAATATTTTTTCCGAACGATTTTTACGCCGCCCACCCCGGGAATATATGAGGTAACCGATGCGTGAATGTCTTGATCGCCGCATGGTTTGTGGTTGTTGGGATCGCGGCGGCAAGCGAAGCCGCCGAAGCGGCAATTATGATACAGATCGCCCCCCTCGAACGGAACAGACGAGTTACATGATGAAAAAAGCCAGCAATAATTGATGTTTATGGCTTTATCGACATGCGATTTGGCGTCCGCGTCGGTAACGGTGTCGCCGGCGACAAAGATATCAGCCTCGGTGAGATTCGATTACAGCTTGAGACTAGGCAATATATCAATCAATTCCCATTCAATTTCGCTGTTGATTTTTTAACTGATCCTGTTACGGACCGATATGCTATCGACCTTGCTTCTGGCGACGGCGCCATCTACCCTCGCCGAATCAATGTGGAATTCAGTCCGGCAACTTTCATTGACATTAAAGCCGGCCGACAAACTCTGACCTGGAGCACAGGCGATTTTGTTTTTATAAACGACTTGTTCGCGAAAGACTGGGATTCATTTTTTCTTGGACGTGACATTGAATATTTAAAAGCGCCTGTTGACGGCGCAAAAGCATCCTTTTTCTTTGATGCACTGAACATCAATATTGTCTACGCAACAAAATTTGGCGCAGACCGGTTTGTCGATGGACGAAGAGTCTCGTTCTTTGACCGTACAACCAATACGTTCCGCGGGCAGGACGATCCACTCATTTTTGATCGCCCAGGTGGTTGGTCTGATGATGACGAGGTTGCAGCGCGTGCCTATCGCTCTATCGATGCTTTTGAGGTCGCTCTGTTTTATTACAACGGGTTTTGGAATAGCCCGGCCGGACAGGATACTTTTAATGGGCGCGCAATATTTCCAAAATTGAGCGTTTATGGAGGAAGTCTCAAAGGGCCACTGGCGGGAGGGATCGCATGGGCGGAGACTAGCTATTATGATAGCACCGTTGATGCTGCATCAAATTCCCTTATCCGAAACAGCGATCTGCGCTTGCTCGCCGGTTTCGAAAAAGAAATTGCAACAGAGCTAACCGCGCGCATCCAGTACAACCTCGAACACAAAATTAACCCCAACGACGATTTAAACGCCCTGCCGTCATTTGCATTGCTGGATAATCGCGATAAACATTTAGTGACATTACGCGTCACTAAACTAATGCTGCGGCAAAATTTAGAACTATCCGCATTCAACTTCTACTCGCCATCACACAAAGACGGCTATGTCCGTTTCAATGCATCTTACAAGATATCGGATGACTTGCGCATCCAGATGCGGTGGAAATTTTTTTTATGGTTTGAAAGACAATACTTTCCTGTCTCAGTTTCGAAATAACAATAACATCTATATTGCTATTCGGCGAAACATATGAAAGGCGCCGAAATTTCATTCGGACCTTAGCTTTGAAGCACCAGCCGGGAATATCAACTCTCGCCAAATACTCAAAAAATTGCGACACTTGAACATTCGATAGGGACGAATGGCATGCAATTCAGGCGTCGAACATTGCTACAAACCGCAGTCAGGGCGGCACTGATTCCCGTAGCGACTGGTTGCGCTATCAGGAATTCAAAGCCTCACTCCACCAAAGCGAAAGAGCCAATCATGGCGCACACGACCTCATCACCATTAATCATTGCCCATCGCGGCGCGCCCGGCTATCTCCCGGAACATACGCTCGCCGGATACGGTATAGGTGCCACACTTGGAGCCGATTATATCGAACCCGATCTTGTGTTCACAAAAGACGGGCATTTAGTTGCGCGCCATGAGCACTATCTGTCAACCACTACAGACATTTCTGACCACCCAGAATTTGCGGACAGAAAAACTGAAAAACATAATCATGACGGTGCTGATTGGTTCACGGAAGATTTTACTCTCGCTGAAATTAAGACCCTGCGAGCACGCCAGGTCATGGTGGCCCGCAGCCATGCAGCGGATGGCTTGTTTGAAATCCCGACTTTTGATGAAGTAATTGCGCTTGCGCAATCTGAAAGTGAACGACTGGGTAGAACAATAGGTATTTATCCAGAAACAAAATCTCCCAGTTATTTTGCCAGCCTTGGTTATGATTATGCAACTGAGATCATCGGTGCATTGGAGCGTGCCGGATGGAACGAAAAAGAAGCGCCGGTGTTTATTCAGTCGTTTGAAATGCAAATATTAAAAGACCTCAGGACCAAAACCCAATTACCTCTCATCTATCTTCTCGAGTCAAAGAGCGCCCTCACCATGTCAGAAATAGCTGTTTTTGCTGATGGTATTGGGCCCTACAAAAAATTGCTCGTCGATGCTGAAGGTCAATCAAGCGGATTTATCAATGATGCTCATGCGGCTGGCCTCAAAGTTCATCCATGGACCTTCAGGGCAGACCAGCTACCCGATGCTTTTCAGACCGCACACGCCGAATTTGAATTCTTCTTCAATCTCGGCGTCGACGGTGTGTTCACAGATTTCCCCGATGCGGCCTATGCGGCGCGGCTTGCGAGCGTTGCAGCCTCGACTAAGTGACAGCGAAAATTATTCGCTCACCTTTCTTCACTTGCACCCATCGTATTAGTCGATATGGCCGGGTCTAGGCCAGCAAGCTATGACAGCAACACCGGAATAACTGTTTCGGACTTGCGAAAATCCATCGCGTTGTCGCCATTTTCAATAATCTCTAGCTCTGCATAGACGCCGCCATGCCGCCTGCGGATCGGCCCACAAGGTAAAACGGCTTGTCTATCCAGGCACAGTCAACAAATCTCACACTTGGAGCTCAAAGAAAGCCGGGTCGTATTTCTCAGTTGGGCGGTCGGAAAGGCCGGCGGGGCCAAGCCAATCCGGTAACAAAACACGATACCCGGCACCGGCAAGCGCTTCGGCGTTTTGCGCAAACATGAAATGGGAAATGTAAAGCCCGTGCAGCATGAAGATGCTCTCACCATTCACGGCACCCGGTGTGAGCTCGCCCCAGACATATTGGAGTTTGCCGCTGGTCAGTTCTGAAAATTGCCCCGGAGCACAGCTGCGCGCTTCATCATCAAACGCCTTGTCTCCCACCCGATCCACACATAAGGAGTGATAAAGACCCCAGCGATCACCGCCGCCAGCACTGTAACCGTTTTCTCTAACATGCGCTCGCCCCCCCCCTCAGCGTCACTGAATAGGTATGAGTATACCCTTGGCCAGACAGATTTCCACACACATTTACAGCTGTGCTGTCAAAAACATCATTGCCCATTCGCAACACGAAGAATGCCCTTAAGGGTGTGTGATTGTATTGCTATGGGCGCCAATCTCCTGAAATATGGTTTTATAGTCAACTATTTGCTAAACGAATTACGCATACTGAATTTGAGGCTGGATGCTCGAGCTAAAATCCATCACTAAGCATGAGCGCGAGCAAGCGCAGGTGAAAGACATCACACTTTCATTGGCGCCCGGTAAATTACATATTTTGCTAGGCCCAACTCTGTCTGGGAAAACCACCCTGATGCGGTTGATGGCGGGTCTCGATAGGCCCACTAGCGGCGAGATCGTCATGAACGGTCAAGCCATGACCGGTGTTCCAGTGCGCAAACGAAACGTCGCAATGGTCTACCAGCAATTCGTCAACTACCCGTCTTTAAGCGTTTTTGAAAACATCGCCTCGCCTTTACGAGTGCGCCGTGTCGCCAATCGAGAAATCAAGCAAAAAGTAGAGGGTGCGGCCGATGTTCTCGGCATAAAAGAATTTTTACACCGGCGTCCGAGCGAGCTTTCGGGCGGCCAACAACAACGCGTCGCATTAGCGCGCGCCTTGGCCAAAGAGGCCTCACTCGTATTGCTTGATGAGCCGCTGGCAAATCTTGATTACAAACTTCGCGAGGAGTTGCGTACTGAATTACCCCGGATTTTTAAAGGCAACGGCGCGGTGATTGTCTATGCAACCTCTGAATCCGCAGAAGCGATGTTGATTGGCGACAGTGTCACATGTTTGCATGAGGGCCGTATAGCCAGCACAGGCTCGGCGCGCTCGCTATATGATCACCCGAACTCACTCGTCACTGCACAAATCATGAGCGATCCCCCGTTGAATACGGTACGTATTAAGAAAAAAGGTGCTATTCTGGAATTTGACGGCGACGGGCGCTTGCATGCAGGGAGTCACATCGAAACCCTTGCCGATGGGCCTTACGAAATCGGCCTACGCCCGCACCACCTTAGCATTGGGGCGCCTGCTAGCTGCGGCATAGATGCGGTTGTGGCGACGACCGAAGTTACCGGGTCGGAAACAATAGTGCATGCAGAGTTTATGGGGATGCGTTGGGTATCTTTGCTACATGGAGTCCACGCTCTGAATACGGGAGATAGAATCTCCCTCAATCCCGCCCCGGATAAGCTATTTGTTTTTGATGAAACTGGCGCTCTTGTCGTCGCTCCTCCGGGCTGTTGAAATGGCGCAGATTGATTTGAATAATATCGCCCATTCCTACCTTGCGGCGCCATCATCAGAAGATGACTTCGCTCTAAAAAAGCTCAATGTCAGCTGGCAAGATGGCGGCGCTTACGCGCTTTTAGGGCCCTCAGGGTGCGGAAAGACAACCTTGCTCAACATTATTTCCGGATTGCTGCAGCCGACGCAAGGTGCGGTCTTGTTCGATGGCGCTGACATAACCACAAGCCCTCCTGAGGTGCGCAATATTGCGCAAATTTTTCAGTTTCCGGTCATTTACGACACCATGACAGTCTATCACAACCTAGCCTTTCCTCTTCAAAACCGCAAAGTCCCTAAGCATGAAATTGACGCCCGCGTGCGCCGCCTCGCTGACATGCTGGAATTATCAAAATATCTGCCTCGTAAAGCCCGTGATTTATCCGCGGATGAAAAACAGAAAATATCGCTTGGCCGCGGCCTTGTTCGTGAAGACGTCACCGCGATATTATTTGATGAGCCGCTTACGGTAATTGACCCGCAACTGAAATGGTCGCTCCGCTCTCAACTGAAGCGGCTTCATGCTGAATTCAATCATACCATGATCTATGTCACCCACGACCAGACCGAAGCATTGACATTCGCCGATCAGATCATCGTCATGTCCGAAGGCGAGGTCGTGCAAACTGCCTCGCCGCAAGAATTGTTTGAACGCCCCGCACATACGTTTGTTGGCCAATTTATCGGCTCGCCGGGGATGAATGTGTTGCCCTGCGCACTCGACGGCCATCATATCAGTCTCGCCGGTCACACCATCAATGTCGGCTGCAACGTCACTCTGCCCTCTGGCGCCGAATGCATTGAGCTTGGCGTGCGCCCGGAATTTGTCAAAGTCACTGATAATAATGACGCCTTGCCGGTAACCGTTGAGGCGATCGAGGATGCCGGGCGGTATCGGATCGCACGGCTGCGGTTTCGCGGCCTACAGCTCGCCGCAATTCTTCCCGATGGCGCACCGCCGCCTTCCGAGACTGCTGGCGTTTTATTCGATGCGGATAATGTGCACATATATGCCGACGGCCATCTCGTGGGAAAGCGAGCCTAGCGCCATGCAAAAAACACATGATCATAAAGCCTTATGGCTTGTCGCGCCGGCATTATTGCTGGTGGCGTTTACGGCCGTTATTCCTTTAATGACTGTGGTTAATTATTCCGTACAGGACACGTTCGGGAATAATCAATTTTTCTGGGTCGGCGCGGAATGGTACCGGGAAATTCTGCAATCTGACCGGTTTCACGCCGCCTTCCTCAGGCAAATCGCATTCTCAGCCACGGTATTGGCAATCGAAATCCCTCTGGGACTCGCCATCGCCCTCTCCATGCCGAAAAAAGGTATCAGCGTTTCTGTTTGCCTCGTGTTGATGGCGCTGCCGCTATTAATCCCGTGGAACGTGGTCGGTACGATCTGGCAGATTTTTGCGCGGGTCGATATCGGCCTTCTTGGCTATACGCTGAACGGGCTTGGCGTTGATTACAACTACACACAAAACGTCGGTGCCGCATGGGCGACACTCATCATTATGGATGTTTGGCATTGGACAAGCCTGGTGGTGCTGCTTTGTTATGCAGGGCTGGTTGCTATCCCGCCCGTTTATTATCAGGCGGCGCGCATTGATGGCGCATCACGCTGGGCGGTCTTTCGCTATATTGAACTTCCCAAAATGAGCCGCGTTTTACTTATTGCGGTTCTGTTGCGTTTCATGGACAGCTTCATGATCTATACAGAACCTTTCGTCGTCACCGGCGGCGGCCCCGGCAACGCCACCACTTTTCTTTCCGTGGATCTCGTCAAAATGGCGATAGGTCAGTTTGATTTAGGCCCAGCGGCGGCGTTGTCAGTGATATATTTCCTTATTGTTATATTAGTCTCATGGGCGTTCTACACCATCATGACGCGTGAAGATTTTGAACCATCTGGAGGCGTGCGATGAACGCCCCTGGGAAGAAATTGCGCGCGAAATATTTTGCGCCAACGCTTTATATTATTTTCCTGATGACGCCGATCTACTGGCTCTTGACGATGAGTCTAAAAACCAATCAGGAAATCTTGTCAGCTTTTTCCCTCTGGCCGAAAAATCCGACCCTGGCAAATTACATTGTCATCTTCACCGATGCGTCGTGGTATTCTGGATACATCAATTCGATGATCTATGTTTCAATGAATACGGTGATTTCCGTGATGGCGGCATTGCCAGCGGCTTACGCGTTCTCTCGGCACCGTTTCCTCGGCGACAAACATATCTTCTTTTGGCTGCTGACCAACAGAATGGCGCCGCCTGCCGTGTTTGCACTGCCATTCTTTCAGCTTTACTCTTCAATCGGCCTTTTCGACACTCATATCGCCGTTGCCTTAGCGCATACGCTTTTCAATATCCCGCTGGCGATTTGGATTTTAGAAGGCTTCATGTCCGGAGTACCACGCGAGATTGATGAAACGGCTTATATTGACGGCTATTCCTTCCCTAAGTTCTTCGTGAAAATTTTTACGCCGCTAATCGCGAGCGGCATCGGCGTTGCCGCATTTTTCTGTTTTATGTTTTCATGGGTCGAATTGCTCATCGCACGCACATTAACATCTGTCGCCGCCAAACCAATCGCAGCAGTGATGACGCGAACAGTTTCCGCTTCCGGCCTAGACTGGGGCGTTCTGGCAGCGGCGGGCATTTTGACCATCCTTCCCGGCGCACTGGTCATCTGGTTTGTGCGCCATCACATCGCACGTGGCTTTGCACTCGGCCGAGTGTAAATTTTGGAGGCGGCAATGGACCTTTCATGGATGGCCTGGACGGTACCCACCGTACTATTTTTTAGCGCTATCGGATCCGTTCTCGCCCTGATGGCTAGTTTATATTTCTTGCGGCCAAATGGTGCCGAACCGCGTCCGGGGCTATTTTTCAAGCTTGCCACCACGCGCGGCGACCGGTTGTTTATTTCCCTGCTGGGCAGCGCCTTTATCCATCTGGCGTGGCTTGGCGCAACTGGGTATGATCTCAAATGGGCGGCGGCAGCTTCACTGGTTTACGCCGCAATCGTTTTTTGGTGGGGGTAATTTTGTTGGTTTTCATACCCGCATATTCACCGTCGCAACCCGGTTCGCCGGCGTTTTAGTTATGAGGAGTATCTTCATGAGACTACTGTCCACAATAAAACAAGCCGCCAGTGTTCTGGCTATTGCGGTCATCGCCGCCGGTTCAGCCCAAGCAGATATGGATGCCGCCCGCAAATGGATTGGCGAAGAATTCCAACCCTCGACACTAAGCCAGGGTGAGCAGCAAGCCGAAATGGCGTGGTTCATCAAGGCCGCCGCCCCCTTCAAGGGAATGGAAATCAATGTCGTGTCGGAGACCATCGCCACACATGAATATGAATCCAAGAAACTCGCCAAAGCGTTTTTTGAAATCACCGGCGTCAAGGTCAATCACGACCTCATCGGCGAAGGCGACGTTATTGAGAAACTGCAAACCCAAATACAGACCGGGCGCAATATCTACGACGCTTATGTCAATGATTCCGATTTGATCGGCACGCATTATCGCTACAAGCAAGTTGTCGCACTGTCCGATTGGATGGCTGGTGAAGGCAAGGATGTTACATTGCCGACGCTTGATGTTGATGACTTTATCGGACGGACTTTTACTACCGCACCGGACGGGAAGCTTTATCAACTCCCAGACCAACAATTCGCCAACCTCTACTGGTTTCGCTATGACTGGTTTACCGATCCCAACCTCAAAGCTCGCTTCAAGGAAAAATACGGATACGAGCTAGGCGTTCCAGTAAACTGGTCCGCCTACGAAGATATTGCGAATTTCTTCACAAACGACGTGCGTGAAATCGACGGCGTGCGCGTCTATGGCCATATGGATTATGGCAAGAAGGACCCATCACTCGGCTGGCGCTTTACGGATGCATGGCTCTCCATGGCCGGCGCGGGCGACGGGGGCATACCCAACGGTCTGCCTGTGGATGAGTGGGGCATTCGCGTTGACGGCTGCCGTCCCGTGGGTTCATCAGTCTCACGCGGCGGCGCGACCAACGGTCCCGCCGCTGTTTACGCGGTGCAAAAATATATCGACTGGCTGAAAGCCTATGCGCCGCCGCAAGCCGCCGGCATGGTGTTTTCCGAAGCTGGCCCCGTACCCGCACAAGGTACCATCGCCCAGCAAATGTTCTGGTACACCGCCTTCACTGCCGACATGGTCAAATCGGGTCTGCCAGTTGTCGCCAAAGATGGTGCACCAAAATGGCGCATGGCCCCCTCGCCGCACGGCGCCTATTGGCAGGACGGTCAAAAGCTCGGCTACCAGGACGCCGGGTCGTGGACTTTGATGAAATCAACACCGGTCGACCGGCGCAAGGCGGCGTGGCTTTATGCGCAATTTGTAGTTTCCAAAACCGTATCGTTAAAGAAAAGCCATGTCGGCCTCACCTTCATCCGAGAGTCGGACATTCGGGATCGATCGTTCACAGAACGCATGACAGAGCTTGGCGGGTTGGTTGAATTTTACCGCTCGCCCGCCCGTCTTCAGTGGTCGCCAACCGGCACGAATGTTCCGGACTACCCGAAACTTGCCCAGCTTTGGTGGCAAAATATCGGCGACGCCTCCTCCGGCGCCAAAACCGCGCAACAGGCGATGGACGCCCTCGCCGACGCGCAAGATAAAATCCTGTCGCGACTGGAGCGTGCTGGCGTGCACGGGGAATGCGGGCCGAAACTCAACAAAAAAACAAACCCCGCAGATTGGCTGGCGAAAGACGGTGCGCCCAAAGCCAAACTCGCCAATGAACGCCCAGCGCCGGAAACCATTGACTATGACACTCTAGTTGAAAGTTGGCGTCAGTAGTCAAATACTGACGCCTTACTACAGCCTTCCCGCATAGGCGGCTTCAAAGATTTCACGGGCAGCCTTTGCGTCGAGCTTTATCGGGTTCGTTGCAGCGGTTGGGTCAGTGGCGGCCATTTCGGAAATTTTCTGCACTTTCGCGTCATCAACGCCAAATTCTTGTAATGTATACGGAATATTTATTTCTGACCTGAGATCGATCAGCCATTTCATCAGCCCGTCAAATTTTCCTTCTATCCCTATGAAAGCCGATAGCCGCTCGATCTTTTCCTCTATGGCCTTACGGTTAAAAGCCAGCACATAAGGCATAATTACCGCATTGGTCATGCCATGGTGGGTGTCATAGATGGCGCCGATCGGGTGCGATAGGGAATGAATGGCGCCGAGCCCTTTTTGAAAGGCGACAGCGCCCATGGATGCGGCCGCAAGCATCTTCGCGCGCGCCTTTATATCTGTACCATCTTTGACGGCGTCGCCGAGCGCGTCTTTGACAAGCCGCATACCTTCAAGCGCAATCCCTTCCGATTGCGGATGAAATGTCGGGGCGCAGTAGGCTTCCAGGCAATGAGTAAACGCATCCAGCCCCACCCCGGCCGTTAGTATCGGTGGCATCCCAACGGTCAGTTGCGGATCGGAAATCACACATACCGGCATAATCCGGGGATGAAAAATGATTTTCTTCTCAAGCGTGTCTTCCTTAACGATAACTGATGCGCGGCCAACCTCTGACCCCGTCCCCGCCGTCGTCGGCACGGCAATAACCGGTGAAATCGCGTCACTGTCTGCGCGGCTCCACCAGTCATCTATGCCTTCATAGTCCCAGAGCGAAAGTGATTGGCCATGCAGAAACGCAATCGCCTTGCCGCAATCAATTGCGCTGCCACCGCCGAAAGCAATGACGCCGTCATGACCGCCGTCGCGGAAGGTTTTGGCGCCGGCATAGACATTCGCGCCGGTCGGATTTGGCTTAAGGTCCGAAAAGAGCGCCATGCCCAAGCCCGCCGCACGACATTGCGACAAGGCACCCTCAATCATTGGAAATTTTGCAAGTACAGGGTCCGTTACCAACAAGGGCCGACGCATGCCAACACTTGTGCAAACATCCGCCAGCTCATTGATGCGGCCCGCGCCGAAGCGAATAGATGTTGGATAACTCCAGTCAGCATGCATCTGCATGGTCAGGCGCCCTTTAGATTTTGCATTTCAAATGAAATGATTTCGGCTGCGTCAGCGTGCTATATCCGATAGTTGAAAGCGTCGCGCCGCGTCCAGTATTTTTAACGCCGGTCCAGGCGAGCGCCGGATCGAGATAGTCACACCGGTTCATGAAAACGGTTCCAGTTTCTATCTGGCCGCCAAGTATTTGCGCGCAATCCATATCCGCCGTCCAAATAGACGCACTCAACCCATAGGCGCTGTCATTCATCAATCGAACAGTCTCATCATCGTCTCCCACTTTCATGATGCCGACGACCGGCCCAAATGATTCTTCCATCATCACCGCCATGGAATGATCGACATCAATGAGCGCCTGCGGCGCCATATAGGCTGAGCCCGCCGCGTCCAGTTTGAAATCCTTCGTATCGATCAACGCACGTGCGCCGGAGCTAACCGCAGAATTAATTTGTCTACGCACAAAATCAGCCGTCGCAGACTTGGCCATCGGCCCAAGCGTCGTCGCCTCATCAAGCGGGTTGCCTAAAATGTAAGCCCGCGTGAGCGCTATAAAACCATCGATGAAATCTTGATAGATTTTGTCACTCACATAGATGCGCTCAATCCCGCAACAACTTTGGCCTGAATTGAAATATGCGCCATCGACAAGGTTCTCGACCGCATGGTCAAGGTCTGCATCTTCTCGCACATAAGCCGGGTCCTTGCCTCCCAGCTCCAGCCCAACCCCCATAAATGTGTTCGCCGCCGCCGCAGAAACCGCCCTGCCACCGGAGACCGAGCCGGTAAAATTCACCTGGTCGATTGTGTTGCTGGCAATCATCGCTGCTGCTTGCTCGTGGGTGAGGAAAAGATTTTTAAATACGCCCTCTGGCAAGCCGGCTTTATCGCACGCCGCCTGCAACCGCTCACCCACGCCAAGGGTTTGCGCGGCGTGTTTTAAAATGACGGTATTGCCCGCCATCAATGCCGGGATCAGCGAGTTTACCGCGGTGAGATAGGGGTAATTCCACGGGGCGATAATGAATACCATGCCCACGGGAACGCGTTGAATAAAACGGCGGATGCCGTCAGTGGGCGTGGGTTCAGTCGGCGCCAGCGCCTCCTCGGCGATCTCGATCATGTAGCGTGCACGCTCCTCAAAGCCGCGCAACTCTCCGGCGCCGAACCGCACAGGGCGTCCCATCTGCCATGCAAGCTCGGGCGTAATATCTGCTTCCATGGCCAGCACATTATCGACAATAGAAGTGCAATATTGCGCGCGCTCCGCGATAGAAAGGGCAGACCAACCGGCTTGCGCAATACGCGCCGCGCCGAGCGCCTCTTCGATATCCTTGGCCGTCGCAACCGGTCGTTCAAGATATACCGAGCCGTCAATCGGCGATATGCATCGCGTCATTTCAGTCATGCCGTTCGCCCGTTATGAGCGTTCAAATCCACGCTTCAATTCCCAATCCGTGACGCAGCGATCATACTCGGACTGCTCCCATCGCGCTGCATGCACATAGTGATTAATCACCCCATCCCCAAAAGCAGCGCGCAACATTTCCGACTGGTCAAGCGCCTCGATCGCGGCGCGCAATGTTGCGGGCACGGCGCGCAGACTGTCATCTGCATAGGCGTCGCCGACAAAGCCCGGCGCCAAAGTCATTTTCTTTTCAATGCCGTCAATCCCGGCGGCGAGGAGCGCTGCTTTCGCCAGATATGGGTTGAGATCGCCACCACCCACCCTGCATTCGCAGCGAATTGCCTTTGTCGCTTCGCCGCATAAACGAAAGCCAGCCGTGCGGTTGTCGCGCGACCACACCAGACGCGTTGGCGCAAACGTCCCCGCCTGAAACCGTTTATAGGAGTTGATGAACGGCGCCAGAAAAAATGTGATTTCTTCGCCATGGGCCAACAGCCCCGCCATAAATTGCCGCACCAATTGCGACATTCCATATTCGGCGGTTTCGTCAAAAAACAACGGCTTCTTACCGGCCTTGTCCCACAGCGACAAGTGAATATGACAACTATTGCCGGCAAGCTCATGCTTCCACTTTGCCATAAAGGTGATAGCCCGTTCGTGACTGTGGGCGATTTCTTTCATGCCGTTCTTCATGATGACATGGCGGTCGGCCATGGTCAGCGCATCCGCATAGCGGACATTCAACTCTTGTTGCCCGGGGCCCCACTCGCCTTTTGAATTTTCAACCGGAATACCGGCGCCTTGCATACCATTACGCATCGCGCGCAGCACGAGCTCTTCTTTAGATGTTTGCAGGATATGATAGTCTTCAATGAAGGCGCCGCTTGGTTTCAAGTCTTGAAAATGCTTATCCGTAGCGGATCCATAAGTTTCATGAAATAAATAAAATTCAAGTTCAGAAGCAGTCATCGCCGTCATGCCCATCACTTCCAGCCGCGCAAGTTGGCTTTTGAGCATTGCGCGTGGACTGATCGGCGCCGGCTTGCCGGAGTGATCCAGAATGTCGCAAAGGACCAGCGCCGTTCCCTCGAGCCAGGGCGTGATGCGGAGCGTGGAAAGGTCGGGCTTTAAAATAAAATCACCATAGCCCTTGTCCCAACCCGTCGCCTCATAGCCGGGCACAAGCTCCATTTCCATATCATTGGCGAGAAGATAATCGCATGCATGGGTTTCCTCATGCGCGCCATCGATAAAGAATTCCGCATGAAACCGCTTGCCCATCAGCCGGCCTTGCATATCCGGAAAGCAAACGAGAACTGTATCGATGCGCTCTTTGCGAACTTCATCTCGCAATTCATCCAGAGAAAGCAGACCCTTCATCAGATTTTTTGTCCGTGGTTAGATTGTTTTGATATTGTCCGCTGATCCATTGCGAATTGTTCTTCAGGCGACAAGACAAGGTGGCGTCTGCCATGGGCGGCAAAATAGACGATCCCGACCGCGAACCACCCGGCAACAGCAAAGACGCCGGCGCGGTAGGTGGGATCGCTGAGCTGGTAATACAATGTAAGCAGAGCGATGACTATTGTCGTCCATGCGCCAGGCGGCCCGAGCGGGCTGCGAAAAGGCCGTTCAATTGACGGCATGTTTTTGCGGAGCAGCAGGAACGAGGCCGCCTGCAAAACGTAAGAAAACATCGCGCCGAAAACAGCCATGTTTAACAATGTTCCACCGATGATGCTTTCCCCGCGCGCGGCGCCAGCCAGAAGCCATACCGTCATCATTACAGTGAGGCCGACTGCCGAGCCAAAAATCATCGCTACATAGGGCGTTTTGCGCGAGCCATGGGTAAGCGATAAAAATTGCGGAAAATATCCGGCGCGAGAAAGAGAATAAATCTGCCTGCCTTTGGCGAAAATAATCGTGTGGAAAGACGCAACCAAGCCGATGACCGCTACCAGGGCGAGCAGTTTGGCGGTGCTGCCGCCATAGATGGCGCGGAAGCCATCCAACAAAGGCTCTCCCGATTGACCGAGCGCGTGGGAGCCAACGCCGATGACGCTGGCGTTAAGGAATAATATTGCGAACGCAGAAATGATGAGCGTTACCATGCCTGCGATAATCCCGCGCGGCATATCGCGTTTAGGGTCAACCGATTCCTCCGCCGCCAGCGGTAATTGTTCTATCGCCAGAAACAACCAGACCGCAAAAGGTAGCGCCGCGAGCGCGCCGGAAAACCCAAACGGCAGGAACGGGCCACCGCCGCCCTCCAGCTTTTCACCGTCCGCGCCAATATCGAGCGCCCATGCGTTGAAATCAATATTCGAAGCGGCGGAAACCCAAAACACAATCAGACAGGTCAGCGCCGCTAGAGTGACGAGCAAGGACACACGAAAGGATAACTCAACGCCAACGATATTCAGTGTCACGAACACCGCGTATCCTAAAAACCAATAAACAGGCAACACATTGTCTGGTGTTTCAAATATTCCGGAGAGATAAGACGAGATAAAAAACACGATCACCGCAGGCGTGAGAACGAACTCAACATTCTCTGCCAACCCTGTCACAAATCCACCCCAGGGGCCCATGGCGGTTCTGGCGAAAGAATAAGCGCCGCCCGTATGCGGTAAGGCCGGGCTCATTTCCGCAATGGAAAATGTCAGCCCCAGATACATCGTCATAATGATGATTGTGGCAATGAACATTCCGCCCCAACCACCGACGCCGAGACCGAGATTCCATCCCGAAAAATGCCCCGAAATTACGGCGCCAACACCCAGCGCCCAAAGCGACCATACGCCGGCATAGCGTTTCAGGCCGCGCCTTTCGAAATACCCCTCATCAGGCCGCGCATAGACAACGCCACCTTTTGTATTTTCCGACATGTATTCACCTGTGTTGGCTGCCAGTCATGACAACCCTAACGGTGATTGCTAATCGCGTCACACGGTTATTACATGTGTCGCAACAAGCCCGGGAAAAACACTGAGTATCGGCGTAACGCTACCTACAGAAAAAGGCCGCACCAGTTGGCGCGGCCTTAATATTGTCAAAATAAGCAACAAGCGACTTTCCCCTACAGACAATTCTACAGGGGCAGAACAACTCCTAGAAGCTGAGCCGTACAGTCGCTCCATAGGTGCGCGGATCATTCGGATAGCCGTTAAGGCTGCCCGGTTGCGCCACCGAGTCGAAAATGCCTTGGGCAAATTCTTCATCAGTGATGTTTTTAATCCAGCCAACGAGTTGCCAGCCTTGGTCTGGGTTGCTGATGCCGACGCTGGCGTTAAGCATGCTTTGAGACGACACAAGTTTCAAAGGATTCTGGTCGCCGCCGGCATTAAATTTACCGCCATATTGATACTCGCCACGGACATAACCTTCCAAAGTGCCCATGGGCACTATCCAGGTCGCCGTGGTCACTGCACTCACTTTGGGGACGCCCAAGTCTGGTTCCCCACTGAAGTCACGGGTGTTTGTAAATGCCGGATTTGCAGCACCCGATACAGTTGGCGAACATGTCAGCAATTCAGGCGGGATATTGGTGTCGTCAATAAAGCCGGAGCTGACGCAAGATCCCCTTACGAAATCCGTAAAATCGGCATCAAGATAGGTTACTGCGCCAGTAAGAATAAAATTCTCATGAGGAGTAACTACGGTTTCAAATTCAAACCCTTTTATTTTTCTCTCACCAGCATTGGTCAGGTCGAAAGATGTGCCATTAAAAATATTCGCCTGGAAATCTGTCACTTTCTGGTCGAACAATGCGACGTTTACGGTCATCCTCCCATCATAGAGGCTGCTTTTGGCGCCGATTTCAAACGATCTTGTCGTCTCCGGCGCAAAGTCAGCAGTGGATACGGATGAGCCAGCAGACAAGTTAAATCCGCCGGATTTAAAGCCAGTCGAGTAACTGCCATAGATGTTGAGATTATCGCTCACATCATAGGCGATCCGACCGAGGTATGAAGTTTTGTCATCAGTACGCGAGGCGCCGAAGTTCACGAAAGGATTGGGAAAGAACTGAAATGGTGAAAGCCCTGCAAAGGCGCCGACCGGTATGGTTATTGTCGACTCGTCGAATGCCGTCATCGGATCATCAGGAATACCTGCTGGCACAAATCCCAGTTGAGGGATGTTAGTCAAATCAAGCGCCAGGAACGGGCCCGCTGTAACTACATCGCTGATGACGTCCTTGGTTTCCGATTCCCAGCGGATACCACCCGTTACCGTTAGGCTGTCGGAGAGATGATAATCAAGAGTACCGAAAACAGCTATACTTTCATCGTCTTGCGTAAACAGTTCCTGTTGCAGACCATTGCCAGCGGCCAAGAAATCACCGGGCGCGGGGCCGCCTGGAAAGGCTCCCAGGATAGTTTCAAGGGTAGTGATATTGTTGCCAGAGGCGATATCAGCAAACGGTCGCAGGAAGGCGCCAAAAGGCGAGTTCCGGTCATGCATCAGATTCTGATTAAAGTAGAAGGCGCCGAACATCCAGTCGAGGCGATTGTCGCCGGTGGATGCAAGACGCAACTCCTGTGTGAAAGTGTTGTAAGCGTCTGAGCTTAGATTATTTCTGGAAAGCTCAATATCAACAAAGTCAGCATCGATATCTGAAGTTTCAGCAAAATCACGATAGGCAGTGATTGATGTCAGCTCAGCATAGCCCAGATCGATATTCACTTCGCCGGAAAATCCAAATATTTCCTGGTCAGTGCGCAAACCGCCATCAAACGCCACTTCACGTTCAAACGGCGTCGCCGGCAAAATATTGGCGCCGAGCAAGGTGCCAAGAACGAAAGCATTCGTCGGATTATTCACAAAGAACGGCGCCGCACAACATTCTTCATCAAGCGCGCTGTAATCGCCTATAATCCGAATAGAGACGCTGTCCGACGGTTCAATTAACAGCTGTCCGCGAAGAGCCCAGCGATCTCGACCGTTAACATCTTCGCCAGTGGTCACATTATCGATAAAGCCATCACGCTTGTTAACGTTGCCAGATAAACGGACTGCGATGTTCTCACTTATTGGCCCAGTCACGCTGCCTTTCATGATAACGTTGTTGTAATTTCCATAAGTGACTTCTGCATCGGCCCCAACTTCAAATTCCGGTTTTTGGGTGATGATGCTGATAACACCAGCAGGCGTGTTGCGACCATAGAGTGTACTTTGCGGGCCGCGCAAAACCTCGATACGCTCCACCGTCGGAAAATCGTTGATCGCGGCGCCTTGGCGCGAACGGTAAACGCCATCGACAAAAACACCGACTGACGGCTCTAGCCCGGCATTGTTGCCCGATGTGCCGATGCCCCGAATAGAAAAGACTGTATTGGATGATGTTTGCTGTTGTACGACGGTTAGCGACGGCGCCAGAAGCTGCAGATCTCGAACATCGCGTATCTGCGAATCTTTTAGATCGTCAGCGCCAATAACACTAACCGCGACCGGTGTTTCCTGCAGCGTTGTCGCGCGCTTAGTGGCGGTGACGACGATGACGTCTGCAGCAAGCGCAGCGCTCGACGCAACCGCGACAGCAATTACGGATGCAGTGCCGCATACGATTTTCTTCAGGTTATTCATTCTTGACCCTCCCAGCGTCGATTTCGTTGCTCTCGCACAAAGTGCGGCAACTGAACGGATTTTCCCGCCGCAATGTTTCATTGAAAAGATGCTTATGACAATGAGACGATGCAGTAACCCGAGCTTTTAAACGTTAAGTGATATTTATATCACGTCTATGAATATGATATTAATAGAGTCAAATGCGTCCTTTTTTCAAGCCGTTATGTGCATAACGGGCGATTTAGAGGACGTGGTCATGAGAGCCTACAATACGATGCCTCGCTCCCTCATTTACTGAGTACACCGTCAGAGCCTTCGAGGCAGTTTCGGCGCTTTGCTAAGGGAGCGTTTTTGGCTCAGCGTCATCCTTGAAGGGAGTTGAGAACGAGAGCAAGGCCGAAAGATGCTATTGTCGAGACTGTAGCAGGCGAGCTGCTCACACAACTCGCAGGGCAGTTCACAGTTTAATGCCGGAATGGCGGTCCCGACAGGATTCGAACCTGTGACCTCACGCTTCGGAGGCGTGCGCTCTATCCAGCTGAGCTACGGGACCGGGGTTTTCGACGATCTTTTTGCGGCGGTTATTACCCCGCCGGCCAAAATCTTCAAGCCATTTCCCGAAACAAGAAGCCAATGCCAGCAAGCAAGCCTGTCCCTCTCATTGAGTCACTGCGGCCTGCAGGCCCATCTGCTGGACGCGGCATCTCGGCCATCTTTTGAACCGGAAATAACGGTTACAGCCTTTAGGGCCACCCACTATGTTACCACTTTGTCACCACAGGCATAAACCAATCTTACGCCACAATGACGGCCTACAATGCCGGCTACACAACTTGCCGCATCACTCCTGCAGAATTGGACAAGATTCGCCGTGATGTGATAAATATGCGCCGCCACAGGGATCTCAGCTTTACTCAAACTGCCCTCAAGGAACCCCATGCTAAACTCGATACTCCGTATAAGAGCGAATATGGCCACCATGGCTGTGTTTGTCGTCAGTCTCAGCTTCCTTATACAGCCAGCTGGAGCACAGCCGAAAAACATTGCACAGAACGTTGAATTAAACGAACAGTCGCCCACTCAAGCATCACCGGCAATGTGGCGCATCACGGATGCTGACTCTGAATTCATCCTATTGGGGACTTTTCACATACTTCCGCCCGATCTCCAATGGCGCGGGGTGGCGCTCGATGACGCGTTTCGGCGTGCCGATATCGTTTATTTTGAGGTCGAGGCCGATGCGCCAGGCGCTCAGTCGACCACGGTCCGCATAATGATGACCCAAGGGTTTAACCCGCCGGGCACGCTACTCTCGGACATACTTGAACCAGACGATGCTCACAAGCTGCAAGAAATTGCTAAATCGTTGAAATTACATTTTGCCGCAATAAACCCAATGCGTCCATGGCAGGCATTTTTAACGCTGAGCGTGCAACTTATTGTGCAGCAAGGGTTTGATCCCGGATCCGGCGTCGATAGTGTCCTCCTCGCCGAGGCCCGCACGCTCGGTAAGGAAGTTCGATTTTTTGAAACACTCGAACAGCAACTGGAGCTCTTCACCGGCCTTGAGCCAAAAGTTGAAAAGGCGCTTCTCGTCCGGACAATCAACGATTGGGATGCCGAAGTTGTGGCCTTTGACAGGCTTTTTACCGCTTGGCGCGCGGGCGACGCCTGTTTTATTGACGAGGAGATGAACACCTCAATGCGTAAAAAAGTCCCGGAGGTGTTCCAGCGCCTGATTGTTGAGCGCAACAAAGCATGGGCGGCGGAGATTGCCGCCGTCATGAAAGATGGAAGCGGCAACGCATTCATCGCCGTCGGCGCAGGGCACCTAGTCGGCGATGAATATTCCGTGCCAGCGTTGTTGGAGACTTACGGCTTTGAAGTTAGCCGATATGGCCTAAACGAGACCACGCCAGCGGCAAACGACAACGCAGTGTCAAACAACGATGAGGTCGACGCACTCTTAAAAGCAATGGAAGACGGTTGAATCTATCAAACATCGAGCGCCGCTGTTAGGGCATTCTCCTGAATGAATGCCCTGCGCGGTTCGACAACATCGCCCATCAGTCGTGAGAAAATATCGTCCGCATCATCGGCTTCCTTCACCCGCACCTGCAACAGAAGGCGCGCATTGTCATCCAGCGTCGTTTCCCAAAGCTGATCAGGGTTCATCTCGCCGAGGCCTTTATAGCGCTGAATGGCGACGCCTTTTTCACCCGCGGCACGCACCGCACTAAGAAGACCCTCCGGACCGAATAGCATGCCCCGCTGGTCCTTCCGCGACCATTGCGCGGGCTTGTCGAAAACAGCGATCAAATCTTCCATGCCACCCTGCACGCGGCGAGCGTCAGCGCTCATCAAAACGTCGCGGCTAAGCGCGCGCCGCTCCATCACGCCACGCACCTCACGCTCGAACAGATAACCGCCCTCGCCATCCGCAGCACCAGCCCACCCGCGTTCATATTCTTCCGAAATCACGTTGAGACGGTCAGCAACCTTTGACGCCACGTCATCCGCATCATCACCAGCCTCACGTAACGCACCCGCAAGCGCCGTCTGCATGATCACATCGCGAGAAAGGCGCGCGGGAAAATCCGCAAGCGCTTCAGAGACTTTGCGCGCCTTATCGATAAGAGCTGCAAGGTCAGCGCCGGCAATCGCCTCACCGCTGTCAAGGGCCAGAACGCCGTCGGCCTGCCCTTCGTCATAAAGATAGTTTTCAAGCGCATTGTCATCGAGCAAATATTGCTCTGATTTTCCGCGCGAGACTTTATAAAGCGGAGGCTGCGCAATATAGAGATGGCCACGCTTGATTAGCTCCGGCATCTGTCGAAAAAAGAAGGTGAGCAGCAACGTTCTGATATGGGCGCCGTCAACATCAGCGTCGGTCATGATGACGATCTTGTGGTAACGTAGCTTGTCAGCGTTGAAGTCGTCTCTACCAATCCCAGTGCCGAGCGCAGTAATCAGCGTACCGATTTCCTGACTTGAGAGCATTTTGTCAAAGCGCGCCCGTTCAACATTCAAAATTTTTCCGCGCAAAGGCAGGACAGCCTGGTTCTTCCGGTTGCGCGCCTGTTTTGCAGAGCCACCAGCGGAATCGCCCTCGACGATGAAGAGTTCAGATTTGGCCGGGTCGCGTTCCTGGCAATCAGCAAGCTTGCCCGGCAACGAGGCGACATCAAGCGCCGATTTTCGTCGGGTTAGCTCGCGTGCCTTGCGCGCTGCGTCGCGCGCCGCTGCCGCCTCGGCGATTTTCTGGACAATACGCTTAGCGTCACGTGGATTTTCTTCAAACCACGCGCCAAGCCTTTCGCCAACGGCGCTTTCGACAGCCGGACGAACCTCAGACGAAACCAGCTTGTCTTTAGTTTGCGATGAAAATTTCGGATCGGGAATTTTTACTGACAGGACGCAGGTCAATCCTTCGCGAGCATCATCGCCGGTTGGCGAGACTTTTTCTCGTTTAGCAATGCCAGAATTTTGCGCATAATTATTGATGATGCGCGTTAACGCAGCTCGATAGCCCGCAAGGTGCGTGCCTCCATCCCGCTGCGGAATGTTGTTTGTGAAGCATAAAACTTTTTCGTGATAGCTGTCATTCCACCACATCGCGACATCAATAGTGAGCCCGTCTTTTTCGATCGCAAACGATATAGGCGCGCTCAAAAGCGCATTCTTCGCTGAATCGAGATACTGGACGAACGCGATGAGCCCGCCATCATAAAGCATCTCTTCTTCGCGAATTTCCACATGCCTATTGTCGACCAGGCGAATTTTGACGCCCGAGTTCAAAAATGCGAGTTCGCGCAAGCGATGTTCCAGCGTATCAAAGTCAAACTCCGTCCCTGTAAAGATTGTACCGGAGGGCAGGAAGGTAACCTCGGTTCCGGTTTTAACCGCGTCGCCGACAATCGCCAGGTCCTCCTCAGGCTCGCCGAGATGGAATCGCATGAAATGCTCTTTGCCATTGCGGCGAATTTTTAGGTCAAGCCGTTCCGATAGCGCGTTGACAACAGAAACGCCGACGCCATGCAATCCGCCGGACACTTTGTAGGAGTTCTGGTCAAACTTACCGCCGGCATGCAGCTGGGTCATGATGACTTGCGCCGCCGAAATGCCTTCCTCGCTGTGGATCGCCGTCGGAATGCCGCGGCCATTATCGGTCACCGTCACCGAGCCATCCTCATTTAGGAACACCTCAACGGTATCGCAATAGCCCGCCAGCGCCTCGTCGATGGCGTTATCGACGACCTCATAGACCATATGATGTAGGCCGGAGCCATCATCAGTGTCG
>JAJFGA010000025.1 GCA_021776375.1 Hyphococcus sp. | reverse complement strand
TTGCAAAGCGTTCACGTTGATGCGCCACAATCCATGCTAGGCTCCATTGCGCCGGTGCGTATCGAAGATGTAACGCCCAATGCACTTGCCGGCGTGCTCGTAAGGAAAGCTGAGGCCGCCGCTTGAGCGAACGCAAAACCGCAGACCAGGTTGACCATATCGATTTTGACGACAACCGGCTGGTGGCTGAGTTGTCCGGCCAGCACGACGCGCACCTCGCCATTCTTGAAGACGCCCTCAGCGTGCGGATTGATCCGCGCGGCAACCGTTTTGCGGTAAGCGGCGAGGCGAGCGGCCGCGCGATCCGCGCTTTATCCACGCTTTATGAAAAGCTTGAACGCGGCGAGCCGGTCGGGCCTGGCGAGGCGCTGGCCGCCGCGAAACTGTCCGCCGCGCCGGCGCCGAAATCGGTAAAGGCCGAGGTCGCGTCTATCAAAACTCCCAAGCGGTTGATCTCGGCGCGCTCCCCCAATCAGGCGGCCTATCTTGAAAACCTGAATTCCCACGATTTGACCTTTGGCGTTGGTCCGGCCGGCACGGGCAAAACCTATCTGGCTGTCGCTCATGCGGTCGGCCAGCTGTTGAGCGGCGCCGTCGACCGGATTATTTTATCGCGCCCGGCGCTTGAGGCTGGCGAGCGGATCGGGTTTTTGCCCGGCGACATGAAGGAAAAGGTCGATCCGTTTTTGCGCCCGCTCTATGACGCGTTGAATGATATGATGCATCCGGACTATATCGAGCGACGCATCGCCGCCGGGGATATTGAGATTGCGCCGATCGCCTTCATGCGCGGACGGACGCTGGCGCGCGCTGCGGTAATCCTCGATGAGGCGCAAAATGCAACACCTGAGCAGATGAAAATGTTTTTAACCCGGTTGGGCGAAGGCGCGCATATGGCTGTGACCGGCGATCCCTCGCAAACCGACTTGCCGGCGGGGCAGACTTCGGGCCTTGCCGACGCGCTCACCGTTCTTCGCGGCGTTGAAGGCGTCGGCGAGACCCGCTTTACCGCCGCTGACGTGGTTCGCCACCCGCTCGTCGCGCGGATCATTAACGCCTATGATGCGGCTGGCGCAAAAAAAGGCGGCCGTGATTGAGGCCATGATCGACGTTGTCATTGAAGATGAAGGCTGGCCGGCGGCGGCGCTGAAAGCGTTGGCGGCGCGCTGTTACGAAGCCGCGCTGGCGTTTGAGCCGGCGCTCGACGGCGAAATTGCGCTGTTGTTGACCGACGATGCGGCGATGCGGGCCCTTAACGCCAAATATCGCGACAAGGACAAGCCGACCAATGTTCTGGCGTTTCCTGGGGGCGAGGAAAATGGCGGTGGTTTTGTCGGCGATATTGCGCTGGCGCGAGAGACGTGCGTTAGCGAGGCAAAGGACAAAGACATCGCATTGCAAGATCACGCGGCGCATCTGATAATTCACGCCATGCTGCACCTCGTAGGATATGACCATCAGACCGATGATGAAGCCGAAGTGATGGAAAGGCGCGAGGCGGAAATTCTGAACCGCCTCGGCATCGCCGACCCCAATAGCGCAGCCATGGAGACGAGGCGATGAACGGCGGCGCTGGCGGCAGCCCTGGAAGCGGTCTGATGGGACGCCTTCTCGCGTTGTTCAGCGCATCGCGCCGCGAGAGTGATGACTTTGCCGCCGCAGCTGAAAATGGCGAGCGTGATGCGATGGAAAGCGTAGTCCGGGCCCGCCGCGAAATGATTGAGCGTGTCGTCGCCTTCGACCAGAAGCAGGTCTTTGACGTCATGGCGCCCCGCGCCGACATCTCCGCCGTTGATATTGAAACAACGCTTGATGAGCTGATCCAGATATTTGCCGAAGCCGGCCATTCGCGCCTGCCGGTTTATCGCGGCGACCTCGATGACCCGGTTGGCATGGTGCATATCAAGGACGTCGTTGGACGCATTGCCGATCGGCGAAAACACCGTCCTGAAAAGCAGCATCTCGAAACCGGTCCGGTGCTGCAACAAATCCACCGCGAAATTCTTTATGCCCCGCCGTCGATGCGCATCACTGATCTGCTGCTCAGAATGCAGGCCTCGCACATCCATATGGCGCTGGTGATCGATGAATATGGCGGCACTGACGGGCTGGTGACGATTGAAGATCTGGTTGAGGAAATCGTCGGCGACATCAATGACGAGCATGACGAAGAAGAAACCCCGACGGTGGCGCCCCATGGCGGCGGCGGATGGGTTGTTGATGCGCGCGTTGAGCTTGATGAATTCGCTGAGGAAACCGGCGTTCATCTGGAGGCGGATGATGATGAAATCGACACGGTCGGCGGCTATGTGGTCTCGCTCGCCGGCCGGGTGCCGCAGCGCGGCGAGGTTATCGTCAGCGATGATGGCTTCGACGTTGAAGTGATTGAGGCCGACGCGCGCAAGGTTCGGCGGCTGCGTGTCAGGCCGTCGTCGATGAAGCCGAGCGAGGCAGCGGAATAGGGCGCGCAATGACCAATCTGAGGAGCGCGCCTGGCGCCGCAGCGGCTGCGCTGGAAGGCGCCGCGACCTATCTTAAAGCCCTCACGGGTTGGCGCCGCTTGCTGGCGGCGTTTGCCGCTGGTGTTGTTACAGCGCTGGCGCTAGCGCCGATCTATGCGTTGCCATTGATGGCGGTCGGGTTTTCAGTGTTGATTGTGCTGCTGGACGCAAGTGGCGGGCATGCCGGCGGGGGCTCGCGCCCAAGGTTGCGCGCCTTTGGCGTGGGCTGGTTTTTTGGCTTTGGTTATTTCCTCGCCGGTATTTACTGGATGGCGTTTTCGTTTTTTGTTCAAGCCGATCAATTTGCCTGGATGGCGCCGTTTGCAGTTTTGGGCATGCCGGCGTTTTTAGGCTTTTTCACCGGCGCGGCGGCGCTTGGCGCATCGCTGCTCTGGCGCGGCGGCTGGCCGCGTATTTTTGTCTTTGCTGCGCTCTGGGCGGTGCTTGAATATTTACGCGGGCATATTTTAACTGGCCTGCCCTGGAACCTTGCCGGTCAGGCGCTAGCGGGCGCCGCCATCGGCGCCCAGACTGCGGCATGGTATGGCGCATACGGATTAAGCCTGGTTGTGGTCTTTCTGGCTGCCGCGCCAGCGGCCGGGCTGTCCGGGCGCTCCGGCGCGCGGGGCGTGTTGGCGGGGCTGTTCGTGATGGCTGCCGGCGTCGCGCTGATTTTCGCGATCGGCGCAGCGCGCCTTGCAATGCCGGAGCCGGCAGCGGAGGGCGAAAACTTCGTACGCATCGTCCAGCCGAACATTCCCCAGCGCGAAAAAATTGACCCTAATATGTGGGGGCGGAATTTTTATAGGTTGCTCGACTTATCCAAAGCCGCAACGCCGCCTGGATCGAGATTATTCGTCGTCTGGCCGGAAAATGCCGCCCCGTTGCTGGATGAAGCCGATTCCGCACTCGGCATTTTGTCTAATGAATTGCCCAAGGAGGCCGTGTTGATTGCCGGGTCGGTGCGCCGCGAGCCTGATGGCGACGGAAGTGATCGGTACTTTAATTCAATCATGACCGTCGTCGAGACGCCCGCGGGCCGGCGTCCGGTCAGCTATTATGACAAGCACCATCTGGTCCCGTTTGGCGAGTATCTGCCGTTTTATGATCTGTTGCAGGCGGTTGGGCTGGCGCAGCTTACGCCTTATGGCGACGCCGGTTTTGCCGCCGGCGGCGGTCCATCCGTTGTTGATGTCGGCGGCCCAGCCTTCTCGCCGCTGATCTGTTACGAGGCAATTTTTCCGGGCGCGGCTTATCCCAAAAAAGAGCGCCCACAATGGTTGGTGACCGTGACTAATGACGCCTGGTTCGGCGACACCTCCGGTCCGCGCCAGCATCTCGACCAGGCGCGGTTGCGTTCGATTGAGACCGGGCTGCCAATGGCGCGCGCCGCCAATACCGGAATTTCCGCACTGATCGACGCCAAGGGGCGCATCCTTGCGCGGGTGAAGCTCTATCAAAGCGGCGTCATTGACGCGCGCTTGCCGCCGGCCTTGCCGCGCACGCTCTATGACCGCACCGGCGACTGGATTTTCTGGATGATGGCCGCCATATGCTTCGCCATCGGCGCATTCTGGGGCAAACCGCGCGCGCGTTCCTGACAAAAATTACAACCTTTGCGCGATGAACAAAACCCCCTATAGAGCCCATGGGAATCCGTCCATCGAGCCAGAATGGCTTTTGTAACGAGGTTAGAAATGACCAGAGCGACCAAACCCGCGAAAGCAACGCGGAAAAAAGCAGTGAAAAACAAAAAGGGCGGCCCCAATCCGATCGATGTTCATGTTGGCGGCCGGGTGCGGCTGCGGCGGATGATTCTCGGGCTCAGCCAGGAAGCGCTCGGCAAATCGCTTGGGCTAACCTTTCAGCAGGTTCAAAAATACGAAAAGGGCGTCAACCGCGTCGGCGCCAGCCGGTTGTTCCAGCTTTCGAACCTGCTCGATGTGCCGGTGCAGTTTTTTTACGATGACTATGACGTCAAGACAGGGGGACGCGCCTTTGGCATGGCCGAGCCGGATATTGGCGATGCGTTCATGAAATTCGTCAATTCGCCGGAAGGGGTCCAGCTGTGTCGCCATTTTTCGGCGATCGATGACCCGCAGGTCAAAAAGCGGGTTTTGGACCTGGTCAATTCCATCGCCGAGACTGAAACCGCGAAAAAGAAAAAATAGCAGCGCGCCGCTGCGTCATTCGATTGGACAGCTGCAAATCTATTCGTTATATCGCCGGCCCATATAAACTTTTCTTTATATGTAAGGGGTTCGGTTTTTCATGACGCGCAAATCATATTTATTTACCAGCGAAAGCGTTTCGGAGGGGCATCCCGATAAGGTCTGCGACCGGATCTCAGATGAGATTGTCGATCTGATCTATCGCAACGCCGCCGAGAGCGGCATGAGCCCCTGGGATGTGCGTGTGGCTTGCGAGACGCTGACGACGACCAACCGTGTGGTGATCGCCGGCGAAGTGCGTGCGCCAGAGGGCTTGATGAACGGCGATGGCGGGGTTGCGCCGGATGCCTTTGTCGCCGCCGCGCGTGAGGCGATTAAGGATATCGGCTACGAGCAGGACGGGTTCCACTGGAATACTGCGCAAGTCGAAGTTCTCTTACATGGTCAGTCTGCTGATATTGCTCAGGGCGTCGACAACGCCGCCGACGCCAATGCTGAAGGCGCGGGCGACCAGGGCATCATGTTCGGTTATGCCTGCCGCGAGACGCCGGCGCTGATGCCGGCGCCGCTCTATTACAGTCACAAGATTTTACAGGACCTGGCCGCCGCCCGTCACGCCGGGCAAGGCGACGCCGGTGCGCTCGGCCCGGACGCGAAAAGCCAGGTGACGGTGCAATATGTCGATGGCAAGCCGGTTGAACTCAAGTCGATCGTCCTGTCGACACAACATCTCGACGACAGCTGGGACTCAGACAAAGTGCGCGCCGTCGTTGAGCCTTATATTCGTCGTTCGGTGGCGGATATACCGATCGCCAATGATTGCGCCTGGCATGTAAACCCAACCGGCAAATTCGTGATCGGCGGACCGGATGGCGACGCCGGGCTCACTGGCCGCAAGATTATCGTTGATACTTATGGCGGCGCCGCGCCCCATGGCGGCGGGGCGTTTTCCGGCAAGGACACCACCAAGGTCGATCGCTCTGCGGCCTATGCATCGCGCTATCTCGCCAAGAATGTTGTCGCCGCCGATCTCGCCGAGCGTTGCACCATTCAACTCGCTTATGCGATTGGCGTCGCCCAGCCGCTGTCGGTCTATGTGGATCTGCACGAGACCGGTCGCGTCGATGAGGAGACGCTGGAGCGGGCGCTGCGCGAGGTGATGGATTTGTCGCCTTCAGGCATCCGCCGGGCGCTCGACCTCAATAAACCTATTTACGCGCGCACCGCCGCTTATGGCCATTTCGGCCGTGAGCCGGACGCTGATGGCGGCTTCAGCTGGGAAAAAGTCGATTTGGTCGAGGCGCTTAAAGCAGCGGTTTGAGGCTGAAACGGCGAAATTCCGCGCTATCGCTAACGTGACCCATTGGTTAGGGTTGTGCTGTTGCGCAATATTCGCCATCGCTTTACTATAAAAAATCTAACAATGGCGGATAGCCGCCACGAGGACGGGGCATAAAAATGGCGAAAATCGAAAACAAAGACAATTTGCTGGCGACACTGACTAAAGTTTTGGCCGTGACGGCGCCGGCGGCGCTGCTGCTGGCGGCTTGTCAGCCGGAAGATGGCGACAAAGGCGCTGAGGCGGCTGCGACCGAGGCGGCTGACGCTGCTGAAGATACAGCGAGCGAAGCAGCCGGCGAAGCGGAAGCCGAAGCAGAGGGTGAAGCCGAAGCAGAGGGCGAGGCTGAAGCAGAGGGTGAAGCAGAAGCTGAAGGCGAAGCAGAAGCAGAGGGCGAAGCAGAAGCTGAAGCAGAAGAAGCCGCAACCGAGTAATCGGCTTCGAACCAAGCTCAACCGAGAATTTGAAAAGGCGCTCCTATGGGGCGCCTTTTTGATTCTGCCGGCGTTTCGCCGCCCTTTTACCGCGAGAGAGTGTCGGCAATAAGCCGCGCGGCATCGCTGGCGCCGCTATAGCGAACCTCCAAGACGCGAACGGCCTTGCGCCATTCATAGATCTGTCGGGCGCTGTCAAATTTCAGAGGCTCTGGGCCTTTGCGGCGCACCGCATTGAGCGCAAGTAAGCCATCCGGGCCGTCCATTTCAGATATTTCCGCCACGGCGGCGTTGGCCTCGTACACGGGAATGACGACCGCGCGAACCTTGCATGTGGTGCTGTCATTTTGATCGTTGTACGGAATGAAGCAGCCGCGTGTGCTGCGCCATTCCTGGGTTGTCGCGTCAACATAGTCGCCCTCGCCGCCGAATGTTCCGGCGGCGCCTTCGTTAATCCGTCCGGGCGCCGTCAGCGCTGCCGCCTCGCCCGGCGCCGGTCCGAGGGCGCACGCCCCAGCGAGGAATGCGCCGCCATGCGTTGTCGCATAACGCAGCGCCAGCTCGTCCCAGCGTCCGCCGGCCGTGCTGGCGAAAATCACCGCGCCTTGCGGCGACGCGCATAGTGATGCGTCACAACAAAGTTGATCGGCGTGGCTGGCGGCATAATCGTTGAGGAATATTTCGCGCAAGGCGTCGGCGATTTGCGATAGTCTGAGCCCCGAGCGGACCAATCGCGCGCCACGGGCAATCGCGTAGCCAACCTTGCCGCGCAGGATGTCTATTTCAACTGCGGGTTCTGATGGGCCAGCGCGCAAGGCTGTTATCAAGGTCTCCAAGCGCGGGCGGATTTCCGCCGCGCCATAGCGCAACCGTATGGATTGTCCGCTGGCCTTAAGCCATTCCTCGCAACACCAGCTTTCATCGGGCCCGCTTTCACTTAAACTGTCTGGCGCCTTTCCCGGCGTTTGCCCATCGCGCAACACAAGCAGGCCGGCCTGGGTCCAGTCGCATATGGCGTCCCAAACATCACGGCTGAGCGCCTCCCACTCGGCCGCGCTGGCGCCGGTAAGGCGCGCCATCTCCTCAGTGATCGCATCCGGCGCTGCGCCTTGCGACGCCTTCAGCCAGATGAAGGCGCGCACCTCATTAGGCGTCGTGAACTGGCCGGTCTGTTGCGAGAACAACGCCAACCTATGGTCAAATTCAAACGCCTGTTCGCCAGCCGGCTGCATCGGCATTTCCGGCGGGGGCGTTTTTGAAATCGCGCGGGCGAGCGCAACGTCGCTATAACGCGGCGCAGGAAAGTAGGGCAGAAATTCGCTGGCGTCCTCGCCCGGAAATATCCGTTCAAACCCGCCGGCATTTTTCATCTCGTCGGCCGCCTCGGCGATGATCTGGGTTTTATCAGCACGCTCGCCAGACGGCTGACGCGCGCGGTTCAGGCCAATTAGCCCGACCAGATCGGCGACCACAGCGCGTTTTGTCGCCTCTTCCTCTCTGCCGCCGCTTCCAGGTTCGGCGCAAACCTCAAGCGAGGGGCTGAGATTACATTCTAGCAGCCACGGTTTAAGCGCCGTGTCGATCATGCAATCCAGCCCGATAAGCTCGTAACATCCAGAGCCAATCGCGCCAGCGGCGGCGATGCGCTGGCGCATCTGTTCGCGCGCTGCAATCGCGGTGAGGATGGCAATATCGCGAATGCCGTCAAACAGAGCCTCCGGGGCGCCACCCTGGCGCCGCAGCCAGGTGCGATAGGTATCAAAGCTATGAAACACCACGGAGGCGTCCGCGCCCTCATTAAGCGCATTGACATCGGGGTTGGTCAGATGCGCATAGAGATTGTTATAATCGCCATGGCGATACAGCTCGGAGGCGAGCTTCACGAAGCCATCCTTGTAAAGATAAACCCGTAACGGATCGATCGAGCTGATCAGAACATAACATCGCAACACATATTTATAGCCGTCATAAAGGTGTGCGTCGGCGAGATATTCCTGCGCCAGCCATTTGGCGTCATTGGGCAGCGTCGCTGCATCCTGATGGACGCTGATCCCGCGCCCGCGTGACAGGCGCTTGGGCTTGGCGATCCATTTTTTGTCGGGATGTTGAAAGCCCTCGCGCTGGAGGGCGTGATAGTCTTCCGGCATTGAAAAACTGCGCGGAAAAATCCCGAACCGGGCGCGCCGCTCATCACCCGCAACGCGGCCTTGCGCCGCGCTAAGCGTCTCATAGAGCATGGATTTAACGGTGACGGCGCTGTTGCCGGGAATGTGGTTGATGGTCTGGCCAGGGCCCATGGTTTTGAACGCGCGCGCCGCCGGCATGCCCGTATGCCAGCATGTATCCCAATGGTCCTTGTCGCCCGCCTCCCAAAGACCGGGGTCCAGCGCCTCAATGAAGAACTTGTCCTGCCCCGGGGCTTTGCGTGTCCCGGTCCAATATCGCTTTTTGTCGCTCATGCCGTACTGCTGCGCCGCTCTGTTTGATCTGCCCTGATCGGGGACAATGACACCACCACAATTGCAGTGGCAAGTGACTTGAGGCTCAATCCGGCTATGGCCACGTCACTTTTACGCCAGCGAAAAAACCGATGACCATTTTCCATTGGTTGCGCTATATAGCCGCTTATGAGTGAGCAAGGTTACATTCCACAGATCTATGGCCGCCGCCAGGACAAGCCGCTGACCACGCGTCAGGCGCAGCTGATGGAGACGGTTTTGCCGCGTGTTGCCGCGCCGGACCCGGAAGCGGGGCCGATTGACCCGGCGGCGATCTTTCCGCAGGCGGATGAGTTATGGCTGGAAGTCGGATTTGGCGGCGGCGAGCATCTCGCATGGCAGGCTGCGCAACATCCCAATATCGGCTTTATCGGCGCTGAGCCGTTCATCAACGGCGTCGCCAAGCTGGTGACGGCGATCGACGCGGAGGGCTTGGACAATATCCGCATCCATTTTGGCGATGCGCGGCCATTGATCGAGGCGCTGCCGGACGGATCTCTGCAGCGCTTGTTCGTATTGCACCCGGACCCATGGCCGAAAAAGCGCCATCACAAACGCCGGATGATCAGCCCGTGGTTTTTCTGTGAGGCCGCTCGCCTGTTGGCGCCGGGCGGGCAGTTGCGCGTCGCCTCGGACATTGCCGACTATGTCCGCTGGACGCTGATGCATGCGCAAGGAGCGCCAGCGTTTGAATGGACTGCGGAACGACCCGCAGACTGGCGCGAGCGCCCGGCGGACTGGCCGCAAACCCGCTATGAGGCAAAGGCCATTCGCGAAGGGCGGCGCCCAGCCTATCTCATATTTCATCGCAAATGAGCGCCGCTTGACCCGGTTGTGACTTGCACATTTTCTGAAGTGTCCGCAGATAACAGCAGGAGCAAATTATGAATAGATGGCCGCTGCTGGTTGTTGTGATCGCCGCGCTGGGCGTAGGCTCATGCTCAAAGCTGACCCTTGCCTGGGCGGACTTAAAACCTGACGGTCCGGCGGCGCAGCCCGAAGTGCTTGGCGGGTTCGGGTCTCAAGGGCAGATCTCCAGCCTCGAAGACTGGACGGAGCGGCGGCGTCCGGCGCTCAAGGATGCGTTACAGGCAAATATCTACGGCTATTTTCCTGACAGCTACAAATTAGCGGTTCTGGACCGAAAAGTGCTTGACGAGAATGCTTTCGGCGGCGGCCGGCTTGAAGAATATAAGTTGCGCGCGCAATTGCATTTTGGCGAGGCGACCAGCGAAACGAAAATTTTCTACATGGACGTGGTCACGCCAGCGGGCGCCCCGAATGCGCCGGTCATTCTTATACAGACCTTCTGCCCGCGCTGGGACACCCTTCCGCACCCGGCGATCTATCGCCCTGAAGACGCAGGCGGATGCGGCGGCGGTCCGGCGACAGGGGCGATGACTTATGTCTTCGGGCGTTATATTGCGACGCCGCCGACGGAGACGATCCTGGCGCGCGGCTATGCGGTGGCGACGATTTTTCCAAGCGAGTTCGCCCCGGACAGGAAAGAAAAGGGGCTGGCGGCGCTGAAAGAATTGTCTAAGGGGCGCGCGCCGGGAAAGCAGCGCTGGGGCGCGATCGCCGCCTGGGCATGGGGCTATTCGCTTATGATCGACGCGCTCGAACAAGACGCAGACGCGCCTCGTGATTATATTTCCTGGGGCCATTCGCGATACGGAAAATCAGCGCTTCTCGCTGCCGCTTTTGATGATCGTATCACTGGTGTGATATCGCATCAGTCGGGCACTGGCGGCGCCTCGCTCAACCGGCAAAAGAAAGGCGAGAGCGTTAAGGCGATCATTGATGCGTTCCCGCACTGGTTTGCAAAGGCTTACGAAAGCTATGCGAACGCTGAGGGGGCGATGCCGGTTGACCAGCACCAGCTGCTGGCGCTGATTGCGCCGCGCCCGGTTCTGCTTGGCAATGCGCGGCGCGATGTCTGGTCCGATCCGAACGGGGCGTTTCGCGCCGCATTGGGCGCCGACCCGGTCTATAAGCTCTATGGAGCGCAAGGGCTTGACCAGAACCGCCTCGACGTCTGGGCGCCCGGTGCAAATCTCGCCTACTGGATCCGCCCCGGCACTCATGGCGTTGTCAAAGAAGACTGGCCGGCGTTTTTAGACTTTATGGATGCGCATTTCTTAAAGAAATAGAATGTTTGGGCTGTTGGCGTGCGGTTCGGTCATAGTTTGTTGCCCTGTGCGCACATGTCGCGGATCTGACGTTCTATTTGCGGACTTCTGCCAACTCAATCCACGATTGACTGCTACCACTAGAGTTTTTGGGTCATTCTCTGCCAACTATGCTTCATGAATACTCAATGCTTGCCACGGTCTTATCATATGCTGCGAAATTTATCGACGGCATTGTACTTACGCTAATTTTTGTTGGGAATAAATATAAGCATACATAGAACTATAGAGTTCAAATAACTGCATACCATCTATTTGGGGAGAAATAGAAATGTCTGCACACGTAAAGACTCTACCCGACGACTGTAGAAAAGATCGCCGTTTTGTCATCGCGTTGCCCGTCGATGTCGCCAGCGATGGGCGCCGGCTTGCGTTTGGCATGCTGGAAAACCTGTCGCGCGGCGGCGCGGCGGTGTCGGTTTTCCCGCTGCTTGATATTGGACGCACATACTCTTTCCACTTGCGAGGGTATGGCGCGTGGGCCGGCGCCGTTGTCCGGCGGTTCGGCGTCAAATCACACGGCATTCGTTTTCATATTGGTGAAAGCGACAAGCGAAAGCTGGACGAGATTATTCGAATACTGTCGCCTGATATGGCCTCATATGACGATAAAGATACGGCCCTCGCCGTCCTCCGGGACCCAACGATCCGCGCTTTTTGACGATTGTCGTCCTCGACCTTGCCGATTTCTCATCGCCTCCGGTCCAAGCTTCGGATCGGTGTTTACTTTTCATTGGTGTTTGGGGAGCAAAATTCCCGCATAGGATGAATTTTCTCGACACAGAGGCGAAATATGTCTTGTTAAGGGGGTTTTAGGAATGACGACACCAGCACAGGCGAAATTTGTCGAACGTCGGCAAAGCCGACGGTTTGACATCAAACTGTCGGTTGATGTGGTCAGCGACGGACAAAAAATTGCGTTTGGCATGGTCGACAACCTGTCGCGTGATGGTGCGGCGGTGTCGGTTTTCCCGCTCCTTGATATTGGGCGTCAATACGGTTTCCACCTTACAGGCCATGGCGTGTGGACCGGCACCGTGGTCAGGCGGTTCGGCGTTAAATCTCATGGTGTACGTTTCAATATTACTGAAAGTCAGAAGCGAAAGCTCGATGAGGTTATTTTGAGCGTGTCACCGGAGTGTGCGTCAGGCGATGATAATGACGGGAAAGTCGCCGACCTCACCGATAAGACGATCCGCGCTTTTTGACGTTGGCCGGATGTGACATCGCGCATAGGCGGCTCGCCGGCTCTCTGCGAAAAAAAGACTGACCGAACCTCATGCACCCGATTTTCATCGCCTCCGGATCGCGCTAACCCCTCGGGGATAGAGCGCCCTGCCCCGGGGCGAGGATTGGTAGACGTAAACTGTGCAAGAGCGAACTGTACCTGAAATCCCGCAACCGCCGCATGCGCGGGTCGGCATTGTGATCATCAATTATTGCACGCCCGAGCTGACACTGGCCTCTTTGGCGTCTCTCGCCGGAGAGCTTGAAGCGGTGAATGGACGGGTCGCGGTTGTTGACAATCATTCTGGCGACGGATCTGCTGACAAGATTGAGGCGTGGCTCGCCGCATCGTCAATCGCCGATCGTGCGAATCTGATCCGTTCAAAGACCAATACAGGCTTCTCCGGCGGCAACAATCTCGGTTTGGCGGCGCTTGATGCGGATTTCTATCTGCTGTTGAACAGCGACACGCTGCTGCGCGCCGGCGCGCTTGGCGGGCTGTTGGCGGCGGCGGCGCGCCATCCGCAAGCTGGCGCGATCGCTCCGCGGCTTGAAGATGAAGATGGAACCGCACAGCAAAGTTGCTTTCAATTTATCAGCCCCATGAGCGAATTGTTGGAGAGCGCCTCTTCACGACACTTGTCACGGCTTCTGGGTCGTTTTGCGGTGGCGTTGCCGGTCTCGGATACGCCGATGGAATGCGACTGGGCGAGCTTTGCCTGCATCTTGCTGCGCCGCGCGGCCGTGGACGCCGCCGGGCCGATGGATGAAGGGTTCTTCATGTATTTCGAAGACGCCGATTATTGCAACAGCATCGCGAAAGCCGGTTACCCTACGGTCTATGACCCGGCGGCGCGGGTGGTTCATCTGCGCGGCGGGTCATCGCCGGTCAAAGCGGCGATGGCGCGGGGCGCCCGCCCGCCGGCCTATTATTATGCATCGCGCACGCGCTATTTTCGTAAGCTTTATGGTCCGCTGGGGCCTCTCACCGCAAATCTCATGTGGCTTATTGGCCGCCTGATTGCGCGCATACGTCCGCTGATCGGCAAGCCGCTGCGGCGGGCCTGTAAAAATCAGGCGAGGGATATCTGGACCAACGGGCTCAACCCCTTGGGCGAGAATAAAGCGCTGCTTACCCCCGCTCCAAAAGCAGCCAAGGCGGCGGCCGAATGAGCGCGCCATCCCCCACAAACGGGACGATGCCTGATTTCATCATCATCGGCGCGATGAAATGCGGCACCTCGACGCTGCAGGCGCAACTTGCCGAGCAGCCGGGAATTTTCATGACGACGCCGAAGGAGCCGAACTTCTTCAGCGATGATGAGATTTTTGCGCTCGGGGACGATTGGTATTCCGCCCTGTTTGAGGGTGCGCAGGCTGGCGATCTCAAAGGCGAGGCCAGCACCCACTACACCAAACAACCCACCCACCCGCGAACGGTTGAACGTCTTATCGCCGCCGCGCCGAATGCAAAACTGATCTATCTTATGCGCCATCCGATAGACCGTCTGGTCTCGCATTATATCCATGACTGGACAATGGAAGGTGTGGCCGGAAACATCGATGATGTTGCAAATTTAGAAACCGCTTATGTCGCCTATGGCCAATATTACCGGCAGCTGGCGCCCTATATCGAACGGTATGGCAAAGAGCATATTTTGCCGGTCTTCCTTGAGCGGATGAACATCGCGCCCGATGATGAGCTTAGTCGTGTCGCGCGCTTTTTAGGTCACATGGACAAGGTTTCATGGCGCGATGATCTCGGCGCCCAAAATGTCTCGCGCGAGCGTATCAAACGTTTTGCGTTTTATGATTTGTTGGTTGAGAGCGCGCCGGCGACGGCTTTGCGTCGGGCCTTGGCCCCAAAGCGCCTTCGCGACTGGGTCAAGGCGCGGTTGCAAATGCGGACGCGCCCGTCCCTGTCGGCGGCGAAACAAAGCGAGCTTTCCGAAATTTTTGATCAGGATTTGCAACAGCTGGGCGGATTGCTCGGCGCCGATCTCTCCTGCGCCAATTTTAAGGAAACGGTTTGCGCGAAGTCGTTGGACTGGACGTCGCGCAGCTGACTGAGGCTATTTTTTATACTCAATAAGCTTCCCGCTTTTGCCGCTGAGACGCCCCAGCCAAAACTGCATTGCACCAGCAACCTCCCATGGTTTTTGCGCCATGATGAGGGCGGCATGCGCCCAGCTATCGATGGTGACGGGCTTATCACGCAGCGCCATGCGGGCGAGTTGCAGCGGGTAGGCGAGGAGAGTGAAAAACAGCGCGGGGTGAACAAACGCGCCGCCAAGCAATCCTGTAAGGCCGAGCCCGGCCCAGAAATACGCCCGCAAAGTCTCGCGCGTCCATATCTGTTCCGGCTCGCCGCGATGAAGTTGGGAGACTTCCGCAAATGCGTGGCCTGCCCGTCTCGCGCGCTTCAGCCATTGTCCGAGCGTTGTCATGGCGATGTCGTGCGCCGTCATTTCCGCATCCAGCCGGTAAATTTTCCACCCCCTCCTGCGCAGACGCACGCACAGCTCCGGCTCTTCTCCGGCGATCAGCCCGTCGCGATATCCGCCAGCGTCAGCGAGCGCGCTCGAGCGCATCAAGACATCGCCGCCGCAGGCTTGCGTTTCGCCAACCGGGGTCGCCCATTCGCGATCCACAAGCCGGTTATAAATCGTCCGTTCCGGGAACTTTTCGCGCCGCCGGCCGCAGACAGCGGCGACTTCCGGGTTGGCGTTGAGGAAAGCCGTGGCGGCGTCAATCCAACCCGGGGTAATTTCGCAATCGCCATCGACAAACTGGATCAGCGCCGGTGCGCCGAGCGCCTCAAGCCGTCGCGCACCGGCGTTGCGCGCCCGCGCGGCGGTGAACGGCGCATCCATATCCAGCGCGACCACATCCGCGCCCAGCGCGCGCGCCGCATCGGCGCTGCCATCGGTGGAGCCGGAATCCACATAAACAAGGCTGCGGCCTGCGCCGGACGCCGATTTCAGGCAGGCGATCAGCCGCGCGCCTTCATTGCGGCCAATAATGACGATGCCGATGTTGATACCGGGAGCGTTATCTGAGTGCGTGTCCATGGAAGCGCGGTCTAACCTGACTTGGCGCCGAATGCGATGCGCCGATGAGACCCGTTTACAAAAATCACGCCGTTTTGTGAGCGCCGGTCAGGCGTATCGCCGTCCGCCGCCGAACATGGCGCCGATGACGCCGAACAGGAAGGACGCCGCGCCCCACAAAACCGCGAAGCCGCCGCCAGCATAGACGGCGCCATGGATGGTGGCCGGGACCGCCGGCTCAAATTGTTTGTAGACGGATTTCGCGACCGTACGATCAAGATGGCGCGCCACCAGGAGCGGGCGCACATAATCGTTTGCGGCCTCCAGCATGGCGAGATGCTGTTTGAGGCCATCAAGGCGATCAACGGACGCATCATAGCTCCCGCACATTGCTTTGAGCAGGTCCTCAGAATCGCTGCATTCGCTTAACGCCGCCTCGCGGGTGTAGCCATGGTCGGCCATATCGGCGTCATAGGCGCTGACAATCGTGGTCAGCTCATCCACGCGCCCTTGCAGGCTTTGCATATATTGCAGGGTAAAACCCGGCGCCTGAGCGCCGATCAACGCTCCGGCGATGCCTAAAAGAAAAGCCAAAAAACGTCCCATGAAGCCCACCCCTCGCGACGGCGACAATTCACCCCAGCTCCGATTTTGACCCATCGGGGCGGTAAAAGCCATAAAATTGGCGCCAATTGAGAAGGTTGCCGGCTATTTTTTACGCAAGGCGGCGAAAAGTCCGATCAGGCCGGTCAGCATCAGGGGAAAACCAGCGGGGAGCGGCACCACCAGATCTGGCAGATCTTCAAACGGGTCATCGGGCGGATCGCCAGTCGGGTCCTCTCCGGGAGGGACATTTCCAGGCGGCGGGACCTGTGGCGCAAGGCCCACGGGAATGAAAGAGCCGGGAAGTCCGCCACCGGGGAAAACCCCCGGCTCGCCAGGCTTGCCGTCCGGCGCCAGCGCCAGGCCTATCGGCGAGCCGAGAACGCTTGCGCGCGGTTCAGCCGTTGCGGTGGCTGCGCTGGGTGCGCCGCCTTCGGTGATGGCCGAGACCATGGCGGTGGTCAAATTCCCAGGCTTCGCCCCCGCACGGGTTCCTGAATTATGTGGTGGCGCGGCAGCAAAGGCGGGCGCTGCATGGGCGCCGGACGCCGGCAGGCAGTCAATTTCCATGCCCGGGCGAGCAATGCTCCCCGGTTGTCCCAGATTAGAGCAGTCCTCGGCCGTCAGGCGGCGCGCCGCGATTGGTCCAGGGGAGGGTGCTAGGGCGCCATTTTCGGACAGAATTGGGCGCGTAACCGGCGCAATGGCGGCAAAAGCGCTCCCATGGGTGACGCCAAGACGGTACGCCGTCGGCGTCAAAGCCGCCGTCGTCATTGCAAAAAAGATAATTAACGCCAAGACTTCACGGCGTTTCATGGCCCGCACCCGTCATTTCTGTCAGAGGAAAGACTTCAAGACTGGCGCCAGATTTCTAAGTATATTCGTCATTGCGGACCGCTCAGGGGCTGACAAGTCCGCATAGGCGCCTTATATAGCCCTCAAACGCTATCGAATAATCGAAAGCGGGCCCCGCGGGGCCCGCTTTTTCATTACCTGAATAGGTGTTTCAAAGGCCCGAAGTTTGACGCTGCAAGACCAACAGTTGTTTGACCTTATCAACCCTGCCGTAGAGACGGCCGGGTTTGAGCTGGTGCGCGTTAAGGTCACCGGCGGCAGCACCAAAGTTCTCCAGGTTATGGCCGAGCGTTCCGACAAGACCATGTCGGCGAAAGACTGCGCCAGCCTCTCTCGCGCTTTGTCGCCGGTGCTTGAGGAAGCGGACCCGATAGACGGCAGTTACAATCTTGAAGTGTCCTCACCGGGGATCGACCGTCCGTTGGTGAGGGCGAAAGATTTTGAGGACTGGCGCGGCTGGCCTGCGAAGCTGGAGCTGAACCGGTTGGTTGAGGGCCGCAAGCGGTTTTCCGGCGTCGTCGCCGGCATCGATGACGGCAAGGTTGCGTTCGATATCGAGGGCGAGGATGAGACCGCGCTCTTTCCAATGGAGTGGATCGCCAGCGCCAAGCTGGTTTTGACCGATGAATTGGTTACCGAAAGCCTGAGGGCTGCAAAAAACACTATGCAGGAGCAAGAACATCATGATGGAGACCAATCGTGAACGCGATTAGCGCCAATAAACTTGAACTGATCCAGATCGCCGATGCGGTCGCTCGCGAGAAATCGATTGAGCCAACGCTGGTGATTGAAGCGATGGAAGACGCGCTCGCCCGGGCGGCGCGCTCGCGCTACGGCCATGAGACCAACGTTAAGGCTGAGATCAATCCCAAGACCGGCGAGACCAGACTTTGGCGTTTGCTTGAGGTGGTTGAAGAGATCGAAAACGATTCCGCAGAGATAACGCTTGCTGAAGCGCGCCAGCGAAATCCGGAAGCTGAAATCGGCGACTTTATGTCCGATCCCCTGCCGCCGATTGATTTCGGCCGGGTTGCGGCGATGGCCGCCAAGCAGGTCATCACCCAGAAAGTGCGGGACGCAGAGCGCGAACGTCAGTATGAAGACTTTAAAGGTCGCGTCGGCGAGATCATCAACGGCGTTGTTAAGCGTGTTGAATATGGTCATGTGATCGTCGATCTAGGCAAAGCCGAGGCGATCATCCGCCGCGACCAGCAATTGCCGCGCGAGAATTATCGCAATAATGATCGTGTGCGGGCCTATATTATGGAAGTGCGCCGTGAGACACGGGGCCCGCAGATTTTTCTGTCGCGCGCGCATCCGCAATTCATGGCGAAACTGTTCGAGCAGGAAGTGCCGGAAGTCTATGACGGCGTTATTGAAATCCGCGCGGTTGCGCGCGATCCGGGCAGCCGCGCCAAAATCGGCGTAATGTCCAATGATGGCGGGATTGACCCGGTCGGGGCTTGCGTCGGCATGCGCGGCAGCCGTGTTCAGGCGGTGGTCAACGAGCTGGGCGGAGAAAAAATCGACATCGTGCCGTGGTCGCCTGACGACGCAACTTTCGTCGTTAATGCGTTGGCGCCGGCAGAGGTCAGCAAGGTTGTGCTCGACGAAGAGCTTGAGCGTATCGAAGTGGTTGTGCCGGACGAACAATTGTCACTGGCGATCGGCCGGCGCGGTCAGAATGTACGCCTCGCCTCGCAGCTTTCCGGCTACGAGATCGACATCATGACCGAGGAAGCCGAAAGCGCCAAGCGCCAGGAAGAATTCCGTATACGGTCTGAAGCGTTTATGGCCGGCCTTGACGTCGATGATATGATGGCCGGGTTGTTGGTGTCTGAAGGGTTTGCGAAGATTGAAGAAATCGCATTTGTGGACGTTGATGAACTGACCGAGATTGACGGGCTTGACGAAGACACGGCGCAAGAGCTGCAGGCGCGGGCGCGTGATTTCATCGAAGCGGAAAACAAAAAGCTCGACGATAAACGCAAAGAGCTTGGCGTTAGCGACGATGTTGTCGCGGTCGAGGGGCTTGATTTGAAGATGGTTGTCTCCCTTGGCGAAAACGACATCAAGTCGCTGGAAGACCTTGCCGGTTGCGCAACCGACGACCTTGTCGGCTGGACCGAGCGGGTTGATGGCGAGCGCAAGCACTATGACGGCATTCTCGAGGCCTACAAAATTACCGCCGAGGAAGCCGAAGATATGATCATCCGCGTGCGCCTCAAGGCCGGTTGGATTACCCAAGAAGACCTCGATGCGATGCGCGCTGAACAGGAAGAAAAAGAACTGAAAGAAGCAGAGGAGCAAGCTACCGCTGACGCAGTCGCCTGATACAAAACTTGGCACTGAGCTTGATGCCGTTGCGCCTCCGGCGCCGCCGCAGAAGGACGATCCACGGATGCGCCGGTGCATCGCCACCGGGCGGACGGGCTCGCCCGAAGGCTTTGTCCGGTTTGTGCTTTCGCCCGACGCAGTGGTGACGCCGGACTTTTCCGGCAAGCTGCCGGGACGCGGCGCCTGGGTGTCGGCCAGCGCGGACGCCCTCGCCGCGGCGGTCAAGCAGCAGGCCTTTGCACGGTCGTTTAAGGGTGAGGCGAAAGTCTCAGGTGATCTTGAGGCACGGATTGAGGCGGGCCTTGCCAAAGCCGCGCTTTCGGCTCTCGGTCTCGGACGGCGGAGCGGCGATGTGGTTATCGGTTTTGAAAAGGTTCGCGCGGCTTTGAAGGACGGGAAAGTCGCGGTGTTGATTTCGGCGCGCGACGGCGCGGCGGACGGTGTTAGAAAGTTACAGGCGCTGGCGAGCGGTGCTGCGCAGATTGCGCTGTTTGACGAGCGTGAATTATCAGCCGCCCTTGGGCGCGACAACGTTATTCACGCCGCGGTTCAAGGCGGCGCGGCGGCGGAGCGGATTTTACGCGCGGCAACGCGCCTTGAAGGATTTCGCGCACCGGATGGGGCGCATTAATTAGGGTTCATTGGTGGACCCCGGCTGCTTTGGGCTGTATGTCCTTGGCGGCTTTCGAAATAGGCCTGTCGATGGGATCGGCGGCGATGAAAGCGCGCTTTTTGAAAAGCGCAAATTGGAGTTTGGATGAGCGACGAGGTCGAAACCGAAGATACGCCGGCAAAAGGGCGCCGTCCCTTAACCTTGCGCCGCACCGAGACCGGTGCGGTCAAGCAGAGCTTTTCGCATGGCCGTTCAAAAACGGTTGTGGTCGAAACCAAACGCCGCCGTGTTTTAGGGCCGAAAAAAGCAGCCGCCGCGGATGCCGCGCCGGAACAAAAAGCCGCGCCCAAGCCAGCCGCGAAAACCGCCCCGAAAGCACCCGCTTCTGATGACGCCAAGAAAAAAGGCGCGGTTTTAAAAACCCTTTCCAACGACGAAAAAACCGCGCGCGCCGGCGCGCTGGCCAATGCGCGCCGCGACAAAGCCGAGCGTGACAAACGCGCCGCCTCAGAGCGTGAGGCCCGCGAAGCGCGCGAAACCGAGGAGCGCGCGAAGCTTGAGGTGGATCGCAAGCGCCGCGCCGATGACGAAGAAAAACGCGCCAAAGAAGCCGAGATCCGCCGCATCGCAGAAGAGCGCGCGCAAGCGGCGCTTGAAGAAGAAGAGCGCGAGCGCAAAATGCGCAGCGCCGCCAAAACCGATACGCGTGGGAAACCCGCTGCTGAAGCCGACCCCAACGCGATTGCAGCCGACGCCAACAATCCGCTGGCGCAGCTCGGCGGCCGGTTGAAAACCAAACGCAATATCGCCGGCGACGACCGCCAGGCAAAATCCAAAGAGACGCCGCGCCGGCGCACCGGCAAGCTGACTATCGGCAATGCGCTCGACGACGAAGAGCGGCAACGCTCGCTGGCGTCGGTCAAGCGCGCGCGCGAACGTGAGAAGAAGGCGCGCCAGCAGCGCGGCGATGGCAAACGCGTTATCCGTGAAGTGATCATCCCCGAGACCATCACCGTTCAGGACCTCGCCGCGCGGATGTCGATGCGTGCGGTTGATGTGGTTCGGGAATTGATGTCGCAGGGCCAGATGGTCACCGGCGCCACGATGCTTGACGCCGACACCGCGCAACTTGTGGCGGAAGATTTCGGCCATACCATCAAGCGCGTGGCGGAATCCGATGTTGAAGAAGGCCTTGACGGCGCGGCTGATGATGACGCCGCGCTTGAGCCGCGCCCGCCTGTGATCACCATCATGGGCCATGTCGATCACGGCAAAACGTCGCTTTTGGACGCTTTGCGCGAGACCGATGTGGTCGGCGGCGAGGCCGGCGGCATCACCCAGCATATCGGCGCCTATCAGGTTAATCTGGGCGATGATCGCAAAATCACATTCCTCGATACGCCAGGCCACGCCGCCTTTACGCAGATGCGTGCGCGCGGCGCCAGCGTTACCGACATTATCATTCTGGTTGTTGCGGCCGATGATTCCATCATGCCGCAGACCGAAGAAGCGATCAGTCACGCCAAGGCGGCAGGCGTTCCGATCATTGTTGCGATCAACAAAATCGACAAGCCCGACGCCGACGCCAACAAAGTGCGCACCGACCTTCTCCAACATGAGATCCAGGTCGAGGCCATGGGTGGTCAGGTGCAAGATATTGAAGTCTCGGCGCTGAAGAAACTCAATCTTGACGGATTGCAGGACGCAATTCTTCTGCAGTCGGAGCTTCTGGAGCTGAAAGCCAATCCCAAGCGTCCGGCAAGCGGCGCTGTTGTTGAGGCCCGCCTAGATAAAGGCCGTGGCGCGGTGACCACATTGCTGGTTGCGAACGGGACGTTGAAGCGCGGCGACATTCTTGTGGTCGGCAGCGAGTGGGGGCGCGTGCGCGCCATGACCGACGATAGAGGCGCGACGGTCAAGGAAGCTGGCCCTGCGGTTCCGGTCGAGGTGCTCGGGCTGAACGGCGTACCTAATCCAGGCGACACGTTCCATGTTGTTGAGAGCGAGGCGAGAGCTCGCGAGATTGGCGAATTCCGTCGTCGCGCGCGTCGCGATAGCGATGTTGCACAAACCTCCGGCACCTCGCTTGAGCAGATGATGGCGCAGCTTCAAGATTCGCAAATCAAAGAGCTGCCGATCGTTATCAAAGGCGATGTACAAGGCTCTGTTGAGGCGATTGTTTCCTCGCTTGAAAAGGTTTCTACCGATGAGGTGCGGGTTAAAGTTCTCCATACCGGCGTCGGCGGGATTTCCGAAAGTGACGTCGTTCTGGCCGAGGCGTCCGCCGCCCCGGTGCTTGGCTTTAATGTTCGCGCCAATAAGCAAGCGCGCGATGCTGCCGAACGCGGCCACGTGGAAATCCGCTATTATGCGGTGATTTACGATCTCATCGATGACATCAAAGCTGTTCTTTCCGGCATGCTCGCGCCGGAATTGCGCGAGACGTTCCTCGGCAATGCGGAAATTCTTGAAGTCTTCAACATTTCCAAACAAGGCAAGGTCGCTGGTTGCCGCGTCACCGAAGGTCAGGTCAAGCGCGGCGCATCGGTGCGGCTTATCCGCGACGATGTCGTCATCCACGAGGGCGAGCTCTCCCAGCTCAAACGCTTCAAGGACGACGTTAACGACGTGCCCATGGGCCAGGAATGCGGCATGAGCTTTGCCAATTACGAAGACATGCGCGTTGGCGACACCATTGAGTGCTTCTCGGTCGAGACCATCAAACGGACGCTTTAAGACGCACTTGTCGGATCCGCTTCTAGCGAATACCTTCTGCGGCTTGTTACGAGCTTCAAGTTGAGGGGTATTGGTCGTGGGTTTTTTATTTAAGTGGCTGTTTCGCGTCATTTTGATTGCGCTGGTCGCGATCGTTGGTTTTTCGTTCTATTTAACTACGCTCGGGCCTGATCCGGTTCAGAAGCCTCAGCGCCAGATGTCCGAGGTTTGGTCGGGTTATCCGTTCACGTCCCATTATGTCGCCGTCAATGGCGCCCGCATGCATTACATTGATGAGGGCGACAAAGACGGTCCGGTCTTTTTGTTCCTCCACGGCAATCCCACATCATCATATCTATGGCGCGATGTCGTTCCGGCGGTCGCAGCCTCTGGCGGGCGCGTGATCGCGGTCGATAATATCGGTTTTGGCGCCTCCGACCGGCCCGACATCGGCTACACATTTGCTGAGCATGCGGACTATATCGAAAGGTTTATTGACGCTCTGGAGCTGGCTGACGTCACCCTCGTGATTCACGATTGGGGCTCTGCGCTCGGCTTTGATTATGCCTATCGCCATCAGGACAATGTGAAGGGCATCGTCTTTATGGAATCGATCCATCGTATTGCCTCGATGGATGATCTCGACCCGCTTCCGAAAAACCTCTTCACCGCTTTTCGCACGCCCGGCGTCGGCGAGTTTTTGATCATGGGCGGCAACGGCTTTGTCGAAAAGGTCCTGCCGCTCAGCGTAGTGCGTGAACTTTCCGAAGCAGAGATGGACGCCTACCGCGAACCGTTTCCGACATTCGGCTCGCGCCTTCCGACGCTTGTCTGGCCGCGCCAGATCCCGTTTGACGGATCGCCGGAAGATGTTGCCGACCGGATGCGACCTTTCGTCAATTGGCTGCCGACATCATCCGTACCAAAATTGATGCTCTATTTTGAGCCCGGCGCGCTGGTTACGAAAGAAGAAGCAGAAAAAATCGGCAGGGACTGGACCAATACCGAAGCCAAATTCCTTGGCGAGGGTATCCACTTTGTGCAGGAAGACAACGGCCCGGCCATTGGTGCGGCGATTGTCGACTGGTATGGTGCGCAGTTTCCAGAACCTGTGAGCGAAGAAATCCCTGCGGCGTTGGACGTCGTCGAAGAGTAGGCAAGGCGCGCCTTTTCCGCGCGGTTCCTTTCGGGTATTGATGGCCGGATGATAACGCCGCCAATTTTTCTTCGCCGCCTAGATCCGGCCCGCGACGCCCAAGCGCTGCACGCCATTCTCGGCAATGAAGCCTGTTGCCGGTTAATGTCGGGGCCGGCAACGGCAAGCGTTGCCGAGACCTGTCGTTTGCTGACCAAGTGGACGACGGGAACCGAAGACACGAGCTGGGCTATTGTCGCGTGTGAGGACGGACCGGCTTTGGGGCGCATCACCTTGATGGCGCGCGCCGCCAGCATCTTTGAGGTCGGAGTGATGGTCTCGCCGGCGGTTCATGGGCGCGGTCACGCAACGGCGGCGCTGGCTCAGGTTTTGGATATTGCTTTTGAAAGCCGCGGCGCGAGAAGGCTTTATGCTGATATTGATCCCGACAATAGAGCTTGCATCCGGGCCTTTGAAAAGCTCGGTTTCCAGCGTGAGGGCCTGCACCGCGCAACATGGAAAACCCATATGGGCGTGCGCGATTCTATCATTATGGCGCTGATCGACGACGATCCGCGGCCGTGGCGTTAAATCTCAGCTCGCTTCGCTGCCAGCATCGTTACAGTAGCCGCGCCGACCATAAGGCCCACGGCGCCGGTTCCGTTGGTCAAGAGTGCGCGCAGGAAAAACGCAAATTGTCCCTGAAAGGTTAGCACAACAAACGCCATATTGATCGCGCTCAAGCCCCCGACAATGGCGGCGTTTAAAAACACCGGAAATGGCCAGGATATAGAATGCGCAAACAGTGCTGCTATGGACCAGCGCAAGATAAGCTCCTGTAGGAAGGCGTTTGAAATCGGCCATTGTCCGCCGGCCAGAATAACAATGACGCCGATATGCGCCGCCAGGGCAAAGAATGCCGTGATAATAACTTTTCCGATAAAGCTCATATTTCCACCTCCAGTTTGGTCCCGTTGTTGCGGAGCTGGGTGCGCGCGGCAATCATCATGAGGCGGAGCGATATCTTGACGCGATGAATGGCGCCCGCCTCACGCAGATGTTATCTGTGGTGACAATTCCGGCGCAGATGACGGCCGTCTATCTCGCCATTGGCAAACTAGGACACCGATATGGCTATTCACTTCAAGGTTTGCTGCATCCGCTCCGCCGACGAGGCGGATATGGCCATTGCCGCCGGCGCGGCGGCGGTGGGGCTTGTGGCCGAGATGCCCAACGGGCCAGGGCCCATATCTGACGATAAAATCCGTGAGATTGCCGCCCATGTTCGCGCTCGCCATGGCGATAATATCTGGACTACGTTGCTAACCAGCCGAACCGACGGCGAAGCGATCACCGATCATATCGCCGCGACCGGCGTTAACACCGTGCAGATCGTCGATGCGCCGGAACACGGCGCCTATGATGCAATCCGCAAGGCGCATGAGGCTGTACGGCTGATGCAGGTCATTCATGTGGAGGATGCGGGCGCTGTCGATGCGGCAAGGCAGGCAGCGCAAAGTGTTGACGTCATTTTGCTGGACTCGGGAAAGCCCAGCACGTCGGCGCGCACTCTTGGCGGCACTGGCGAGACCCATGACTGGACCATCAGCAGGCAGATTATCGAGGCGGTCCCGGTCCCGGTTTTTCTCGCCGGCGGTCTCGGGCCCGACAATGTCGCCGACGCGGTCGATACGGTCGGGCCTTATGGCGTAGACATCTGTTCCGGCATTCGCGACAAGGCGGACGCTTACCGGCTTGTGCCGGAGAAGCTGCAGGCTTTTGCGGCCGTCATCCGTCAGATGGACCCCCGCTGATGGCGCAGGAAACCAAGGACAGTCCCCAAGGTTGAAAATATCCTCTAAAGAGGGTTTCGCCGGCGGCGTTCAGCGCCTATTTGACATCCCATGGCAAAACGATTTTCAAATTCTTCCGGTCCATCCCAGCGCCAGCTCCGCGCCGGCGAAGTGCTTCGTCATGCACTGGTCGAGATTATGCAGCGTGAGAGCTTCCATGACCCGGCGCTTGAGGGTGTCTCGGTAACGGTGAGCGAGGTGCGGGTCTCGCCCGATTTGAAGCAGGCGAGCGTTTTTGCGGCCCCGCTTGGCGGTGAGAACCAACGCGAAGTCGTTGCAGCCCTCAACAAGGGCGCGCCTTACTTGCGTGGGCTGCTCGGCAAAAAAATTGAGCTCAAATTCACGCCGGCCCTGGTATTTTTAAGCGACGAGACGTTTGCAGAAGCCGAGCGGATCGACACGCTGCTCTCCCGCCCCGACGTCGCCCGCGACCTCGGCGACGAATAGCCTTTGCCGCCGCCTATTGCCCCCAGCCCTTGACCGCCAGGCCTGGACCTGTTTGAACCGGCAAATACGCCGTGCATGCCGTCCAAACCGGCGCCGCGGTAACCGAGCAGCTTATTTACAGGAGCCCGAGTGATGGGCCGACGACGCAAAAAGGGCCGGCCGGTTTCCGGCTGGCTGATCCTCGATAAAGCCCATGATTTCGGCTCGACCGAGGCGGTTTCCAAGGTGAAATGGCTGTTCCAGGCGCAAAAAGCTGGTCACGCCGGCACGCTTGACCCGCTGGCGACGGGGGTGTTGCCGATTGCGCTGGGTGAGGCGACCAAGACGGTTCCCTACATCATGGATGCGCAAAAGCGCTACCGGTTTACCGCCAAATGGGGCGTCTCGACCGCGACCGATGATGGCGAAGGCGAGGTGGTCGCGACTTCTGACAAGCGCCCGTCCGTTGAAGAGATCGAAGGCGTTCTGGATCAATTCACCGGTGAGATAGAGCAAGTCCCGCCGCAATTTTCCGCCATCAAAGTTGGCGGCGAGCGCGCTTATGATATCGCCCGCGAGGGCGGCGAGGTGGCGCTTGCCGCGCGCACCATCACTATCCACGAGTTGGAAATTGTCGATACGCCGTCTGCGGATGAAACCGTGTTTGAGGCGGTCACCGGCAAGGGCGCCTATGTGCGCGCGCTGGTGCGCGATATCGCGAAATGCCTGGGGACTGAGGGTCATGTTTCGCAGTTGCGTCGCCTCAGCGTTGGCCCGTTTCACGCCGACGACGGCGTAACCATTGCGCAGCTTGAAGACATTACCCTCCTGGAAGACCGTGATGCAGCGCTGACGCCGATTGCGATTGCGCTCTCGGGCTTGCCGCAAGCGGCCATCGACGGCCCGCAAGCGGATAAACTACGCCGCGGTCAGGCGGCGGTGATCGCCCCGCCGGTCGCCAAGGGCGTCAGGGGCGAGCATGCCGGGACCATCGAGGCAGTGCTCGCGGTCTTGCACGACGACCCGGTCGCGATATGCGAGTTGGACGGGCTGAAGCTCAAGCCGACAAGAGTGTTTAATCTCTAATCGTGGCGCGTTTGCGTCGGCGCGCTACAGAGCTAAGGCCAGCAAGGCCTACAAGAAACAGAGGAGCCGCTAAAGGCAGCGGTATTTCCGGCGGCGGCGCTGTTGATGTGTAGAATTCCCCAAAAAATTCGTTCTCTATGCCGCCAATAATTTCACGGATGAACACTTTGTCAAAAGGCGAAGTCGAAATAACGCCGACGAATGCGGCAATATCGTTTGCTACTGAAAATTGAAGTGTTTCAAAACAAACGCCATCATCACACAGTGAAATTGCAAACGTGGAATCGACAAAAGGAGCATTCACACTTGGGTCATTTTCCGGCTCAACAAAATCAAAACCAAATGAAAATATGTTCCCGCCAAAATCGACATCCAGGTCTTCAAGACCGTTTATGGCAAACTGGTTGCCTGCAATTCTGGTGGTCCAGTCTAAGGAAAAATTCAAAGAATTGGCGGCTACCTGGCTGAATGTAACGGAGCCCGCCGTCAAGCTGGCCAAACTTGCACCGGCGATCGGGATCGCGCCAGTGGCGCTGGTCGCCCCTGATGTTGCTAAAAATCCCGCCTTGTCATTCACCGAGATAATGGCTGCGTTTGCAGTGGCGGGAAGCAGTGTGACAGTAGTGAGCGCTGCGATGGCAGTGCAAAGCGCGCCAAATGATGTTTTCATGATAACCCCCTATGATTATCGATCATTATAGGGATAAAATGCCCGAGTTGCAATGTCTTGCAGCGCCCTGTGGCCGCTGACGCCCGCCAGACTCTTGCCTAGGACCCATTCCCTCAGACGCCTCGATCTATGTCCCTGCCGGATGGCGTTCCGGCGCAGCCGTCCTTAACTCGGATCAACAATCCGCCATGCGGTGACCGTTCCCGGCCGCCAATTGGGGACAATAACCAGATCGCCAAATACGCTGAGGTCGTTCTGTAGAGTCCCCTCTTCGCGGGTATCGAGAAGTTTGACGACTTCGCCGTCTTTTGAAACGAAAAATATATCGCCGCGCCAGGCCGATACCAGATAGCCGCCACTTGGCGGCAGCCCAACGCCGTCGCCGTCAATCATGCCTTCGGCGATTGTGGTCAACGTCGCGTCGGCGCCGGCTTCATAAAGCGCGCCCGCGTCCATGGTTGTGATCAAAAGCCGCGCGCCGTCGCCGAGCAGTCCGTTGACGCCGGCAAGCGCGTCACTTTCGAGCCAGACGGAAGCGGCGTCGCCGTCAATGCGATGTATACGGCTCATGCCGGAATCTGAAACATAGACCGCGCCATTCCAGGCTGTTGCATCATTTAAAAACTTTGCACCGTCGATTGGAATGTCGCTGAGCGCTTCACCGCCGGGAAGTTGGAACCGCCTCACCGTGTCGATATCGGAAACGTAAAGAACATCATTCAAAACGGCCATGCCCTTGGGCGCGTTCATGCCGTCGACGAAGTGTTCATTTAAGATATCGCCAGCCTCGGAAATATGTGTAACCCAGCCTTCGCCATCCTTGGCGTCGCCTTCGCCGGCGACGTTGGAAATATAATAGCCGCCGCCGGGCGCGGGCGCGACGCCTTCCGGCGCGGAAAACCCATCCGCGACCCAGAGTTTTTCAAGCGCCGGGACGCCGCTGCTTTGCGCTTGCGGATCGGTTGGCGCGGGCGCGTCGGGGCCGGAACAGGCAAACAGCAGCGATGCGGACAGGGACAGAGCAATCAAGCGCATAGGGACCTCATTGATAGTAGCTGGACAAGGGACAGCACCAGCTGCGACATTAAGGGTGGTTTATAACATTATCTAATGCTGTGGGACACTTCAGCTTGTCGCAAATTTCAAGGCTGTTTTGACCTCCAGACAATGCGGCAAGCTTGCGCGTTTAATGATAGATTTGAATAGATCCGGTCTCGGCGATAATGCGCGGCCGGTGCAGCCGTTAAACCATCGCCAGATTGCCGCGCCGAAGTAGAGTGGCGCCGGGATCATCTAGGGCGCCGCAATGATGGCCAGGTCTATGGTTATGTGCAGCAAGATTATCCATTCAAGTCGGCGAGAGCCGAGAAAAAGGAATGCGGCTGTAAAGAGTAACGCGGAAAAAATATAAAGCCCGAGAAATTGTGGAATAAACGCGCTTGGGCCGTGCATTAGGGCAAATGAAATCGCCGGCAAAAGAATTGCGACAGGCAAGTTGAATAAGCGGCGAAGCCTCGTAATGGCATATCCACGATACATGATCTCTTCGGCGACGCCTGCCGTTACCGCCATGGCGATCCAGAACATGCGCTCTGCTGACGATACCGGCCCTAGAGGATGGGAACGCATTTGTTCCGGCAGCGTATCGTCATAAAAATAAGCTGGCGCATAATAAGCCACTACGACGGCGAGAATGACGACCAATATGAATACGTAACGGCCTCGAATAAAAAGTTTCCAGTCAAAGCCAATTGAAACCCAGCGACCTTTTTCTGACGATATAGCGGCTGCGCAAATGGCGACGCAAATCCAGTGTCCAACGAATATGCTTGACCACAAAACCCACCACCATTCCCGCCCTCCAGCGGCGGGAAACAGATTAAGGTAGGGTATGGCCATGCGGATGGCGGGATAGGCTACGAGAACGAATGCAAGGGCGGCGAAAGTTGCAAACGCTGGCCGCCAATCGCCACCGGGCGCTGATTTTTGCATGGCTTCTTCTGTCATTGAATCTGTATCCTATTTCAATGCGCCCATAACCGCTTTGTGTAGTAGTTTTTCGAAATGAGGGCTGATTTCTTCATCAGGCATTAAGCGGCGCGTGTCGCCGAACAAAAGCTCTTCACGAATGAATGACATGATTAATGAGAAGGCAAATTGAGCATCTTCGGCAGAATGATTGGAGTTTGGCGCTTGTGCGATTAATTTTACGCCCGCGTCATAGACGGCGCCAATTCGTGCAATGAAATTCGGCGGTATATCATCCGTATTATGACGATATTTTACCAACAATGATCTGACGACGCCGCGTCGCTCTGTGAAAAGGCTGGATATCAGCTCTATCAAATCCGCAACACGCACGCTGAGTGATAAGTGGTGACTTTCTGCAACTAAGTTTTCGAACTGTCGTTCGGTCTGCGTCAAATAGGCGTCGTATAACGCCCAGAGCAAATCATCTTTCTTTTTGAACCTTTGATAAATGGAGCCAACGGAAACGTCCGCTTCTGCGGCAATGTCGTTTACCCGAATTTGGTCAAACGAGGCTGTTTCGAGCATCTGCTGGGTGGCTTTGAAAATACGCGCGAGCGCCGCGCTGCTCCTCGCTTGTTGGGGCGGGCGAATAACGGCTGGTGCTGTGGTTGGCATGGCGTGACTCATAATATGAACTATAATTCATGTTCATATTATGAAAAGACAGTTTTGTCAATGCGCAGAGGCGCGCCAGCTGAGTGTCATGAATAGTGATGCAACAGGGGGCAGGAGTTGCCACACGCCCGCTTTTCCCCTATCACCCGCGCCAAATCCCTGACCCTGCTGGACGGCGTCCCGGCGGGGCCGGAAATTTAGCGACGCCGCGGAGAATAAAGCATGTCGATTACGGCTGGCCGTAAGGCTGAACTCATCAAAAAATACGCGCAAAAAGCGGATGATACCGGTTCCCCCGAGGTGCAGGTCGCCATCCTCACCGAGCGCATCACCAACCTCACCGAGCACTTCAAAGAGCACAAAAAAGACAACCACTCGCGCCGCGGGCTCCTGAAAATGGTCTCCCAGCGCCGCCGCCTGCTCGATTATGTGAAGCGCGGTGACGAGCCCCGTTACAAAAAGCTGATCGAAGCGCTTGGCATCCGGCGCTAAGACGGCGTCATCCCGGACGCGTTGCGGCATGAAATATCGCTGCGCTGATCCGGGGTCGCTACCAACCAAAGCCGCGTTCGCCGCAATAGGTCCCGTGTCTGCGGCGCATCATCAAGATGCTGCACCGCGCACGGGATGACGAGGACTAGAAAATGAACCTATCGGACACCTCAGCCATCATTACCGGCGGCGCGTCAGGTCTTGGCGCTGCGACCGCTGAAGCGCTCCATGAAGCGGGCGTCAAAGTTGCGCTTTGGGATCTCAACGCAGAAAAAGGCGAGGCGCTGGCCGCCGAACTTGGCGGAATATTTTGCTCCGTGGACGTTACGGATGAGCAAACCATCTCTGCTGCGCTGGAAAAGACGGTCGCCGCACATGGGGCGCCGTCCATTCTTATCAACTGCGCCGGTATTGCGATTGGCGAGAAGACCATCGGCAAGAACGGCCCGCACCGGTTAGAGAGTTTTAAAAAGGTTCTCGATATCAATCTGGCAGGAACGTTTAACTGCACGCGTCTCGTCGCTGCGGAGATGGAAAAATTAGAGCCCGGCGAGGATGGCGAACGCGGGGTGATTATCAACACCGCATCGGTCGCCGCTTTTGAGGGGCAAATTGGCCAAGCGGCTTATGCTGCATCCAAGGCCGGCGTCGCCGGCATGACGCTGCCCGTCGCGCGCGACCTGATGAATATCGGTGTTCGCGTCAACACAATCGCGCCTGGAATTTTCTGGACGCCGATGATGGCGGGCATGGACCAAAAGGTTCAGGACGCGCTCGCCGCCATGGTTCCGTTCCCCAAGCGCCTTGGCAAACCAGAAGAATATGCATCGCTGGCATTGGAGATATGCCGCAACACAATGATCAACGGCGCCGTCTTTCGAATTGACGGCGCTATCCGAATGCAGCCCCGATAGGCGAGACAAAGCTCGCTTGACAACGGCTACATAACCACGGCGCCAGACGATCCGCGTAGGGCGCGATTCACGAGAGAGAAGAAAAAAAATGTTTAACACCACGAAAAAATCAATCGAATGGGGCGGCCGCACGCTGACCTTAGAGACCGGGCGCGTCGCGCGCCAAGCCGATGGCGCAGTGCTCGCCACCTATGGTGAGACCACCGTTCTCGCCGCTGTAACGGCCGCAAAGCAACCGAACCCGAATTTCGATTTCTTTCCGCTGACCGTTCACTATCAAGAACGCTATTATGCTGCGGGACGCGTGCCCGGCGGCTATTTCAAACGCGAAGCGCGCCCGACCGAAAAAGAAACGCTGACCTCGCGCCTGATAGACCGGCCGATCCGTCCGTTGTTCGCCAAAGGTTTTAAAAACGAAGTTTTGGTCGTTGCGCAGGTTTTGTCGCACGATCTTGAAAACGACCCTGATGTGGTGGCGATGATTGCCGTCTCCGCCGCGTTGACGATTGCCGGCGTTCCGTTCCTCGGACCGATCGCCGCCGCACGGGTTGGTTATATCAACGGCGATTATGTTTTGAACCCGCAGATCGACGAGATGCCGGAAACCAAGCTCGACCTGGTGATGGCCGGCACGGCTGACGCGGTGATGATGGTTGAATCGGAAGCGAAAGAGCTTTCCGAAGAGGTCATGCTCGGCGCGGTTGGCTTTGGTCATAAAGCGGCGAAAGAAGCGATCGACCTTATCCTCGATTTTGCTGAAGACAGCGCCAAAGACCCATGGGATTTTGTTGCGCCGGATCACTCAGAGCACGAAGGCAAAGTTCGCGCTTTGGTTGAGGCTGATGTTCGCGCCGCCTATAATGAGCAGGTCAAACAGGTGCGTCAGGAAAAGCTTGGCGAGGCGAAAAACAAAGCGATTGCCGAGTTCTGTAATGACGAAGATGAGAACGCATTACCGAAAAGCGTCGTTGGCGGTCTCTTCAAAGCAATCGAATCCGACATTGTTCGCAACGGCATTCTCGACACCGGCGAGCGCATTGACGGCCGCGACACCAAAACCGTTCGCCCGATTGTCGCTGAAGCCGGCATCCTGCCGCGCACCCACGGCTCGGCGCTGTTTACCCGGGGAGAAACCCAGGCGCTGGTGGTTGCAACCCTTGGCACTGGCGAAGATGAACAATTCATCGATGCGCTGGCCGGCACCTATAAAGAACAGTTCCTTCTCCATTATAACTTCCCGCCCTATTCGGTCGGCGAGGTTGGTCGCATGGGCTTTACCGGACGCCGCGAAATCGGCCACGGCAAGCTTGCCTGGCGGGCGATGAAAGCGGTTATTCCGTCTCAGGAGGAATTTCCTTACGTTATTCGCCTGGTCTCGGAGATCACTGAGTCCAACGGTTCGTCGTCGATGGCGACGGTGTGCGGCGCGTCTTTGGCGATGATGGATGGCGGCGTGCCAATCAAGCGTCCGGTCGCCGGCATCGCCATGGGGCTTATCCTCGAGGGCGAACGCTATGCGGTGCTGTCCGATATTCTCGGCGACGAGGACCATCTTGGCGACATGGACTTTAAAGTCGCCGGCACCGATGAGGGTGTTACCTCCTTGCAGATGGACATCAAAATCGCCGGCATCACTGAGGAGATCATGAAAGTGGCGCTCGATCAGGCGAAAGACGGGCGCATGCATATTCTCGGCGAGATGAACAAATCTCTCGAGAGCGCTCGTGATGACCTTGGCGATTATGCGCCGCGCATTGAGACCATGCAGATCAACAAGGATAAAATCCGCGACGTCATCGGCGCTGGCGGCAAGATTATCCGCCAGATCGTTGAAGAAACTGGCGCCAAGATCAACGTCAATGATGACGGCCTGATCAAAATCGCCTCCAATGACAAAGAAAAGATCGACGCCGCTTACAAGTGGATCCATTCGATTGTCGCCGAACCGGAAGTTGGTGAAATCTATAAAGGCACGGTCGTCAAGACCATGGACTTTGGCGCCTTCATCAACTTCTTCGGCCCGCGCGACGGGCTGGTGCATATCTCGCAGCTGTCTGACGGCCGGCCGGAAAAAACCACCGACGTGGTCAAAGAGGGCGATGAAGTTTTCGTCAAACTTCTCGGCTTTGACGACCGCGGCAAGGTGCGCCTGTCGATGAAAATCGTTGATCAGGAAACCGGCAAGGAAGTTTCTAAGGACGACTGATTTTTCGCTATTAAGCGAAACAACGGACACACTACATAAGCCCCCGTATCTTGCGGGGGCTTATTTTTTGGCGGAGAGTCGTTTTAAAAGACATGGGCGCAACCTGGACAAAGCACCATCATGACGTCTTCCTCCGAGCAGATGCGACACTATAAGGGGCCGGCGTTCTTCAGCTTCGGCTTTCGCCCGTTCTTCCTCGGCGGCGCGATCATCGCAGCGATTACGCCGCTTATCACAGTGGCAGCTTTAAGCGGCGTGATTACATTTAATCCGCCCAACGGGCTGATCGCCTGGCATGGGCGCGAGATGGTCTATGGTTATCTCGCCGCCGTGATCGCCGGTTTTATTCTGACGGCCGTCCCCAATTGGACTGGCCGGTTGCCGATCAATGGGCTTCGCCTTGCGGCGCTGGCCGGGTTGTGGCTCGCCGGCCGGGCGGCAATTCTTTCCGCAGACCTGATCGGTGCGCCGCTGACGATGGTGGTCGATTGCGGCTTTCTGATAGTGCTGGATTTGCTCTTATGGCGCGAGGTGATCACCGGCAAGAACTGGCGCAATATACCCATCTGTGTACTGATTGGTCTTCTCGGGCTGGGCAATGTCCTTTGGCATGCTGGTTTGGCGCAGGGCGGTGCGGGGACCTTTGGCTTGCATTGGGGGCTTGGCGTGGTCGCCGTCCTGTTGGCGCTGATCGGCGGGCGCGTAACGCCGAGCTTTACCCGAAACTGGTTGGCGAAAACCAGCGGGGCGCCATTCGAAGCGCCATTTGCCGCAATCGATAAGGTTGCGCTCGCGGTGCTTGTTGCGGGGGTTTTGGCCTGGCTGTTTGCGCCAGGTTCGCCCTCAAGCGGCGTCATTCTGATCGCCGCCGGGGCGCTGCATTATATCCGGCTGTTGCGGTGGCGCGGCTGGCGCACATTCGCCGAGCCGCTGGTTCTTGTTCTGCATCTTGGCTATTTCTGGCTCGCGACAGCACTCGTCTTGCTAGGTCTGTCAGTGCTGGCGCCGGCCTTGGTCGCGCAAAGCGCGGCGTTGCATGCGTTGACCGCAGGCGCTGCCGGCGTGATGACGCTGGCGGTGATGACCCGGGCAACACGCGGTCACACGGGCCTTGCCCTTAATGCTGACCGGCTGACAATTGCGATCTACGCATTGGTCAATATCGGCGCGGGCTTGCGCGTCGCTGCGCCGCTTCTGCCTGTTTCCTACAATACCGCGATAGGCTTTGCCGGCCTGGTCTGGAGCAGCGCATTCGTATTGTTCGCACTCGTTTATGGGCGCTATCTGCTGCGCCCGCGCCGTGGGCGATAAATAGCGCCAGATCTTTCGTATTTCTCGCCTTTTCTGACGGGGCGCTAGTCGTCATGGCCCTTGAAAAGCCTCTAGCGGGCGGCGGAAAAAGCCTGTTAGATTGGGGCAAATAAAGAAAACGTAAGGGTTTGGGATGATCAAACGCATATTCGCCGCCGCTATCTTATCCATCATGACCGCTTGCGCGGCCGCCCAGGATGAGGGGGATACGGAAGAAAAAGCCTCTGCGGCCGCAGATACTGAAAAAGCGCCCCGGATTTATAAATCTCAAGGCCGGATCACGGCGAATGGTAAAGCAATACGCTACCGGGTTATCGCCGGTGAGACGTATATCAATAATGACAACGGCGAGCCTGCCGCCTCAATTTTTTCAACCTCATATATTGCGGAGGGCATTGGCGATTCTTCAACGCGCCCGGTTGCTTTTATTTTCAATGGCGGTCCCGGCTCAGCGTCGCTTTGGTTGCATATGGGGGTCTTCGGGCCAAAGCGCGTTGATCTGCCGGACGGGCCTGATGATGACGGCGCGGCGCCCTATGATATTATCACCAACCCTGAAACTATCCTCGACGTTGCCGATCTGGTGTTTATCGACCCTGTTGGGACGGGTTGGTCGGACACGTTGGGTGAGGCGCGTACGGATGATTATTGGGGCGTCAAGCAGGACGCTAAATCCGTACGCGAATTTATCCGCCGCTGGCTGGTTGAACATAAACGTTGGAATTCGCCGAAATATCTGATGGGCGAAAGTTATGGCACAACCCGTTCGGGCGCGCTTTTACAGGCTCTTGAAGGCGGCTGGACGGATATCGCCATGAATGGCGTTGTCTTGATTTCATCGGTGTTGAACTTTGGTCTGGATGCGACCGATGCAGGCAATGATGTTGGTTATATCGGGTTGATGCCGAGTTATGCGGCGACGGCTTGGTATCATGACCGTGTCGATAAAACCCTATGGGGCGGCGATTTTGACCGTTTTCTGAACGCGGCGCGCGCCTTCGCCACGGATGAATATATTCCAGTGCTCTTGAAGGGGCAGCTTGCTCCGCGCGAAGTGCGCAGTGCGATTGCGGAAAAATTCGCCGCCTTCACAGGGCTCAGTCCTGCCTATGTGGAGCGCTCCAATTTGCGCATTCCGTTGCGCCGCTACATGCGCGAGCTGTTGCGCGATGAGGGCGTGTCCGTCGGTCGGCTCGACGCTCGCTTTACCGGCGTTGAAGCGGATGGCGTTTCAGAAAACCCGGAATATGACCCCTCCGCTTACGGAATAGATGCTGCCTATACGGCTTCGATGCTTGACTATTTCACGCGGGATCTCGGCGTTGAGATTAGTGAGCCCTATGTGACGCTTGGCGGCGTGCGGGAGTGGAACTGGGACGCGGAGGATGGCGGCGGGGAAAACTCTTACGTTAATGTGGCGCCATGGATTGAGCGGGCGATGCGTCAGAACCGATCGTTACGCGTGTTTGCCGCAAACGGTTATTATGATTTGGCGACGCCCTTTTTCGGGACCGAGCTGACGCTTGCGCAACCGGGATTTGACCGGAACCGCCTGACGATTACCTATTATGAGGCGGGCCATATGATGTATATCCATGAGCCGTCGCTAAAAGCGCTGGCGGCGGATATTCGCGCCTTTATCGTCGGGCAATGAGGCCCGCCCCGTGCTTTTTTAAGGGGTGTTGCCAGAGCGCTTTCGGATAAGTGTGACGCGGTTATCCGGTAGGAATGCGACAAACAAAGAAACTAGAGCAAATCTGTGATTTAACTTAGCTCGGATTTGCTCTAGGTTGCGGTGAACAAAAAACCAAAACGCGACGGGGAGAGCGAAACCATGCGCCAGAAATCATCATTTTTATATGTTGGCATAGGGCTGATTGCGCTCGCCGGTTGCGGCGAGAAAGACGGTGCGCAGGCGCCTGCCGCGGATACGCAAACGCCGGCGGCTGAAGAGGCCGTTGTCGCCAATCCTGACGACGTGCTGCTGGAGATGGCGGCGGCGCATGCGGCGGAGGTTTTAAAAGCCGCGCCGGAGTTCGCCACCGTACTCGGCGTGAGCGAGGAGGTTGGCGGGGCCGGTTATAATGCTCGGCTCGGGAAATATGGCTTTGCCGCCAATGATGAGGCGCGCCATATGAATGAGCGGTTCCTGCAGGATATTCGCGGGCTCGATCGCGACGCGCTGGGGACGCAGGCGCGCACAACCTATGATGTGTTGCGCGACGCTTATGAGACCGGCGCCCGGCGCAACCAGTTTGACTTTGGCGGCGCCACGCCCTGGGGCTCGGCGAGCCCTTATACGATTACCCAACTCACCGGCACGCATCTCTTCCTGCCGCGCCTGTTACAGACCCAGCAGCCCCTGGCGACGAAAGCTGATGCAGAAGCTTATCTTACGCGCCTGGCTGAGTTTGGACGGGTGTTTGACGAGGTGATTGAATCCCTTGGCGGGGACGCGGCGCTCGGCGTCGTGCCGCCCTATTTCGCCATCGAAGGCGCGGTCGGTTCGATCAAGGGCTTCACATCCTCCGAACCGGCTGACAACCCGCTGGCGACGACGTTTGCAGCCAAGATCGCGGAGATCGAAGGCCTTAGCGAAGATGAGCGCGAGGGGCTGAACGGGCGCGCAGCGGAGGCGGTCGATAGTGTTGTTTATCCCGCCTATGCACGGTTGGCGGCGGCGCTTGAAAACTTCACAGCGCAGGCTGGCCGGGAGGCTGGCGTGTGGCGTCTCGGCGATGTCGGCGTTGAATTTTACCAGCATGCCCTCGACTCTTATGGCGCCGGCGGGCGCACCGGCGATGATATTCATGCGCTCGGGCTTTCCGAAGTTGCGCGCATTACCGCCGAGATGGAAGCGATCCTTCAAGCCGAGGGCCTCACGGAAGGCTCAGCTGCCGAGCGCTTTGAGGCGATTGGCGCGCGCGAGGACATGCGTTATCCGAATACGGATGAAGGCCGCGCAGAGCTTCTTGCCTCCCTCAAGGACCAGGTCGACGCGATCATGGCTGTCGCACCGGACTGGTTTGGAACCATCCCCGAACAGAGCATCGAGGTGCGCCGCATCCCGGTCTATGAACAAGATACCTCGCCCGGCGGTTACTATACCAGCCCGGCGCTCGACGGTTCGCGCGGCGGCGTTTACTGGATCAACCTCAAAGACACGGCCGACTGGCCCAAGCACACGCTGAAAACGCTGACCTATCATGAAGCTGTGCCCGGCCATCACTTCCAGCGCTCACTGGAGCAATCGGCTGGACTTCCGCTGATCCGTAACATGCTCCGCTATTCAGAGTTTTCCGAAGGCTGGGCGCTTTACGCCGAACAGGTCGCCGCTGAAATGGGGATGTATGAGGGGGATCCGTTCGGCAATCTCAGCCGTCTGCAGTCGGAGCTGTTCCGCGCTGCGCGCCTGGTGGTCGATAGCGGCCTGCATCACAAACATTGGACCCGTGAACAGTCGATCGATTATATGCAATCAGTCACCGGCGACACCCGCGCGTCCATCACCCGCGAAATTGAACGCTACGCCGTCTGGCCCGGTCAGGCGACGTCCTACAAGCTCGGTATGCTGAAGATTAACGAGCTGCGCGAAAGAGCAGAAACCGCGCTCGGTGACGATTTCGACATCCGCGCCTTCCACGACGAAATCCTGATGACCGGCTCAATGCCGCTGCCCGTGCTGGAGCGGAAGATTGATGGTTGGGTTGTGGCGAAGAAGGCAGGGTAGCGGCGCGGCCGCTAAGCCCCCTTCGACCGTTCGCCGCCACTTCCCCCGTAAACGGGGGAAGAAGGCGCTTGCAGCAAGCTTGGCCTTAATTACCCCCCCGTTTACGGGGGAGGTGTCACGTAGTGACGGAGGGGGCGCTTGGGCTGAATCAAAAGCCTGAGTATAAGGCTCTATCCACACAACCCTGACACGAATCGATTCTTCGATTTTACAACCCTGAGAGGGTAGTTGGCCATAAAACCTATATTTGGTGAAAAGTTATCCTCACGCATTTCGGCGGCCTTAAGCTCTTCTCAGCGTCGAGATGCGGCTTTTGAACCAGGCGGGTCGGCTCCTCATGGAAGGAGCGCCGCAACACACATCCAGCCCTTTACGGCGTTCATGCGTGAGGAACACTGCTTGTTCGCTCGCGTGGGCTCTTTGACATTTTGATTTTTGCGGGCATTTCCCTGTTTGGAAAAAACTGGGGGAGTCTGCCGGAAAAGCTGTGGAAAGAAACATTCGTTTATGAGGCAAACTGCTGGATAATGGCGCTGCAAAACGCGACAGGAACGCCAAATGTCAGCAACAAAAATACGCTCTGACGACGAAATCACGGTTCATCTGGATGCCCGCGAGGACCTGGCCGCAGCGCCAGTGGTTCGGGTCATGCGCCTGGCGCATGGTCGCGGTCTCGACCTGCCGCGTTACGAGACCGCGCTTGCCGCTGGCTGTGACGTGCGCGCGGCGATTGACCAGCCGCTGACCCTGGCGCCGGGCGAGCGGTTCATGGTCCCGACCGGCATCGCCATCGCCCTGCCGCCGGGCTGGGAGGCGCAGATGCGCCCACGCTCCGGTTTGGCGGCAAAGCACGGCATCGCCTGCGTCAACGCGCCGGGCACGATCGACGCCGATTATCGCGGCGAGCTGAAGGTGATCTTGATCAATCACGGGCAAGACGACTTCACCATCAATCGCGGCGACCGCATCGGCCAGATGGTCATCGCCCCGGTGTGGCAGGCGCGCTTTGAAGAGGTTGGCGAGCTCGACGAGACCGACCGCGGCGCTGGCGGGTTTGGGTCGACCGGGGTTTAGTGGACATACCAAAGGAAGAGGCGTCGTCATCCCGGATGCGTTGCAGCACACGCGCGCGAAGGCGCGCAATTTATGATTCGACCGCCTTCGCGGTCGGGGTGATGCAATGCTGGTCCGGGATCTGTTGCGGGCGATCCGCCCCGACTATCATCGAGGCCTGCAAAGCGTCACTTCGCGACGCATTGCGCACGGGATGACGCCGGCGCGGTGCGGGTCTAAGCTGCGGCCATGAACGAAGAACAACGCGAACGATACGCCCGTCATATCCTTCTGAAAGAGGTTGGCGGCCAGGGCCAGCAGCAGCTTTTGGCTGCGCGCGTGCTGGTGGTTGGCGCCGGCGGGCTTGGCAGTCCGCTGATCCAATATCTCGCCGCCGCCGGGGTTGGGACTATCGGCGTTGTTGATGACGATGCGGTCGCCTTGTCGAACCTTCAGCGCCAGACCATTCATGGCACGGAAGATATCGGTCGCGCCAAGACCGCGAGCGCGGCGGATTTTGCCCGGCGGCTCAATTCCGGCGTTGAAATCATTCCCCATGCGTTGCGCCTCACTGATGACAATGCCGCGGAAATTATCGCCGGTTATGATCTCGTCGCCGAGGGCGTTGATAATTTCCAGACCCGCTACGTGCTGAACCGCGCTTGCACAACCGCGAAAAAGCCGCTGGTCTCCGCCGCTGTCGGGCGGTTTGAAGGCCAGCTGGCGACATTCAAGCCTTACGCCGCGCCCGGCGTCCTGCCGTGTTATCGCTGCCTGGTGCGCGAGGAGCCGCCGCGCGAGGGTCAGGTCAATTGCGCCGAAGAAGGCGTTCTCGGCGCGGTCACCGGAGTGATGGGAACGCTCGCCGCCATGGAGGTGCTCAAGGAATTGTTATCGCTCGGCGACAGTCTTGCCGGCCGCTTGTTGATATATGACGGGTTGGCGGCGTCTTTTCGCGCCGTCGCTCTGCCGGCCGATCCCGCCTGTCCTGATTGTGGCGGGCAAAATCTGGAGATCTGATCTTGTCGGTATCCTTAAAAGCCCTTGCCGCGACAGTGCTGATTGCCGTCGCCGGTTGCGCTTCGGTGCTGGCGCCAGCACTCAAACCCAATGTTTCGAGCGAGGCGACGGCCCTGCGCGCCGGCGCTTATGCGCTCGATAAAGATCACGCCGCCCTCTTGTTCGGCATCGACCATCTTGGATTTTCAACATTCACCGGCCGGTTTGAGCGTTTCGACGCCAGTCTTGATTTCGATGCGGACAACCCGCAGGCCGCGCGCATCGAGGCCGTCATCGACATGACCAGCCTCGATATTGCCAATGACGAATTTGCCGCCACGTTGATGGGTCCAGACTGGTTTGACGCTGGCGCTTTCCCCGAAGCGAGCTTCCGTTCCACCGCGATCACCCTTACCGGCGACAATACTGGTGAGATGACCGGCGATTTAACGCTGCACGGCGTCAGCTCGCCGGTGACATTTGCGGTGACGTTTAACGGCGGCGGGAGAGACCGTTTGCGCGGCGCCTATATTGTTGGTTTTTCCGCACGCGCGGTAATCGACCGGACTGCGTTTGGCGTTAGTCGGTTCAGCGGACTTATTGCCGATGCGGTAGAAATTACGATTGAGGCGGAGTTTATCAGAAACTGATGTTCGCGCTTTGCAGCTATCCTTCGAGACGCGGCTTCGCCGCTCCTCAGGATGAGGGTGGAGCAACTTTTCCATAATAAAAAACCCTCATCCTGAGGAGCGAACCGAAAGGTTCGCGTCGCGAAGGATAGCGGTGGAGTAAAAACCTATCGGACGCCGCGCTAACCGTTAAGCGCAAACAATATTTATGCCGCGCGAGACGTTTTGGATTTTTGCTGCGCGGTTTGTACAGGCTCGTTAATACCAGTGATCAGTCGCACTCCCCGTTGCCACGTTAAATAGGACCATAACCAACTAAGTCCGATGGTTATTCGGTTTCGAAATCCGACAAGAAAATAAATGTGCGCAAAGCTCCAAAAAAGCCATCCCGGAAATCCGCTGAACCTGAAGCCGTTAATATCTGCGATCGCTTTGTCGCGTCCGATTGTCGCCATAGATCCATGATCAT
>JAJFGA010000024.1 GCA_021776375.1 Hyphococcus sp. | reverse complement strand
AGAAAACGCGCCTTATTGGCAAGAGCGCGCGCGCGCGATAGAAGACAGATTGTCCGATGTGTTGCATGAAAAGCTGACGCAGCGGTTTGTTGATCGCCGCACCGCGACGTTGATGAAGCGATTGAAAGATGATGCTCCGCTTCTGGCGGGCGTAAATGACGACGGAGAAGTGATCGTGGAAGGCCAATTTATCGGCCGCCTGTTGGGGTTTGAGTTCATCGTTGATCCTCGCGCCAGCGGTGTTGAGGCAAAATCTTTGCGCGCTGCGGGGGAAAAAGCCCTGGCGCCGATGCTCGCTGCGCGCGCTGCCGCGCTTGCCAATGCCGGCGCAGGTGAGCTGACGCTGGGCGACGATGGCGCAATCTGGTGGCGGTCAGCGCAGGTGGCGCAACTGAAAAAAGGTCCAACGCTGTTGCGACCGAGCATTGTTGTTTCCGGCCTTGCCGATATCTCCGCCAATATGCGCGGCCGCATCGAGGACAGGCTTACGGATTTTTTCACCGCCAAGGCTGAAGCGCTGCTGGGACCGCTGGTGATGTTGCAGGCAGGCGCCAATAGCGAAAGCGAGAGCGGATTACAGGGCCTCGCTAAGGGCGTTGCCTTCCGCCTGGTTGAAAATTTTGGCGCCACGTCGCGCACGCAATTTGGCGATGATCTTAAGAAAATCGATCAGACCGAACGCAGCAAGCTGCGCAAGCTCGGCATGCGGTTCGGCGAATATACGCTGTTCATGCCGGCTTTGTTAAAGCCCGCATCGTCGCGGCTGTTGGTTTTGCTGTGGGCGTTATGGAACGACCGCAAACTCAGTCATACGGCGCCGCCGAAAGCCGGACTGGTGTCGCTGGAAATGAATGAAAGCCTTCCGCACGCCTATTATTATGCCGCCGGCTATCGCCCCTCCGGTAAGCGCGCGGTGCGCATCGACATGCTGGAGCGGCTGGCCGGGCTTATCCGCACCGCACGCAGCGACGCGAATATGCGCCAGGGATTTGAAGCGACGCAGCAAATGATGTCGCTGGTCGGCTGCTCGGGTGAAGACTTCGAGGCGATCATGCGATCGCTCGGCCTGCGCAAGACGATGGTCAAACGCAAACCCGAGGCGCCAGCCGAAGCAGCGACAGCCGCAGAGCCCGATAAGCCGACGGACCAACAGGCGCCGGACGCAGAGGCGCCAACGCCGGACGCGGATGCACCCATTGCAGCGGATTCTGCGCCGCCCGAACCGACGACAAAGACTGCGCCAGACGAGCAAACCGCTAACGCGCCAACGCCGGTGGAAAGCCCCGCAGCCAGCGCAGAGATTGCCGCGCCGCCACCGACTGAAGCCGCCGCGAGCCCGGCGCCTCCCATGGACGGCGAAAATCAGGCAGACGCTTCGACCACCGAAAGTCCAGCGGCTGAAAAACCGGCGCAAGACGCCGCTCCTGCCGAGGGCGCCGTTTCTGAAAACACCGCGCCGGAAGAAGCCGAAATCGCGCTATGGAAACCGGCGCCGCGCAAAGTGTTCACCAAGCCGAAACGCGACGCCAAACCCGCCGACAAGCGTGACGGAAAACCAGACATGCGCCGTCGCGGCAAAAAACCGCCGCCCGGTAAACATCAAGATGGCAAGCGTCATGAGGGCAAGCCTCATGGCGGCAAAAATCAGGGCGGCAAACATCAAGGCGGCCCCCGCCCCAGAGATAATGGCCCGATGTATGAACCGCGCCACCGAAAGGTCGCCGATCCAAACTCGCCTTTCGCCGTGCTGGCTGGCCTGAAGTCACAGCTTTCAGATCCGCCGAAAGAGCAAAAGTCGAAAAAGCCCGAGAAGGCTGAATGACTGGACAGATCGAGGCGCCGCAAGCTCAACGTCTCGATCGCTGGTTATGGTATGCGCGGATTTTCAAGACCCGGACTCTGGCGGCAAAATTCGTGCAGGATGGACATGTGCGCGTCACCAGGAACCAGACCACGGTCCGAGCCGAAAAACCGAGCTTTATGGTCCGCGTAAGCGACACGCTGGTGTTCACACGCGGCGAGCATTTGCGCATTTTGGAAATTGTCGCGCTGGCGGACCGGCGCGGACCAGCGGCGGAAGCGCAAACACTTTACACGGATCAATCTCCGCCACGCCCGCCAAAAAAAGAGCGGCCCTCAGCGCCCTTCTCCCGCGAAAAAGGCGCCGGGCGACCGACAAAGAAAGACCGCCGCGAACTTCAAGCACTGAAAACCAACGATTTATCCGGGTAACCCATCATGTTCAAAAAACTGTTTTCCAAACCCAAAAGCCAGGCCAGCCCAACCACGGCGCCGGATGTAGAGCCTATACAGCTTGCCATCGCCGCCCTTCTGGTGGAGGCGGCCCGCGCCGACGAGCACTATCACGACCACGAAAAGGCGATCATCGACCAGTCGCTGATAGCGAAGTTCGGCCTTTCGCTAGAGGCGGCGCAGACGCTGCGTGCTGCAGGAGAGGAAGCTCAAGCCGGCGCCCACGATATTCAGCGCTTTACGCGGTTCGCCAAGGAGATGTCGCCTGAGGAGAAAATCGCCTTTATCGAACAGCTCTGGGAAATCGTCCTGTCGGACGGTGCGCGCGACTCTTATGAAGACACGCTCATGCGGCGGATTTGTGGGCTGATCTATCTCGAAGACCGCGAAAGCGGCGAAGCGCGGAGACGGGTCACAGCCCGTCTTGCCAGCCAATCTGGCCGTTAATTGAGGAATTCTCGTCCACTGCCCGCTTGCGTCCCGGCGACGAGTGGGTAAACACTAGCCAAAAGCCGACGACGCTCAGGAGCGCAGACAATGACCTATGTGGTGACCGATGCATGCATCAAATGTAAATATACCGATTGCGTGGAGGTTTGCCCCGTAGATTGCTTCTATGAAGGCGAGAACATGCTGGTGATCCACCCGGATGAATGCATCGATTGCGGCGTTTGCGAGCCAGAATGCCCGGCCGAAGCGATTATCCCGGACACCGAGGGAGAGGCCGACAAGTGGCTCGACCTCAACACCAAATACTCCCTTGCCTGGCCAAATATTACCCAGAAGCTTGACCCGATGCCGGACGCCGACAAATTGGTCGAGGAAAAAGGCAAGCTCGAAAAATATTTCAGTGAAAAACCCGGCGAAGGCTCGTAATCGCTCGATTGGCGGCAGTGGCTTGTCAGCCGCCACGGCGATTTTTGTAAACGCCTGCCAGCGCTAAAAAGCGTGGCGAATCTTGAAATTTTATGCTATCATTCTGACTGAAATTTAGATTTTTGTGCGGCACAAACCTCGGCCCTAACACTTTAACAAGCCTATCCAACCCACTGATTTTAGGGTTATTTTCCTGGCAGGTCGAAACTTTTCGCGACCTGCCGTCGGGGCAAAGCCGTAAGCGCATTTGACAAGCAAACGCGCTGCAACTCGCGATTTAAAATATTGGCCGGGCCGCGCGCCCGCCTCCTTAGAAAGAAGAAGCACCCATGGCGACGAAGAAAACGGCCAAGAAAAAAGCCCCGGAAAAAATGGCGGTAAAAAAGAAAAAAGCGCCCGCTAAAAAGGCAGTCGCCAAGAAGGCCACGTCAAAAAAAGCCACTGCGAAAAAGCCGGTAAAGGCAGCGGCCAAAAAGAAGGCGCCAGTGAAAAAAGCCGCCGCTAAGAAAACGCCCGCGAAAAAGACCGCGGCCAAGAAAACCGCAGCGAAAAAAACCGCGACCAAAAAAGCCGCCCCCGCCAAAAAGGCGGCCGTGAAGAAAGCCCCGGCAAAAAAAGCCCCTGCTAAAAAAACCGCCGCGAAAAAGCCGGCGGCCAAGAAAGCAGCGCCCAAGAAGGCGGCTGCGAAAAAGCCGGCCGCTAAGAAAGCCGCCGCGAAGGCCGTACCCGCGCCAAAGCCAAAGCCACGCAAAAAGGCTAATGTCGGTCAGGCGCCGCGACGCAAAACCGTCGCCGCCTCCATTCCGGTGCCGACCCAAATCATCCCCAAAGAAGCGCCGCAAGCCGATGCCAAAGCCTCTGAGGACGCCCAAGCGTCCAGCAGCGCCAAACAGAACTTCAAGGTCCACCAACAGATCGTTTATCCGGCGCACGGCGTCGGGAAGATTGTCGCGCTTGAACGCCAGGAAGTCGCCGGCATCAAAATCGAACTTTTTGTGATCAACTTTGAGCAGGAAAAGATGAGACTCCGGGTCCCGACCGGAAAAGCCAAAACCGCGGGCATGCGCCCCTTATCGAGCGACAAGGCCATCAAGAACGCGATTGAAACCTTGAAAGGCCGTGCCCGCATCAAACGCACAATGTGGAGCCGCCGGGCGCAGGAATATGATGCGAAGATCAATTCCGGCGATATCAAGCTGGTCGCTGAAGTCGTGCGCGACCTGTTTCGCGCCGATGACCAGCCTGAACAGAGCTATTCCGAACGCCAGCTATTTGAACAAGCGCTCGACCGAATGGCGCGCGAGGTGGCCGCAGTCAACAAGGTTGACCTCGCCAATGCGCTTGAACTGCTCGACGGCGTTCTACAGAAGAAAGCCGCAGCCGCAGCGGCGGCGACCGCAGCAACCGCGGCGGCTGCTGCAGCGGCCACAGCGGCGGAGTAGCCCGCCGGGTTATGGGGAGCGCGCCAGGAGTTCAACCTGGCGTCTATGGGTAAGGGCGATTGACGGCCCGCTGATGGCTTCGACAAATCCGCGAATGCGTAACCGCGCCGTATCAAGCGAAGCCAGGTCAAAACCCTGGCTCGCCCATTTATGATAGACGCGCGAGCCGGCGCTGGCGGTGAAGTCAGTTTTATAGTCCGTACCAAAATTGATATAAAACCGGCTTTTCACTTTTGCAATGCTTCGAACTTTGCCCTCCACCAGGTGAAAGCCGCCCACGGCGCGACCCGCTTTGTTCGCATCAATAATCTGATAGGCCGGCAACGCCCACAGCCCTTTGCGAGCGGCGCGCGACGCATCTTCCGCCGTCAGCAATTGCTCAATACGTTCAAGATTGTCAGATTGCGGCGCAACGCGCGCGGCGCCCAGCGCGACCAGTTTGTGTTGCAGCGTCTGCGCATCGCCGACCCGCGCCGCAATCACCATACGTGCACCCCAGCGTGTTGCGGCGCCGGCATCTTTTATGGTGAGCGACGCATTCGCAAGTAGGTGTTCAAGCGCGCGCTTTGCTTCATCAAAGTAAGGCTCGACATCGCCGGCCAACGCATAAGCCGACGGCGCCAGAATGTCCGCCAGATGATACTCCTGCCCGTTGGCGGTAAAGCGGTCGCCGCTAGTTGCGATCGCGCCTTCTATCGGCGCTGCGTCTACCGACGGCGCGATTGTCGCGGCGGCGCCAATAATGAATGCCCGCCGCCTCATCGCGATGCAATGACGCGCACTTTCGATTTCGCCATGCGCCCTTCCCGATCGACCACGGTCACATCATAAAACCCCGGCCCCACAGGTCGCCACACAGCACGTCCGCTGGTTTGTTCTCGCGCGAGCTTTTCGCCATTTACATACCAGCGATAGCCCGCAGCACCGCCCCGCGCTGCAAGGGCAAAACCGCGCTCGGCGCCGCTTTCAAACACTTCAACGCCGGTGCGCGGAAAGGTAATCTCTGGTGGCGCATTTCGCCGCGGACGGTCGAGCCGCGCCAGCACTGATCCCGCCGGCTGGTCGTCGATCTGTTCAATCGTGTCCGGCAGGCGCTCGCCATTGCGTTCAAGCATGTCGAAGGCCTCAAACAAAAGCGGCGCCGCTGCTTTGCGTCCGGTGGCGCCGGAACGCGGTGAGCCGTCAGCATGGCCGACCCAGGCAACCACGGTGTAGCCGCCGCCATGACCGGCTGCCCAGGCGTCACGATAGCCGTATGAGGTGCCGGTTTTGAAGGCGACGCGGGTTGCCGATTGCGAAAGCTTTGCCGGTGCGCGACCGGCGAGCGACGGTGCATCGGCAAGGATGGCGCTCACGCGATTGGCAGTCGCTTGAGAAAACAGCGCGTATGGCGCGGCGGTCGAGGTCTCTTCGGCCACAGTCCAGACGAGCGGCCGGACCGCGCCACCGTTGGCGAGCGCGGCGTAAAGTGTTGCGACTTCATGCGCGGTGACGCCGGCGCCGCCAAGCGCAAGCGCCAGGCCGGGTGAGTCATCAGCACGGTGCGGCGTGCGCAATGGAACGCCCGCCGCTCTTAAAATCGCGGCAAAGCGCGCTGCGCCTATGCGGTCCAGCATCGTCACAGCGGGAACGTTTAGAGAATGTTGAAGAGCCTCGCGCACGCGTACTTCGCCGCGAAATGTGCGGTCAAAATTTTCCGGCGCGTAATCGCCGAAATTGCGCGGCATGTCGTCAATTACTGATGCCGGCCCGACAACGCCGTCGTCAAACGCCAGCGCATATATGAACGGCTTTAGGGTCGAACCAGGCGAGCGGACAGCCGCTGTTAAATCAATCCATCCGCCTATGGCCGCAAGCCCCGACGAGCCGACCGCAACGCGCACGGCGCGGGTCTCATTATCGATAATAAGCAGCGATGCGGTGGCGCCATCGTCAAAGCGTTGCACATAGGCCGCGACCATAGCCTCGGCGCGCGACTGCATCAGGCGGTCGAGCGTGGAGTGGACGACACTGGGCGATGATGACTGCGACAAACGATTGGCCGCATGATAGGCAAGGCGCGGAAAAAATTTGCGCGCCGTCGGCAGGGTTGCACCACGCGCTTCGCCTGCGCGCGCCGGCGTGATGGCGCGCGCCAGCACCAGCTTTTCAAGCACCATCGCGCGTGCGGTTTTCGCGTTGGCGGCATTTAGGTCCGGTCGGCGCGCTTCCGGCGCCTGGGGCAAGGCGATGAGCAAAGCCTGTTCCGCATCGGTCAGCCGCACCGGTTCTTTGTCAAAGTAAGTCAAGCTCGCCGCACGCACGCCTTCAATATTGCCGCCATAAGGCGTCAGTGTGAGGTATAGCTCGAGGATTTGTTGCTTCGACAGCCGTCGCTCTAACTGCAACGCACGGAGCATTTCGATGAGTTTTGATTGCAGGTTGCGCGGACGCGGCTCCATTAAACGCGCGGTCTGCATGGTAATGGTCGAGGCGCCGGAAACGATGCGGCCGGATTTTGCCGATGATATCCCCGCGCGAAAGACAGCAAACGGATCAACGCCCCAATGGCGCCAATAGCGCTTGTCTTCAACCGCAATCAGGCGCTCAACAAAGTCCGGATCGATAGCATCCAAGTCCGCTGCAAACCGCCATCGCCCCGCATCGGTTGCAAAGGCGTGCAGCCATTGACCTTCGTGGTCCACCACCAGCGGCGAGACCAGTTGCGCCCGCTCCAGCGGCGGCGGAAAGGCAAGGTCCGCTGCTGCGACCAAGCCAACCGCCGCCAAAGCGCCAAACACCGACAGCCGTCTTATGATAGCGCCGGCGATCATTCCGCTTTTGCGATAACGACGCGCTGCACGGCGGTGCGCGCAAAAACGCCTGGCCGGTACATATCCTCAATCACCGCACCGGGCGCAACGAACGCACCCGGCGTCACCGCGCGGACAATATAGGCAAGTTTAAATTTGCTTGTCCCGCGCACATCGACCGCCGCCACAAACCGGTCATCGCGCGCTTCGGCAACACGCGGATAGGAGAGAGCGCCAAGCCATTTATACGGCCCGTTGCGACCCTGCCCGCCGCCATCTTCGGGCCGCAGGATGGTCTCGATCTCAAAACCCGCCGGTAAAAGGTCAGCGATGATCGCCGGATGGACTTTTTCATCCTGCGCGGCGCCGGAGATGATGACGACAAATCGGTCGTTCTGGCGTGCGGCGCCGAGGCTGGCGAACCGGCCGTCGCGCGTGGTGATGGTTTTGCTCAACCGAAAGCCATTGTTGACCGCCGCCGGCGCTTTCAGAGGCGATCCGGAAACTGTCAGTGAGCGGTAGATAACGCCGTCACCGTCATTGCGATAGGCAACGCCCGCGGCAAGTTCGGCCGCCGCCGGAGAAAAAGACGGCGCTGCGGAAAGATCTTCGAGCGTTTCACCATCGACAGACAGCGCCACCGGACCGGCGGCGCGCAACAGCGCCTGTGAGGCAATCAACACATAGGCTTTTTCCTGCGTATGCATGGATTTCGGCTCTTTCATGACGCCAAGAAAAGCATCCGTTAGCGCCTCGACTTTGTCGCTCTGCCCCGCCTCAACGGCAAGCGCCAGAACGCCTGCCGCATCGCGCAGTTTGGTTTGGTAATAATCGCCTGTATTATTCCAGCCGAGCGCTTCAGCAGCTTTTTTGAACGCACTGTTGGCGCGCGCGCGGTCGCCCATCATCGCAAGCGCGGCGCCAATATGGGCTCTCGCGAGCGGGCTCGGCGTATCGTCGAGCAGCGCATCATGAAAATACCGCAAATCAGACAAATCCGCCCGCCCCGCTCGCGCGAGTACGTAAAGCGCATAGGCCGCAGAGCGCCGCCGCAGATACTCACGGCTGTCATTTGAACCCGCGCCGTCATAGACATTGGTCTGATAACTCGCCGGATACCAACTATCGACGCGGGCAATCCCGCCAAGCGACTGATAAGCGCGGTCGAGTGCCTCTTGCGACACGCCATACCCTTCGTTCCTTGCGCGATAGAGGAAGTCAGTCACGTAGGGGCCAAGCCACGGATTGGCGTAACGGTCGCCCACCCGCCACAAACCAAAGGCGCCTTCCGGGCCTTGACGATTGAGGAGTTTGTTAATCGCTTTTTGCACCCGTGGTCGTACTTGACGCTCCGGCCCGCGTCCAGCTTCTCCGCCGAGCACGTCAATGAACAACAACGGAAATGCCGAGCTGGTTAATTGCTCCGTACACCCATAGGGGTAGCGATATAGCGCATCGAGCAGCGGACCCGGCTCAATCCCGCGCAGCCGCGAGAACGACACCGTAGCATCACCCGAACCGGGCACGAATGGCGTCATCACGTCATCACTCAAGGTGAAGGTCTCGCCCGGCGCCAGCGCCTCGGTCAGCACCTGCGTCACCGGGAAATAGGGCGTGCGCGACTGGATTGGATAGGACCGCTCGACTTTAAAGCCGCCTGGTCCCTCAACGCTCAAAGTCACCGCGCCAATGCCGACCGCGCCGGTCTTAATCGGGAAGGTTTCAGTCTGGCTTTGTCCGGCGGCGAGCGTAAAGCTTCGCGTTTTATCAAGTCCGACCGGGCCTTCACCCGATAGCGTCACTTTATAATCGCCCGCCTCTCCATCGACATTGTCAATCAGAAGGGTCGCGGTCGCCGTGTCGCCGGGTGCGAGGAAACGCGGCAGCGTCAACTCTGCTGGAACCGGATCGCGCACCGTCATCGGTTCAGCGCCGGCGCCGAGTTTGTCACGCGACCAGGCAACCGCCATTAAGCGCAATTCGCCGTTGAAATCGGGCACTTCAATCGGCGCCGTCACCTTGCCGCCCTCCCCGACCGTGAGCAGGCCGGAAAATAACGCCACCGATTTTGTCGGCACGACAGTCAGCCCCTCGCCGCCAAGCTGGTCGCCGCCAAACCGCGCAGCAGCGGCAAGATTGGCGTGAAGGATGCGCCCGTAATCGTCGCGGATAGCAACGCCGAGGCGCTTTTTGCCGTAATAATGATTGACCGGATCGGGCGATTTAAACTTCGTCAGCCGCAAAATTCCTTCATCAACGGCTGACACCGTTATCATCACTTCAGAGTTTGGCGCCGCGCCCTCAACCGTAATCGGCAGGTTAAGCTGCGCACGCGGACGGAACACATCCGGCTCGTCAATCGACAGCTCGAGCTTTCTAGCTGACATATCAAACGGCACATAGGTCACGGCCATGGCGCGACGCGGCACCGGCCGGTCGCCCGCATCGCGCGGCGTCACCACGCTCGCCAACACATAAAATCCGGCGCCCCAGGATGGGTCTGTGTCAATAATCAGCTCACGGCCTTTTTTTGCGACCTTCATGCGTTGAACCAGATGCACACGGTCGGTAGCGATGGCCACAATCGCCTCGCCCTCATAAGGCGCATTGAGATAGAGGCGCGCCCGCGCGCCCGGAACCACCTTGTCTGTCTGCAGCGTTATGGCGGCCTGGTCCGGCGTATCGGCGCCGGCCGCATAAGACCGCCAGCCGACATAAAACCGGATATCGCTCGTCGCCTTACCGCCAGCCCGGGTCGCCGTCAGGCGATAGGTGCCGGGATCAAGCTTTTGCGACACCAGGCTCGCCAGCGTATCGCGGCCGGTTTTGCCGCGCCCCTCCGCGACCAGCACATCGCGGTAAGTCCGCCGCCAGCGCCAGCGACCGTTCGAGCGGTACCAGTCAAACCAATAATCTTCCTCGACAAGCCGCCATTCCAGCTCGCCGTCGGCAACCTCGCCCCGCCAATCAAGAATGACCCCTTCCACCTCGACCGTGTCGTCAAGTGCGAAGCTGTGCTTGTCCTCGGCGAGCCGCAGGCCGACATAGTAATCGTCTGGACGCACTGGAATGCGCGCGCTTTCACGCACCACCCGACCGCCGGGCTCGACAACACCGACAACGAGATCCGCGCGCATCGGCGCGCCATAACCCTTCGGTGCGTCACTGACATTCAACGCAACACTCGCCTTTCCCTCACCATCCGTCGTCGTATTGGCGAGCTTCAAAAAGCGCTCATCAAAACTGCCCTCGACCGGGCCAAAGCGGAACGCCGAAAAGTCCGGGAACGGTTTAGGATCGAGCCGCAAACGCGCTTCGGCCTCAACCGCCAAGCCGCCCGCCGGCGCGCCGTAAAGATATCGACTGGCGACGTTGATGTTGCGGGTCTCGCCCGGTCGGATCGGCGTTTTTTCGTCGGTCTCAATTTTCACTTCGAGGCGCTGGGGCACAAAATCTTCAACGGAAAAAGTCACCGTTCCGACAATCGCATCATCGCCGTCGGCTTTAACCTCAATGCGCCAGACGCCACGCGGCGCCGAGGCTGGAATTTCGTAATCAAACGTGAACCCGCCGATGTTCAACGCCTCGATCCGACGCGTATCCGCCACCGTATAGTTCGGCCTTCGGATCGTCGCGGTGAGCGGGCGATCTTCGACAGCGCGACCCGCCGCATTGCGGATCAGGCCGGATATATGTGCAGTCTCTCCAGGTCGGTATATGCCGCGGTCAAGATAGATAAATCCGTCAATCCGCGCCGGCGCCGCACGTCCGCCGACATCACGGTCGGACAAATCAAGCGGCGAGCGGTTCAGATCGAGCGCTGCAAAATCATCCTGCGGCCCATAGGCCATAATCATCCGCGGATTAAGCGGGGCGGCGCCATTGACCGCCGCGGCGTCAAACCGTGCGCGCCCGTCGGCATTGGCCACCACCTCGGCCAGAATATCGTTATTGGTCGCAATCAATGACAGGCGAACACCCGCCATGGGCCGCGCATTGGAAATCGAACGGACAAAAACATCAACGCCGTCAGCCCCCGAATAGGTCGTCAGCGCCATGTCGGTGAACATAATCCAGCGCCAGGCTTGCGCCATCCGGCGCTTATCCGCACCCGGCGACACATCTTTAAGGCGGACAAAATAGGCGCCGGGCGTTAACTCGCCGAGCGCGGCGCCAAGCGCAAACACGCTTGTCGCCGTTTCATTCCTGTCACCCGGCGTTTCAATTTCACCTTTAAAAACCTCAACGCCGACATCCTCGCCGTCTTCGCGATCCCATACGTAAGAGTAGCGATCCTCGCCCGAAGCCTCGCCGGCGACAATATCCTTGCGCGCAAGCGAACGGTCCGAAACCCGGTAGACCGCTATTTCTATTTTCTCAACATTGACCGTTTCAATGCCGACGCCGTCCGCTTCAAGTCGCGGCAAGATCACACCATCGCCGGCAAATCCGACATAGGACGGCTTGTCGCCAAATGCGACGACAACCTCTTGGGCGCGTTCAAGCTTGTCGCCTTTGCGGCTCGGCAGGCCGGCGCGAAGACGCACGCGGTAGTCTTTGTCGAACTCAAGACCACTGAGGCATAAAGACGAGCCATCGACCTCAATCGCCGCGCCGGTGTCCGGCGTCGCGCGGACAAAGTCGGCGTAATTGACCCTGCCGCGGTCATCGAGGTCGCGGGTGAACTGAAAACACGCCTTGGGCAAATCCGCGCCGGTATCGAGAACCAGCCGGCGATAGGCAAAACCCTTGTCGCTGTCGACTTTAGGGCGCTTTGCGTTGTCATCGCGGCGGCGCTGAAACGGCAGTCGGAATTTGTCGTTGCCGGCGCCTTTACGCAGCTCCCCGGCGACAATGTCCTGGCTGTTGGGCTGATGGGTCGAGCCGGAATTCGGCGCGATCGCCCGGCCGAGCAGCAACCCCGCCGCAAACGCCGCCAAAATCCCCGCTGCGATTAGTGCTGCTCCCTTACGCGCCATAGCTGTCATCCCTTGTTCTCGCGCCCCGCAGCGCCCCATCGTTAGCGCCAATTATGGCGGTTAATCAGCAGAAGGAAATCGATTCTGCGTCTATTTTGCGAAATTTAACCGATTGCCCAGCAGAACGGTTTTGATGCGCTGCAAAATTCGCTACTTTGCGCGCAGACGACCCCGTAGCTCAGTAGGATAGAGCACCAGATTCCTATTAGGACGCATTATTTTCTAAACCACAGATATATAAAAGAAATTCAGGTTGAAAAGTGTGAATGTGTAAGTGAATGTGTAAACTATCGAAGGTTTTGTTCCGGAATCGTTGTTGAAATGACACAAGAGATTGGGCTTGCTTGGCCTAAACGTCCCCGTAGCTCAGCAGGATAGAGCACGAAATTCCTAATTTCGGGGCCAGAGGTTCGAATCCTCTCGGGGACGCCACTCTTTTCTGCAGGTTAATCAGTAGAATGATCTTTCAACTGTTCCGAAAGACTGAGTTAGCCTCTTTGAAGTCATTCATCACTGAATTTCGACCGGTCATTTCTCGCCAAAAGCCGACGGTCACCACTCTACCGCTATGTAGGGCCAAAGGGTGAATTGCGAAATCACGGCGAGCGGGTACTCGCAACATGACGAGAGTCGCCCACGACGCCTGCTATTCTCGTCAACGCTCACCTCACTCTGGGAATCCCGTATGTGCTCTGACCTGCTCAAGGCCCGATGCCCAGGAAGGTTGCTCAGCGTCGAAAATCCTGACCCGCTCGGAAACATCCGGCTCTCCGCTCAGAGCGCCCGCCGGAACGATCATCTTTGATCCGTCGCCGCTGGACCAGGGAACGCCGGAGCCACAGACCCGGCAGAATGATTTAGATATGTCCCGCCCTGGCGCCCGATAGGTGACGATACCATCGGCGCCGCCGAGCCAGTCGAAACCGTCCGCTCCCACAAACAGATTCGAGGCGAACGCGGAGCCGGTGATCTGTCTGCACTGATCGCAGCTACACAAGAACAACTTGTCGAACCCATTGGCGACCTCGAACGTAACCGCGCCGCACAAGCAGCTCCCTTTGAGTTTTTGCATCACTTCAATCCTCTGTGATTGGCTCGACAAGTTGGCCGATGTGGCGCAAGCGATCCTCAGCCTCGCGCCGGTATTGTTCGACCGGCACACCGCCGATCCCCCAATCTTCCAGCGCAACTTCGTCGATCACGACGAATGTCGTCGCCGGACTTTTATCGAGAACCCGGACCAGCAAATCGGTGACACCACCAATCAGCTCGGCTTTCTGTTTGGCGGTGACACCTTCGCGTGTCACCTTAATGTTCACATAGGGCATGACTATTCCTTTCAGGTCTTACGCTCGGTGATGTGGAACACCTTGGCCATGATGCGCCACGTATCGCCGGTTCGTACCAGCGTCAGGAAGTCGACGAAATCCTTGGCGCCGATGGAACACTGCACGCGGGCAAAGGCGGTGTTCTCGCCCGCGAACTCAATCGCATCGATCGAGTCGCGCCGGGGTTCATCGCGCGACGCCGGAGACACGCGCTTCGTCACGACGGAGAAATACTCATCCATCGTGCGATAGAGCAGCGGTGTCTCGTCCGCCGTTGCGTAGATCGCATGCGGATGAAACGCGATCCCCAGCTTTTCAATGTCGGCGTGATAGAGACCGTCGAAATAGGTCTCCAGCACACCGGTTACTGCGGAAAAATCGCTCATGCGACCTGCTCTTGTTTGATGAGTCCTTCAGTGACCATCGCCTTGACAGCAGAAGGGCGGGCGGCAACGCGAGCCACGTAGACTTGGGTTTTCGGCCATGCGTCGAGGCTCAGCCCGACGAAGCCTGCCCAGTTGAGCACGACGAATGCATAAGCATCCACGACCGTGAAACGGTCGCCGAGAAGATAGGCCCGACCATCGGCTCTGCCCGCCGGTGCTGTGTCGATAAAAGCGCCTTCGAGATGTGGGACATCCCAGAATGAAAGATCGTTATCGTCGACTTTGAACTCGACCGAGATATAATCCACATTAGGATCTTTCCAGAACCCATGCTGGACTTGGTCAGATGTTGGCTCTTGCACGAGATCACTTTTGGCAAGTGAAGGATCAACTGATGTGCTCAAGCTGGAACAGCCGCTTAATAGAGCGACGACGATCAGACTTTTGAAGTTTAGATTATTATTCACAGCTACTCCTGATGTTTAGTTCATTATCAGTATTCAAACGGATTCGGATCAGCGCCCTTTATTTCTGCGCTAACGGCCTTGTTCTTTGATTTACTTTTTAGGTCTGAGGTTCTCTATAACTTCCGTACTCACCCAATAGATATCTGCTGTCCCATCCTCTTCTTATGGAAGATCAGCGTCATGTTTTGTCGTCAAACCCAGAGCTGAATTGATGATCTCAAATAAAACGGCTTGATCGATGACCCCGCGAACATTCTCGGAACCTGGGCCCTTTGCGAATAGAGCCACGTCCTCACCGCCGTGAGTTTCCCCTTCAGTGCGGTTAACAGCGGATTGCTGGCGATAGTCCATGTCCTCAACTTCCTCGTCAGTCAGAGCGGGGTCTCCGGCACGTGGGTTAATCCCATTTTGATAGCCGAGAGTCGTGTATGGCTTCCCGTCTCCAGCCAAATAAGGGTTGGTTTCAGGATTCATATCATCGTCAAATGAACGTACGAGACCTAGAATCGGATTACCGATTACGGGATAACCCGCAATCGTAAACACATGTGAGTGATCTGCCGTGACTAAAATTAGCGTATCTTCATCACTTGTTAGTTCGTCGACTGCGGCGACGGTCCGTGCTAATTCCTGAGTTTCACTTAAGGCTCGAAATGCGTTAGATGCATGATGCGCATGATCAATTCTTCCAGATTCAATCATTAAAAAATAACCCGTTTTTCTCGCTGCCAAGTTTTTAACTGCGAATGTAGCAAGTTCACTCAAACCGGGTTCGTTCGCATCGTCACGGCTGACCTCAAAAGACAAATGCGAGTCTTTGAACAATCCGAGCACACTCTGCTTCGCATCCGGCTCCAAGGCACGTAGTTCGGCAGCATTTTCCACAAACGTATGATTGCTACTTTTTTCGTTCCATACCGTAACCAGGTTCTGTCCATCCTCACGCAGTCCTCCGTCATTTTCTTTCGGTAAAAACCCTCTCTTCCCACCACCTAGCACCACATCAATCCCGTCCCCTTTGTCAAAGCGGACCAATTGTGAAGCAAGATCGACGCATCCTCGGGACTTCCCGTTCTTCGTCATATCCGCGTCAGTTTCCCAATCGCGGCTATAAGCGTGACCATAAACGGCGGCTGGTGTGGCATGGGTGATGCGCGCGGTTGAAACAATTCCCGTGGACATCCCGGCCACTTCCGTCAAATCGGCGATCAGTACAGGCGGATCACCGTCGCCCGATTTACAGCCAGCAAATGGAGCATCAGGTTGAACATTGATCTTGTTTAATTGAGTTTTAAGCCCGGTGTTCATCGCACTTGCTGTTCCAGCGGAATCGGCAACCTGAGCGTCTAAATTGTAAGTTTTGACCAAAGCCACATTAGGGAATTTTTCAAAAGATAACTCATTGTCTTCTCCACTCATACCTCGTGACTGGCCATCAAATATCCGAGCGGCTGTTATTGTTGATATTCCCATACCATCGCCAATAATCAAAATTACATTTTTCGCCTTGGGCTGCTGATGAACAACAACAGGTCTTGAGCCTGGCGCTGTTTGACATGCAATCAAGGACAGAGAGCCGAAGGTTAATGAAAGCAAACAAATCATTGATCGACCGTTCATGCGAATTTCCTTTTTTCTCTAACGCTCAACCAAGAATGAGACGATAGAGCTGGTTGAATTACTGATGATAAAATCGATCGCCATATAGTACCGCAAATACCATGGCTTCAGCGAAATTTGTTACAAACCTTCTTTTTTCGCAGCGAGCCAAAAATATAGCGCGAATAGCGTCGTAATGATCGGTAGCATGATGCCAAATTCGTCGAGCCAGAGGCTTGTTTGCTCGTTTCGAGTTGTAATGGGATTAACTACACTTTGAATATAGGTGTTATGAGCCGCGTGAAAAATTACCGCAGGCCAGATGCTTTGCGATTTGAATGTGAAATACGCCATTATCACCGACATGTTCACGAGAGTGATGGTAAAGGTTGTCATTTGAATTATGAATTCACCACCGCCGTAATAAAGGACGATTGGCCAATGCCAAAGTGACCAAACCAGACCGCAAATTATGGTAGCGGCACCAAATGGCAGCACTTTGCGAAGTTCCAAAATCAAAAAACCCCGCCACCCTATTTCTTCTCCGAAGATCGTAACAGCCGCTGTCAAAAAGCCAATTGTTCCAAGCAGAAAAATCATTACAATCAAAATGATGATGGTCGCCTTGCCCTCGAGACCTAGCTCGCGCGCCCAGTTCAATACCGTTTCGCCATTGACGATGTCGCCGAACCCCAACGCCCAGCCAAAACCATAGGCGATTGAAACATATAAGATCGGTGTGAGATAGGCGCTGAGCGGATAACGTGTTTTACCCCAGCGCCACGGCATGGACGAAATCGTTCGCCCGGTAATTTTTAAAGCCAGGAATGCCGCAATGGCTGGCGTCCACATTAGTGCGCCAATATAAATGCTCGCTGGATTGAATTTTACAATGGCATAATATGGAATTACGCTGAGTACTGTGGCGAATATGACAAAAATTGAAATTGAAATATATGCGCCGAGACGATTCGATCGATTTTCATCAGTCATATTATCTTGTCTAATTGTTAGTGAGCTGAAGAAGAGCGCCTGGCACTTTCCATTTGCCTTTCTTTAATTTCGCTGAACCCGCATGGCCGATAACGGGCATTGAGGGCTATGTCATGAACCGAATTTCAGAGAGTTGGCTCGAGTTGATATGATCAAAAAGGAAGCAATTCAAAAAATTACAGCGCTCCCTGCGTCAGGGATCGCGAGCGGCGCGCACATCACTCGCCGACTGCAATTGCTTGAGCATTGCGGCAAGGTATTGTGCCTCGCGCTCGAATAGATGCTGGACTGATGCTAATTCTTTCATGCGTCCATAGTGTGACATCAATGCCGGAAACTCATCGGCTTCCGGCAAATGTCTCGCATGCTCAAGATTTGCAAGTTGTGCATAAACAGAAATATCTGCGAGCGTTAGGCGGTTGTTTGAAAAATAGGATTTCCCAGTAATTTTGTTTTCCAAATAAGTTAGTGGCTCGGGCAAGCGGTTTTGAACCGTATCCTGCACAGTCGCCATATCTAGGGGGTCGCCGAGCAATTGGTTTATGAATATCGGCCTGAACACGCCTTCGCTGACGACTTCAAACAGCGCCGTATCGGTATATTCTTCAATCCACAACACATAGCCTCGCGCCTTGGGATCGTCCGGAATAAGCGACGAGCTTGAGTTGGTGTAAGCTGCGTCCAGATAGGCGCTTATGGCTGAGCTGTCATTCAATGTGTAGTCACCGTCTTGCAATATTGGAATGCGCTTAAGGGGGCTCATCGCAGCAAAATTATCCGGCGGGTTGTAAGGAATAAGGTCTGTGCTGACGAACTCGATACCCTTCTCAATAGCGACAAGCGTTACCTTGCGCGTAAAAGGTGACAGCGCTGATCCGTAAATGGTTATACTCATTTTGCTGCCTCGGATTGTTTTGAAATGGCGCGATATCCAAATAGCAACAGCGCCGTCAGGATTGAGACGACAAGAACAGCGACGCTCATGCCGCTGATCGCCATTTGTGTGCCATCGGTATGCAACATCGACCCGCCATAGGCGCCGCCGATTGCCCACGACATCAAAAACGACAGGCCGATGACCAGTGCGATGGTCAGGCCAATTCGGGGCGCTCTACCGTTCCAGACCAAGGCTACGGCGAGGATGGAAAGAGCCGCATTTGTGATTAGCTGCCACGCTTCGTGCAAGCGGGCGTGGGCGGGCCATGCCGGATTGGTGAGATGGGTGTCATTGATTTCCAAAAGCGGGATCAGGCCAGCGAAAATGAGCGCGCTCACCACAGCGGAAAAAAGAGCGGATTTAGGCATAAGGGCGCGGCTTTCCTGCGATATTGACAGTGTCTATATTGACTATTAAGTAGACAGTGTCAATATCGATTATGGCTGATACAAAGACATTTCATCACGGCGATCTAAAGCGTGTACTGTTTAGTGCGGCGATGAAGCTGCTCGACCAGCATGGCGCTGGCGGCGTCACCATTCGTGCGGTCGCGCGCGCCGCCGGGGTATCGCACGGCGCCCCCGTCAACCACTATAAAGACCGACGCGCATTGCTCACGGCCATCGCAAGACATCAGTTCGAACTCATCCGGACCCGGATCGACCGGGCGTTAGAGAAAGCCGGGAATGACCCAAAGATCAGGGCTCGTGTGTTCGCGGAAATTCTGATGGATTTTGGTTTTGAATTTCCTCATCGCTACCAACTTCTCTGGCGCAGCGATCTGATCGACCATGAAGACCCCCATCTTTTGACCATCATGGATGCGGTGTACGATCAACTTTGCGAAGAAATCGCCGCTATTCCATCCCGCGTTAAGATCGATAAAGACACGATTGCGGTATCGCTTTGGTCCATGGTGCACGGCTATGTAGATATGCGTCTTTCGGGCATGTTCGTGCCATTGAATGATGAACTGAGCGGCCAGCCGAGGCGGGAGGCGATGCTGGACTTGTTTTTCAGCACCCTGAACTGAAGCGCGACACACGTTGATTGCAATCCGGACATTCAGCGCAGATTTGTTCAATGTCCGTTTTGGGCTGTGGGTTCAAAGGGTCATCGCAACACTTTAGTTAAATGAACAACTGGAGTGGAAGTTATGAAGCAACGTCGACGAATTTATTATTCAGAATCTCAGCGGGCTGAGATTTGGGATCGATG
>JAJFGA010000023.1 GCA_021776375.1 Hyphococcus sp. | reverse complement strand
TCCATGCCCGCGCCGTCGCTTTTGACAAAATCCCAGGCGGCGCGTTCGGCGATGGTTTTAGATTTCTCATAAGCGCCGGTCTCGGGGCTGTCGATGACCGACCAGTCGTCTTCATTGAAGATATGCTTTGTATCGCGGTCATGGCCGGCTGAAACTGCGGCCACCGATGAGGTCAAGACAGTGCGTTTGACGCCGGCTCTGGCCGCCGCCTTAAGGACGCGCAGCGCGCCGTCGCGCGCCGGAATGATCAACTCATCTTCGTGTTTGGGCGTGCCAATGATGAAAGGGGAGGCGACATGCAGAACATAATCACATCCGGCAATCGCATTGTCCCATCCTTCATCGCTCGTCAGGTCGCATTGGTGCAGCGAGAGCCGGTCGTTTGCGTCCACATGGCGCGCAACGCTCTCGCGCACTTCCGCCTCGCGCTTTGGCGAGCGCAGGGTGCCGCGCACCGTATGGCCTTCTTGCAATAGCTGAATGACGGTGTGCAGCCCGACAAACCCAGTGGCGCCGCTGACAAGGACGGTGTGTGTTGTCATGTATTGGTCCTGTTCATGATGAGGAAAAAGCGACAAGCAAAGCATTAGCGAGACAACATGGTGTACTTCGCTCCGCTTTTGAAATCAATCGAGAGAGTGTTGCGTTGCGCGGCAAGGAGTGGGTCGTCACAAATGTGAGAGCTGGCCGGGCCGCTTATCCTTCTCGACGCGATGCTACGCATCGCTCCTCAGGATGAGGACATTGGATTTTTCTACTCTAACCCCCCTCATCCTGAGGAGCGTTTTCTGCGAAAGCAGAAATCGCGTCGCGAAGGATAGCTGCAAAAAATGCCTAGCGTTATTAGGGCGTGCGATGGGGTTGCGGGCGCGGCGGCGAATGAGGCCGCCGCGCCGGCGTGTCTCAAGGCTCGACGATATTGGCTATGTAAAGGTCGCGCACAAGATTGCGCAAAGACGCCGCGTTCGCCCCGATCGGGGAATTGGTGTATACTACGACATCCATGCCGTCGGGCAGGAACACCGCATCGCTTTGCTCCGTGCGCTGATTGCCATCGCGCCAGAGCCCATTCTTGCCGTAAAGCTTGCCCGCGCTTGTGGTGGTTATGCGATCAATGCCAAATCGCGCATCGAGCGCTTCCTGTGTTTTCGACATCGGCATGATCTTGCTGGTGCGGCGGAAGGTATGCATCACCGCCAGCACTTCGTTGATCGACATATGCCAGGCCGCGCCGCCGGCCATGGATTGGAGATTACCGGAATTCCAGCCGTTTCCGGCCACCGGCCACGGATAGGCGCGGGCCGGGCTGTTCGGCTTTTCGAGGGACGGCCCGCTGACGCCGGCGGGGGCGAACACTTTCTGGTTCACATATTGCGTATAGGCGTTGATGGTGATCGCGTCCCAGGCGAGATCATTGATGAATGCCGGAAACATTGTCGACTTATTGATATTCCCATTAATCACCGCGATCAGAATCCGGCAAAGACCGAAATTCATGTTCTCATAATCATAATCGCCGTTCATATTGGATGAAAAACCCGACGCGACGCGCGATTTCATAAACTGAAAATCCGAGCTGGATGTCCCGGTCGAAAAGCCGGAGCGGTGGGTCAGCAATTGCCGGAAGGTGATGTCGTCAATGTTTGATCCCTTCTGCCAGTAGGTCGGTAGATAGTTGATGATCTTCGCGTCGTAGGAAATATTTTTTTCCTGAAGCAGGTCCGCCATGGCGATGGCGGTCATCAGCTTACTGACGCTGGCGATATGCATGCGCCTTCCGGGGTTCCACCCGATCGAGGCGTCGTTTGGGGTCTGCGCCCAGTTCCATTGCAATGTGTAAATCGTCTGCCCGTTTTTGCCGATCCGCAAGGCGTAGCCCGCGACGTTGTCTTTAATGGCGGCGTGAAACGCTTCGCCAAACGCGTTGACATCGAGCCGCGGCTTAGGCGGCGCCGCCAATTCGCCAATGCCTCCCGGTTTGATGGGGGCGACGCGCGCAATCCGGCTGCCGAGGACCGCCGACGGCCTATCCTGCGGCGACATTTTCGCAATATCCGCGCGAACCGCCGCAGCGCCGGAGCTACGCAAGGTGCGGTTTGACTTGTTCACCAGCGCCCGAACCGGGCCGGCGGCTTCGCGTGCATCCTGGCCTTCGTCGGAAACCGCGCCGACAACATTTGCCGGACGAATCTGGTGGCGCGCGATCGCGTCCGCGTCGATGGTGACGCCTCTGACATTTGCCGCGAGCGTTGCTTGCGTCTCAGCCGACCGCATCGCCGCCGCGCGGTTTTGCTGATTGTCGGCGCGGACGGCTCTCACCGGCGCGGCGCGCTTAACCGTCGCGCGTTTAGGTTCTTCTTCTTCGGCGCCGGCGCGCGTTTGCGCGCTGACGGCCGGCATTGCGCACAAGGCGGCGCCGACAAGTAACGCAACTTTCCACATTTGTGAAATTTTCATGGTCCTCTCCCTTTTTCGCCCACGGGCGGGAAGCTACAGACCCGCCGCGGTTCCGTCACGGCGCTATCGCGAGGGCGCCCTTGATCGCAATGCCAGGAAGATACAGTTCGTGCTCATACTAATTACAAAAAGTGCAACAAGATCGCGACGCTAGAGTCGGTTCTTGTAAGGACGGGCGACTTTGCTGCGCCGCCGAAACATTACAAAAAGTTAATAATAGAGTCTTGCCTCAAGGCGCGCCGACCAGCGCATCAAGGCAGGCCATGCGCGTTGCGGCGCCGTAAAACACCTGCCGCAGGATGAGCGAGCGTTCCGGATCGTCGGCAAGGGCGCTGTCGATTTCAACGCCGCGATTCATTGGCCCCGGATGCATGACAAAAGCGCCGGGGCTGGCGAGCTTCATGGTCTCGTGGGTAAGGCCGAACGCTTCGAAATACCCCTGCGCCGCATCTTTGCCGCCGGATTCCATCCGCTCGAACTGCATGCGCAATCCCATCACGATATCAGCGCCTTTGAGGCCGTCTTTGAGATTTTTACAACGCTCAATATCCGTAAACTGATCGTTATCAGGCATCAGCCCCGCTGGCCCAACAAACCGGACTGTTGCGCCAAGCCGGGTGAACAGCCGGGCATCGGACCCGGCGACGCGGGAGTGTTTGACATCGCCGCAGATCGCGACGGTGAGGCCTTCGATGCGGCCGAATTGCGAGCGGATTGTCGCGGCGTCGAGGAGCGCCTGGGTCGGATGTTCAAGCGCGCCGGCGCCGCCATTGACGACGACGCAGCTCAGTAATTTATCGAGGCGCTCATGCAGGCCTTCCTCTTTAGCCCGAACGATCATGATATCGGCGCCCATCGCCGCCAGCGTCTGCGCCGTATCGACAAGGCTTTCGCCCTTGTGGATCGAAGACGCCGAGACCGGCACATTCACCACATCGGCGCCCAGCTTTTTTCCGGCGAGGTCGAAGGAAAGATTGGTGCGCGTTGAGTCTTCAAAGAAGAGATTGATCTGGGTGCGCCCTGCAAGCCGCTGCGGCGCCGGCTCGGAGCGGTTGAGGAAACCGGCATAATACTCGGCGAGGTCGAGACTATAGGCGATCTCGGCGTCGCTCAAATCGTCAATACTGATCAGGCGGCGCGCGGTGAAGCCGCCGGCGGGCAGCCGGGGCGGCTGCGAGGGGAGGGAAGGTGTTGTCATTAAAGCAGGGCCTATACTCCGGCTGAGGTCCGGCGGCAATATGGAGGCACGGCCTTTCCCCACGCCAAGCCGGGCAGGTTAACGCCATTCGAAATTCTAGATGGCGGTAAACGGTATTTTCAATTTGGAATCAACGGTGATCGGCGACATAGTGCGCGCGCATCGATCACGTCCGCAACCGGCGGGCGCAGCATGTGATTTTAAAACAGCAGGAGAGACTCATGTCGTTGAAGGGTTCGAAAACGCAAGAAAACCTGGCCGCCGCCTTTGCTGGTGAAAGCCAGGCGAACCGCCGCTACCTTTATTTTGCGCAAAAGGCAGACATTGAAGGCTACAATGATGTCGCCGCCGTATTCCGCTCCACCGCCGAAGGCGAGACCGGCCACGCTCACGGACATCTGGAATTTCTCGAAGAAGTTGGCGATCCGGCCACCGGCGAGCCAATTGGCGATACGGTCGCCAATTTGAAGTCGGCGATTATCGGTGAGACCCACGAATATACCGATATGTATCCGGGTATGGCCCGCACCGCGCGCGAAGAAGGTTTTGACGAAATCGCATCATGGTTTGAAACCCTCGCCAAGGCGGAAAAATCCCACGCCGGCAAGTTTCAAAGGACGCTTGACGAAGTCGCCAGCGACTAGGTCGGCGACTAAAGAAGGACTTCGTAGACTAGCTTGCCGAGCGTGTCCTTTTTCCCCCGCTCATCCCGGCGAAAGCCGGGATCCAGAATGGCTTACTATGCACATCTCGTCTGGATCCCGCATGATCGCGAAGGCGATCAAATAGTACGAAGCGCGCCTTCGCGCGCGGGCGCCGGGGTGAGCGGATTGAATACATGTAAAAATTTCTTGTGATTTCACAGCGCGCCTACATAGGAAAAAATTATGCCATCTGACAAAGGGGTAATTCATCCGAAAGAGGGCTCGCTGGATGCGCCGACGCGCCACCCGTTGGCCTGGCGTGATGCGGAATTTTATGATGAGGCGGCTTTCGACAAAGAGTTTCGGCGGGTCGCCGATATCTGTCATTCCTGCCGCCGTTGCTTCAATCTCTGCGACAGTTTCCCGACGCTGTTTGATCGCATTGATGAAAGCGAAAACGAAGTCGTCGAGGATCTTACAGCCAAAGACATCAAGGACACGGTCGATGGTTGCACCTTGTGCGACATGTGTTTTCTGACCAAGTGTCCTTACGTGCCGCCGCATGAGTTTAATGTCGATTTCCCGCATTTGATGCTGCGCTATCGCGCCATTCAGCACCGCAAGGGCGAGGTGAGCTTCGCCGATACGCAACTGGTCAAGACCGATCGCAATGGCGAGCTGGCGCGCCCTGTCGCCGGCATCATCAACTGGGCGACCGACAAGAAGAACAAAAATGTTCGCACATTGATTAATACGATCGGCGACATTCACCCGCAAGCCGAATTGCCGAAATTCAACACGCGCACGCTGAAGCAACACGCGAAGAAGCTGCGGGATATCGCAAAAGACGCGCCCGCTTATGGCAAGCGCAAGCTCGCCGTCTACGCCACTTGTTTTTCCAACTACAACAAGCCGGAAATCGGCGAGGCGGCGCTTTCAGTGCTGGCCAAGAATGGCATCGACGCGCAAGTCGTCTATCCCGCCTGTTGCGGTATGCCGGAGCTGGAGCAGGGCAATCTCGACAAGGTTGCCGCCAATGCCCGCAAGGTTGCGAGAGCGCTGCGGCCTCTGGTTGATGACGGCTACACAATTATGGGCCTGGTGCCGTCCTGTTCGTTGATGTTGAAGTTCGAATGGCCGCTGATCCTGCCCGACGATGACGATGTGCGTGCGCTGTCGGCGGCGACCATGGATTTCGACGAGTTCCTAATCGATGTATCGAAGAAGGAAGGCCTCGCCGGTGGGTTGGCGCCCGTGAAAGGCGGCGTGACCTTGCATCTTTCCTGTCACAGCCGGGCGCAGAATATCGGCCAGAAATCGACCGAACTCCTCAAGTTGATACCGGACACGGAACTGACTGTGATTGAACGCTGTTCCGGTCATGGCGGGGCCTGGGGGATTAAGAAGGAGCATCACGAGACGGCGATAAAGATAGGCAAGCCGGTCGCCAAAAAGGCGCTCGACGTCCACAACGCGTTTGTCGTCTCGACCTGTCCGCTCGCATGCGATCATATTCGCACCGGAATCGATGCGCTGGAAGACGGCGCCGCGCCGGCGCGCTCCTGGCATCCTATAGAAATTATCGCCAAGGCTTACGGTCTATAACTGGGCGCGCTTCGGAGATGTTGATATGAGCAGTAACAGTCAAATGAAACCGCCCCGCGATCGTTTCGAAATCACGCGCGACGACGTCATGGCGCTGGCGGATTATGAAAAGATCCGCGGAGAGAAACGCAAGGCCATTGTCGAGGCGAAGAAAAATCGGCGCGTGCCGATTGGCCCTTACGCAATGTTCTATTTTGAGAGCTACGACACGATGTGGCTGCAAATCCACGAAATGCTCTATATAGAAAAGGGCGGCGAGGAGCAGATCGCCGATGAGCTGGCGGCGTTTAATCCGCTGATTCCGAAGGGTCGCGATCTGGTCGCGACCTTGATGTTTGAGATCGACGACGAACCTCTGCGCAAACGCGTGCTGGGTTCACTTGGCGGCGTAGAGCAAACGGCAGCCTTGAAATTCGGCGATTTCGAAATCGCCGCCGAGGCTGAGAAGGATGTCGACCGCACCACGGCGGGCGGCAAAACCTCGTCAGTACACTTTCTGCATTTTCACTTTTCGGCCGCGGCGGCAGAGGCGTTCAAAAATGTCCAAGGCGACGTGATGTTGAGCATCAGTCACCAGAACTATCCGCATATGACGATGTTGTCGGCGCAAACGAAAGCCGCGCTGGCGGGGGACTTGGCCTGAAGGCTTGCCTGTTACGCCCCTCAGAGGGGGGTAAGGCCACGGCGGATCCCCCGTTATTCACCTTGATCCACTTCCCGAAAGACCGCTATGTCATCGGTCTGAAGTCAGGATTGTGAGAATATGAGCGAGCCACGCAAATTGCTGCAAGGGACGACCGGCGACTGGGAGGTCGTGGTCGGGCTTGAGGTTCACGCCCAGGTGAAATCGACCTCGAAGCTGTTTTCTGGCGCGAGCGCGGCCTATGGCGCCGGGCCGAATGAGCATGTTTCACTTGTCGATGCGGCGATGCCGGGAATGCTGCCGGTCATCAACAAATATTGTGTCGAACAAGCGATCCGCACCGGCCTTGGCCTTAACGCCAAGATCAACCTGTGGTCGCGCTTTGACCGCAAGAATTATTTCTATCCTGACCTGCCGCAGGGCTATCAGATTTCCCAGTTCAAAGATCCGATTGTCGGCGAGGGCGAGATCGAGATCGAGCTTGAAGGCGGCGAGACGCAAACTATCGGCGTTGAGCGTCTGCATCTGGAACAGGATGCTGGCAAGTCGATCCATGACCTTGCCCCCAACGCATCTTATGTCGACCTCAACCGGTCTGGCGTGGCGCTGATGGAAATCGTCTCCAAACCGGATATGCGGTCGGCCGAAGAGGGGGCTGCGTATTTTTCCAAGATCCGCACGATTGTGCGTTATCTGGGAACCTGCGACGGCAATATGGAAGAAGGCTCCATGCGCGCTGACGTCAATGTTTCGGTCTGCCGGGCAGGCAATTACGACAAATTCCGCGAGACAGGAGATTTCAAATACCTCGGTACACGGACGGAAACGAAAAATGTCAATTCCATCCGCTTCACGCGGCAAGTGATTGACTATGAAGCGCGTCGGCAGATCGAAGTCCTGGAATCTGGCGGAACCATCGATCAGGATACGCTGTTGTTTGATCCGGCAACCGGCGAGACCCGCACCATGCGCTCAAAGGAAGACGCGCATGACTATCGTTATTTCCCGGACCCCGATTTGCTACCGCTGGAATTCGATCAGGCCTGGGTCGATGAAATTAAGGCCGGGCTGCCGGAGCTGCCGGACGCCAAGAAACACCGCTTCATGGATGAGTACGGGCTATCCGCTTACGACGCGCTTGTGCTCGCCGCCGATAAACAAAAGGCCGCCTATTTTGAAGCGGTCGCTAAAGGCAATAACGGTAAGCTGGCGGCCAATTGGGTGACCGGCGAGTTGTTCGGCGCCCTCAACAAAGCCGGCAAGGAGATCGCCGATAGCCCGATTAGCGCAGAGCAGCTTGGACGCTTGATTGGTCTGATCAAAGATCAAACCATCTCCGGTAAGATCGCCAAGGACGTGTTCGCGCTGATGTTTGACGGTGAGGAGGCCGGCGATCCGGCCGACATCGTGGAGCGTCGCGGCCTGAAGCAAGTGACCGACACGGGCGCTATCGAAAAAGTCATTGACGAAATCATCACCGCCAACCCGGAGCAAGTCGCAAAGGTGAAAGAAAAACCAAAAACCTTCGGCTGGTTCGTGGGGCAGGTGATGAAGGCGATGCAGGGCAAGGCCAACCCGCAAGCGGTGAACGAGATTTTGAAGAAAAAACTAGACGTCGAATAGAACGTTACATTTTTTGCGCATGTTGTGTTCTGTCTGCGCGCGCAGGCGATTAAGGGGGAGCATATGCTGCTGCGTCGCATTACCGAACACGTCAAAGCCAAGAGCCGGTTCGCGGTTGGCGGCGCTTCTGCGGTTTTGCTCATATTTGCGATGCTGGCGTTGTTTTCTGCTGGCGGCGGTGCGGGCGCCCAAAATAGCGCGGCTGTTTCGGCGCCACAAACCTGGTCGGGCGCCATTAAGGCGCTGGAAGAAGAAAACTGGCAGGCCGCCGCCGCCTATTTCGAAATGCGCGTAAAGGCCCGGCCGAATGCTTTCATCGCTTACCACCACCTCGGCAGGGCGTATCATGGCGCCGCGGACTATGAGCGCGCGCTTCAGGCCCAATTCATCGCCGCTGCCTATTCGCAACTCAAAGGAGCTGCATTTTATTATGCAGCTCGAAGCTATGCGAAACTTGATCAGCCGGAAATGGCTTTCCGATGGTTAGATAGCGCTCTGAAGGAAGGTTATGACGATTTTTCGCAAATCCGCGAGGACGTCGATCTGGAAATTATTCGCGATGATCCGCGGTTCGATCAAATGTTGGCGCGTGCTGTCGACTACCGAAACGCTGGAATGCCAGCCGACCACCCGCTATACCAATCGCCATGGGACCCGGCCGCTGAACGGGTTCAAATTCGCACCCTTGGCGATCGCCTGAAAACCGGAACGGGCGGGGTTAGTGTTGGCCCTGATGGGAACATTTATGTTGCGGATTTTGGCCCGTCCATTGTTCGAATAACCCCTGAGGGCGATCTTGAAACCGTCGCATCCGACCTGAAAGGCGCCTCCGGCAATTTCATCGAGGAAAATGGTTCCATTATTCAGGCGCAGTTTTTTGATCGGTCGGTTGTTCGCATTTATCCCGACGGCAAGAAGGATCAGATCATCGACGAGGGGCTTTCCGGTCCCGTTGGCGTAGCGAAGAACAAGGAAGGCGAAATCTTCATCGCCAATTGTGACAGTCATTATATCTCGGTGCTGCGTGTTGACGGATCGCATGAAGTGTTTTCACGCAGTCCGCTTTTTTATTGCCCGAACGGTATCGCATTCGATGATCAAGGTGATCTCTATGTTGCAAATTATCACGACGGGCTAATCATTCGCGTCACGCCTGATGGCGTTGCCCATTATATAGCTGAAGTTCCCGGGAAAAGCGCAGGATATATCGCTTACGCAGACGGAGTATTTTTTATCACCGGCCGCATCGCTAACCGGATTTATAAGTTAACCCGTGAGGGGGCTATTTCGATTGTAGCAGGATCGGGGGTTCGAGGCGCCGCGGATGGTGGCGGAAAAACTGCGAGCTTTTCATTACCCAACGCTCTCGCGCCGAGCCGGAATTCAAATTGTTTTTACACGAACGACAACCATAAAGACTGGCGGATGGGCGCGAATACAGATGCGATTAAGACAACAAGTCTGATCCGCGAAATTCGCCTCGACCCCGAACGCGGCTGTGGTGAATAGGGGCGAGATGATATCATGCCCCCGTCGTTTCACCGAGCATGTCCGTAAGAAAATTGATTTCGACGAACTGCTATCCCCATCCCCAAACCAAGCGGAGAACCTACCATGAAACACACAATCCTGGCGCTCCTTGTTCTGGCCCTTGCGGCTTGCGCCAAGCAGGCGGAACCGTCTGCTGATCTGAGCCATGCAGCACCGGTCCATGCGATTTATGATGGCTTTGCAGTTGGTGATATTGCTGCCGTCACGGCGCAGATGTCTCCCGACATTGTCTGGAACGAGGCGGAAAATTTCATCTATGCTGACGGTAATCCGTATATTGGGCCGGATGCGGTTGTTGCGGGTGTATTCGTCCGGCTAGGCTCAGAGTGGACGGGTTTTTCGGCGACGCCGGTTGAGTTCATCGAAGACGGAAACAAGATCGTGGTGTTGGGCCGATATATGGCGACCAATAACGCAACCGGAAAAGCGGTGGACGCCCAGTTCGTGCACGCCTGGACGGTTGAAGACGCAAAAGTGACTAGGTTTCAGCAATATACCGATACTGCGCAATTTGCATCAGCAATCGTCGCATCATAGTTGGAGCTGATAAATAGGTTATGATTGCCTATATTGAGTGCTGATTTTAAAAACGGTGGCTTCATGAGACGCCGCCGCGTCATCGAACAAGTCAAACCTCAGAGCAGGATTGCCGTTAAAATAGGAGAGAGTCATGAAACACGAAAGCATTCTCAGCACCGTAGGCAATACGCCGGTGATCCGCATCAATCGTCTGGGGCCGAAGGGCGTCAATCTTTATGTGAAGTTTGAAGCCTTTAATCCGCTTGGCTCGGTGAAAGACCGGCTGGCGCTGGGCGTGATTGAGGCGGCGGAAAAATCCGGCGACTTAAAACCTGGTCAGACCGTGATTGAAGCAACGAGCGGCAATACCGGCATTGGGCTCGCCATGGTCTGTGCGGCGAAGGGCTATCCGCTGGTCGTCACTATGGCGGAAAGCTTCTCTGTCGAGCGCCGCAAGCTGATGCGCTTTCTCGGTGCGAAAGTCGTTCTGACGCCGGCGCCGGCGAAAGGCACCGGCATGGTCGAGAAGGCCAAAGAGCTTGCCGAAAAGAATGGCTGGTTCATGACGCGCCAGTTTGAGAACGAGGCTAATCCCGCGATCCACGAACGCACCACCGGCCCAGAGATTATCGCTGCTTTTCAAGGCGAAAAACTCGACTATTGGGTCACCGGCTTCGGCACCGGCGGCACGCTGACCGGGGTCGCTCGCGTTCTTAAAAAGGAAAGCCCGGACACGAAAATCATCGTCTGCGAACCGCCGGATGCGGCGATGCTTTCAAGCGGCGCCCCACAAGAACGCAACCCGGACGGCAGCCCTGCCGCGTCGCACCCAGCGTGGAAGCCACATCCGATCCAGGGCTGGAGCCCGGACTTTATTCCGAAGATTGCCTCTGAAGCGGTCGCCGCGGGCGTCATCGATCAACTCATCACAACCCCCGCCGCAGACGCCATGAAATACTCGCAAGCGCTGGCGCAGAAAGAGGGCATTTTCACCGGAATTTCCGCCGGCGCGACCTTCGCAGCGGCGATGGAAATCGCCAACTCTGCGGCCAAAGGCGCCAATATCTTGTGCATGCTGCCCGACACTGGCGAGCGCTATCTGTCGACGCCGCTATTCGCCGATATTGAAGCGGAGATGAGCACGGAAGAAACCGCCATCGCCCAGTCGACGCCGGGCTATCAGCTCGGCTGACAGCCCGCGCTCTCGCGCGTTTGTGATCAATTAGGCCGCTGGCCCAATCACAGGCGGTCTGTACGCATTGGAACTTTTCAGCGATGCGGCGTAGACTGTCGGCGTATAGTTGCTGTGGGCGTGGCGCTAACGGAGGATATTATGCGTGGAATGTTAATAGGTGTAGCCGTTGCGGCTTTTGCAGGCGTCGCCTGCGCCAGCAATGGGTCTTATGAAATGAGCGAAGAAGTCTCGGCGCGGCTAGCCGAGTTTGAGCAAACCGGAGATTATCAGACCTGCCTTGGCCTGCGTCAGATCAATCAAATCAAAGCGCTGGACGAGCATAATTTTCTCGTTCGCGTGGGCGTCAACCAATATTATCTGAACAGGGTTTCTGGCTTTTGTAATGGTGCGGATAGTACTTTTAACAGGCTTCAATATACGACATCGATTAGCCAGCTATGCCGCAACGAAATCGTCTCAGTTGTCGATAACACGACTGGTTTCACGACTGGCTCGTGTAGTCTGGGCGACTTTGAACGGCTTGAGAAGAAACCTGACGCCGCCGAGGCGGAAACTGACGATAGCTAAAGTCGATCTCGCGGCGCCAACGTTCGGGTGTTCGCGATTGAATTAGACTATTGTGTAGATTTTTGGCGGCTGGCCTATGTCAGCCGCCAATTTTTTTGTCGTGGCTGGTAAGGAATATTTTTCCAATAAGAATAACAGTATACAGAGTAAATAAAAATTCAGGTTAACAAAATCTTATCTACTGGTAAACGATCTGCTAATGCGGCGTTAACCGGATTTTAGTCCGCGTCCTTTCATCTTTGTCATGGTTAACCCGATCGTGTTTGTGCGTCGGGGGGCATGATAAGGGGTCGCATAATGACGATTACGATGACAGCCGCTGCGCTTGACTTTGCAGAGCCTATTTTAAGCGGCGAAGAAATGTACCGGCTTGGGCTGCAAGCATCGACGGGCGCTGAGAGCGACGATCTCGATCTGATCACGGCGCATAAATGGTTCAACCTCGCCGCCATGCAAGGCAACATGGAAGCACGCGCTTATCGTGGCGAGCTGTCGGCTGAAATGACAACGGAAGAGATCGCCGAAGCGCAGCGTCAGGCGCGCGAATATCTCGTCATGCACCGCGCCAAGAACTGAATTTTAAATTTCGCCTTTAAATCCCGCCCGGTTATATCCCACCCTGGGTCGGGTCGATTGCGTAGGCGCCGCTCGCCGTCAACTGGTCGAGCGCTATGTTGCGAAACGGCTGTTTTTGTTCTTCGCTTAGCAACAGATATCGCGGCGTCTTGGTATCGCGTAATGACAAGCGCTGATCCTCACTCATGATACGCCAGGCCGCTCGCCGCTGCTCGCGAAATTGGGCGCGGTCTTCCTCGCCCATCGCCTGATAGGTTTCCGCCGTCGCCTGTTGCACCCGGAGTGCCTGGGAATGGCGAAGGGCGTTTTCATAAAAATCTGCCGCCATCCGGTCGACCAAAGCTTCTTGATTGATGGCCTGGCGCGAAATCGCCGTCGGCGCGATTACCGTCTGGCCCGCCGGGGCCAATGTTTCGGACATTTGGGGGGCGGAGATTTGCGCATTGGCGGGGACCAACACGGCAAGGCTGGAAACAACGGAAAGAAGAAAAACGCTACGCAACTGAACACCTATGGAAAAATGGTACGCTAGCGGAGGCAAGTTTCCGCCCGACAAAACCCGGCGTATAATTTGCGGCTATCGCATTAACCAGGTTTGGCCTGGGGTAGCGGAGAAGGGTGCGGGTTGGGTATCGGCTGGAAATTGCTATAGCGGGCTTGCAATAAGCCGGTGGTTGGCTTAGACGACCGCTTTCGTGCGCTACGGCAAGGGCCGGGCTTGCGCAATTTATGGATAATAGAGGTTAGCCATGGCTGTTCCCAAGAGTAAGATAACGCCGGCGAGACGTGGCATGCGGCGCAGCCACGACAGCCTGAAAGCGGCGACCTATATCGAGGACAAGGATTCGGGCGAATTGCGTCGCCCGCACCATATTGACCTCAAAACCGGCAAATATCGTGGTCGTCAGGTGCTTGAGCCGAAAGAGTAGTTTGGCCAAAATAGCCTTCCAGCCTAGCGCGCCGCCCTCCGGGCGGCGTTTTTGCGTTCTGGGCCCGGCGGTCGATACCCGGATGCAGGTTGCGATCAGCGGGCGGCAGCGTATAGAGAGCTTAGTTTTTCCCAGCCGCCAGTTATCCATGAACGGAAGTGACCTATGACCGCCATCGTCGATATTTTTGCCCGTGAAATTCTCGATAGCCGGGGCAATCCGACGGTTGAGGTGGATGTCACCCTGGAGGACGGATCGTCCGGCCGTGCGGGCGTGCCGTCCGGCGCCTCAACCGGCGCCCATGAAGCCCATGAGCTGCGCGACGGCGGCGCCCGTTATGGCGGCAAGGGCGTTCAAAAGGCTGTGGCGGCGGTCAATGGCGAGATTTTCGATGCGCTGTCCGGCTTTGATGCGGAAGACCAGGTACTGATTGACGAGACCCTGATTGCGCTTGACGGAACCGACAACAAAACCCGCCTTGGCGCCAACGCGATGCTTGGCGTCTCGCTGGCGACGGCGAAGGCGGCGGCCGAAGCGGCGGCGCTGCCGCTTTACCGCTATATCGGTGGGACCCAGGCGCGCGTGTTGCCGGCGCCGATGATGAATATCATCAATGGCGGCGCTCATGCCGATAACCCGATCGACATTCAGGAATTCATGATTATGCCGCTCGGCGCGGAGAGCTTCGCTGAGGCGCTGCGGATGGGCGCGGAAGTTTTTCATGTGTTGAGAAAAGGCCTTCAAGACGCCGGTCACAACACCAATGTCGGTGACGAAGGCGGCTTTGCGCCGAACCTGAAATCCACCGATGACGCCCTCGGCTTTATCATGTCGGCGATAGAAAAGGCCGGATATCGACCGGGCGAGGATATGTTTATCGCCCTCGATGCGGCCGCGACCGAGTTTTACAAGAACGGGAAATATGAACTCGCAGGCGAAGGCAAATCGCTCAGCTCCGATGCGATGGCGAAATACTTAGCTGACCTTGTCTCCCGGTACCCCATCGTTTCGGTTGAAGACGGTATGGCCGAAGACGACTGGGATGGATGGCGCGCGGTCACCGAACTGATCGGCGATAAATGCCAACTCGTTGGCGATGATCTGTTTGTGACCAATGAGGTGCGATTGCGCCAGGGTATTGAAAAGGGCTGCGCCAATTCGATCCTCATCAAGGTGAACCAGATCGGCACGTTGACCGAAACGCTTGCCGCGGTGGTGACCGCCCATCGCGCCGGATACACCTCGGTGATGTCACATCGTTCCGGCGAGACCGAGGATGCTACCATCGCCGACCTCGCTGTGGCGACCAATTGCGGTCAAATCAAAACCGGCTCGCTGGCGCGCTCCGAGCGAGTGGCGAAATATAACCAGCTGCTTCGCATCGAAGAGGAATTAGGCGGCGTCGGACGCTATGCCGGGCAAAGCGCGATCACTCTTTGAACGCCGGCGCCGGCATAATTTACTTTTCATTAACCTAATTTGATTGTTGTGATCCGATAGCAAAGAAGATGTGGGTGATGTTGAGTAAGCAGTTTATTATCGGTGTTGTTCTCCCCGCGGCGATTATGTTTTGGGCGGCGATGATTATTTACAGCGCCGTTGCTGGCAATGCCGGCTATGGCGCGCTGGCGCGGCTTGAGGCGGAAGTGGAAGAAAAAGCCGATACGGTTGATGTATTGCGCGCGCATCGTGAGAAGCTGCAAAAACGCGCCGATCAACTCAACTCCAGGTCACTCGATCCCGACCTTGTCGATGAGACCATCAGGACGGTCCTCGGCTATAGCCGTGAGGGCGATGTCGTCATCTCCCGCCAGGCGCTCGAGGATGCGCTGCGCCGCCAGACAGACAAACCTAATTAAAACAATAAGCTGACAGGCTTTACTGCGCCTTGCCGAGGCGAGCGCCAGCGCGTATGAATTCCTCGCTGCAACTCAGGGCCGATGCATGTCGAAACGAAAAGCCAAATCCAACCTCGACGCGACAAAAGACGAACTGCTCGCATATTATCGCGACATGTTGTCGATCCGGCGGTTCGAGGAAAAAGCCGGCCAGCTTTACGGCATGGGGCTGATCGGCGGCTTCTGCCATCTCTATATCGGTCAGGAAGCCGTGGTGGTCGGTATGGAGGCGGTCAAGAAAGACGGCGACCAGACCATCACCGGTTATCGCGACCATGGCCATATGCTGGCCTGCGGAATGGACCCGAAAGGTGTGATGGCGGAGCTCACCGGCCGCGTCGGCGGCTATTCTAAAGGCAAGGGCGGCTCCATGCATATGTTCTCCAGTGAGAAGAACTTTTATGGTGGCCACGGCATTGTCGGCGCGCAGATCCCGCTTGGCGCGGGGCTCGCCTTCGCCAATAAATATCGCGGCGAAAACAAAGTTAGCCTGACTTATTTTGGCGACGGCGCCTCTAATCAGGGGCAAGTCTTTGAAGCGATGAACATGGCGCAACTGTGGAAGCTGCCGGTGGTGTTCATCATTGAAAATAACCAATACGCCATGGGCACTAGCGTCACGCGGGCGCATTCCGAAACCCACCTTTACCGCCGCGGCGCATCGTTTGGCATACCGGGCTCTGAAGTGGACGGCATGGATGTTGTCGCGGTTCGCGAAGCCGGTCGCGAGGCGATGGAGCATGCGCGCACAGGCAAGGGACCGTTCATCCTGGAGATGAAAACCTACCGCTATCGCGGCCATTCAATGTCGGACCCGGCGAAATATCGTTCACGTGATGAAGTCGATGATGTGCGCGAGCACAACGATCCGATCAAACGCTGTGAGCAGCGGATTAAAGACGGCGGCTATGCGAGCGGTGATGACTTGAAAGCGATCGACAAGGACATCAAACGGATCGTTAAAGAGGCTGCTGAATTTGCGCAGGAAAGCCCCGAGCCGGCGCCGGAAGCACTCTACACGGATATTCTCGCCGAGGTTGGCTAGCGTTAGCGCTGTGAAAGCGTCGCGCCCTGTTGACGCGGCCTTCAATCTTGCTTTGCACCCAGAAGCGAATGGCGCCACATCATGCTTACATGGAAAGCGATGTGAGATCAGCGGAGATGGCGCCAATTGTTATGGCGCATATTTTCCCGTCCTTTGCCTATGGCGGGCAACAGGCCCGGTTTGCCGCGCTAGCTGGTGGTTTGGGCCGCGGCTTCACCCATCATGTCGTTGCGCTTGACGGCGACAAAGCGGCGCGCGCGTTGCTCTCGTCCGATGTTTCAGTGACTTTTCATGATTTCAAAGCGCGCAAATCATCGCTGGCCAGCATTCGCAACATTGCCGGGTTTCAGCACCTGCTGAAAGCAATCAAACCAGATATTCTGTGTACCTATAATTGGGGAGCGATGGAGGCGGTGGTCGCCAACCGGCTTGGCGTCGGCGCGCCCAACATCCATTTTGAAGACGGCTTCGGCGAGCAAGAAGACCTGACGCGACAAAAAACCCGCCGGGTCTGGGCGCGGCGTTTCTGGCTGCGCAAATCGGTGGTGGTGGCTCCCTCACTGCGGCTGGAAAGTCTTGCAGCGGACGTCTGGAAACTGAACCGCGAACGCGTCATCCGTATTCCTAACGGCGTCGATTTTGAGCGCTTCCAAATCACGCCCACGAGGCTAGGCCGCCACATTGAGGTCGGCTCGATTGGCGCGCTTCGGCCGGAGAAAAATTACCTGAGGTTAATTGCGGCCTTTTTGAAGGCTGACCCGGACCAAAAAGCGAAGCTGACCATTGTCGGCGAAGGCCCGCAAAGACCAGCGCTGGCGGCGGCGATCAAACATGCCAGCGCCACCGACCGGATATCGCTTCCCGGCGCGACGCAAGCGCCGGAGCAATATTACAGCAATTTCGACGCCTATGCCGTTTCGTCGGACACAGAGCAGGCGCCGCTGACCATGATGGAGGCGATGGCGGCGGGGCTGCCGGTAGCATCGACAAATGTTGGCGATGTGGCCGCTATCGTAGCGGACGAAAACCGAGCCTTCATCACACCACTGGGCGACGAGAATGCGTTTGCCCTGGCGCTGGCCCACCTAATCCAGAATTCCGACGCAAGATCGACGCTTGGCGCTGCGAACCGCCGAAAAGCAAAGAAAGAATATGACGTGGCAAAAATGATTGAACGCCACCGCGTCTTATATCTTTCCGTGGCGCGGCTAAAATGAGCGATGTGCAGGTTCGCCAGTTGGAAGACCGCGAAGACTTTTTGGCGCGCTGGGCGGTATTCTATCAGCATACAGAAGACAAATTCTTCTATCAGTCTCCGGCCTGGATGACGGCGTGGCTGGAAACCGACGGGACGGGCGCCGCGCTCTATGAGGTTGAAGCCAGCCGGGAAGGGCGCACCTTGCTGATGGGCGTTGTCGGCGCCGGCCCGCGCCGTCCTGCGGTACTGGGTTTGAAGGAAGTGCGCCTACAAGAAACCGGCGATGTGGCGCTCGATGATATTTATGTTGAGTATAATGACTTTTTAGTCGCGCCGGAGGTGGGCGCCGATTTGCGCCGTGATGTTGTTGATGCGCTGGCGCGAAAGTTTGCAGATGCCGACGCGATTGTGTTTCGCAATATCCGCGCCCCGCTTGCGGAGGCTGCGCGCGGCTGGGCGAAGCCGAGTGCATGGAGATGCGTTACGCTTCGGGAGCAGCCTGTCTTTGTGGTTGATCTGGGCGCCGTACGTAGTGCCGGTGGAGATTTTATTGCTTCGTTGAGCGGATCGTTCAAGACCAAACTGCGCCGCGCCATGGCGGGCTATGAGCAACGCGGCGAGTTGTCCTGCCGGGTTGCGTCAACAGACGCTGAGCGCCGCGCGGCATGGGAGAGGCTAATGGCGCTGCATCAGGAGAGCTGGCGCGCGCGTGGGCGACCGGGCAGCTTCGCCAACCGAAAGCTAGTCGCCTTTCATCAAAACCTGCAACGCCATGCGGGCGAAGCAGTCCAGCTGTTCGAAGTGCGCTGTGGCGTGGAGACCATTGGCGTCCTTTATAACTTTGTGCATCAACAACGGGTGCTCAATTATCAAAGCGGTTTCAAAATTGAAGACGATAATAAATTAACGCCGGGCTTTGTCTGTCACGCGCTTGCCTGCCAGCATTATCTGGATGCCGGGTTTGATATATACGATCTGCTTTCCGGCGAGGCGGATTATAAAAAGCGCCTTGGCGTAGTATCCGAGGTGCTATCCAGCCTGTCTCTGGAATGTCCTTCTCCGCGCAATAAAATCCGCTATCTGATGAAAAGTATTCTAAGTACATCTTAAGAAAGGTTTTGACTCAGGACAAGATCTCGTCCTTCACGACGATATGGTCATCTGCTGATGCCCATATCTCCTCAGGATGGGGGTGTTTTGTTTTTTGACCCTTGCACCCTCATCCTGAGGAGCGGCGAAGCCGCGTCACGAAGGATAGGCTGAGCTTGCTCCGTAGATTAATGAAACCCCTAAGCCGCAGACTTTCGTAAGAACGCGTCAAACATGACAACGCCCCACAGCTCTTGCGCACAATTGCTGGCGCCGCTGCGGTGGCTTTTCGCCATGTTCATGACATAACGCTCATTGATAAGGCCGCTTTCGCGCCATGCGGCAGAGGCCTCAAGCCGGTCCAGCGGGTTGGCGCCCTTGGCGCGTAGCCAGGCAGCGACGGGAAAATCGAAGCCTAGTTTTTTGCGGTTCAAGAAGTCGAGGCCCAGTCGCGGTTCTAGCGCTTGTTTCAAGACGCGTTTGCCCACCCCATGGCGGAGCTTATACGCCGCCGGTAATGCGCCGGCCCATTCCACAAGCTTGTGGTCGAGAAAGGGCGGGCGAACCTCCAATCCATGCGCCATCGACGCGCGGTCAATTTTCGTTAGCATGCGGCCTGGAAGCCAGGTCATGAGATCTGTGTACTGAGCGGTGGATAAAGCGTTATCGGTTCCGGCGTCGCGCATCGCCGCTGCGATAACGCTTTGCTGGCGGTAGCCGCCAAGGCTTCGCCTGAGGTCCGGGTGTAACATAGCCGTTGCGCGTTCCGGCAGGTTGATGGCGACCGCCGCGGCGTAACCTTCTGTGCTATTGCGCGCGAGCGACTGAAAAGTTGTTTTGAAACGCAAGACTCGCGGCGCGGTGTCGAGTTTTGGATAGAGTGCGCCGGCGGGGCCGAACACCGCGCGGCGAAGCCACATAGGCGCAGCGCGGCGGATTTTTTCCTCGCCGAGAAAAAATAGATAACGCCGATAGCCGGCGAACAGCTCGTCGCCGCCATCGCCTGACAGCGCGACCGTCACATGCTGGCGCGCCAGCTTGGCGATGATGTAGCTCGGCAGCGCTGACGAGTCCGCGAAAGGCTCGTCATAAGCCGCTGCAACGTCGTCGATAAGCGAGAGGTCATGGGCATCGACGGTATGTTCAAAATGCTTGGCATTGAACTTTCCTGCGATGCCACGCGCGGCTGCGCGTTCGTCATGGGATTGCTCGTTGAAGCCGATGGTGCAAGTGACGAGACGGCTTTCCGCCTCGCACATCGAGGCGACGATACCAGCGGAATCGACGCCGCCGGAGAGGAACGCGCCGAGAGGCACATCAGACATCATTTGCGCAGAGACGGCATCGTCGAGATGTCCGCGCAACATGTCCGCAGCGTCGTTGAATGAGAGCGCGCTGTCGGCGCCAAAACTCGGACGCCAATATCGCTGTAGCGTAACCGTGCGCCCGGGGCCGGCGGTCAAAATATGTGCGGGCGGCAGCTTGTGAATATCGCGGTAAATCGATTTCGGGTCGGGTACGTAGCCGTAAAAGAAATAATCTGCGACCGCAGACGGATTTAGGTCCGTAGACAGGAGACCTGATGCGATCAATGCGCTGGCTTCTGATGCGAACAACAAAAACCCGTCCTCTGTCTTGCTATAGTAAAGAGGCTTTTCGCCAAGTCGGTCGCGTGCAAGGGTCAGGCGACGCGTTGCGGGGTCCCAGAAGGAAAATGCGAACATGCCGCGCAGGTGATGGACAAAATCCGTATCGTGACGAGCCCAGCCTTCGGCGAGAATTTCCGTATCGCTGCGAGTGCGCGCGGTAAACCCGTCTTGTGCAAGGTTTCGCGCCAGTGCTTTGTAGTTGTAAATTTCTCCATTCAGTGAAAGCACGCCGCCATTTTGGCTATGGAACGGCTGGGCGCCGCCATCACGGTCAATAATAGCGAGACGGCGATGACCGAAGCCGATACCGGGCGCAATGAAAAACCCTTCACCGTCAGGGCCGCGGTGGCGCAGCGCATCGGTCATGCGTTGGAGCGCGGCGCGGTCAACCTCGCGCGAGGCTTTCAAATCAATGATGCCTGCAATGCCACACATGGCTATCGCTGCTCAATGCGCGACAGCCAGGCCCCGAGCGGTTCAAGGTCGCTGGTGAAGTTGCGCATGACGGCGACGGCTTCAGCCGGGTCTCGGTTATAGGACGCGGCGATAATGACTAGCCCGCCGGAAGGATTGCGCCCGGTCAGTTTTGCTTTTGCTTGCGCAAGTTTCATCCGCCAGCGCTCGACAAAAACCTCATTGCCCAACCAGAAAACCGTGACCGCCGCCAGCCGCCGCCGTTCCGGTCCGGCCAGAATATCAATCCGCCGTGTCTTTGAGGTTCCAAACAGATAGATGACGGCGTCGCGCGTACCGATGCGGCGCCAATATGCGCCCGACCAGGCGCGATTGTTATAGTTGACAATCTCGCCGCCTTTGCGGTCATGGGTGAAGTATCCGAGCGAGAGATAGACAGTGTTGTCGCCGCTCATATACGTCGCGCCGGCGGTGCGGTCCGCCTGGCGCAGCTCTGCGCGCCAGTTTTGCGCCGGCGGAAGGATGCGCCAGCCCGGCGCGTTGAACAGCGACAGGCTAACCGGCGCGACTTTATCAATCGAGCGATCGACTACAGCGCTGGCATAGACGGTGGCGGCGGCGATGATTGCAATCGCTGCAAGCATTGCCGGTATGGCGCCAGCCCCGGCGGTATGGTGTGTATCTACAGATTGTTGCGGTGCAGGAGCGTCAGCATAGCGGCGCCCCACAGCGACCAAGACCAGAAACAACAGCGCGTAGAATATCCAGCCTATAAGCAAATGATCCGGCCCCACTGCCCATTGCATGTTGGTGAGGGTAGCAATCAACACCAACAAAAATGCGCGCAGGCCGTTTGCAAGGATGGCGACCAGGCTTGCGAAGAGAAGAAAGCCAATACGTTTGCGCCAGCTCTGAAACGACACATAGGAAAAGACCGCCGCGATCATCGTTGCGGAAACCAGAAACCGAAACCCGGCACATGCCTCGGCGACTTCAAAGGCGCCGGCGGGCGTTTGAATAAGGTAGCCATCGATGGTAACCGGCATGGAAAGCGCGCCGAGCAGGACGACGATAATCTGTACAGTGATTGTTTGCAGGCCGGGAACAATCGCCTCGCCAAACGGAACCATGAAATAGAGAAAGGCAAGGGGGTAGGCCCATGCGCGCAAAGCGCCGCCGCCAAAGGCGACACCGGCGCCGCCGATGAGGGCGGTAATGAGGGCGAATTGCTCGACCAGCGCGATGCCGCCAGCTCGGCCCAGAAGCCACAGCGCCGCGCCAAAGGCGATAATGAGAAAGCCGGGCAACCGGTTCGCGGGCGCTGGTGAGGGCGCCGATTTCGCGACGATCATCCACGCCGCTATCGGCGCCACAAAAATCCCGTAATGATAGGATGAGGACATCGCCCATAGCGTCGCCATATCAACCGCAGTAGGGCCCCATAGTGCGACGGCAGCCGCAACGATACCGCCAAAACACGCCATTGGCGTCGCCGCGAGGCGGCTGGCGAAAGGCATATCTGTGGTTATGGCGGCCATGCATCACCGGGCTGCAATTGGCCGGCCAGACTAGCCTTTGTGCGTTTCGGCTTTGTTAACCAAGTTGCGGAGTCAGTCTTTTGAGGCAGGAAATCGACAAAAGTGGACATGCTATGACGTTCGCTAGCAAGGTGCGCTAGACAACGCCAAGTTTTCCATCTCCGATAGTTGATCCGATAGCGTAGGGAATTTTTGCCGTGCAAGATCGAAAAGTGCGTCTGCGCTTTTGATATCTGTTCCAACGCCAATTTCGCAACTGGAACGTACTATCAGGTTTTTTCGGCCACCCACCTGCGCTTCGACATAATACCCCATGCCGTCAAGAACATAGGTTTGTGGGTCTGAACGTGGTCTTTCGGATTCTGCGCTGAGTTCGAAAAAGCCGGCGTCTGAAAAAGCATCAAATACCGCCTTAGTTTCCCCGGTTGTGACTTTTGTTTGATAGTGCAAAATCGAGGCTCCGACCAAATCGATATTTAGATCGGATTGGGGCTGATCTTCCGGAATTTCGAAAATTGCTGCCTCTAAAAAGTTCGAATCCGCGTTGTCTGTCGCACCATACTCTTCTCCAATGAGCGATAAACCTATCATGGGCCCGATAGACACATTGATGACAACTACAGTTCGATCAAAGTATCCGTCATGGGATGGCCGAGTTAGCCATAGTTGATTGGCTCGTGCATCCAAATCTCGTTGCAGGCTGCTCGTCGAATAATTCGCAGCTTCAGGGGAAACGGCACAGGCGGCCGTGATGGCAAACAAAATGGGCATCGCCGACAATCTGAATGACTGTAACCTCATCTTCTCAGAATAGCCTTAACTCCGTAATGTTCAATGTCCGTTTTGGGCTGTGGGTTCAAAGGGTCATCGCAACACTTTAGTTAAATGAACAACTGGAGTGGAAGTTATGAAGCAACGTCGACGAATTTATTATTCAGAATCTCAGCGGGCTGAGATTTGGGATCGATG
>JAJFGA010000022.1 GCA_021776375.1 Hyphococcus sp. | reverse complement strand
TACCGGCCATAAACATTACGGGCCTTTTTTGCGGTAAGGCCCTGGCGCATTTTAATAGACACGGGCGGGGTGAAAGCTCCGCCCGTTTTTGCGCGCCCGACCCTCGAAGAGGCTCGGTCAATCGCTTTTCAAAGAAATTTTTTCTCCCCCACATCCAAACGACGCTCCCGGTGCATCTAACGGTCATAACAAACGGGCGAAATCGCCCATGCTTTGAGGAAAGGAAAACTCATGTCCGAAGAAGTTTTAATCCCGATGTTCGTGTTTGCATCGCTGGCAGTCATTCTCGTTGCTGCGTTCCATTTTAGCTACAAAAAGCGCCAGGCCATCCACGAGACCATCCGGCTATCGATTGAAAAAACCGGGGCGGTTGACGGCACGCTGGTCGAATCCATCCTGCGTGACAATGTCGGCGCCAATGCTGATCTCAGAAAAGGCATCATCCTTATATCTGTCGGCCTCGCCTTCGTCTTTTTGGGCAATATGATCGATGACGCGGAGGCCATTGGGCCAATGATCGGCGTCGCCTCATTCCCCGGCCTGATTGGCCTTGCCTATGTGGCGTTCCATTTCTTTGCCCCGAGAGAACCAACTGTATAGGCTACAGTTCTGGCGGGAGGCCGTGAAATGGGCCCGAACGACATTGAATTGATGACGATGGCGAAGGTAGCGCAAGACAGCGCCGCCTTCACCGAACTGGTGCGCCGACACCAGGCGCGGCTGCGGGCGTTTCTGCGCCGTCTGTGCGGCAGCGACCATCTTGCCGATGACATTGCGCAGGAGACTTTTATCAAAGCGCATGAGGGCCTGGCGAGTTTCCGTGGCGGCGCGTCATTTCGCAGTTGGCTTTACGCGATCGCCTATCGTGAATTCCTTCAGGATCGGCGCCGTGAAAAAGCAGCGGCGCGTCTGAAAGATGCGTTGCAGAACGACGCAGCGAATATGGAGCCCCCCGGCGGCGCCATCGAAGTTGGTCTGTCGATGGATTTGCGCCGGGCGCTATTGGACCTTGAAGAGGCCGAACGTGCGGCGCTTCTCCTGTGTGATGCGGCCGGGCTTTCTCACAGTGAGGCGTCGCGCGTACTCAATGCACCGCTTGGGTCGATTAAAACCTATATTGCCCGCGGCCGAAAAAAAATGCGCGAGGCGTTGACCGGCGTTGCCGAACAACGCCCCCCGAGAAACGAGACAACCCAAACCGAAACAGCCGCCAACCACAAGGGAGTGATGTATGCCCTCTGATAATATCGAAACGCTTCTTCGCGCCGACTTTGACGACCTTGCCGGCCGGCTGGAAAATGATCGGTTTGTAAAGCGAGTTCAGTTCAAGCTCACCGCCAGAAATCGAGCCAGGCTTGGGGTTATTGGCCTTGCCGGCGGGCTCGGCGCGGCTTTTGCGGCGTCACAGTTTTCAGATCTTGGCCGCTTGGCGGCGCCGTATTTGGCTGAGGCCCTGCCGTCCTACTCAGGCGGCGTTGATGCAGCAACGCAACTCAGCGCCGCTGTTGTTCTGGCTGCGGCGGTGATTGTAACGGCGCTGGTCCTGCGCCAGGACGCCTAAGGCTTATCGGAATTTTGGAAAAACGCGGCTGTTAGCACAAAAGCTTACGCTTAATCTTCGCCCCACTTAGTCTTCACGGTGAACTTTCTCGTTCCGCTCATGGCGTTCCTGCGCTTCCAGCGACAGGGTCGCAACCGGGCGCGCATCAAGCCGGCGCAGGCTGATCGGCTCGCCGGTTTCTTCGCAATAGCCATATTCGCCGGTCTCGATACGCCGCAACGCGGCGTCTATCTTTGAGGTCAGCTTGCGCTGGCGGTCGCGCGTCCTCAGTTCCAGCGCTTTTTCCGTTTCACTCGATGCGCGATCGGAAACATCAGGCAGCTGGTTGTTTGCTTCCTGGAGATTGTTCAACGTCCCCTGGCTCTCGCGGATAATGTCCTGTTTCCAGTCCACGAGTTTACGCCGGAAATACTCTTTCTGGCGATCATTCATAAACGGTTCATCTGCGGACGGACGATATTCGTCTAATTCACTCGCCGACATAGTCTACTCTCCGATTACGCACCGCCGCTTATCAGGCGCCGCCGCCGCAGCGCGGCCTATATAACGGCGAGTTTAGCAAGGCTCAAGGGCTGATTTGCGCCCCCCTCGTCGTCGCCCCTCTATAGAAATCAATTATTGATTTTCAGTTGCTCAGGCAGGGATAAATCGCCGGTTCAGGCGCGCGAATGCACACCAACGGCGCATTTGCTTGGTTTGTCCATTAATTTTATCGCCCGCAGATGAGGCGAGTTTGCGCTCGCTGCGCTGCAACAAAACCTTCAGCGCGGATTTACCTATTCATCCATGTCTATGTTTGGCGGGTTAAACGACACTTGCCAGGTGTTGGCGATGGCGGCGGAAAGCGCATGATCATCGACCGCGCCAGACGAGATCGATCTCGCGACGAATGTAACTGTATCCCCAGCGCCTGCTACATTATCGGTTTTACCCGTCGTCGCCGGAGCTTCGTTAAGCGATACCGACGTTCCCGCTGCCGTGCGCGCATCCATAAATTCCTGCATGTCGGTCAAAAACAATGCTGTGATAAATTTAAAATTATCACGCCCGACCCCGCCGCTAAAGAACAGCTGACGACCAAACACGACTATATTTTGTTCAGCAACGTTGACCGCCATCGTGACATTGGAGACTGCGTTAAAGCTATTGATATCATCATAGGCGATCCCGGAATTTGAGGTTGCGGTGTAGATCACCGCGCCCCCGCATTGCGTTCCGTCCGCTGGATTGACACAGTTAAAGAGCGAAACCACAAATGTGGCGTCACCTGATGTCTGGGCGATAATCGTTGCAGCGCCCTGGCCTTCATACGGCAAAAGTTTTGTTGCGATCGCAAATTCTGCAAAAATAGATGAGATTTCGCCAGCACTGAAATGTTGCTTGGAGCTATTGGATTGTAACTGGCTATTTGCGGTCGATTGCGCCGTTGCCGGGCCGGCCAATAGTGTAATCAGTGATGCTGTCGCAAGAATTACTTTAAAATTCAACATATTGGACACAATCCCCTCAGATGCTGCCTATCATGAAGGCCGGAGCCTATCAGTTGTGATCATGCATGCAAGCGCTCACGCGGATGTGTCTTGCAGTCCTACCGTGACGCCACAATTCCGTCTAAGATATTGGCGAGTATTGGGGGTGGAGCAGCACTGTGAAAATATCCGAACGGGGCATAGGTTTACTGAAGAGTTTTGAAGGCCTGGAATTGGAGGCCTATCAGGACATTGCCGGTATCTGGACGATTGGATACGGGCATACCGGCGATGATGTCGAGCCGGGTATGCGCATCAGCGAGCGCGAGGCCGAAACCTTGCTGCGCAAGGATCTAAGGTCGCGCGAGGATGCTGTTGATCGTCTTGCCTCGGTTTCTCTCAATCAAAATGAATTCGATGCGCTGGTGTCTTTCGTTTACAATGTCGGCGTGAATGCGTTTGGCGGGTCTACTGCACGCAAACGGCTTAACCGTGGCGACCGGATGGGCGCGGCGGACGCGCTGACCTGGTGGAACAAGGCGACTGTCGGCGGCGTGTTGCGCGAAGTGTTTGGCCTGACGCGGCGACGCGCGGCGGAACGTGCATTGTTTTTGGAGCCTGCAAACCCGCCGATTGTACGCGATGTTGAAAACATCCGCGAAAATTCGCGCATCACACCGATCGAAGACTCGCCGCGCCGCGGCAGCGTTGCTGAGAGTCGCACCGCACAAGGCGCAACCGTCGCCGGCGGCGCTGGCGCCGCCGCCGCAACCCTCGGCCGCGATAGCGTTGAAGAACTTGCGCAGACCGAAACCAATATCGAAACCGGGCAAAGTTTGACTGAGCATACGCCGCCCAAGGACGGCGAGGTCACGGTCGGCGTCGATGAGAATGGCGACCCGGTGATCGGCGGAGAGACTGGCGAGGAAACCGTCCAAATCATCGGAACGCAAGTCGATCGTCCGTCTAAGCACGAAGTGCATGCGGTCGAGGCGCAAATACAATTTGCACTGCTTATCCTGATTGTTCTGTCGGCGTTATTTGTTATCTACGCCCGCTTTGACGACTGGCGAAACTTCCGGCGCTAATAGCCGGCGCCCGTTTGAGCGCGTCATGCCGCGATGGGCTTGTCACACATGAGTTGCGCGAAATTGCCTTCGCTATCCTGAAAACCCGCCATCCAGAGCTCGCTATCTTCAGTTTTGTGGATCGCATGAGGCGGATGCAGAAACTCAACCCCGGCTCGCTGTAAACGGTCATAGGCCGCGCCGATGTCATCGACACGATAATAGAGGAACGAGTTCGCAGCATATTCAGGACTTGAAGGAACGCCGAGATAAATCCTCACCCCGCCGCAATCAAAAAACGCCATGCGCTGTTCCGCAACTTCAAACAGCATCTCAAGACCCAAAACATCGCGATAAAACGCCTTGGCTCGTTCAAAATCCTTGACGCTGATATGGATCTGGCCAATCGATTTCAGCGCAGATGAAGAAACCTTTGCTTGCATGACGCCCTCCTCTTGATAAAGTAGCTAACAGGTTTAATTATTAACGTTGTTAACTAAATGTCAATCCCCCCGCTTCCTGAAGGCCTCGACAATAATACTCTCATGCGAACGGCCAATGCGTTGCATTCCTTGTCTATTCATTTGCTGCGGCGTGCGCGTCAGGCGGATAAGGAAAGTGGGCTTAGTCCCGAGCGTTTGTCACTGCTTTCTGTCCTGACCTATGCCGGCCCCCTTAGCGTTACGCGGCTTTCCGAGGTGGAATCCGTATCCCTGCCCGCCATTTCCAGGACTGTTACCGCTCTGGAAGAGCGCGGCCTGGTAAAGCGCAACCGCAGCCGCGAAGACGCCCGCACCGTTATCATCAATGCAACGCACAAGGGCCGGCGGATCATGGAAAAGGGGCGCCGCCGCCGGCTGGAAATCATCGCCGATGAGCTGTCGCTCCTGACCAGAAAAGACCAGCAGCTGCTGTCGCAGATTAGCGATATTCTTGAAAATCTCGAAAAGGCCGGAAATCAGTCAAAGATAGCGCGTTAGCCGACTAACTTCCGCACCCGCCGTTTCAATACTGGCAGGAGGTCGGTTTCGAACCACGGATTTTTCTTCAACCAACCGGTATTGCGCCATGATGGATGCGGTGTTGGAAAGAATGCCGGCGTAAAGTCTCGCCAATTCGCTACCGTCTCCGTCAGGGTTTTCTTTGCGCCATTGCCGAGATGCCATTTCTGCGCATAGCCGCCAACGAGAATGGCGGTTTCAATATTCGGCAACGCCTCCATCAGCCGGGCGCGCCATGCTGGCGCACATTCCTTGCGCGGCGGCAGGTCGCCGCCTTTGCCGTCATAGCCCGGAAAACAAAACCCCATCGGGATGATGGCGATGCGGCGTTCATCGTAAAACTCTTCACGCGTCACCCCCATCCAGTCGCGTAAGCGTTCGCCGGATGGATCGTTGAACGGCACACCGGTCTGATGGACGAGATTTCCGGGCGCCTGCCCGAAGACGCCGAGCCGCGCAGTTTTCGAGGCTTGCACAACCGGGCGGGGGGCGTGCGGCAGCGGCGTTTTCAGGGGCGCCGCGACGCAAATATCACAAGCGCGGATTTCTTTAACAAGCGCCCGCACGGTTTCAGTCGCCATCGCGTGATCGATGCGCGGCTTTGCCCGCGCCCCGTTTCCAAACTTCGCGCATCACTCAGCGTGCTTATATATTTTACCGGCCTTCATAACGAAATCAACATTTTCAAGCGCGCTAATATCTTTAAGCGGATCGCCATCGACCGCAATCATATCAGCGATGAGGCCGGCTTTGATCTGGCCGCGATCTTCCACGCCAAACAGTTCCGCCGTAGCGCTGGTGGCGCTGCGGATCACCGCGGCAGGCGATTGGCCCAGCTCAACATGAACGCTTAGCTCTTTGGCATTATCGCCATGCGGATAAACCGCCGAATCGGTGCCCAAAGCAATTTTCAACCCCCGGCGCAACGCCAGTTTAAAACTCTCATCAGCAAGCGGCATCACCGCACGGCCTTTTGCTTCCAGAGCCGGCGGTACCGAATCCCAATCGATTGAGCGCGACAAATAAAGCGTCGGCACCAGCCATGTGCCGTTCTTTTTCATCACCTTCGCGGCTTTTTCGCTGATAATTGATCCGTGTTCGATGGAATCAATGCCGGCCTCAGACGCGGCGATAATGCCCGCCGTCCCATGCGCGTGGGCGGCGACTTTAACGCCATGCCGGTGCGCTTCTTCCGCCACTGCACGCAGCTCTTCTTGCGACATTTGTTGGGCGCCGACCGAATCCTCAAACGACAAAACGCCCGCCGTCGCACATATCTTGATCACTTTGGCGCCATGCTTAATCTGATAACGCACGGCGCGCACAAAACCATCAGCGCCGTCGGCAATACCAACCGTCTCATCACCCTCGACAACGCCGGGCTTAAACCCGGTAACATCACAATGGCCGCCCGTAACACCCAGGGAGTGACCGGCGGGAATGACATGCGGGCCGACAACCCAGCCCTTATCGATGGCGCGCGACAAGGCAACGTCGCTAAAATCTTTTGAGCCAACGTCGCGCACTGTTGTGAACCCCGCCATCAGGGTTTTCTTCGCATTGGCCGCGCCGCGCAGGGCGTAGTCTCCGGCGGTAAAGCGAACCGGATCGGTCATCCAGTCGCCGGAAATATCAAAGGTCAGGTGGGTGTGCGCATCCATCAACCCCGGCAACAAGGTCATGTCGCCAAGGTCAATAATTCCTTCGGCGGGCGTTGTTGCGGGATTAATCGCCGCGATCTTGCCATCCTCCACAACAATAACCGCCGGGCTGACATATTGACCGCTCTCAACATCGACATAGCGCGCCGCCCGAAGGACGACGCTTTGCGCCAATGAGGCTGTTGAGTAGCTTGCAACCGCCAAACACGCCATCACGCCTGAAAATAAACGCCTACGCATAAATCTCTCTCCGCTTTTCGATTTCATCGCGCGCCCCTTAGCGGCGCCTTTGTCATTGCCTATGTTTCCTTAACCGCCTCAGGTCACGGCAAAATCAACCCGGCAAGCGCCGCGCTCATCAGATTTGATAATGATCCCGCCAACACTGCGTATACGCCATATTTTGCAATTTCTTCCATCCGGTCCGGGATCAGCGAGCCTAATCCACCCAGAAGGATGGCGATTGAAGAAACATTGGCGAAACCACACAGCGCAAATGTTACGATCGCAACTGTCTTCGGGCTCAACGTATCGGCCTGTGCAATCAGGCTGAAATAGGCGACAAATTCATTTAAGATCAGCTTTTCGCCAAAGATGGCGCCGGCTGTCTGCGCTTCAGCCCAGGGGATGCTTAACAAATACATCAGCGGCGCAAAAACCCAGCCCAAGATCATTTGCGCGGAGAGGTTCTCCACGCCGATAAGCCCGCCGATGCCGCCAAGCAAACCGTTGACCAGCGCGATCAACCCGACAAAAGCGATCAACATCGCGCCGATGGTCAGCGCCAGTTTCAAGCCGTCCTGTGCGCCGACCGCTGCGGCCATCACAACATTGGCGTGAGGAGAGCGCTCCTTGGTGATCGCCGCTACGGTCAGTTTATTTTCATCTTCTTCGTCATCATCAGGAATAATCAGTTTCGCCATTAGCAACCCGCCAGGCGCGGCCATCAAACTGGCGGCAAGCAAGTATTTGAGCTCAATGCCGATTTGCGCATAGGCGGCGAGCACCGTGCCGGCGACAGATGCAAGGCCCGACACCATGATGGCGAATAATTGCGGGCCCGTGACCCGGCCAAGGAACGGCTTGATGGCAAGCGGGGCTTCGGTCTGTCCGACAAATACATTTGCCGCAGCGTTCAGGGACTCCACCGGACGCGTGCCGATAATGATTTGTAGAAAGCCGCCAACCCCGGCGACAATCACCTGCATGACGCGCAAATGATAAAGCACCGCCATCAGTGCGGAAAAGAAAATGATGATCGGCAAGACATGAATGGCGAAGACAGTGCCGAAACTGTCTCCGGCAAGCCCGCCGAAAACCATGCCAATACCGGCATTGGCGTATCCAAGAATGTTCGACACACCTTGCGACATTGCGCCAATAACGTTTTTGCCAATGGACGTATAAAGCACAAAAAAGGCGACCGCGAGTTGCAGGCTAAAGGCGCTCAACACAATCCTGAAGTTTATGGCCCTACGGTTACGTGAAAATATGACAGCGATCAGGATGATCACAACAACGCCTATTAGGCCGACAAAACGGCCCTCTAGCATTTCGATAATTTTCGCGCCCATTCGTCACCCTTTTTGGTAAGCTGAATTGAAATTCTGCAACGCAAGTGGCGTCAAGATAGCCGGGCTGCGCAATCCGATGTTGCTGATTGCAAACGGCAAATCCATGAACCCCTGCCCTGTTGTCTCGGCCCCCGACGGCGCGCTGCTGTGATTCCCGTCTGAGCGACGGTTTTCAAGAGGCCGGACTATGGTCAAAAAACACCACAATGTCACGGGATTAGGCGCGATTCTTTCTCAAGGGCGCCGGTGTTGCATATGGCGCGGGCGGCCCTAAAGTGCGCCGCAATTCCATATCAAAGGACGATCTACATGCTGCCGAGCCCGCGCGCCGACATAAAATCCAACACCCTCGCCTATGAAGTGACGCCGCTCGTCAAACCGACGGGCTTTCGCGAATATGACGCGCGCTGGCTGTTTGAAAAGGAGATAAACCTCCTCGGCATCCAAGCGCTGGGCCAGGGCCTCGGCACGCTGATCCGCGAGATGGGCAAGCCGCCGCGCATCGTCGTCGGCCATGATTTTCGCAGCTATTCAATTTCCATCAAGCAGGCGCTGACGGTCGGGCTGATGACCGCCGGTATTGAGGTCAACGATATCGGTCTCGCCCTGTCGCCGGTCGCTTATTTCGCGCAATTCGATCTCGATATTGATTGCGTCGCCATGGTCACGGCGAGCCATAATGAAAATGGCTGGACCGGGGTTAAAATGGGCGCGGCCCGTCCCCTCACCTTCGGCCCGGACGAAATGGGCCGGCTAAAGGACATTGTCCTGAAGGGCGAGTACAAACAGTTCGATGGCGGCGCATATAAATATGTTGAGGGCCTGCGCGAGCGCTATATTGCTGACATCGTCGAGGGCGTTTCTTTCAAGCGAAAAATGAAAGTCATCGCCGCCTGTGGCAACGGCACCGCCGGCGCCTTTGCGCCGGAGACCCTGGAGCGGCTCGGGCTCGATGTCATACCCATGGACGCCGACCTCGATCATAGCTTTCCGCGCTATAATCCGAACCCGGAAGATATGGAAATGCTGCACGCTATGCGCGACGCGGTTAAAGAACATGGCGCTGACGTCGCGCTCGGCTTTGACGGCGACGGCGACCGCTGCGGCGTCGTTGATGACGAGGGCGAGGAAATTTTCGCCGACAAGATTGGCGTTCTGCTCGCGCGCGATCTCTCCGCTCTCCATAAAAATGCACAATTCGTGGTTGATGTGAAATCAACCGGCCTGTTCGTGACCGATCCGATATTGCAGGCGAATGGCGCGAGGACCGAATACTGGAAGACCGGCCATTCCTATATCAAACGCAAAAGCCATGAGATGGGCGCACTGGCGGGTTTTGAAAAATCCGGGCACTTCTTCTTTAATAAGCCAATCGGGCGCGGCTATGATGACGGTCTCATCGCTGCGATTGCACTGTTGCAAATGCTCGATCGCAATCCGGACAAAAAACTCTCCGACTTGCGCAAATCACTGGCCAAAACCTACCAGTCACCAACCATGTCACCCCATTGCGCAGACGAGACCAAATATGGCGTCGTTGATAAGATCGTCAAAAGTTTTGTCGACCGTGAAGCGGCGGGCGGCCAGATCATCGGCCAGAAAATCCGCGATGTTGTCACCATCAATGGCGTGCGCATCACCGCCGAAGACGGCACATGGGGACTGGTGCGCGCCTCATCCAACAAACCTGAACTTGTGGTCGTGGTCGAAAGCCCGACCTCGCAAGACAATATGAAAGCGATGTTCGCTGAGCTGGATGCGGTAATTAAACAGCATCCGGAAATCGGCGATTATAATCAGAAGATCTAGCGCTCTAATAATGCGGTGGCGGCGGTTCACGCTGTTCGCCCTGCGCCAGGTTTCCTTCAACCTCTTTGAGTTCATCACCAAGGCGCTGGGTATCGCGTTTCAATGCATCGATCAGTTTCCATTGATCGGTAACTGCATCGGACAGCTCTTCAATGGCGGCTTCCTGAAAAGCCGCCCGCTCTTCAAGCTTTTCAATGCGTGCGTTCATGGCTTCTTCACTCATCGCAGAAATTTACCTTTAAAACAGACCACGCCTTAGCAGATTGAGCCCAATTAACAAAAAGACCGCGAGCAGCACTTTGCGAAACAACGACGGGTTCAAGCTGCCGCGCAATCGCTCACCAATCGCGAACCCCGACAATGTCGGAACGACCATCAAAGCTGACAGTACCGCAGTCCGCCCGTCAAGCATCCCGCTTACGAGATAACCCGCTATGAGCGGAATGCTGCCGACGAATAGCAACACGCCGCTCACGCGCATGAATTCGTCTTTTTCTACGCGGCGCGATAATAAATAAATCACCATTGGCGGACCCCAGATGGCCGTCAGGCCGCCAAACAGTCCGGAAATTGCGCCGCTCGTAATTTGAGCCGCTCTATCATATTTTTCCGGTAGATAGGCCGGCGTATAAGCGAAATTTGTGACCGCGAACAAAGCGATCACGGCGCCGAGCGTCGCTATGAGAATGTCAGTTTTCACATAGGCGACCAATAACGTGCTGAGAAAGATTGCGATACCAAGGGAAATTGCGAAAAAACGATATTGAACAAGGGTCGGGACAACGTTTCCGCTACGATAGGACTGCCATGAATTGGCAACAAAAATCGGGATAACCGCCAAAGCAATGGCGAGCCTCGGCTCGGTAATCTGGGAGAGAATGCCGATCGCCGTCATGGGCATGCCGATGCCGACAACCCCTTTGACCACGCCGGCGACAAAAAAAGCGACTAACGCATAGATGATAATGTCGCTCACGCCATTCCTTTATCGCCAACACCGAGAAAAACAAACCCCTTAGCGGTCCGCTATAGCGCTGGGCGAAAAGTCGCCCCTTCGACTTCGCTCTTATAGGAAACGCGTTTGGCGCAGGCCGGCGTGCAATTATGAATCTAGAGCTTCAGGCGGTTCGTGTTCATCACCCAAAACTCTAATACCGCACCAGAGCTGACCCCCAGGCGAGGCCGCCGCCGAGGGCGGCGAAAACAAGAAGGTCGCCGCGCTTGATCCGCCCGTCGCGGATGCCGATATCGAGCGCCAGCGGGATCGACGCCGAAGATGTGTTAGCGTGTTTGTCGATGGTGACGATGACTTTGCTCTCGTCCAGCTCCAGCTTCTTGGCGCAGGAATGAATGATCCGGATATTGGCCTGATGCGGAACAAACCAGTCGATATCATGACGGCTGACCTTGGCGCGCTCAGTGACTTCAAACACCGCACCGGCAATTTCCTGAACCGCGTTGCGGAAGACTTCCTTGCCATTCATCCGCACCTGGCCGACCGTACCTGTGGTTGACGGGCCGCCATCAGCATAAAGATGTTTTGCAAGGCGCCCATCCGCCGCAAGGTACGTTGACAGAACACCCCTTGGTCGCGCCGCCGTGCGCGCCGGAACGCCGCTTAATATAGCCGCGCCCGCACCGTCGCCGAACAGGACGCAGGTGGCGCGATCATTCCAGTCGAGGAAACACGACAATTTCTCTGCGCCAATAATCAGCGCGTGTTTGACTTGGCCCGTGGTGATGAAGCTATGGGCGACGTTCATCGCATAGATGAAGCCAGCGCAGGCCGCCGACACATCAAACGCGATACAGGGCGGCACGCCGAGCTTTTGCTGAACGTAAACGGCTGTCGATGGAAAGGTTTTGTCCGGCGTCACCGTCGCGACAATGATCAGCCCGATATCGGTTGGTTTGAGGCCGGCTTGTTCAAGCGCATTCCACGCCGCCTCGCGCGCCATGTCCGATGTCGACTGATCGTCGGCGGCAAAGTGGCGCTGGCCAATGCCGCTGCGCGACCGGATCCATTCATCCGAGGTGTCTATACGCTTGGCGAGTTCAGTATTGGTGACGGCATTTTCGGGCAGATAACTGCCGACGCCTGAAATAATCGTTTCCATGGTCGACAGTACTCACTGCTTCATGCTCAAAAAACCTTATCAGGGCGCGCGCGCGATGGAAACAAAAAATTTCCGCGTTGCAACATATTCCGCACAACAGCCTATGGGTGAAAAACATCCCAAACCAGACCAACCGCCGCGAGAAAGACATAGAGCCCGAACATCTTCGACAGGAATTCGCCGTGGAGCCGGTGCGCGAGGCGGGCCCCCATGGGCGCTGTGAACGCCGCCGTTGAGGCCATCGCCGCAAACGCCGCCGCGTTCACAAACCCGAGCGATCCCGGCGGCAGGCCCGGCGCGCCCCAGCCAGAGATTATAAAGCCGATCACTCCCGGAACCGCGACAGCAATCCCGAAGCCGGCCGAGGTTGCGATCGCCTGATGCATCGGCCGCCCCGCCATCGTCATCACCAACACGCCAACCGCGCCGCCGCCAAGACCCATCAGGCTGGAGAATAGCCCGGTCCCCGCGCCGAGTGGTATCTTCAGGCGATTATGCGTGAGGTTTATGTCCGGCGCCGTCGTCCGTTTGTTCGGAAAGATCCGCCGATAGCCAATATAAACCGCGCCGCCCGCGAAGACGATGGTCAAAAGCTCAACCGGCGCCCAGCGCGCGAGGATGCCGCCGCCGGCTGAACCAAGTGCAATCCAAGGGCCCCAGGCGCGCAACATTTCGCCATCCACATGGCCGGCGCGGTGATGGGTCATCAGAGAACGGATTGATGTAACAACAATGACGCTCAGCGACGTGCCGATGGCGGTTTTCAGACTGGCGTCCTCACCGACCCCAAGAGACTGGAACACCGCATACAAAACCGGCACGGTGATGATGCCGCCGCCAATACCGAACATGCCGCCGGCGAAGCCCGCAAGAATGCCGGCCAGCATAACGCCGAGAAGCAAAAATGCGTGATCGGAGAGGAGGTCAAGGAGGGCCAAATCTATGCCGCCGCGTATCTATTGCGCATGGCGTCGGCTGCGCGATCTAAAATATCGTCGCGTGACGCGGGCGCGTTTTCAGACAAAAACCGCCGCCATGTGCGAGCGCCGGGCGCGCCGTGAAACAGCCCGAGCATATGGCGGGTAATCGAATGCGGCCGGACGCCCAGCACAAATTGCGCTTTGAGATAATCCGACATCGCTTGCACAACGTCCTCACGAAGCGGCGCCGGCGCCGGATCGCCGAAAAATTCCCGGTCGACATCCGACAATATATAAGGCGTGCCATAAGCGGCGCGCCCCAGCATGACGCCGTCTAGACCGCGAGGGTCATCGTGCGCTAACGCGTCGAGTGATTGCGCGATCGTTTCAAGGCCGCCGTTCAAAACGACGGTAAGCTCCGGCCGTTCACGCTTGAGCCGGCGCACAAGACCATAATCGAGCGGCGGGATGGTGCGGTTTTCTTTTGGGCTTAACCCGTCGAGCCAGGCTTTGCGCGCATGAACAATAAATATATTGCAGCCTGATTGCGCGACTGCATCTATGAACCCGAACAGGCTCTCCTCCGGGTCCTGATCATCAACGCCGATACGGCATTTTACCGTAACCGGGATATCGACGGCATCGCGCATCGCCGCGACACAGCGTGCGACCAGCGCCGGCTTTTTCATCAGGCAAGCGCCAAAGTCGCCCGACTGCACCCGGCCCGACGGACAGCCAACATTGAGATTGATTTCGTCATAGTCAAAAGCCTCGCCAACCCTCGCCGCCTCTGCCAGCTTTACCGGGTCGCCGCCGCCAAGCTGCAGCGCGACGACATGCTCTCGCGCATCAAAGCCAAGCAGGCGATCCCGTTCACCATGAATAACCGCATCCGCAGTGATCATTTCCGTATAGAGCCGCGCACGCCTGGTCAGCAGTCGATGGAAGTACCGGCAATGACGGTCCGTTCCGTCCATCATCGGTGCGACACAGAATCTATGTGATTGATGTTTCATCATTTTTTTAATAAATTCAATTGGCTACAAGAGAATATGTGTACTCGTCTTTAAGATCGACCCCACAACTCTCCGCCGCAACTCAGTAGCGGGCATACACAAATATGGCCTCTTTCCCAAAGATAACATCCAGCACATCGCGCGCCCTCAATAGACGCAAAAAGCAATATGCACCCAACACATTCTGACGTAAATCCGAAGCTGGCCCCAGGACTGAGGGCGGGCTGGACAGTTTTGGGTTGAAATAAATCCTGCACCAAGATGTTGGTAGCCGCGTGTGCGAACCGATGAACCAGCTTCATCGTAAGCTCACCGAAGAGCCGCTTCAGCTGATCTCACTGGATGATCACCGGACGCGCAAGCCCAGTCTCAGAAATAAGTTTTCAGCATGCGCCCGCCGTTGCGGCAGCTATGCGCTGGCATTGAAATCGAGGTGAACATCGCCAGTCAACTGGCATACGGGTTATGAGGGCCCACAAGTGCGTCTGAAAACCAACATTTTACGTTGACGGTGAAAACGCTTTTCACCGCACAAACCTTCTTGACGGGTAGAAGCACCCTAACCGTTTGCGGCCAACAAGCTGGAATTTGAGTGATCGGCATATTTAGAGTCGATGCCCCTAATATGCGCAACGAGCCAGCGCTTCAAAAAGCCGAAGAAGTCTTCATTGGCTTTGCCGCCCGCGGCTTTAATCGCCGCCGCATGGCCTGAGAAGTCTTCCAATAGTTTTTTATGAATGAGTTTGTGAGAATTAAGGCCCGGATAGCCGACCTTCTCCATGAAGGCTTCTTCGTCCGCGAAATGGCGGGTGCAGATGCCACCCAATCGGGTCACAAGCCGGTTTATGCTATCGCCTTCCTGTCCCTCCGCATGCGCATCGAAGATATCGTTCATTGCATCAAGAATGCAGCGGTGATCCGCGTTCATTGCTGGAACGCCTATATCAAGCGTCTGGTCCCAATTCATGATTGGCATGAGCTGGCCTCCTTCATTTCCGGGGCTCACGCTCAACATAGTTAATGAGGCTTTACATAAAGTTGATGAGCAGCCCTTTAATGCGTGACGAACTGACGCGCCAAAAATTGGCGTACTATAAAAGGGCTGGCGCGCGTTTGCTCCATTCAAATTCTTCTTCCAACTCATAGGCAACTTCCAGAATAGCCCTTTCGTTGCCCGGCACAGCGGCAAGCTGGGCGCCGATCGGCAAACCGCTCGACGACATCCCTATGGGCAGCGAAATCGCCGGCGCGCCCGCGACGTTGGCAACTTGAGTAAAGGCAACATATTCAGAGATGCGTTCAAGGATCAAATCAAAGCCATAAGTCGTCGACAAATAACCGATCTCCGGCGGGGGCGTCGCCAAAACCGGCGACAATAAAAGATCGAAATTTGAAAATGCGGCGCGATAGTCCCGTTCGAAGGATATCAGGCGTGCGACCACTGTTTCCAAAAGGTCGCGACGTCCCTCGTAATATTCAATGAGACCATAGGTAAAAGGTTCGAATGCGTTGTAACCAGCCTTTTGTCCGCTCACGCGCTCCCAATTCTCAACCACCAACGCGATGCGCGCCGCCCAGTAGATTGAAAAATCCTGCAAGACAGAAGAATCGAATGGCGGTTCAATTTCCTCAACCTCATGACCGAGACTTTCTAGCTGGCGCGCCGTAGCCTCAGTGACGGAAACAACCTCCGGATCGACCGCAATACCCGTCGGCGCTTTTGTAAAAAAGGCGACTTTCTTGCGCGCAGAAACCGGTCCGCTCACCAGCCCAATCTGGGGCAAGTCATTATCCACTTCCATCATCGCTATATAGGCGGCTGTGTCGCGCACGGTGCGGCTTTCAACACCGTGTGCAGTCAAGTTTACCGGCGCGCCAGCGTCGCCGTCAGGGACCGGCATGCGTGCACGGCTTGGTTTAAGACCCACTAGCCCGCAGCACGACGCCGGAATGCGGATTGACCCGCCGCCATCGGAGGCATGGGCGACCGGCGTTACACGTGCAGCAACGAGCGCGGCGGCGCCGCCGGATGATCCACCCGTTGAATGGTTAGTGTTCCACGGGTTTCGCGTCGCACCGCTCAGCATCGGTTCGGTGGTCGCGGTGAGGCCAAACTCCGGTGTTGCACTTTTCCCGAGGCTAACCAGCCCGTTTGCAAATATCGCATCAATATGCGCGGACTGTTCGGTCGCAACATAGTTTGCAAACGCGCGCGACCCATAGGTCGTGCGCTGTCCAATAACGTTATTAAGGTCTTTGATAAAGGTTGGGACGCCAAACCATGCGCCCGCCGGCGTCACGGCGGCTTGTTCCCGCGCGGTGTCATAATAAGGCGTGACAATCGCATTGATCGCCGGGTTGATTTTTTCCGCCCGACCGATAGCGGCGTTGACGACCTCAAGCGCGCTCACATTGCCGCTCTTGACCGCTTGCGCCGTCGAGACAGCATCCAAGTTTGCCAGATCATCTGTCGTCGAAGGCGCATCGCGCTCGCAACCGAAGCTGGTAAGAAGACTGATCGCGGCCGAAGATTTGAGCGCCGCACGGCGAGAAATGTGTGTCATTGATGGTCCCTTCTTTTAGCGCCGCGCCATCAGGGACTTTAAATCCCCTTCCGCGCCTTTAACGTCGTCAATGGAAATTAACGTTTGATCCTGAAGCAGCTTTCTTACAACCATATAATCGGCAGGCCGGCAAACACAGTCAGCAGCAACCAGCCGGTTGTCTGAGAAGTAAAGCACCGAAAAACTATCCTCTTCCGGATCGCCGGAGATGAAATAGTCATCATGCCCGGCGCCGACGCCAACGGACTGGATTTTAAGACCATACTGGTCAGACCAAAACCACGGCGCCTGACGGTAGGGTTTGTCCTTGCCGCATATGGTCGCCGCAACCGTCTTTCCCTGTTCAATTGCATTGTGTACGGATTCAAGGCGTAAATTCATATCGTAATGGCTATTGTAGTGATTGGCGCAGTCGCCGGCGGCGAAGATGTCATCGATATTCGTGCGGCAATATTCGTCAACCGTAATACCGTTATCACATAGTATACCGGCGCTTTTTGCGATTTCAGCGCAAGGCATAACGCCGATACCGATGATCGCCGTATCGATTTCAATTTTTTCACCATTGGCGAATGTGCAGGCAACGAGCCGGCCACCCTCGGTCTCGAGCCGCGTCACGGCTGCATTCAGCAATAATTTAGCGCCTCGGGCGGCATGATATTTCTGCAGGTAACTGGAAAAGAATTCACCGGTAACGCGCGACATAACGCGGTCGGCGGATTCAATGATAATGACATTCGCACCCGCCTTGCGCGCTGTCGCGGCAACTTCCAGCCCGACATAACCGGCGCCAATGACGGCAATAGATTTCCCCTCGCCCAGGCGCGGCTTTAGGGCGAGCGCATCCGCCGCACTGCGCAGATAGAATACACCGTCCGCATCAGCGCCAGGAACAGGCAGCTTGCGCGGCGTTGATCCGGTAGCGATGACCAACTTATCGTAGCCGAGCTTTTCACCCGAGGTGAGTGATACTGATTTGCCATCAACATTGATCGATGCGGCGCGCGCGCCAAGCCGCAGCTCGATGCCGTGTTGCGTGTAAAATTCTTCCGGCTTCAACAACAACCGTTCTGTCTCAAGCGCACCTTCGAGAAATTTTTTCGACAGAGGCGGGCGCTGGTAAGGCGGGCGCTCTTCCTCAGCGAGGATGGTGATGGGCGCTGCGAAACCCTCCTGACGCAGGCTCGTCGCCGTCTGGCTCGCCGCTTGCCCGCCGCCGATAATGACAACCGTCAAAATTTGCTCCTATATGCCAAGAGACCGCAGATGCGCACCCATGATTCTGGCGGCAGGGTAGCCCTGTCCACAAGCAATGTCACCCGATCAAAATCGTCGCAGATTGTTGTGTATTGAATGTGTCAATATATTTGTATACTGAGTTATTCTTAAAGCCTTGGCCGCATGTCGAATCTTGGCAAGCTGTCTCGTCCTTCGTGACGCAGTCCTGGCGGACGGCTCCTCAGGATGAGGGATTGTACATGGTACAAAAAAATCCACCCCTCATCCTGAGGAGCGAACCGATAGGTTCACGTCGCGAAGGATAGGCCATTTCTTGATCCGTAGAAAAGTAAACACTCATTAGGTGCGACCACTTCACACCGCCAGTTGCGCAACAACCCGCTCAGAAAATGCCGCGCACCCATCATCGCCGCCAATATCGCTCGTGCCGAACCCTGCCGCCAACACCGCCTCAACGGCTTCCTCAATCGCTTTGGCTGGCGCCTCGGCGTCAAAGCTATGGCGAAACATCATCGCCGCACTCAATATCGCGCCCGCAGGATTGGCCTTGTCCTCACCGGCAATATCCGGCGCTGAGCCATGGATCGGCTCATAGAGCCCCGCCTTGCCGCCGCCCAGCGAGGCCGAGGGCGCAAGCCCGATGGAACCGGTGATGACCGAGGCCTCATCGCTTAATATATCGCCGAACATGTTCTCAGTCAGGACCACATCGAATGCCGCCGGCCGTTGGATGAGTTTCATAGCCATGGCATCGACCAGCACATGCTCAAGCTCGACATCGCTGTAATCACTTTCATGAAGCGCATTCACAACCGCGCGCCAGAGCCGGCTGGTCGCCAGGACATTCGCTTTGTCGACCGAGGCAAGCCTCCCCTTACGCGCGCGCGCCGTATCAAAGGCGACCCGCGCCACGCGCTCAACTTCCTCTCGCGAATAGACGCACTCATCGCTTGCATACTCACCGCCCTCAACCCGCTTGCCGAAATAAATTCCGCCCGTCAGTTCACGGACGAATAAAATATCAACGCCGCGCGCGCGCGTTGCTTTTAGCGGCGACAACGCCTCCATCCCCGCCATGATGCGGATCGGGCGCAAGTTTGCATACAGGCCAAGCATTTTGCGCAGGTCCAAAAGCCCGGCTTCAGGCCGCAAGGATACGCCACTCCATTTGGGCCCGCCAACGGCGCCCAGAAACACCGCGTCGGCCTCCGTACAGGCGCGCCTCGTAACGGGCGGAAACGGATTGTCATGGGCGTCAATCGCCGCGCCGCCAAACGGAAATTCGTGAAACGCTAGCGAAACCGAGAACTTTTCCGCGGCCTTTTCCGCAACCGCTCGCGCCGCAGCCGCCACTTCCGGTCCAACACCGTCGCCCGGCAGGTAAGTGATGTTAAAACCCACGCCGGTCCTCTTCATATTTCTCAATGACTGCAAGCTGATTGATTAAATGCCCCAACGGATCGACGCCGTCGAGCATGCAGCGCCGCGCAAAGGGATCGACCCTGAAGACGGTCTGCCACCCCTCCTCGCCAAAGCGCACCGTCTGGCTCACCAGATCGACCGAAATTTCCTCCCCGGGCGAGGCGAGAAGCCGGCGGTGGGTCTTGTCGTCGACCTCAAGCGGCAACAATCCATTTTTCAATGCGTTACTCTTGAAAATATCAGCAATGTCTGAGCTGATGATCGCGCGAAAGCCAAAGTCAGCGAGCGCCCAGGGCGCATGTTCGCGCGATGAGCCGCAACCGAAATTCGATCCAGCCACCAAAATCTTGTATTCCGCCGGATTAAACCCATCAAGCGGGCTGTCATTGCGCAACCTGCCTTCTGCATTATACCGCCAGTCAAAAAACACCGACGTACCAAGCCCTTTGCGCGTGGTTGTCGTCAGGAACCGCGCCGGGATTATTTGATCCGTATCAATATTTTCCTGGCGCAACACAATCGTGCGCGAGATGAGTTTTTGGATCGGCTCAAGCGACATCAGCCTGCTCCATCTTGTTTGAGTAATAATTTCGCGGATCAGCTATGCGGCCTTCGATCGCCGAAGCGGCGGCGGTTGCGGGGCTGGCGAGAACGGTGCGCACGCCTTTGCCTTGCCGACCGACAAAATTTCGGTTTGAGGTGGACACAACCAGCTCGCCCGGCGCGCCCTGGTCGCCATTCATGGCGATACACATCGAACAGCCCGGCTCGCGCCACTCTGCGCCCGCCGCAATAAAGATTTTATCGAGACCTTCTGCTTCCGCCTTGCGTTTTATCGCTACAGATCCCGGCACGATCAGCGCCACAACCCCGACTTTGACCTTGCGCCCGCGCATAATATCAGCGGCCTCACGCAAGTCAGACAGCCGCGAATTGGTACAACTACCAATAAAGACGCGGTCCACTTCGGTTGCGGAAAAGGGTCGTTCCGGCGCAATTTCCATATACTCCAGCGCTAGCCGTTCCGCGTGTGACCCTGCAGGCGGCGGCGCCGCATCAACCGCGGCCGCAGCATCCGGCGACACGCCATAGGTAATCATCGGACGTATCTTCGACGCATCAATTTCAATTTCCTTATCGAATACGGCGCCGTCATCGCTCGGCAGCGTGCGCCAGCTTCTGACGGCACGTTCCCACGCCGCGCCTTGCGGCGCCTGTTCGCGATTTTGCAGATAATCGATCGTCGTTTGATCCGGCGCGATCATGCCGAACCTGGCGCCGGCCTCAATCGACATGTTGCACAAGGTCATCCGCCCATCCATCGACAAGGCGCGCACCGCATCGCCCGCGAACTCAATCGCATAGCCCTGCCCGCCGCTGGCGCCGATTTCGGCAATCATAAACAGCGCCATATCCTTTGCGGTGACGCCCGCAGGCAATACGCCATCGAACGTAACCCGCATGGATTTTGGTTTACGCTGCAAGACGCATTGCGTCGCCAGCACATGGCCGACTTCCGTGGTGCCAATACCAAAGGCGAGCGCACCGAAGGCGCCATGGGTCGAGGTATGGCTGTCGCCGCAGACAATGGTTTTTCCCGGCTGGGTCAAGCCAAGCTCGGGGCCAATCACATGAACAATACCGCGCCGAGGATCGCCAAGGCCGAGCAACCGAATTTTATGATGGGCGCAATTTTTAATCAGCCGGTCCACCTGCCGCTTGGCTTGTGGCGTCGCATAGGCAAGCTCGCCATTCGGTTTTGGCGGCGATGTCGGCGTTGAATGATCGAGCGTTGCGATGGTGAGATCGGGACGGCGCACGTTTAAATTACGGTCCGCCAAAACCGAAAACGCCTGCGGCGACGTCACCTCATGCACGAGATGCAGGTCAATATAGAGGATCGCCGGGGTTTCCCGGGTCTCATTGACGACGACATGATTGTCCCAGAGTTTGTCAAACAAGGAGCGCAGCGACATCTCTTTACTCATTTCATTTTTCATCACTCAGGCCGCCGCGACTTTACGGCTGGCGACAGCCTGATTGGCCGCAACCACAAACGCGCCAACCGCTGCATGGGCGACATCGATCTCTCTTACTGTGCCGAGATATTCCTGGTCGCCAATTTCAACCAGTGTTTCAGCGCGAACTATCCCCTCTTCAGCACCGGCGACATGGTGAATGTCGAGCGTCAAAATCCGCCCCTCAACGCCGGCAATCGCGCAGACCGCATTAAAGGCTGCGTCAAACGGCCCCTCACCTTCGCAAGTCACCGTCTGGCGCTCGCCATTTTCATGCTCCAGGCCAATGCGCGCATAGGGCGGCGTTTCCTCATCCAGCTCGACCCGCAATTCGACCCGGCGCAATCGCCAGGGACCGGCCCGGCCCGGGCGTTTGTTTGAGCCGGTGACCAGACGCACGACATCGGCGTCGGTAACTTCGCGTTGGGCGTCCGCCAGGCGTTTAAACTTGACGAACAGCTCATCAAGGCGTTCCGGCGTCGCGCTTAGCTCCAGCGCTTCAATGCGCGCGCGCAGCGCATGCTTGCCGGAATGTTTACCGAGCACAATCGAATTGGATGGCATGCCGACAGCTTCAGCGTCCATGATTTCATAGGTGCGCTTGTTCGCCAGAACGCCGTGCTGGTGAATGCCGGCCTCATGGGCAAAGGCATTCTTGCCGACGATGGCTTTGTTGCGCGGAATAGGGTTGTGGGTGACGCGCGCAAGCGCGACGCTGGCGGGGAAGATTTTGGTGGTTTCAATCTGCGTTGAAACACCGAAATAATCCTCACGCGTCACCAGCGCCATCACCGCTTCTTCCAGCGAACAATTTCCCGCCCGCTCGCCAATGCCGTTGATCGCGCACTCAATCTGCCGAGCACCACCACGCACCGCCGCCAGACTGTTGGCGACCGCCATGCCGAGGTCGTCATGACAATGGGTGCTGAAGGTCACCTCGCTCTCACCGGGCGTGTTGGCGCGGAGAAAACGGAACAGATTGGTAATTTCTTCCGGCGTCGTATACCCGACCGTATCGGGAATATTTATCGTCGTCGCGCCCGCCTCAATCGCCGCCTGAACCGTCTCAACCAGATAGTCGCGCTCGGTGCGGATCGCGTCTTCGGGAGAGAATTCAACGTCCTCGCAAATCGACTTCGCATGGGCGACCAAACCGGAGATACGGCTAAGAATTTCCGCCTTGCTCAGCTTTAACTTCGCTTCACGGTGGAGTGGGCTTGTCCCGATAAAGGTATGAATTCGCTTTGATTTTGCAGGTTCAAGCGCGCGGCCCGCCGCGTCGATATCAGCGCCGTTAAGGCGCGCCAGCGAGCATATGCGCGGGCCTTCAATTTCCTCCGCCACGGCCCGTACCGCCGCCGCATCGCCCGGCGAGGCAGCGGCAAATCCTGCCTCAATAATATCAACATTCAGATCGCGCAGCGCCCGCGCGATAATCAGTTTGGCGTCCGTCGCCATCGAAAAACCCGGCGCCTGCTCACCATCGCGCAAGGTCGTGTCGAAAATTCTCACATGATCGTCGCTCATCGTCTTAGTCCTTTGTTTGTTCTGTTAGACGCATTTGCGCGAAACCTTCATTCCGCGCGGGACTAAGTCGAGTGGATAGATATATTAGGCGGCGATGGGGCATTTGATTATTCAGCTTCCGAGCCGCGACGGATTGACAAAACGCCAGTACGCGAGACTTCCGTCAGCCCCAGCGGTTTCAACAGATCCAGAAATGCGTTGATCTTATCGCGTGCGCCGGTGACCTCGAATATAAACGACGTGTGCGTTGTATCGAGCGGCCGGGCGCGAAAGATTTCAGCCAGCCGCATCGCCTCAACGCGCTTGTCTCCGGTTGAGATAATTTTGACAAGCGCCAGCTCACGCGTCAGCGCATCGCTTTCCTCGCTAATGTCAATTACCCGACGTACTGGCACAAGGCGGCCAAGCTGGGCTTTGATCTGTTCAATTTTTTGCGGCGTACCGCGCGTAACGACGGTGATGCGCGAGCGATGCTTTTCGGCATCAACCTCAGCTACCGTCAGGCTTTCAATATTGTACCCGCGCGCCGAGATCAGTCCGATGACCCGTGACAAGACGCCCGGCTCATTGTCGACAATGACTGCAAGAATGCTCTCAGCGACGGCGGCTTCTTCTTGCTGGACCGGATATACGGAAGCATTTTCCATTTTATACCTGCACGCGTCCTTCCTTGCTGACTTCATCGCCAGTGAATACGCCGCCAAACAGCATTTGATTATGCGCAGCGCCCGAAGGGATCATCGGAAACACATTTTCTTCAGCACTGACGCGGCAATCAAAAATCACCGGCTTGTCTATCGCGATCATTTCTTTAATCGCGCCATCAAGCTCGTCCGGTTTTTCCACCCGCAGCCCGACGCCGCCATAAGCTTCAGCGAGCTTGACGAAATCCGGCAGGCTTTCGGAATAGGTATGCGAATAACGACCATCATGGAGCAACTCCTGCCATTGCCGCACCATGCCGAGATATTCATTGTTCAGAATAAAAATTTTGACCGGCAAATCATGCTGGATCGCCGTCGACATTTCCTGCATCATCATCTGCACAGAAGCGTCGCCGGCAATATCGATCACCAATGCATCGGGATGGGCAACCTGCACGCCAATCGCCGCCGGCAGGCCGTAGCCCATGGTGCCGAGACCGCCGGAAGTCATCCATCGGTTTGGGTCGTCAAAGTGAAAATGCTGCGCGGCCCACATCTGATGCTGCCCGACTTCGGTCGTTACATAAACATCCTTGCCGCGCGTCATCTGATAGAGGCGTTCAATTGCAAATTGAGGTTTGATCACTGTGTCAGAGGTCTCGAAGGCGAATGAATTCTTTCCCCGCCATGTTTGAATCTGCGCGGTCCATTCAGACAGTCGCGATGGGTTCGTCGGAGCAATGCTCTCACGCGCGCGCCATTGCGTCAGAAGCGCTTCCAAAATAATGCCCGCATCACCGATAATCGAAGAGTCGACCTTGACAATTTTATTGACCGAGGACGGATCAATATCGACCTGGATTTTCCGCGAACCGGGAGAGAATGCATCGAGCCGTCCGGTCACGCGATCGTCAAACCGGGCGCCGACGGCGATCATTAAATCACAGCCATGCATCGCGTTATTGGCTTCAAAGCTGCCATGCATGCCGAGCATGCCGAGCCATTGCGGGTCCGACGCCGGAAAAGCGCCGAGCCCCATCAAGGTCGAGGTGACCGGAAAGCCGGTCTCGCGCGCTAGCGCCCTGAGCGCAGCGCTGGCTTCAACACCTGCGTTAATCACACCGCCGCCGGTATAAAACACTGGCCGACGCGCTTGGCGCATCAGCTCTACCACTTGCTCAATTTCACTTGAACGCACTGGCGGCGTAACGATGCAGTTGCGTTGGCGCGCGACGCGGCGCGTTACGTAATCGGCTTTTTCAAATTGCACGTCCTTGGGGATATCGATCAGCACCGGACCGGGCCGACCGTTTCGCGCCACATGAAACGCCTCATGCACAATCGCCGGAAGGCCGTGCGCAGCGCCAACGAGGTAGTTATGTTTTGTGCAGGCCCGAGTGATGCCGATTGTATCGCATTCCTGAAATGCATCCGTCCCGATCAGCCCGCGCGCCACCTGTCCGGTGATGCACACCAACGGAATGGAATCGAGCAGCGCATCGGTCAGCCCGGTGACTGCATTGGTCGCGCCAGGTCCTGACGTCACCAGCACAACGCCGACCTTGCCGCTGGAACGCGCATAGCCTTCGGCTGCATGCACCGCGCCTTGTTCGTGCCGGGCCATAACATGACGGATGGTCTCACGTTGATGAAGCGCATCATAGATCGGCAGCACTGCGCCGCCGGGATAGCCAAAAATAACCTCCACGCCCTGCTCTTCCAGCGCATCGAGTAGCAATTCTGCGCCAGCTTTTTGCGCAGGCGCCGGCTCAGCACCAGGCGCGGCTTGCGCAAGCGTGTGGTCTTCAGTTTTTTCTAACAGCGTCGTCATCTCATGCCTCATCAGGCTCGGTCCAAGGACCCGCGCCTTAATCCATTAAGTGTTCTTGCTCTCGGCGCCGGGCTGCAGCCACGACATCAGCTCGCGTAATTCCTTGCCGGTTTTTTCAATCGGATGCGCAAGGTCCGCCGCCAGCATTTTGTCATATTGCGCTTTGCCCGATTGGTTTTCCGCAACCCAGTCGCTCGCGAACTTGCCTGACTGGATATCGCCCAGCACTTCGCGCATGCGTGCGCGGGTCTCGTCATTGATGATCCGCGGGCCGGATGTGAGGTCGCCATAAATGGCGGTTTCGGAAATGAACTCATGCATCTTCGCAAGACCGCCTTCATAGAGAAGATCAACGATCAGCTTTAGCTCATGCAAACATTCATAATAGGCGACCTCGGGCTTATAGCCTGCGTCGGTCAACGTCTCGAATCCGGCTAACACTAGCTCCGTTGCGCCGCCGCAGAGCACCGCCTGCTCGCCAAAGAGATCGGTTTCTGTTTCTTCGCGGAAAGTGGTTTCAATCGCGCCCGCCGCGGTGCCGCCGATGAGGCTTGCATAGGCGAGCGCTCTGTCCTTGGCCTTGCCGCTTGCGTCCTGATGCACGGCGAACAGACACGGCACGCCGCGACCGCGCTCATATTCGCGGCGCACCAGATCACCGGGGCCTTTCGGGGCCACCAGAACCACATCGACGCCTTGCGGCGGCTTCACACGCTCGTAAAGCACCGTAAATCCGTGTGCGAATAAAAGCGTATCGCCGTCCTTTAGCTCCGGGGCGATTTCATCCTTGAAAATCTGCTCATGGCTCATATCCGGGGTCAGGATAGCAATCAGACGCGCATTCGCCGTCGCCCGTGCGATGCTCGCCACCTCAAGCCCGTCTTCCGCAGCGCGTTTTGCACTCGGTCCGCCTGGACGCACGCCGACGATGACATCGCAACCGGAGTTTTTAAGGTTCAAAGCATGCGCCCGGCCCTGGCTGCCATAACCGATGACGGCGACGGGGCCGGACTTTACCGCAGCGGGGTTGGCATCATCTTGGGTATAAAGTTTCATTGTCGTCGTCCTTGGTTCTAACTTTGAGTGTTGAATGTTCAGTCCGTCTCGATTGTGACGGCGCCCTTGGACGCCGAGGAAACCAGTTTTGCGTATTTGTCGAAGGCGCCGCCCATGCGGTTTGGCGCTTTGGGCGTGAAGGCGGCGCGGCGTGCGCGCCAATCGACATCGGCGTCGATGCGGCGCGCTTCTGCGTCAATGGTGATGAGGTCGCCTTCTTCAAGCAGCCCGATAGGCCCGCCAACCGCCGCCTCCGGCGAGACATGGCCTATGACAAAGCCGTGCGATGCGCCTGAAAAACGCCCATCGGTAATCAGCGCCACCTTGCCGGCAAGGCCTTGCCCGGCGACCGCCGCCGTCACCGCCAACATCTCGCGCATGCCGGGACCGCCTTTCGGGCCTTCATAACGAATGACGACGACATCGCCTTCTTTGATATCGCGGTTGGAAACCGCCTCAAAAGCGGCTTCCTCGCTTTCAAAAATCCGTGCACGGCCTTCAAAGGCGCCGTCGCTATAGCCGGCGGTTTTCAGTACCGCGCCCTCCGGCGCGACATCGCCATAGAGAATGCGCAAACCTCCGGTTTTTTTGAACGGTTCGCTAACGGAGGAAACAACTTTCTGGCCCGCCGTCTCCTGCGCCGAGCTCAGCTCATCAAATAGAGTATTACCGCTCACGGTCGGCGCGTCATCCAACATGCCGCCGTCTTTCAGGCGGGCGCCAAACAGGCGCATGCCGCCGGCGGCGAAAAGGTCTTTTGCCAAAAACTGTCCGCCGGGTTTTAAGTCAGTGATGACCGGCGTTTCGCGCGACAGCCGGTCGAATTCATCAATCGAAAATTTGACGCCGGCTTCTGCTGCAATGGCCGGTAAGTGGAGCACCGCATTGGTCGAGCCGCCGCTGGCGACAACTGCGGTCGCGGCGTTACGCAAAGACGTCTCGGTTATAAATTCCCGGGCGCCGACGCCCTTTGCCGCCAGTTCCGCAGCAAGGCGCCCGCACCGCTCAGCCTCGCCGGCTTTGTCTGGGTGCGTCGCCGGTGGATCGCCCGCGCCCATAGGCGCAAGCCCCAGAAAAGCCAACGCCATCGCCATCGTATTGGCGGTGAACTGCCCACCGCAGGCGCCGGCGCCGGGACAGGCCGTGCGTTCGATCTCTTCAAGTTCGCTGTCCGAAATATCGCCTTTGGCGTGGGCGCCAACCGCTTCGAAAACATCCTGAATGGAAATATCGCGGCCTTTGCAATGGCCGGCCATGATGGTTCCGCCGTAAAGCACGACGCCCGGAACATCCATGCGCGCCAGCGCCATGGCCGCGGCCGGAATGGTCTTGTCGCAGCCGACCAGAATGACCGCCGCATCAAGCGAATGTCCGCGCACCGCCAGTTCGATAGAATCGGCGATCACCTCGCGCGAGATCAGCGATGCGCGCATGCCTTCGCCCCCCATGGTGATGCCGTCGGAAACCACGATAGTGTTGAAATCCACTGGCGTCGCACCGCCAGCGCGCACGCCCTCGCGCACGGGTTCGGCGAGCGCGCCGAGATGGAGGTTGCACGGTGTAATCGTCGACCAGGTGTTGACGACCGCGACCACAGGTTGGTCAAAATTTTTGTCGCCAAATCCCACAGCGCGCAACATCGCCCGCGCCGGCGCCTTGGCCGGTCCCTTGGTGATCGCATCTGATCGTTTTGAAGTTTGCTTGCTCATTCATTCATTTCCAAACTACGTCGCATAAAAAAACCCGCTTCCTTTCGGGAGCGGGTATGTCGAGGTCCGTGCTGCTGTTCGTTAGCGCGCGGGCTCCATGGCCGCTCCCTGTTTGGTGCTAATAAGGAGCACCACAAGAAGAAGGAGAATTCCGGACAGCATGACGGGGCTCAAAGCAAAGCTGGTGAGCCCGTCTACCAATTCTGACGCCATTATCGACTGCATTTACCGTTCCTTTTGCGTCGCTCCGTGTTGCAACGCATCAAAGGCTTACACCAGGAACTGGTTAATAAACAACATAAAAAACACGTTTGCTGGAATTATTTCAATCCAGTGGGGCTCAATCGCTCAATAATTAGCGGATTCTGCTATTTTAGGTTTTTCCCACATTTCAGGGTCGGATCTGTCCGCTGCCCCGCACAATATTTTTATAGCTGGTCAACTCCTCAACGCCGACGGGGCCGCGGGCGTGTAAGCGGCCCGTGGCGATGCCGATTTCGGCGCCGAGACCAAACTCACCGCCATCGGCATATTGCGTCGAGGCATTATGCAAAACGATCGCGCTGTCGACGCTGGAAAGGAAAACATCTGCCGTTTTCTGGTTTTCCGTGACGACGGCTTCTGTGTGCGCCGATGAAAATTTCTCGATATGCGCAATCGCGCCGGCGACGCCATCAACCACGGCGATGGATAGAATCGGCGCTAGATATTCCGTTCCCCAATCTTCTTGGATCGCAGGCTCCACCTCGTTGTCGATTTTCTGGATAGTTTCATCACCGCGCAACTCACAACCAGCCTCGCGCAAGGCGCTCGCCACTGGCGGCCAGATTTCTTCAACCCGCGCCCGATCAATCAGCAGCGTTTCAACCGCGCCGCAAACGCCGGTCCGGCGCATCTTGGAATTGAGCGTGATATCGACGGCTTTGCCAAGCTCTGCATCACGATCGATGTAGACATGACAAATCCCGTCCAGATGCGAGAGAACCGGCGCGCGCGCCTCCGACTGCACCCGAGCGATCAGAGATTTTCCGCCGCGCGGAATAACCAGATCGATTTGCCCGTCGAGACCGGAAAGAAGCGCGCCAACCGCCTCCCGATCTGGCGTTTCAACAAATTGCGCCGCACCTTCCGGCAGGCCGTTCGCGGCCAACGCGTCCTGCAAACAATCAAAAAGCGCCTTCGACGTGCCGATACATTCCGATCCGCCACGCAAAATTACCGCATTTCCCGCTTTGACCGCAATTGCGGCGGCGTCCACCGTGACGTTCGGGCGGCTTTCATAGATCACCGCAATAACGCCAATCGGCGTGCGCACGCGTTCAAAGTCTAGCCCGCTCGGCCGCGACCATTTGCGGATAACCTTGCCAACGGGATCGTCCTGCGCGGCAATGTCGCCGAGCGCATTGATAATATCGTCGATGCGCGCCGCCGTCAGCGTCATACGGTCTACGAAGGATTCTTTTTGATCCCGTCCAATCGCCGCCTCAACTTCCTGTGCGTTGATCGCCAGAATATCATCCCTGCGCTCACCGATGAGTTGCGCGGCGCCTCGCAGCGCAGCGGTTTTGCGCTCCCCTGAAACCGACGCCATGACCCGCGCGGCGGCGCGCGCCTTGGCGCCGATATCATTCATATAGGCGGATACGGACATATTTTTATCGAGCGCGCTCACAAGTCTACTCCGTTCGCAAAACCAGATCGTTCTTTTCAACTACCGCCGGACGACGGTAATAGCCTAGGATTTCTTCCAGCTCATCTGACCTTCGTCCAGCGATTTTTCTGATCTCGTTGGAAAAATAAGCGGACAGGCCCTGCCCTAATATTTTATCGCCCGGTGCAATGATCGTAACCGCGTCGCCGCGCGAGAAATCTCCGGCAACAGCAACGACGCCAGCCGGCAAAAGGCTTGCGCCGCCCGCCAGCGCGGCCGCCGCGCCAACATCTATCGTAATCGATCCCGCCGGCTTGATGCGCCCGCCAATCCATTGACGACGCGCGCGCTCCGGATTTCCTGTTGCACGCAACAGCGTCGCCGCGCCGCCATCCCTGATCGCCGCGATCGGATTGAGGCGCGCGCCAGCGGCAATAATCGTAACGCACCCATTGGCGCAGGCGATCTTCGCCGCAGCGATTTTCGACGCCATCCCGCCGGCGCCAACACCCGCCGCTTTGTTGGGCCCAGCCGCGGATTGTTCAATCTCCGGCGTTATCGTCTCGACCACCGGAATGTGTCTCGCTTTCGGATCTTTCCTCGGATCGGCCGTATAAAGCCCATCCACATCGGAGAGGATAATCAACACGTCGCTTTCAACAATCTGTGCGGCATGGGCGGCGAGCCGATCATTGTCGCCATAACGGATTTCGCTGGTGGCGACGGTGTCGTTCTCGTTGACCATCGGCAGCGCTTTTAAATCCAGCAGTGTGCGGAAAGTTGCGCGCGCATTCAAATATCGGCGTCGGTTCTCGGTGTCGTCAAGCGTTAGCAAGAGCTGCGCGATATGGGTATCATGGGGGTCAAAGGCGCGCTGCCAGGCTTGCGCCAGCGCGGCCTGTCCGGCGGCGGAGGCAGCCTGTTTTTCGTCGAGCTGCAGGATGCGGTCGAGGCCGAGGCGCTTTCGCCCCAGCGCAATTGCACCTGAGGTAACGATAACCACCTCGCAGCCTTCTCCCCGCAACGCCGCGACGTCGTCCGCCAGCGAGGCCAACCACGCCGCGCGCACGGCGCCATCATCGGCGCAGAGGATCGCTGAGCCGACTTTGACGACAATCCGCTTTGCCGCACGCAGCGTTTGCGCAGCGTCAGGTGAAACCATTTTTTCCATCATCGTCTGTTATGAGAGCGGTGGCGCGCTTTTCAAAGATATTTCTTGAGGACCATTCGCCGCCGCCAGATGGGCGCCCTTATTTTCTTCAAAACAACTTCCTCCCCTCAAACCTCGCTTGCCAACCGAGGCGTGGTCCAGCGCCTGAAACAGATCACGCGCGAGATCCTCGCCATATTCAAGGCCGATGGAAAACCGAACCAGGCGCTCAGAAATACCGGCGATAGCGCGCGCCTCCAGCGTCATCGATGCATGGGTCATCGCCGCCGGCACGCATACCAGGCTTTCAAAGCCGCCGAGAGATTCTGCAATGGTGAAAATCTTCAGCCTGCGCAGCAGCTCCAGAACATCGACGCCAGCGGCGAATTCCACCGAAAACATAGAACCAAAGCCTCGTTGCTGCGCCTTGGCAATTTCATGGCCGGGATGCGAGGCGAGGCCGGGAAAGAAAATCTGCGCGACGCGCTCGTCTTTTGCTAACGCCTCTACCACTTCGCCTGCCGTCGCCTGCTGGCGCTCGATGCGTGGGAACAGCGTGCGCAAGCCACGCAAAGTCATGAAACTATCAAACGGCGCACCGGTAACGCCGGTGCAGTTCGCCCACCAGGCCAGCTCCTCGCCAAGCTTTGTTTCGCGCGTCAGCACCGCGCCGCCAACCACGTCGCTGTGACCATTGATAAACTTTGTGGTCGAATGAACCACAATATCGCAGCCCAGCTCCAGCGGGCGCTGCAGGGCCGGCGATAAAAATGTGTTGTCGGCGACGGTGATCGCGCCGCAATCCGCCGCGAGCGCGACAACCGCGCGAATATCAGTGATCCGCAATAGCGGATTGCTCGGCGTTTCAATCAGAACCAGCTTCGGGCGGCGCGCAAAAGCAGCTTTAAGTGCGACAGGATCGCTCTGATCGACCCACGCGACGTTAAAATGCCCGCGCTTTGCTCGTGCAGTCAGCAAACGATGCGTGCCGCCATAACAATCATGCGGCGCGATAACCCATTCGCCCGGGGTGACGAGGTTGAAAACAAGATCAACCGCCGCCATTCCCGAAGCGGTGATAACGCCCTTTGCAGCGCCCTCAAGCGAGGCAAGCGCATCTTCCAACTGCGCGCGTGTCGGGTTTCCCGAGCGCGCATAATCATATTGCGGCTTTTCACACGGATCGTTCCAATAATAATTGGCCGACAGATGAAGCGGCGGAGAGACGCTGTTGTGGGCCGTATCGCTCGATATGCCGGCGCAGGCAATCCGGGTTTCGGGATGAAGGTCTTGGCTCATGACAGGCGGTCCTCAAGGAAAGATTTGATGAAAGGGCCAATGATGGCGGCTTCCTTCAGGAAGGCGTCGTGGCCATAGAGGGAACTGATTTCGCAAAGCGTTGCGGTTTGTAGGTCGCGCGCCAGTCGGCGCATGTCGCCCACCGGCGCCAGCTGATCGCTTGTAACGGCGATTAAAAGGCTGTCGGCATCGATTCTTGTCGGGTCAATGCAGTGGCGATCGACGGAGTCCGATAGCGTCAGATAACGCTCGGCGGACATCGGATAGGCGCGCCCGCGCGCAATCAGATATTTGCAAACTTCATGCGGATCGCCAACATCGGCGCCCGGCCTGTGGCTGAACCGCGTCTCAAATTCCGCCGGCGTGCGATAGCTGATCATTGCCAGTTGGCGCGCCAAACGCACGCCCTCGCGGGGCTCGCCAACGCGCTGCGCAAAATCAATGATCCGCCGCTGCACCCCGCGCAGCGCCGTCGCCGCCGGGTGCGGTTTGGCCGCCGCCGAGACAATAGAGAGATATTTGACACGCGCCGGATAAGCCGCCGCAAAGGCAAGCGCGACCATGCCGCCATAAGACGCGCCCGCAAAAGCGAAGAGGGTTTCAATGTTCAATGAGGTGAGCGCTACTGCCAGCGCGCGGGCCTGGTCTGCGGTTGAAATCGCGTGCGCGGTCTCGATATCCGCAGGCAGAAAGTCAAAACCAAGGACGCAGAAATGGTCTAAATCGATAGCCCCGCCACGCGCGACAATATCGCTCCACCAACCTTTGTCCGTATCCGTATCAGCGACAACCCTGCTGGCGGAAACGCCCCCGGCAACGGCAACCACAGGCTTTTCAAGGTCGCCATGGATGCGCAAGCGCAACTCGGCGCGGTTCAGCCTTTCACCACTATCCAGCCCAAAATCCGCCGGCAGGTGAATGTGGACATCGCAAAAGTCACGTGCCGCTTGCGCCTGCGTGCCTGGTACTTCTTGAATTGCTGCGTACATCACTCGCCTCTGCGTTACTCGACCCGTTGCTCAAAAAGCAATTCGCAGAGACCTAATCGGACGAAATTCACCGTCACTCGTCCGACTCATCTCTCGAGACCATCCGATACATCGGCGTCTCGAAGGAATTGGCACCTTTCCTCAAAGCCGGTCTGGCTTTTCAGCGGTTGCCCCAGCGTCACAGGGCCTGTCCCTCAGCTGGTCTTGATGAGTTGTCGGGAGGTTTAGTCAGAATGTTTGGCGCGTCAACTGAAAATATTGCGCAATAACAAATTTGCATTAATCGTCTAACGCCGCCCGCACGCGTCACTATAATTTCTGATCCGTCGTATAGAAACCATATCAGAAGCGGTTAATTATTTTGAAATGCACGCTTAATGTTGCGCGCCGCCTGGCGGATGCGTTGCTGGTTCTCGACCAGACCGATACGCACATGACCATCGCCATATTCACCAAAGCCGAGGCCCGGCGCGACGGCGACATCGGCCTTTTCCATCAGCATTTTCGCAAACTCAACCGAGCCAAGACTGCGATATGGCTCCGGGATTGCCGCCCAGGCGAACATTGACGCATCGGGCTTCGGGATATCCCAACCGGCCATGGCAAAATGCTCAATGACAGTATCGCGGCGGCCAAGATACGTCTCGCGGATGTCGTCGATACAGTCCGTCGGCCCATCAAGCGCCGCAACAGCGGCCACCTGAATAGGCGTGAAAGCGCCGTAATCAAGGTAGGATTTAACGCGCGCAAGCGCCGCGATCAGCCGCGCATTGCCAACCGCCATACCAACCCGCCAGCCCGCCATGGCAAAGGTTTTAGAAAGGGAATTGATTTCAACGGCAACGTCACGCGCGCCTTCAACCTGCAGGATGGAGGGCGGCGGCGCAGCGAAATAAATCTCGCCATAGGCAAGGTCCGACAAAATTATGATGTCGTGTTTGCGCGCCAACGCAACAACGTCTTTGTAAAACTCAAGCTCTACCGTTTGCGCGGTTGGGTTTGACGGGTAGTTGATCACCATTGCCCGCGGGCTTTTTTTGCTGGCGCCAATCGCTGCGCTGAGGCCGGCGAGGTATTGCTCCGGCGTCAGCGCCGGCGCCGCTTCAATGACCCCGCCGGCGATGATGAACCCATAGGCATGGATCGGATAAGCGGGGTTTGGCGATAAAATAATGTCGCCCGGCGCGGTGATCGCCTGGGCGAGATTAGCAAAGCCTTCTTTCGATCCAATGGTTGCGACGACTTCCGTTTCCGGGTCGAGTCCAACGCCAAAACGCCGCTCATAATAGCGCGCCATCGCCCGGCGCAGGCCAATGATGCCCCGTGACGCCGAATAGCGATGCGCCTTTGGATTGCGCGCCGTTTCAATTAGTTTCTCGACAATATGCGGCGGTGTCGGCATGTCGGGATTGCCCATGCCAAGGTCGATAATATCGCGTCCGCTCGCTCTGAGGCTCGCCTTCAGCGCATTGACCTCCTCAAACACATAAGGCGGTAACTGTTTGATACGGTAGAATTCTTCAGTGTTCGTCATGTTTACTCGCGGTCACCATCCCGGCGCGATCTAGCACACTCATTGTAGAAGTCACGCAGATTTAGCGGCGTCTTCAACCTCTTGGCGCGCGAGCGTTTCGAGCGGCTCGATGACCCAGAACTTCGTCGCAGCATTGGACCAGTCGTCAAGCAGGCCGCGCGCTTTTGGCGAACGGGTCTCACTCCAGTGGCGCTCAATCAGGGTACGGCAATCCTTGTGGTCGTCACCGCCGGAAAACCGCCGCCATGCGACGCTGTCCGGGTTGACGACGCCTTCAAATAACGATTCCTCATCAAAAACGTATGCCCGCCCACCGGTCATCCCGGCGGCGAAATTGGCGCCGACGCTTCCCAAAATAACGGCAACGCCGCCGGTCATATATTCACAGCCATTGGCCGAGCAGCCCTCAATCACCGTGACCGCACCGGAGTTTCGAACCGCAAACCGCCCGCCCGCACGGCCCGCCGCAAACAGCGCACCCGACGTCGCGCCGTAAAGGCAGGTGTTGCCGATGACCGCATCGCCCGCGCCGGCGCGCGCAGCTTCCGGACGCACCACAATACTGGCGCCGGAAAGGCCCTTGCCAACATAATCATTGGCCTCGCCATCGACGATCAACTTCAATCCATGCGCACTAAAGGCGCCGAGGGACTGACCGGCCGATCCCTTTAACCGGATGGTCAAATGACCTTCACAAAGATCGCCTTTGTTGAACTTGCGTACGATGTGGGAGGAAATCCGCGCACCAATCGCCCGGTCGGTGTTTTTCACCGGATAGGAAAGCTGCAACTTCTCGCGCTGCTCAAGGAAGGGCGCAATTTCCGGCATGATGCGCTGGTCGAGCGTATCTTCAACGCTGTTTCGGCCTTTACGTGTTGACCGCCGTGGGCGCTCTCCGGCTTCCGCGCGAATGAGGATCGGGTTGAGATCGAGATCATCAAGATGGGCGGCGCCGCGCGAGACCTGATCCAAAAGATCGGCGCGGCCAATAATGTCTTCAAGCGAACGGGCGCCGAGCGAAGCTAGAATCTGCCGCGTTTCTTCGGCGAGGAACGTCATCAGATTAACGACATGGTCCGGCGCGCCGGCAAAATGTTCGCGCAAGGCGTCATCCTGGGTGCAAATCCCCACCGGACAAGTGTTTGAATGGCACTGGCGCACCATCAGGCAGCCAAGCGCGATGAGAGAAATCGTGCCTATGCCGTATTCTTCAGCGCCCAGCATCGCGGCGACGACTATATCGCGGCCGGTGCGGATGCCGCCATCGGTTCGGAGCGTCACCTGCTCGCGCAAATTGTTCAGGGTAAGGACTTGATGGGCCTCCGACAGACCTAACTCCCATGGCGCGCCGGCGAACTTGATTGAGGTCTGGGCGCTGGCGCCAGTGCCGCCGACATTGCCGGAAATCAAAATCACATCGGCTTTGGCTTTGGCGACGCCGGCGGCGATGGCGCCAATACCGGTAGCGGAGACCAGCTTGACACAGACCCGCGCTACCGGATTGATCTGCTTCAGATCGTAAATCAGCTGCGCCAGATCCTCGATCGAATAAATATCGTGATGCGGCGGCGGTGAAATCAATGTCACGCCGGGCGTCGCCAGACGCATGCGCGCGATGAACTGGGTAACTTTGAACCCCGGCAACTGCCCGCCCTCGCCGGGCTTGGCGCCTTGTGCAACTTTAATCTCAATCTCGCGGCACTGGTTTAAATATTCCGCCGTGACACCAAACCGCCCGGACGCAATTTGTTTCACCGCCGAATTAGCGTTGTCGCCATTTGGCCGCGGCGTGTAGCGTTCGGGGTCTTCACCGCCCTCTCCGGAAACTGATTTCGCGCCGATGCGGTTCATGGCGATGTTCAAGGCGCCATGGGCTTCCGGCGACAGGGCGCCAAGTGACATGCCCGGCGTTAAAAACCGCTGACGAACATCGTTTGCCGTCTCTACATCATCAAGACTGACCGCATCGCCCATAGCGCGCGTGCGCAACAGATCGCGAATTTGCGATGGCGGTTGTTTTTTCAGCGCATCCGAATAACGCGCATAGACCGTCGCGTCGTCATTGCGCACCGCAGTTTGCAAATCACTCACCAAACCGGCCTCAACAATGTGGTGTTCACCCCGACGGCGCTGGCGGAAAAACCCGCCGACCGGCAGCGCCGGTGCTTCGCTTTGCCATGCCGCGCCGTGCAGCTCTGCGGTTTTCTGTTCCAGCCCGGCAAGGCCGATGCCGGAAATCCGGCTGGTCATGCCAGGGAAAAATTCTCCAACCAATGTGCGCGACAGGCCGAGCGCTTCAAAATTGCAACCGCCGCGATAGGATGAAATCACCGATATTCCCATCTTGGAGATGATTTTCATCAGGCCCGCTTCAAGGCCGGCCTTATAATTGATAACGCAATCGCTAAGCGAGCGGCCGTTATAGCGCCCTTTCGATTGCGCATCGGCGACGCTGTCAAATGCGAGATAAGGGTTGACCACCGTCGCACCGGCGCCGACCAGGACAGCGAGATAATGCGAGTCGATACATTCGGCCGAGCGCACGATGATGGAGCAATAAGACCGACTGCCGGCATTGGTAAGATGCGCGTGAACACCGCCGGCAGCGAGGATCATTGGTACGGCAATACGGTCCGGCCCCTGATATTCATCCGTCAGAATCACATGCCCGGCGCCAGCCCTGACCGCCGCTGCGGCTGCCGTGCGGATACGGGCCAATGCATCACGCAACGCCTCGCCATTGCCCGTTGCCGTCGCCGCATCATAGGTGCAATCGATTTCGACAATTTTCTGATCGAGGAAGCCCTTGAGCCGCGCAAACATACCGTTGGTTAAAACTGGGCTTTCCAGCACAAAAACGTCCGTTTGCGTCTTATTTATCGCCAGAATATTGCCAAGGTTTTTAAATCGCGTCTTCAGGCTCATCACCCCATGCTCGCGCAAAGGGTCAATCGGCGGATTGGTGACCTGGCTGAAATTCTGACGAAAAAAATGTGACAAAGGTCTGTATTTATTAGACAAAACAGCAATTGGCGTGTCGTCGCCCATGGAGCCGACGGCCTCCTTGGCGTCTTCGACCAGAGGCCGCAAGATCAGTTCCAGCGCCTCCATATCATAACTGGCGCCAGCTTGACGGCGCACGAGATTTTCACCTTCGAACAAACGATCTTCAGCACCTGGGCCAATTTTGGGATCGAGTTCTACAATGTTCTCCAACCATTCCTTATACGGAAAGCGATTGGCGAGGCGGTTCAGAATATCATCAGAATCATAGAGCCTGGCTTTTTCCATATCGACGGCGATCATCCGTCCGGGCCCGATCGCGCCGCGCTTTTTGACCTTACGGCCCTCTAAAGGACACATGCCCGCCTCTGATCCGACCGCCAGAATGCCATCCTCTGTGATGGCGTAGCGCAAAGGGCGCAACCCGCTGCGGTCCAGCCCCGCAACCGCCCAGCGTCCGTCATAAGCGGCAATCGCCGCCGGGCCGTCCCACGGCTCCATGACCGCATTGCTATATTCAAACAGTGCGCGCCATTGCGACGGCATTACCGAGCCGCGTTTTGACCACGCCTCAGGAATTAACAGCGTCTTGGCCATCGGCGCGGTGCGTCCGGCGCGCACCAGAAGTTCAAACACCTGATCTAGTGCTGCCGAATCTGAAGAACCGGGCTGAATAACCGGCTTGGTATAATGGTCGTCTTCGCCAAAGGTCTCCGACGTCATCCGGATTTCATGGCTTTTCATCCAGTTGATGTTTCCTTTGAGCGTATTAATCTCGCCATTATGGGCCAGCATGCGGAACGGTTGTGCGAGGCGCCATTCCGGAAACGTGTTGGTCGAATAGCGCTGATGGAAGATCGCCACCCGCGATACGAAGCGTTTGTCTTTCAGGTCCTCATAGAATTCATCGATATCTTCGGCGAGGAACATGCCCTTATAGACAACATCCTGCGATGATAATGAGCATACATAAAGCTCGTGCATGCCCTGCTCGCGGGCCTGTTGTTCAATCCGTCGTCTGACGATGTATAGGGCAATATCAAGCTCTTCCTGATCGCGTCCTTTCGGGTCACAGAACAAAATCTGCTCGATGCCGGGGCGTGTCGCATTGGCTTTTTCACCAAGACAGCCCGCATTCACCGGCGCCTGGCGCCAGCCGTAAATGTAAAACCCACGGCGCAAAATTTCTGACTCAACGATCGCCCGCGCAGCATCTTGTGCTGCGAAATTGGTCCTCGGCAGAAACACCATGCCGACGCAGATATCTTCCTTGCCGGGCCGATGACCGGTGCGTTCAACGAAAGACCGAAACAATTCCTGCGGAACATTGAGGCGAATGCCAGCGCCATCGCCAGTTTTCCCGTCAGCATCAACGGCGCCGCGATGCCACACCGCTTTCAGCGCGGCAATCGCCATCTCTACGACCTCGCGGCGCGGACGCGCATCGAGCGCCGCCACCAGACCAACGCCGCAGGCGTCATGTTCCGAAGCCGGATCATAGGCGTTGGCGGAAATAAGACGTGCACGGCGATCTTCATATGTCGTCACGAAGTCTGTCATCCATTAGCCTTGTAACATTTATTCAGCTGCAATTTATTGCGCCAAAAGTTTTAACTGCGCGGCAATGGCCGCTGCGGCGACCCGCCCGTCGCGGATTGCCCAAACTACCAGCGACGCACCGCGAACAATATCGCCGGCAGCGTAAACGCCCGCTAGATTGGTCTCCAAGGTCAAGGGATTAACCCGCAGCGTGCCGCGCGTGGTTGTTTTCAGCGCCGGCTCACCAAACATGTGCGGCAAATCTTCCGGCTCAAAGCCGAGTGCTTTGATGACCATGTCGGCGTCCAAATCACATTCGCCGCCAGAGGTTTCTACAGGCGCCCGGCGCCCGGTTGCATCCGCCTCGCCCAGTTCCATGCGTACAACGCGCAAACCCGCCGCGCGGGCTGCATCACCAAGCACCGCCTTGGGCGCTGCGAGCCATTCGAAAATGACGCCCTCTTCTTCGGCGTTTTTCACCTCGCGGGCCGAGCCGGGCATGTTTTTTCGGTCGCGCCGATAAAGGCAGGTGACCAATATCGCGCCCTGACGCACCGCTGTACGCACGCAATCCATCGCCGTGTCGCCGCCGCCGACGACAACAACCTTTTTGCCGGCGGCGTCGAGCGTCGCCGCATCACCATCCGGGATATCATCGCCAAGTCCTTTGCGGTTTGAGGCGATCAGATAATCCAGCGCCGCAACCACGCCTTGATTGCCGCTACCGGGACAAACCAGATCACGGGCTTTATAAACGCCCGTTGCGATCAGAACCGCATCATGTTGCGCGCGCAGATCATTGAGCCTCGCATCGCGGCCAATTTCGAAATTCGCAACCAATTGAATGCCGCTCTGTTCGAGATAGGCGGTCCGCCGCGTCACCACTTCTTTTTCAAGTTTGAAATTCGGAATACCATAGATCAGTAATCCGCCGGCGCGATCGTGGCGGTCATAGACTTTTACCTGGAAGCCATCACGGCGCAGCTCTTCGGCTGCGGCGAGCCCAGCAGGTCCCGCGCCGATAATCCCGATCGATTGCATCCGCTCTCGCGCCGGGCAGAGCGGCTTTATCCAACCCTGTTCCCATGCTGTCTCGGTAATATATTGCTCGACCGAACCAATGGTCACCGTTCCGTGGCCAGATTGTTCGATGACGCAGGAGCCCTCGCAAAGGCGGTCCTGCGGGCAAATTCTGCCGCACACTTCCGGCATGTTGTTGGTCGCGGCCGAGACCGCATAGGCCTCTTCCAGGCGGTCTTCCGCAACCAGCTTCAGCCAGTCGGGAATGTCGTTGCCAAGCGGGCAATGGTCGACACAAAACGGCACGCCGCACTGGCTGCAACGCGATGCCTGCGCAGCTGCATGGTCTTTTGCGAACGCCTTATATATTTCGTCGAAATCCTGGGCGCGCGCACCGGGATCTCGTTTTTGAGGCGTCTCGCGATCACGCGAGATGAATTTCAACATCTGTTCAGTTATGGAAACTCTCCATCACTATTTACGCTTACGTCGATACAAATTCCGGATAGGCTTCAAGTCCAAGCTCGGATTTGTCCAGCCCTAGTCGTTCATCATGGTCATTGGCTCTTATGCCGACAGTAAATTTCAATGCCAGCCAAGCCAACATACTCGCTGCAAAAACAAAGGCGCCAATCACGATAACGCCCGTGAGCTGGCCAAAGAATGTCACGTCCTTGTTGCTCACCGGCACAATGAGCGTTCCCCATATGCCGCAGAATAAGTGCGCAGGGATCGCGCCAACGACATCGTCAATCTTGAGCCTGTCGAGGAGCGGCACCGCGAAGGTCACAATCGCACCGCCGACAGCGCCGATGAGGATTGCCTGATAAATTTCCGGTTGCAGCGGCTCGGCGGTTATCGACACCAGTCCGCCGATGGCGCCATTGAGCACAATCGTGAGATCAACTTTCTTGTATAGCAACTGCGTCAGGGCTAGCGCTGTCACAACGCCAGCGCATGCGGCCATATTAGTGTTGACGAAAATTTTTGCGACCGCAATTGCGTCGTCAATCGTGCCGAGCGCCAGTTGCGAGCCGCCATTAAAACCGAACCAGCCAAGCCAAAGAATAAATGTGCCGAGCGTCGCCAGCGGCAGGGAGGAACCTGGAAACGGATGCACCCGGCCGCCTTCATATTTACCCTTGCGCGCGCCTAAAACTAGCGCCCCCGCGAGCGCCGCCCAGCCGCCGGTTGAGTGCACCAGCGTTGATCCGGCAAAATCATCAAAGCGTGTGTCTAGAAATCCTGTTCCCCAAACCCATCCGGCTTGAATCGGATAGATGAAACCGGTCAGCACGGCGACAAACAATAAGAACGGCCATAGCTTGACCCGCTCAGCCAGCGTTCCCGACACAATTGACGCCGCCGTCGCCACAAACACCATCTGGAAATACCAGTCCGAACTGGCGGCGTAGCCCGTTCCTATCGGATCGGCGTCATCGGCTTTCCAGCTTTGGAATAAACTGAATTTGCCCATAACGCCGCCCTCTTTAACGCCGTAGATTAAATCATACCCAAACAGCCAGACCATAATCCCTGCGATTGAATAGAGCGCGATATTTTTAACGCAGATGGTGGCTGCATTTTTTGATCGGACGAGGCCGACCTCAAGCATGCAAAACCCGGCGGCCATGAACATGACCACCATTCCCGAAATCAGAAATAATGTCGTGTTGAATACGAAAACCGATGTGTCCGATGCGACCGGCGCATCCTGCGCATTTGCGCTGCCAGCCAACATGAGGGTGACGAGCGTTGCAGCAAAGGCGGCTTGTTTCTTGATCATTCCTATCCCCAAAAAACTAAAGCGCCGCAACGTCGGTTTCGCCAGTACGCACGCGCATCGCTTCGCCCAGCTCAAGAACAAATATCTTTCCGTCACCAATACGGTCGGTGCGCGCAGAATTTCTAATCGCCTCTACCACGGCGGCAACGCGCGACGCCTCAACAGCAAGTTCGATTTTAACCTTCGGAACAAAATCAACTTTATATTCGGCGCCTCGGTAAACTTCGCTATGACCCTTCTGGCGGCCGAATCCTTTAACGTCACTCACCGTCATACCCTCAACGCCGAACCCGGTCAGCGCAGCGCGAACGTCTTCAAGCTTGTGAGGCTTAATAATTGCGATTACGTATTTCATCAGTGTAAATACCTTTCACCCATTACGCAGCAATTCGTGATTCGGCAGCGACGGTAATATGCGCACCGCTGCAACGCAATATATTATTGCCGCACCGCGAAATTATATTAAGAATATTAGATGTTTCTGCTTATATATAGCCTTTAACTGCTAATTTATAGGCTATTTTCTGTATTTATAGAATTATATATGAATTTTACACACGCAAAACTTGTGCGCTGCAGCAATTTCAATAAGGCTGATATCGCAAAATACATTTTGCTCCGTATAGAGCGTATTTAGTTACTAACCACGAGGAGAGATAAATGAGCCGCGCCGCCCTGTTTGCATTGTCCGCACTTTGCGCTTCAACGTCAGCAATAAGTACTGCAACCGCTGAATCTGTAGAGGTATCGACAACAGTTGCGTTTGAATCACGCTATATATTTCGCGGCGTACAATTTGCCGAGACCAGCATACAACCGGCGATAAAAATCAGCTTCGGTAACTTCTATCTAAACAGCTGGTTTAACCTGCCGATTGGCGATGACGACCTTGTTGTAACGCCGGGAGGAGAAGAACTCGACCTGGTTGCAGGTTATTCCTCGCCTCTAAACGACATTATCAGCTATGATGTCGGCGTCACCTATTACGCCTTCCCTGACCTGGCGAGCGGCTTTTTCGACGTTCTCCGAGAAGACGGTGACGGATTGGGCGCCAACACGGTCGAGCCTTATATAGGCTTAGCATTTGACGTCCCGCTGGCGCCATCTGTCTATCTCTATCATGACTTTTTTCTCGACACGACAACGATCCAAGGCAATATCGCCTACGCATTTCCTCTATCGGTAAAAACCCGTTTCGATGTCGACGGATATATTGGTTATGTTTTCGATGATGCCGGCGGCACAGACTACCTTTATGGAACCGCATCGGCAAACCTCTCTTACACGCTAAGTGATACGGGTTCGATCTATACCGGCGTGCGCTATGGCGGCTCGGACATTGCCGGCGGCGCCGTGATCGACGACGCCACTCTCGGCACAAGGCAGGCCGGAGGTTTTTGGTGGGGCGTTGGCTTTAATGCAGATTTTTAACACCCGCCAGATTTGAACCAACAATCCGGCGAGCCGCACTCGGTATTTACGAAACCAGATCTCGTAGCTGCTCAATTTGCGCGTGGCTCGTCGTGATATCACTACGGTTCGCGGCGACTCGCAAATCGCGCAGCACTTCCAGCGCATTGAGCAAAACTGGCAAAGGCGGACCGCTCGCGGTGACTTGATCGAGATGCGTCCCTGAGATTGCGCCCGCTGGTCCGGCAATAAATTTTTCAACCAGTTGGTCGTGATGCTGCGCGGCAATCTCGCCATGTAGTGCACAGACTTCAAGAAATGCAGCTGCGTTCGTTTGAAACCATGCCTCGCCCGCAGAGGAAACACAATCAAGGTATTGATCCAACAGCGGTCGCTTCGACATACAATCGCGCAGAGACGCCTGATCGGCAGGCATCATGAACAACATCTTATCGACCAGAAGCTGCGAATAATAAGGATCATTCGCGCGGCACAACCCAAGCAACATATCAATTTCGTTTATGCCCGAAAAATCACCCGCATTGGCGCCGCGATATTCATGCCGGCCGACCCGGTAGGGTTTGTAGTAAGGCCGCACACAGAAAAAGAAACGTTCCGTATCCAGCTCGCCAAATAGTTTTTCGTTGAATTTTTTTACGGCCCGCAAGGCGTCCGCCGCATCATTCAGGAGTACAGCCGTCACCGGATGCGAGACGCCGAGTGGTAAAATTCTAATCAACGCATCCGCCGCCCGTTTAAACGCCAGAATGCCGCAAGTGTTGTAATCGAGAAAAAGAAATTCGTCCCTAAGCGATGTGAAACTCTTCTGCACGCCGCCAACCGCGCTGTTATGCGTCGACAGATGGCTGGTGGCGAACCGCGGCGTCACGCCAAGCGATGTTGCGATATGCATGCCGAGGGCGGAGGCTTCCTGATGTGGTGATTTTTGTTCGCGCGCAGGATTGGTCATCTCGTGACGACGCAGCGCCGCCATATAAAGTCCGAGATTGCCGAGAAGGTCGAAGGCGGCGCCAAAACCTTCATCGGTGTTGCCTTCCGCCACCAGCTTGATGATGTAGCCACGCCCCTCATCAAGGATTTGCTTTTTGATATCATCGCCGACGCCCTCAACGTCGGCGCGGTTTTCACGGGCGAAATAAACCTCTTCGAGCGCGGAATTCATCTCCACGAAAGACGAACGGATCCAGGCGTCAAATAGTTCTGTATTTTTACTCAACGTACGTCTCCATAGGTTAAGAGCGCCGTTTATGCCGCTTGCATTAACGCTCGGTGATGCCACCGCAAATGGTCTTCTATAAAGGTTGCGATAAAATAATAGGAATGATCGTAGCCGGCCTGCATGCGCAAGGTCAGCGCTTGTCCGGCTTTATCTGCCGCCATATTAAAAATTTCTGGCTTTAGCTGAGTGTCAAGAAAGTGATCCGCTCTTCCCTGATCAATCAGAATATGTGCTTCACTGGCGCCATGGTCCGTCAACAGCGCGGTAGCGTCATAGCTAGCCCATTTGTCTTTATCCGCACCAAGATAGTTTGAAAGCGCTTTCTCACCCCAGGGAACGCTTGTCGGCGCGACGATTGGCGCAAAAGCCGAACAGGATTTATATTTTCTCGGATTTTTTAAATGAATAGTCAGTGCGCCATGGCCGCCCATGGAGTGACCGAAAATTCCGGTGCGCGCCGCATCGACCGGAAATTCCTTCTCGATAATCGCCGGCAGCTCTTCGGTAATATAAGAATACATATTGTAATGCGTTGCCCATGGCGCCTCGGTCGCATCCACATAGAAGCCGGCGCCAAGCCCAAAATCATAGGCGCCGTCGGGGTCGTCTGGCACGTCATTCTCATTGATATCAGCACCGCGCGGCGATGTGTCTGGCGCGACAATCACCATACCCAACTCCGCCGCAACGCGTTGTGCGCCAGCCTTGGAGATAAAGTTCTCCTCCGTACAAGTCAGACCCGAAAGCCAGTATAAAACCGGAAACGGCCCCACCCCGTGGATATCTTCCGGCGGCGTAAAAACTGCAAAACGCATATCGCAGCGGCATGCTTTACTCGCATGCGAAAAGACGGATTGAATTCCTCCGAAGGTCCTAACTATCGACAGTGTCTTCATTTTCCGCCCGCAAATCCAATTCCATAAAAACAACGCCGTCTTCCGGGTTGTCGTAATATTTTTCGATCTCGACAAATCCATATTTATGATAAAGCGAAAGCGCCGGTTTTAGACGCTTTAACGTATCAAGACGCATATAGCGAAACCCAAGACTGCGCGCTTGTTCGATTAAATCGCTACATAACCTCCGCCCGAGGCCCAGACCTTGAAAATTCGGCCGCGCATATAGCCTTTTCATTTCACAAATACCGTCGCCAAGGTCCTTCAACCCCACCGCCGCGGCGGCAAGCCCGTCAACACGAGCGAGCAACAGCAATTTATAGAATTTTGGAAAGGTCGCCATCTCCTCTTCGAAATCTTGAAAGCAGAGATCAATTTTGAGGAAGGCCGCATAGTCCCGAAACAACAGCTGGACCGCAGCAACATCGCCATCAGCAGTTGCATTGGTAATCTCTATACGGCGCGTTTTCATTTGCAGTCTCAATAAATTACTACCGAGCGGATGCTTTCCCCCGCATGCATCAAATCAAACGCCTTGTTGATATCTTCCAGCGGCATGGTGTGTGTGATGAGATCATCGATATTGATTTTATCATCCATATACCAGTCGACAATTTTCGGCGTATCGGTGCGCCCGCGTGCGCCGCCAAAGGCGGTGCCTTTCCAGACACGGCCGGTGACAAGCTGGAACGGCCGCGTTGAAATTTCCTTGCCCGCTTCTGCAACGCCAATGATGATCGATTGGCCCCAACCGCGATGACAACATTCCAACGCCTGACGCATAACGTCAGTATTGCCAGTACAATCGAATGAATAGTCTGCGCCACCGCCGGTGAGTTCAACGACTTTTTCGACCACATTATTGGCGCCGACGTCGTTTACGTTAATGAATTGCGTCATGCCGAATTGCTCGGCGATCTCGCGGCGGCGGGGATTGATATCGACGCCAATAATCTTATCCGCGCCGACCAGTTTTGCGCCCTGAACAACATTCAGACCGATACCGCCAAGGCCGAAGACGACGACGCTGGCGCCCGGCTCAACGCCCGCGGTCCAAACCACCGCACCAACGCCGGTGGTAACGCCGCAGCCAATATAACAAGCTTTGTCAAACGGCGCATCCTTGCGGATCTTCGCAACCGATACCTCTGGCAGCACAGTGAAGTTCGAAAATGTCGAACAGCCCATATAATGAAACAACTTCTCGCCTTTATACGAGAACCGGCTGGTTCCGTCCGGCATGACGCCTTTTCCTTGCGTCGCTCGAACCGACGTACACAGATTTGATTTCTGCGACAGGCATGTTTTGCATTGCCGGCATTCAGCTGTGTAGAGCGGGATGACATGGTCGCCGGGCTCAACGCTCGTCACGCCGGCGCCAACCTCGCGCACGATGCCGGCGCCTTCATGGCCAAGAATGGACGGGAAAATGCCCTCAGAATCTTTGCCTTCAAGCGTATAGGCGTCGGTATGACAGATGCCGGTCGCCATGATCTCGACCAAAACCTCGCCGGCTTTCGGGCCTTCAAGATCAACCTCTTCGATGACCAGCGGCCGGTTGGGCGCAAAAGCGATAGCGGCTCTGGTTTTCATCGGGTCTCTCCTGACGGGCTTACGCATGGGCATTAACCGCGCTGCGGGCGCCTTGTCCACCGGGCGGATTGTCCTGTGAACGCACCCAATTATCCTTCATCGCGATGGCGATAGACCGCTATTGCGGCAGGGCCATTGCTCTCCGGCAAACGGCCCACGGGAGCATTCTTCGTTCTACGCGATCCGTCGTCATGCTTGCGGTTCCCCTGAGGGCCTATTTGCATATGCCGCCATTCAGCGCTCGCCATCGAAGTGGGATAATCACCGGCTCAAGCACGCAATCCGTTTTTCCCAAGCTTAAAGACCGGCCCCTGTTGGTCAGTTTTTGCTCACAAATATCGCGGTTTATGTGGCGCGCAGCCACTCTAATCACCGCCCGCAAATCCTAATTATCTATTTCTATCAAATGGTTATCAGGATTTTGCGCAACCGTTGCGCTTTTTATTGACTTATACACAGCCACAGGGTATTTATGACAGATAAATGACAGTTTTTTATAGTTTGTGTCACATTTCGTGTGTAGCCTCTGGAAAACGGTAGAAAATAAAAAGAAAAGAACAGGTTAGCGTTATGTATGAGCCCCATCAGAGTGTAAGACGCCCATTTTTATATGTGGTTGCCGCGCTATTTGCGATTGCGCTGGCCGTTCCGATGGCTGTGTCTTCTGGCCAGGCATCAAATGGCGGTATTTTTGATGAATGCTTCGGGGCCAACTGCAGCAATGCTGTGGTCTTCGCCTCAACCAAGTAGTCGACCAGACTTCCCCCATAGTATTTAGATATTTTCGAATAGAGTCGGCGCTTTGCGCGTGGCTCTTTGACTCAGAAATCAAGCTGGGCTCGAAACGCGACACCGCGGACTGTTTCGTCGCGAAGTCCGGCTAATACCGCGCCTGCAAAAGCCGCATCCAGCCCCGCCGTCGTCTCGCCAAGGTCAGCCTCGACAATATAGCCGTTGACGCCGAGCCGGATGCGCGCGGTCGGCCACCAATCCCCGCCGATAGTATAGGAATTATACGCGCCGCCTGAAGCGGGCGCATTTTCAAGATCGATTGTGTCCACTCGCAACGCGAAGGCCAGGGCGCCAAGCCCGCCCTCCTCTACGCCGTTGAATATCTTTGGCCGATCAAATCGCTCCCCTTTGAGCGTGGGTTCTCCGTTCACCATAAAACCAGCCTCAATATAGCCGCCGGAAAGCGTAACGTCGCCCGGACAAGCATCGCAGGTCGGGAAAGTCAGCGCATATTCTCCGGCGGCCCAGAAGCGCCCCTTTGCGGTCGCAGCTTCAAACCCGATGAAAACGTCCGACGGTGTAAACCGTTCCGTCGCCAGAATGCGCCCCGGAATGTGGGAGACCGGCCGCTGGCGATACCTGAAGAACGGCTGATCGCTGTCGCCTTTTCGATAGCGCGCAGAAACGCCCAAATGGGTTTGCAGATCATCAATGCCAAATCGCGGCGCGAGCGTGAAACGCCCGGCCACCGCATAGCCGCCAAAGGTCTCCTCGCCTTCAATATTCTGGGCGAATATCCCTAGCGCATAGCTAAACCCGTCGCGGCTCTCCAAAACCGCGACGCCAACACGGCGATCAAGGCTGAAAGTATCGGTAAAAGCGGGGCGCGCATGGGTCAGGGTAAATTTCGATGATGTTTGTTCGTTGAAGGAATTGGGTGTTTTAAACTGACCGACGCGAAGCTTTGGACCGCCAATTTTGGTTTCCACATAAGCGTCAGTCAGCGCGACGTCGCCATCATTATCGATGCTCAATTCAGCTTTAAACTGTGCCAGGCCGTATAGTTTTCCGGACAGTCCGACGCGTGCTGTGCGCAACTCGCCGCCGCTGATGTCGAAGTCGGAACTGTCCCCGCTGGCAATGGCATAGTCTGCGACAGCGCGGCCAAAAACATTAACATCGGACAACACTGGCGCAGCAGCCGGAGGGAAATCAGGCTCTCCCGCCAACGCCAGCGAAGCGGAAAGGAAAACCGCCCCAGCCGTCCAAAATGCAACTCGAAACACCATACGAAAAGGCCTTTGACACACCCCAGACTTTGGCGCCCCGTGGTGAAACCATGAAACTTTGAAGAAGGTTTTATGATACTTTTTTGACAACCCGCACTCCGAAACTGCGAAAAGCGCAGGTTTTGCGCCCGATGAACCGTGGTGCAATCACGCTGGCGGGCGCGACTTCAATACTATGGCCCGATATGAGGCGCACCGCCTGCGCCAAAACCGCCACTCTGTCACAAAACCTTCAAGACTCGCCGATATTAGGCACGCTAAATTTCCGTTTAGAGGATTCTTCCAGCCGTGTTCGATATTTCTCTCTTTGCCATTGTCGGGTTTTTGTTTGCGGCCTACGCCGTTGTCGGCAATGACGCGCTGCAGACGCTGGGCACCTTCATCAGCTCCAACAACCGCCTGCACTGGTTCTGGCTGTTTCTATTCGCCGCGATCATCCTTGTCGTGACGTTCTCCTATGGCTGGGTGATCAATGACGGGGACCCGTCCTTTGGACGCCTATCCAACGCCAAAAAATATCCGGCTATTGAGGTTCAATGGTATCATACGCTGCCACCGCTGGTTCTATTAATCATCACCCGGTTCGGCGTTCCGGTCTCAACCTCGTTCATGGTCCTTACCGTCTTCGCCTCCATCGGCGGCCTGACCTCAATGCTGCAAAAATCCCTGATCGGCTACGGGCTCGCCTTTGCGGTCGGCCTTGGGATTTTCCTCATCGCCTCTAATACGCTTGAGAAGTTTTTTCGAAAGACGGTGCACCAGCAACACCATCCCATCTGGGTGTTACTACAATGGATGACGACCGGTTATTTGTGGTCGGTATGGCTGATCCAGGATTTCGCCAATATTTTTGTTTTTCTCCCACGTGAGATAACCGCAGTCGAAGGCTTTACCGCGATGTTCGCCATCGTCGCGCTTCTCGCCTACACTTTTGCTAATAATGGCGGCCCGGTTCAGCGGATTTTGAAATCGAAGACCGCGGTATCCGACATCCGCTCCGCAACGATTATCGACTTCACCTATGCCTCGCTCCTGTTCTACTTCAAAGAGCTCAACTCCATTCCCATGAGCACGACGTTCGTGTTTCTCGGCCTGATCGCCGGACGTGAATACGGCTTTGCGTTGACCACAAAGGCTATCAGTCTCTTACGCACATGCGAGGTCGCGCTGTCCGATATCGCCAAAGCCTATATCGGCCTTGTCTTGTCGATTGATATGGCGGTGTCGCTGCCGTTTCTGGCAAGAGGGCTCGCGGGCGGCGGCTTTCCTCTCGACGAACTTGTGCCGACGATGGCTTATGCGGTGTTCATTACGCTCGCCAATCTTCTGCTCATTCCGGTGGGGCTGCATCTCCGTCGGAAATCCAATGTGAGAATGATTACTCTGGCGACCCTGCTGACGGCGGCGGCGCTGGCGTTTTTTATCTTTCCGCTGGCTTAGAGCCTGTTCCCTAAACGAACTGAGTCATTTTAATCAGTTAGCTTCGGTAACCGATCCCTCATGTCATTGCCGGACTTGTTCCGGCAATCCAGGGCTACAACTTGCGGGAAATTTCTGGATCACCGGGACAAGCCCGGTGATGACAACACGGGTAATGCGTACACTTTTTGAATCAGACACGCAGCGATAGGCTCAGTCATTCGATAACATCAACGCTTCAGCGTCTGCCAGTTCTTCCGGCGCGTTGATATTCATCAAACAATGCCGCCCGGGAAACTCGACACGGCGCGCGGCGCATTGCTGCGCCAGAGCGTGAAGGGCAAGCCCTATTTCTGAAGGCGCAGAGCGGAGCTTGTCCAGCAAAACCGGCGCCCGCCAGAAGGCGAATGTGGGATGATCGCCGCCTTCGTCACAGGCGATTGCACACCCATCGCCAACCGCTAATTTCTCATAGAGGTCGGGAGGTAAAAACGGACCGTCAACCGGCGCCGTGACAAACCCGGCAGCGTCCGGCGCATGTTCCAGCACCCAGTGGGCCGCCGCCCACAGACCGGCAGCCGGACCGCGCGGTCCGGTCCCGCGGTCAGGCGTGACAGCCAGCCCCGCGTCGTAGTCATGGGGGCCGGCAATTAGTATGCGGTCTACCTGTGGATGAAGCCGGTCAATCACATGATCGATCAGACGCCGCCCCGCCAACAGGACGGCGGGCTTGTCGGCGCCCATTCGTCGCGCATAGCCGCCGGCCAGAATAACCCCAATGCGCGGCGCCGCCTGATCGGCTTTAGGCGTGGTATGATTTTTCTCGCTCGTCATTTATCGTAGCCGCACAATCTCGACCTCGCCGCCACTGGCGACAGCCGGCGCATTCACCCTCCTCCGGACCAATACATTCGCGCTGGCAAAAGGGGTGAGCAGCGAGCTGTCCTGATTGGGCGTTGGCGTCACCAGCATAACACCATCATCGCCCCGTTCGGCGCCCGCCCGCAAATAGGTCTCGCGGGCGCCGTTGGCGGCTAGCTCTTGCGTCAACACCGCGGTTGAAAAATGTGGCGCATCGCTTTGCGTTCCGGCGAGGCGCCGCACTAGTGGCTGGACAAAAAGCGCCGCCGTCACGAGCGCCGATGCGGGATTTCCCGGCAGACCGACAATACGCGCATTTCCGAGCCTGCCAAACCAGGTCGGTTTGCCGGGGCGCACAGCAATTTTTTCAAACCAGGCCTCACCCCCGGCGCGATGAAACGCAGATTTCACATAGTCGTAGTCGCCAACAGAAGCGCCGCCAATGGGGATGATGATGTCCGCGTCGCGCGCGCGAGAAAAAACATCTTCAATCGCGTCTTCACTGTCGGCGGCGCAGCCCAGATAATCCGGCGCGCCGCCCCAGCTTTTGGCCAGGGCCGACAGCGCATAGTGATTGGAATTGACGATTTCGCCCGGCCCCAATGTCGCCCCCGGCTCGACCAGTTCGTCGCCATTTGAAAATATCGCAACCCTTGGGCGCCGCGTTACGGATACCGCAGGAATATTTGCCGCCGCAAAAATCGAGCCGTGATAATCGTGAAGCCGCGTCGCTATTTTGGCGAGGATATCGCCTTCATGAAAATCAATTCCGGCTGGACGAATATTGCGCGGCTTTTCCTGCGGCGCATTAATGGTGATGCGCTCGCTTTCGCGCGTTACGTCTTCTTGCATGATGACGTGATCGGCGCCGGGGGGAACGGCGCCGCCGGTAAAAATCCGCACCGCCTCGCCGCTGGCGATCGTTCCGACGAAGGGCGCGCCCGCCGGCGCCTCGCCGACAACCGTCAGCTGCGCGCCCGGCGCCATATCACAGAAGCGGACCGCATAACCGTCCATCGCCGAGGCTGCAAAAGGCGGTTGGGAAATGCGCGCAAGGACATCGGCGGCAAGGATCCGTCCGGAGATATCGCTCAGCGACACAGTCTCGGCATCAAGTGTTTGAGCGCCATCGAGGATGATGGCGATGGCCTCGTCTACGCTAATCATCGCGCGAGAAATCTCCCGATTGGCCGCCGGATTTTTCAACCAGCTTGATATCGCCGATGGTCATCGACTTATCGATCGCTTTGGCCATGTCGTAAATCGTCAGGCAGGCGGTTGCGACTGCCGTCAGCGCCTCCATTTCAACCCCGGTTTTGCCGGTGGTTTTCACTTCGGCGGTAACGATGAAGGCGTGCGCATCGTCGTCAGGTTCAACGCTCACCGACAAGCCGGTTATCGGCAGCGGATGACACAGCGGAATAAGATCGCTTGTGCGCTTGGCGCCCATAACGCCGGCGATCTCGGCAATGCTCCGTATATCGCCCTTTTTATTGCCGCCGCTTCGGGCGATCTCATAGGCTTTGGCTGAGAACACCACCCGCCCGCAAGCCACGGCGCGGCGCAGCGTATCGGCTTTGCCGGATACATCGACCATGCGCGCGCGGCCCTGATCGTCAAAGTGGGTGAAGTCGGTCTTCGCCATTTGTTTATTTTTCCATCAGCCGCGGCATCAGCTCCACCATATTGCACGGGCCATGGCGCGAATCGAGCTGGTAGGAAATGATCTTGTCCCAGCCATCTTTAACGGCGCCGTTTGACCCCGGCAGCGCGAAGATAAACGTGCCTTGCGCAACGCCCGCCGTCGCTCGCGATTGCAGCGTCGACAGGCCTACGCTTTCAAAACTCACCTTATGGAAGATCACCGAAAAGCCATCGATCTCCTTTTCAAATAGCGGCCTGATCGCTTCCGGTGTGATGTCCCGTCCGGTGAGCCCCGTGCCGCCGGTGGAGATAACGACCTCCACCGCCGGGTCGGCAATCCATTTTGAAACCGTCGCAGCAATGACTTCTACCTCATCGGGAACGAGGTCGCGCGCGGCCAGCACATGTCCCGCCGCCTCAACGCGTTGGGCCAGCAGATCGCCCGACGTATCGTTCGCATAGGTGCGGCTGTCGGTGACGGTCAGCACCGCAATCCGCACCGGTTTAAATTCACGTTCTTTATCAATTCCATGCATCGCTCAGTTGTCCTTATCACGTTCATTCCATCGCGCCGCATCACTATAGTCCTGCGCGCGCGGTTCAATCCATTGGTCGCCGCCGGGTCTGATTTCCTTTTTCCAGAACAGCGCTTTGGTCTTCAGATAGTCCATTAAAAAATCCGCCGCCTCAAATGCATCACGGCGATGACGCGCGCTGACGCAAACAAAAACGATAGGCTCGCCCGGCTTCATATCGCCAATCCGGTGGATGATGAGCGGCTCATCAATAGCCCAGCGGCGATGCGCTTCGGCTTCAGCATCGCCAAGTCTGTGTTCGGTGACGCCGGGATAGTGTTCCAGATATAGCGCCCTTACCGCAGATTCTGTTTCCTCGCCGCGCACCCTGCCAAGGAAGCTGACAACCGCGCCGGCGTCCCCCGCATTTTTCTCAAACGCAGAAAGCTCCTTGCCGGGATCGAATGTCGATGTGCTGATGCGGATCACGGGGCCCGCCCTACCCGCCGCTGACGGGTGGTAGAAATGCAATCTCATCGCTATCGGTAATGGCGTCGCCAGAATTGAGACGCTCATTAATGATCGTCTGAACAGACTTTTCTCTGAGCGCCGCGCCAAGGCGGTCGTCGCCTTTGGCGATCAGATCGACAAGCTCGCGCAGATTGTGAACACTATCGCCAATATGCAATACCCGCTCCCGCCCTCCGGCAAGATCGGCCAGCCTGCCAAAAAACAATATCCGCGCCATCGCTCTACCCGCCCGTCATCGACATATGCCGCGTGACCGCCGGGGCCGCGCCGCGCGAGGAGATGTCAAAGTCATGGCGCTCCGGTTTGCGCGCCATCGCCGCATCCAGCGCCGCGTTCAGCGCCTCGTCCGGTTGCTGCCCACGCAGCGCCGCACGCAGATCAATATGATCGTCATGACCGAGGCACATATATATTTTCCCGGTGCAGGTAATGCGCACACGGTTGCAATCGGCGCAAAAATTATTGGTTAGCGGCGAGATAAAGCCGACCACGCCGCCGGTTTCCGCCACCCGAACATAGCGCGCCGGCCCCCCGGTTTTCAGCGCGGTCGGCTCAAGCGTCCAGCGCGCCTCCAGCGCGTCGCGCACCGCCGTTAACGGCAAATATTGATCGACACGATCTTCTTCGATTTCGCCAAGCGGCATCACTTCGATCAGCGTCACGTCAATTCCGCGCTGATGCGCCCAGTCGATTAACGAAGGGATTTCGTCTTCATTAACGCCCTTCAGCGCCACAGTGTTGATCTTTATCTTCAGACCCGCCGCCTGCGCCGCTTCGATGCCGTTCAACACTTTGCCAAGCATTGCACGGCGCGTCAGCCGTTTAAATTTCGCATCATCAAGCGTGTCGAGGGATACATTGATGCGCTTGACGCCAATGTCCGCAAGCTCGTCCGCATGGCGCGCAAGCTGTGTTGCGTTGGTGGTCAGGGTGATCTCATCCAACCCCGTACCAAGCCGGCGAGACAGCCGTCTCAGCAAGGTCATGATATCGCGGCGCACCAGCGGCTCTCCGCCGGTCAGGCGGATTTTCCTGACCCCGCGGCTGATGAATGCGACAGAAAGACGTTCCAGCTCCTCCAGACTCAACACATCGCGCTTGGGCAGGAACGTCATTGCCTCACTCATGCAATAGGTGCAGCGCAAGTCGCATCGGTCCGTTACCGAAAGGCGAAGGTAAGTGATTGCACGGCCAAAACTATCGGCGAGAAATTGCTGGGACATAGGGCCGAATTTCTACTTTTGAGCCCCGGGGTCAAGTGATTTCAGGCCTCCGCGGCACTTCGCGCGGCCTTAAACGCTGCTCCCGGCTAAATGTCCCAAAAAATACCGACGGAATCTGCCGGCCCAGCCGTTTAAGGGGTGCTGGGTCGATAACCTCGAGTTTTAACAGGAGCTATTTATGAACAAGATTATTGTTGCTTTGATCGCCGGCGCCGGCCTCAGTCTGGTTGCGGCAAGCGCCATCGCCGGTGACGGCAAGGGCGCTAAGCATTTCGACCGCATGGACACAAATGGAGATGGCGAAATCAGCGCAGCCGAGCTTGGCGCACGCGATGACGCTCGCAAGGCCCGCCGCGAAGGTATGATGGCTGCGGCCGATACCGACGGCAACGGGTCCCTGTCGCGTGAGGAGCTCAAAGCCTACCACCAGGCCAAAAAAGCCGCGCGTAACCCAGATAAGAACGGCGACGGCGTTGTCGATCACGACGAATTTCTCGCCAAGGCCGAAGAGCGCTTTGAAAAGCTGGACAAGAACGGCGACGGCGTATTGAGTGCTGATGAGCGGCAAAAACACCGCCGCCGCGGTCGACACTAAAATCTCAAACCGGCGTCGCAGCCAAAAGCCCGGCAGCGGCGCCGCAACAGCGCGAAGGTGCGATTGGCGCAACCAGACGATAGCGACGAGGCGCTTGTGCGCCTGGCGGGGCGCGGCGATCGGGCTGCGGCGACGACCTTGATTGAGCGCCATACGGATAAAATTTATGCCGGGTGTTTTCGAATGCTTGGCGATCGGGCAAGCGCAGAGGACGCCACGCAAGAAACCTTCCTGCGGCTATGGAAAAACGCCCATCGCTGGAAACCCCAAGGCGCCAAATTTGAAACCTGGCTCTATCGGGTGGCGATGAATATCTGCCTCGACCAGCTGAGGAAATCGGGCCGCGAGATAGGAGAGGACGCCGCGCCAGAGCACGCCGACCCGGCGCCCGGACCGGCTGATGACTATTTCGCAAACGAGCAAAGTTTTGCGATTGCCACCGCGCTTGCTACATTACCGGACCGTCAACGGCTTGCCATTACGCTGTGTCATTTTCAGGAGCTATCCAATATCGAAGCAGCAGCAATCATGGAGATCAGCGTCGACGCAGTTGAATCACTATTAGCGCGTGCACGCAGAAATTTGCGCGACCGATTGGCGCCAATGAAACCATATCTAACGGGAACGATGAGCGATGACGCAATCACCAACGCCAACTGACAGGACCCCAGAAGATCGGGCGCCAGAGAATGAAGCGGTCCTCAACGCTATGCTCGACGAGGCTGGCGTACCCGAACCGTCCGCTACCTTGAAGCGCGACCTCCTCGCCGCTTATGACGATGTGCAACGAAACCGCCGCGATGGTCTTGCCGGTATTGGCAATCTGTTTGAACGGTTTCGACTGGCCAGCGCCGCCGCTCTCGCCAGCGTCAGCGTGCTCGGCCTTGCGGCGGGCGCATTAACGGCAAATTCCAGCGTAGCGCTGGCGCCGGAAGATGAACTATACGCCTATGCAGAAGATGCGTTTGATCTGGCGCTCTTGGAAGATGAGGAGCTTGACCAATGGGCAAGGGAATAACCATTGCACTGATTTCATCGCTTGCGCTGAACGTGTTTGCGATCGGCTTTATCTCGGGGCGGATGATCAAGCCAAGCCATCAGCCGCTGGCGCCGACGCTTGAAGCGCCCCTTCACCGCATGGACAACCCAAGAGGCTTCATGCAGCGCGCAAAAGAGTTGCCCCCAGAGAGCAGAGACACATTTCGTCATGCGATCCGCACCAACATTCCTAAACTGCGCGCCCAAAAAAAAGAAATACACACCCTTCAGCGCGCTTATTACAATGCCCTGCGCGCGGAAAAATGGGACCGGGTTGCGGTCGAGACCGCACTCAGTGACCTGCAGGAAGCGCGCGATCGCGGGCGGGCGATGATCGACGAGGCCTTCCTCGATGCCGTAGAAAGCCTTGATGCAGAAGCCCGCGCACAATTGCTACATCGCACCAAGGAGGAGAGCCGCCACCTCAGAAAACGAAAATATCGCAAGCGGGAATAGGGGGTTTTTGGTAGCGGGAGCTGGACTTGAACCAGCGACCTCAGGGTTATGAATCCTGCGCTCTCACCGACTGAGCTACCCCGCCAAGAGGTCTGTTCGGCGTTTTGAAGCGCCGAAAGCGCTGCTCTATAGCGGGCCTCGCGGGCGCCCGCAAGCCGGTTCAGGTGACAAGATCGCGCACATGCTTGGCGATGGCGAGACAGCTGGTCAGGCCGGGCGATTCGATACCGTAAAGGCCGAGATAGCCGTCGATCCCATGGATCGATTTATCGGAAAAAATAAAGTCGCCCTCTTCTCCCGGCCCGGCGATTTTGGGCCGGATGCCGGCATAGCCGGGGACCAGCCTGGCGGCTTCCAGATCAGGCCAGAAGCGGCGCGCGGCCGTAGCGAACACATCGCGCCGGGTCTTATCAACACCATAGTCGTCGTTGGCGCTGACATAATGTAAATCCGGCCCAAGCTTGCCCTGGCCTCCGAGGTCTCTCGTATAGTGCGTACCCTGACTATCTTTGGCCGGTATCGGATAGATCAGCCGCGAGAACGGCGCCTTGCCGGAATAGGTGAAATATTGGCCCTTGCCATAATAGAGTTTCGGGATCGTCTTTGCCGGTATGCCGGCAATCGCATGCGCAACTTTGTCCGAGCTAAGGCCGGCGCAATTGATCACCATTTTTGCGCGCAGCGTTATCGGATCGTCGCCGCCGATATCCAGCTCAACGCCGTCATCAACAACGCGCCCGCCGCCAATCGGGCTCGACAACGCCAACGCGCCGCCGGCGTTTTCAAGGTCGCCAAGCAGCGCCAGCATCAACCCATGACTGTCGATGATGCCGGTGGAAGGTGAAAACAACGCGCCGTCACATTGCAGCGCTGGCTCCATCGCCACCGCCTCAGCGCCGCTCAGCAATTGCAGATCGTCAACGCCATTGGTCTCTGCCGTCGCCCGGATCGCAGACAGCTGCGCGACTTCTTCGTCGCCATTGGCGACAATCAGCTTTTCGCATCTTTCATGATTGACGTGGTGGTCTTTGCAATAGGCGTAGAGCATGTCCCTGCCGGGAACGCAGAGTTTCGCGCGCATCCCGCCCGGGCGATAGTAGATGCCGGCGTGAATGACTTCGGAGTTACGCGCCGATGTTTCCGTACCGAAGGCGTCGTGGCGCTCGACGACAATAACATCGCGCCCTCCCCGCGCCAGCGCCCGGCCAACGGCCAACCCAACAACGCCCGCGCCAATTACGATGACATCAGCGCTTTCGGTCATGGCTTATTCGATTCGGTGAGAGAGCAGCGCAATCGGATCAGTGTCTCACCGGTCGCCTCATGAACACTACGTTTTAGCTCTTTAAAGCCGTAGCTTTCGTAAAACGGCCTACCGATGTTGTTTTTTTCAAACACTTCGACTTCAAGAAAGTCCTTACCCTTCGCAGCACGATCCATCAATGCGCGGCCAAGTCCTTTCCCATGCAACTCGGGCAGAACAAAAATAGCGCCGACTTCGTCACCCATAAGTGACGTGAAACCAACGACGCGTCCGTCATCTTCCGCGACAAAAGTTAAGGTGTTCGGCAGGTAGATATCGCGGATCGCCGTCCGCTCGGACGCAATGAAATCTTCTGACAGGAATGGGTGCGCCAAGCGCGAGGCAGCCTCCCACACGGCGATAATATCGTCGTCATCTTGCGTCGCATATGCTCGAATGGACGTCACGAGTTCCCCATCGCATCAGTCCGTTGTCGCGATCCATTCCGGATCGTCTTGAACTTCGCGCTCCCACATCAGGAAGTCGTAATAGCCGCAGCGGGTCTGCGTCGGGAATTCGCGGCAAATCTTTGGCCGGCCTTCATAGATAGTGCAATTGCGGGTGTCCTGATCGAGAAACATGCAAGCGGTGACGAAATGCTCGTCGTCGCGGTGCCGCAGGACCCGTGGATTTTCCTTATCGCCCTTCTTGGTGAATTTCTTCTTGGCCTGTTCTTCGGTCATACCGTGATGGTTCGCCAGCCGTTTAATATCGGTCTTGGTCGTCGGTATATGCGTATAAGTGCAGCAATAGGCTGAGCACTTCAGGCAGTCATATTTCAATTTCTTCGCCATAATCTTTCTCAAACTACTTTACTCGCGGCGGTACTGGACGAAGTCGCTTACCGTTGCAAGCTTGTCATACAATGCCCGCGCAGTCGTATTATCCTTGTGGGTCAGCCAATAGACGCGCGCGCAATCGCGCTTGTCGCACTCGGTGTAAACCGCCTCGATCAGCTTACGCCCGGCCCCCGCGCCGCGCGCAGCATCGCTGACATAGAGATCTTCAAGGTAGCAATAGTCGGTTGTTGACCATGTTGCGGGGTGAAAAACACAATGCACAAAGCCGACTACGCCAGCATCTGTTTCGGCCAGGCGAGCAAACAGGCGCTGGTCTTCACAGAGCCGGCGAAAGGTCAGGGCGGTGACTTCTTCACCAAGCGCCGTCTGGTAAAAATCGAGATAACCGCGCCACAAGACGCGCCATTGCGCCTCATCATCTGGACCGAGTGGGCGGATGAACACGCTCATGCGGCGATTTCCGCGGGATGCGCGCTCGCGATCCAGCCGCCGCCGAGGACGCGGTCAAATCCCGGCTCGGGCGAATAGAAGACACAAGCCTGCCCCGGCGCAACGCCTTCTTCCGGCTCGGCAAGCTCTACAGCCCAGCCATGGGCGCTGGCTTCGTCCCATGCGAGCCGCGCCGGCGCCGGCGGGCGGGTTGATCGGACCTTGACCGCAATTTCCATTCCCGCGCGCGCGGCGTCCTCGCCGGCGCCGTCGCCAAGCCAGGTGACGTCTTTCAGACCAATGCGCGACACCATCAACGCTTCGCGCGGGCCGACAACAACCTCGCGCCGGGACGCATCGAGCCGCACCACATAAAGCGGATCGCCGGTCGCAACGCCGAGGCCGCGCCGTTGGCCGACCGTATAATGAATGACGCCCGGATGGCGGCCCATCACCGTTCCGTCGATATGCACAATCTCACCCGCCGCAGCCGCGCCGGGGCGCAAGCGCTCAACAACGGCCGCGTATTTGCCTTCCGGCACGAAACAAATGTCCTGGCTGTCCGGCTTGTCGGCGACTGCCAGCCCGAGCTGGCCGGCAATGCGGCGCACCTCTTCCTTTGGCATCTCGCCGAGGGGAAAGCGCAAATAATCAAGCTGCTCGCGCGTAGTGGAGAACAGGAAATAGCTCTGGTCTTTTGCAGCGTCGCGCGCCCGGCGCAGCTCCGGCCCGTTCGGCCCGATTGTGCGGCGGATATAATGACCGGTGGCCATACACGCGCCGCCAAGATCGCGCGCGGTCCCCAACAGGTCTTTAAACTTCACCTGTTCGTTGCAGCGGATGCACGGGATCGGCGTCGCGCCGGCGAGATAGGTGTCGGCGAAATCACTCATCACCGCATCGGTAAACCGGCTCTCATAGTCGAGCACATAATGCGGAAAATCCATCGCTTCAGCGACGCGGCGGGCGTCATGAATGTCCTGCCCCGCGCAGCAGGCGCCTTTTTTCTGGATCGCAACGCCATGATCGTAGAGCTGAAGTGTGACGCCGACGACGTCGTAGCCAGAGCGTTTGGCGAGCGCCGCCGTCACCGAGCTGTCCACCCCGCCTGACATCGCCACAATAACGCGCGCGCCAGCGGGAACGCCAAGGTCGATACGCGGCGCGTCAATCGTTGATATGTCGGTTATTATGCTCATTTGGCGGCGAACATAGGGATTGCGGCGGCCGAAAACCAGCCTTGGCGCACGACTATTGCCGCTTTGCAACCCTTTGCCGTTACTGGCCTAGCGCCGAATGTTGGACCACATTTTCGAGCCGGGCCGGCGCCGACCGGCCCTGACGCGCAAATCGCCAGCCTGGCAAATTTATAAATAGACGCAAACGCCATAAGCTCCGTACCAATCCTTTCCGAGCTTTGACCGGACATAGCCGGGCAAAACATCACTCGAAAACACTATAAGGCGCGCCCAAGACGTGAGGATAACTTTTCACCAAATATAGGATTCCTTGAAGACTACCCTCCTAGAGTTGCATTTTCGCAAAGGTCATTCCCGCTATTGGGGTGAGGAATTCGCTGGATTTGGATGCCTCTCACTCACGCCTCGGCATGGGCTTTCAGCCCGTCGCCAAACAGTGTTTGCCATCCCCCTTGCGCACTCTTAACCGAGCTTTCCGTGATATTGCCCATCAGCGCATCCGACACCGTCAGCAAGGCGGCGCCGTCCTTTGGCTCCAGCGCGAGCTTAAGCATGGAGACTGTCGGCCCGCCCCAATCCGGCGCCATGTAGCCAACCAGATAAATTGACTTGCCCGGCACGCACATCTGAACACGGTACCATTCGAGGCTCTCACCGTTCTTGCCGGTTTCAACCAGCGCGCCGCCCATTTCAGCTCTAAGCGACATAACTGACCCCTCGCCCATGGCGCGGAAGTCGCTCATCCACCAATCGTTGATCTCGTCGGTCATCAATGACCACACCGCATCAGCCTCACGCGCAATGGATATCTCAAACTGATATTTGAATATTTTGCTATCGGATAATGTTTCCATCGACATGGCCTCCCCTTGTCTGGATTGTTACTGCGCCTTTTCTGCAAGCCGTTTAAGACGTGCGACCGACGCGGCGATGCCGGCGACATGCTTATCGACCCAACCGCTACAAACCTGGTCGAGCGGCTTTGGGTTGAGATAGTTCCATCGCGTCCGGCCCTCGCGCCGCACGATGATCAGATCGGCGTCTTCGAGAATGCCGATATGTTTCATCACACCGGTTCGGCCGATAGACGGGAACAGATCGACAATCTCGCTGGTCGATTTTGGACCTTCGGCTAACACATCGATGATCCGGCGGCGCTTGCGTTCGCTAACCGCCTTCCAGACCTGATCTTCAGCGTTGGATTTTAATGTCACTTTATAGTGACATAATTGAATGCCCAGAAATTGTCAAGCAACCGTCAAACGTAAGCGCAACCACATCGTCCAAGTCGTAGCGCCAAGTTTATATACGGTGAGGCGTTTGGGCGCATGCCTGGGCTTGTTCTTTAACACCTTCGTCGATGGGCATATGCGCCGCCGCGTCCTCTATCGGGACGCACGGCGTTGTGTACACAAACGCGTGAAGCGTCCATGCGCTTCTATATTCGCGAGGTTTTTTCTATGCTTAACGCACATTCACCAAGTGGAAGCGCACAATGGTGATGATTTAAAACCCTGCTAATGTGTTGCGATTATTGAAGCAAACTGCGCTTTGAACATAGTCTTGTTCTGTATTGATACATCTTTAGCGCTTGTGTTTTTCACGAATAATCAACCACTTATAGAAGCTTTTACCATGCTGCTTAGCCGTTTTTTAAAAGCGCGCACGCTAAAGTCCTCATAGTAACCGTTGTGTATTTAGGGGATTGAGAGCGTCCATGACTGTCGTTGCAAATACTGCCGCGTCACCCGTCAAAAAAGACCCGTATGTGATTGGGCCAGACGGCACGCCGCTAACATTAAAAGATCTGCCGCCGCCGAGCACCAAGCGCTGGGTGATCCGCCGCAAGGCGGAAGTTGTCGCGGCTGTCCGCGGCGGTCTGTTGACGCTCGAGGAAGCTTGCGAGCGTTACACGCTGACGGTGGAAGAGTTTCTGTCCTGGCAAAAAGCCATTGAGCAATTTGGCCTGCCGGGCCTGCGCGCAACCCGCGTTCAACAATACCGTTGATCCCTCCCTAACTTTTCGATTTTTCGAAAAACCCGCGCATCCCCCGCGCGGGTTCTTTTTTGCGCGGGGGTTGGGCCGCCGCCGAGCCCGGCGCCCGCACAGGTTGAATAGCGTGCAAGCGTTGATATTCCGGGCTAAAATGCGTTTCGGGCCAAGCGCTTTTGGTCTAAGCTGGGCCCGTTGGGTATGATCTAAAGCGGGTGTGGGACCTGAGGGTCTTTGTGTACATATGATGAAATTCATCGCCTCCGACCTTGATGCGGCAAAGCGCAAGGCGCGCCGTGCGCTGGGCGACCGCGCGTCCATCATCTCCGTTCGCGACCTGCCGAGCGGCGACGTTGAGGTGACCGCGTCAGACAAGGCCGCCCCCGCCGCGCCAGAGCCGGCGCCAAAGGCGCAATTTGCCGGCGCCGCTCGCGACGCCGTCGATGAAGGCCCGTTCAAAATGGCGGCCGGCGCGCGGCTTAATCAATCGGTGGAGCAGAGTTTTTCCGAAAACGCGCTGGCGCGGGTGAGCGGCGCGCTGACCGGCGCGAAGAACACGCCGCAATTTGATATGAGCGATGCGACAGTGCGGGCGATGGCGGAAATTTTATCGCCCCATGGCGTCGGTCAAAAACTGCTCGCCGCGCTCGTCAATGGCGCCAAGACATCAACCATCAACGAAGACCTCTATCGTCTTGAAGCGGCGTTTGGCGAAGCGTTTTCTTTTGCGCCTTTGCACTTCTCGCCGTCGACGCCGATCATGCTGGTCGGACCGACCGGCGCCGGCAAAACCTCATGCGCGGCAAAGCTCGCCGCTTCCGCGTCGGACAGCCATGCCTCCGCGCTGATGATGACCGCCGATATCGGACGCGCCGGCGCGGTGGAACAGATCAAATCCTATAGCGAGGCTTTGGGCGCTGATTATTTCATTATTGAATCGCCCCTCGACGTGCAGCAGATTTTGCGCAGCCATCGCCCCAACGGCGCAGTGATCCTCGATACGCCCGGCGTCAGCCCCTATGATGGCGGCGACGTGGCGGCGCTGAAAAGCTACCAAGAGGCCTCCGGCGCCGAGCCGGTGCTGGTGCTGCCAGTAAGCGGTGATGCAGCCGAATATATCGACTGGGCGCAGGCGTTTAAGGAGATTGGCGTGCGGCGCTGCATCCTCACCAAGTTCGACGCCACCAAGCGCGTCGGCGCCGGACTATGTGCGGCATTTGAGAGCGAGCTGGCCCTGGCGCATTTTTCACAGACGCCGTTTATCTCCGAAGGGATACTGCCCGCAACGCCGGAGTTCCTCGCCCGCCGCCTCATCGCCAGCCGTCCGGGTCAGCTTGGCTGAGCGTCTTGACGATGTTTTGAAACGTAACAAGCCCAACGTCCTTCGCGACGCAGTCCTAACGGACTGCTCCTCAGGATGAGGATTGTATAGTGTTGAAAGAAATCCATCCCTCATCCTGAGGAGCGAACCGAAGGTTCGCGTCACGAAGGATCAGCCGCGAGCGAAAACCAAAGAAAAGCGCCCCCCGAAGAGCCCGCAAGATTGTACACAACTACTTTCTTCTTCAAACAGACTGCGACCGCAGTCCGGCGCTTATGCGCCGCGCCCGCGCAGGCCCTCGCGAAGCGAGGAATAGCCGCGAGCGAAAACAAAGAAAAGCGGGCCCCGAAGGGCCCGCAAAATTATACTCAACTACTTTCTTATTCACAAAACGTCGGGCTCCCCCTCCCGGGCGCATGTCCTTTGGTGATTACTTTGCGCTCAATAATGTCGCCGGATCGATCGACTTCAAATTCCGGCGCACTTCAAAATGCAGTTGCGGCGATGAGACGGCGCCCGACTGACCGACTTTGGCGATCACTTGTCCCTGGCGGATTGTATCGCCTTTCTTGACCAGCATCGCTTCATTATGCGCATAGGCGGTCACGAAGCCGCCGTCATGTTTAACCAGCAAGAGATTGCCGAACCCGTCAAGCTCCGAGCCGCGATAGACCACTTCTCCATCCGCCGACGCGCGCACCGGCGTGCCGGCGGGGGCTGCGATATTGACGCCGTCATTGCGCCGGCCGAAATCAGTGACGCCATAAGACGCGATCACTTTGCCTCTGACCGGCCATTCAAACATGCTCTCAGGCGTAGCTGCTTTATTCGTCGTATAAGAGACCGTCTGTGTCAGCTCAGCGACGTTGCGCGGTTTTTCATTACGCGGCGCCGAAGTGATTTTTGCCGGTGCGCGCACAGCCCGCGTGTTCGCCGCATAGCGACTGGGCTCAACGCGCGCCTGCGGGACCAGCAATTGCTGACCGGGGCTTAGCGTATAGGGCGGCGCGATGTTGTTTGCCTGAGCGATCGTCTGGACCGGCACGCCTGTGCTGCGGGAGAGAGAATACAAAGTATCGCCGGGGCGCACTGCGTGGAGCTTATCTCGCGCCACAACCTTGCGCGTCGGCCGGGCGTTAGCCGTGCGCACATCTGCAACGCGTGCCTCTTTAGGCAGTCTCAGGGTTTGCCCAATTGATAGCGGATAAGGATGGCGCAATTTGTTCTCGGCGATCAGCACTTTTGGCGACACGCTATAACGCCGCCCGATCGCATAGATCGTGTCGCCAGGCTGGACGATAACTTCACCGCGCCGGATCTGCCTTGCCGATCGGACGGGTTGCGCTTGGGCTCTTTGCTCATCGGATAAATAAATCGACGAGACCGGCTGCAGCGCGACCGGTTCGACATAAGCCGACCGTGCGCCTTGCGTAGTGTGGGCGCTCTGGCGCCGATAGGGATCCGTTGGCGCTGCATAGGCGCTTGGCGTTTGGACGATACGAACCGCCCCCGCTTTCTTCTGCGCACTCTTATGCGTCTCGCACGCCGTCAGCGCTAACACTGAAAAAATCAAAATTACCGAACGCAAAACCATTGCCCGCCCTTTCCAAAAAAACGCCGAAGCGATTCGATTGGAAGTTTGTCAACTTTGGTTAACAATCGGTTAATTTGCTTGTTATAGGTGGGAAATCAGGCGGATTTCGTAGAACCATTAAGCGATTTTGATAGGCTCGCATGAGCGTCGACATGGGTCAGCGCCAGATGCAGCGGCGTGATCGAAATGCGGCCCTCATAGATCGCTTTGAGGTCAGTGCCTTCAGGCGGGTTCGAAAGCTCGCCGGAATAGCCGTACCAATAATAGGTTCCGCCGCGCAGATCTTTGCGCTCCTCGGCGAAAAGCTGGTACGCATCGCGATGGCCCTGGGAGGTGACTTCGACCGCGGTGATCTCTTCCGGCGCACGATCCGGGAAATTGACGTTGATGACCACGTCTTTGGGCCAGCCAGCTTTTAACAATTGCTCGACGATCGGCGCGCCATGGGCTTCCGGCGACGCCCAGCGCGCTTTTTCGCGTGAGAAGCGCGCCAGAGACAAAGCGATCGAGGGAACGCCCATGGACATGCCCTGAAACGCCGCAGCGACCGTACCCGACACGGTGACATCTTCGGCGATATTCTGGCCGTTATTAACGCCGGAAAGAATAAGGTCCGGCTTTTTGTCGGTGAGGACTTTAGTCATCGCCATCAACACCGCATCGCTCGGCGTGCCGGAGACAGAAAACCGCCGGTCGTCATATTTGCGGATCCGCAACGGGTGCGCGAGGGTCAAAGCCCGCGCCGCGCCGGATTGTTCATCCTGCGGGGCCACCACCCAGACATCATCGCTGAGCGCGCGCGCAATCTTCACCAGGCTTTCAAGTCCACGTGCGTGGATGCCGTCATCGTTGGAACACAGAATACGCATTGTTTACGTCACCGCTTGTTGCCTATCCTTCGCGACGGCGCTGCGCGCCTCCTCAGGATGAGG
>JAJFGA010000021.1 GCA_021776375.1 Hyphococcus sp. | reverse complement strand
ACGATGTATGGGGTAGTGTTATCTTATTTGTATTGGTTTGTTTATTATTGAGCGCCGGACCACGGCTTCACCCCCGCCCAATCCCATGCTTACGCACAATCCCCCGGATCTGATCATAGCTCAGTGACAACGCCTTGGCGGGCGAATTTTTTTTCGCCCAACGGGAGTTCAGACAAAAGTCAGGAACCAACGACATAAATTGATGCGTCTCGATCGCCATCGGCCGTGGAGACTTGGGTGACCGCTCTTCGATAGCCCGCGCCTTCAAATTCATCGAGACGGCGCCAGTGATCAGGCAAGTCTAACGATTCGAAAATATAGACTTCAATAACGTCGCCTGACGGATCGAGGACCAGCCCGGGAAACCCAAGTTCCGTCCCCCAACCAGCTTCTACAAGCCTGCCTCTAACAGTGCCCCGCCGCCAGTTTCCCACTAAGTCCGTCAGCTGGTTATTGTTAGGGCGACCAGGCGCAAGGGTTCCGTAAGTCGCGAGGCAGGTATCTGCAGATTTCTTCGAACTCGCCATCGCCATTGGCTTCACTTTCATCGACTCATCACAATGAGATTCTGATAGCAGAAATAAAGGGACACCTTAAGCGGCGGCATGCCCATAGCTATCTGCGTTGGGAGCAGATGAAGACGCTAGAAGAGTCGTCGTTTACGCCTCCATTGAGGATAAACCAGCCGCGCAACCGCACCTTTCTGCGATTCACAGTCCCGAACTCTCACGCCCTCCCAATCTCATGCTTCCGTACGATCCCTCTTATCTGGTCGTAGCTTAAGGAGAGCGCCTTGGCGGCGCGTTTCTGGTTGTCGCCGTTGCGCGCCAGCGCGTCGGTGACCAGTTGTTTTTCGATTTCGTCGAGGCGGGCGCGTAGATCGATATCGCCGCTCGCTGCACTTTTAATTTCCGGCGCCATTGTGGCCGATGGCGGCGCGGTCTCATGCTCAGCCTGCCAATTATCCAATTTGCTGAGCGCCGGGAACGGGTCGATAATAATCTCGCCGACCGGGCCGGGCATCTCGTTCGCCCGCCAGCGATAAAATGACCGCTCTGCGGCGTTTTTTAATTCGCGCACATTTCCCGGCCAGTTATGGCTGCGCAGTTGCGCCATGGCTTCGGCGGTGAAGCCGTCATAGGGCTGGTCAATTTCACTGGCCATGCGGGCTGCAAAACTGCCTGCCAGCAGGGCGATATCCTCGCGGCGCTGGCGCAGGGGGGGCGCGACAATCACATCGAAGGCGAGACGGTCGAGCAGGTCGGCGCGAAACTTTCCCTCGCGGGCCTGGGCGCGCAAATCAACATTCGCCGCCGCGACGATGCGCACATCTGCGTTGAGGGTTTTTTCGCCGCCAACCCGCTCATATTCGCCATATTCAATAACCCGCAGAAGCTTTTCCTGAACCCGCAAGGAGGCTGACGGGATCTCGTCGAGAAATAATGTGCCGCCCTCGGCGCGTTCAAACCGGCCGAGATGTTTCTTTGAAGCGCCCGTAAACGATCCGGCCTCGTGACCGAACAGTTCGCTCTCCAGCAGCTCCTCATTCATCGCCGCGCAATTGACCTTGACCAGGGGCCCCTCCCAGCGCGGTGACAGGAAGTGAATGCGCGCCGCAATAAGCTCCTTGCCGGTCCCGCGCTCACCAATGATGAGCAATGGCCGGTCAAGCGCCGCTGCTTCGGACGCATGCGCTAGGGCGTCGAGAAAGACCGGCGCCTGGCCGAGGAGGTCGGGGGGTTGCGGTATGTTCATAGGTATTATTTACCACATATATCGGTTAAATAAACCTTGACTTTGGTGAGAATTACCTCTATAGTAGTCTCCATAGAAAACGTATATTACGTTTCTCCCTTAAAAAACAACACCTTCTGATTTTTGCGCCAGTTTGGCACGCGTTTCGCAATGGAGATTGCAGACGGGTTAACCAAGCCGCCAAGGAAAAAGGAGCCAATTATGAACCGATCAAGATATGACGACCGTTACTGGGAGAGCCGACTGGACCGGCTGGTCCGCGGCCGCTCGGGTTTTGCCTGGGGCGCATTTTTCATTGGATTCATCCTCGGCGGCATTATCTTTTAAGGAGTATGGCCATGGGCGTTTTTTCAAGACTGAGCGACATCGTTAATTCGAACATCAATGCGATGCTCGACCGGGCGGAAGATCCGGAAAAAATTGTCCGGCTGATCATCCAGGAAATGGAAGATACGCTGGTCGAAGTGCGCTCGAATGCAGCGCTGGCGCTTGCCGACCGCAAGGAGGTTGGCCGCAAAAAGGAAGAGTTTTTGCGCCGCGCCAAAGAGTGGGAAGCCAAAGCCGAACTTGCGATCTCCAAAGGCCGCGACGATCTCGCCAAGGGTGCGATTGCCGCGCGGCGCAAAGCTGAGGAAATGATCGAGCTGTTGGAGCAGGAACTGAAAGCCATCGAGGCCGCGGTTGATAAAACCAATGACGACCTCGCCAAGCTTCAGGCAAAACTAAAAGAAGCGCGCGCCAAGCAGCGCTCCCTCGAAATTCGCCGTAATGTTGCATCCGACAGTGTGCGGATCAGCCGGCAGGTGCATGATGGCCGCATCGACGAGGCTTTATCGCGGTTTGACCGTTATGAGCGCCGGATTGATGAGCTGGAAGCGGAGTCTGAAAGCTGGGCGCTTGGCCGTCCGCGTACGCTGGAAGATGAATTTGCCGAACTTGAGGCGGAAGATGCTGTAAACGCCGAGCTTGATGAGTTGAAACGGCGCGTCGCCGGTCGCACATAACGGGTTCGGATGAATAGATACGGGAAGGGAGAGTGATGGACGAGATGATTTTTGCTGTTGCAATTGTTGCGATCATATTTGTCGCATGTCCGGCGGTGTTTATGCACTATCAGACGGAGCTTCGAAAAACGAAGTCGATTTCCGTCGATGATGAGCGGCTGGTCGATGATCTCTGGAAGACAGCGCAGCGCCTGGAACGGCGCGTGGAAGCGCTTGAAACTTTATTGGACAAAGAAGCGCCGGATTGGCGCAGCGAATATCCGGAGCGGCCCAATGCGTGAAAATCATCATCACCATCATCACCATCATTGGCGCGATCGCGCCGGTTATGCCTACCGGGCGGGGGCGCCCGGGCCAGGGCCGAACGTGCACCGTCTTTACAAAGACAAAGACCGGGCGATGGTCGCCGGCGTCTGCGCCGGAATAGCTGACTATTATGGCTGGCGCCCGGACGGTATTCGCGTCGCGCTTGTGATCTTGTCGCTGTTTATGTTTCCGTTGCCGGTCATCGCATACTTCATCGCTGCTATGGTGATGAAACAAAAACCCGCGGCGCCGCCCTATCGGTCGACAGAAGAAGAAAAATTCTGGCGGACATTTTCGACACGGCCAAAGGCGACTTTTTCTGAGTTGAAACACCGGTTCCGCGCGCTTGATACGCGCCTGGCGGACCTTGAAGCGGCGGCCCTGTCGGAAGAATACGGATTGCGAAAAGCCTTCAAAGATCTCGAACGCGGGGCGTAACTGCTGACCTAAATGGAACACTGAAATTACCGCTCGGAAACGAGCGAACGGGGAAGGTGCGTTTTGCGCCGGAGGAGAGACTATGAACACGGTTCTTATCATCACCAAGGCGGCGCTATTGATTTTGCTGACCGGCATCGCCTTCGCGACACTCACCGCAGGCGTGGGCGGGCTGGCGGAGGCGCGGGAGATGCAGCTATGCACAGCGCCCATCGCGCCGACCTGTTTCTTCGCCATCTTCTGACGTGGCGATACCCAATATACGGCGCGGCGCCGAATTTTGAGTCTTGCCTTTGTTTTGGGCGCTTCTTTATCTTAAAACCGGTTCCCCCTTTTCGGGAAGTGCTGTAAAATCATTGTCCTGTCAGCGCTGATAGCGGCGCATGCGAGGACGCATATTGTGAGTAATGGGGAGAGCGCCGCTGCAACCGGTGGGCAAATTGGCGATCCGGGAAAGCGGGCAACGGGGCCGGTTCGCAGCGGCGAGACGCCGCCTGGCGCCAGATTCGCCGCCCTCGATCTTGGTACAAATAACTGTCGTTTGCTGATTGCCAAGCCTGACGGCAATAACTTGCGCATTGTTGACGCCTTCTCTCGCATTGTCCGCCTCGGCGAGGGGCTATCCGCCTCGGGTGTTTTGTCCGACGCGGCGATGGCGCGTACGATTGATGCGCTCAAAGTTTGTGCCGGAAAGATTAGCCGGCGCGGCGGCGCCCAGGTGCGATGCGTCACGACGCAAGCCTGCCGCATGGCGAATAATGGCGAGGCCTTTCTTGAGCGGATCCGTGATGAGACCGGTCTCGAATTCGAAATCATTTCCACCGAAGAAGAAGCCCGATTGGCCGCCGCCGGATGCGCCGACCTGATCGATCAGGGCTCAAAGGCGGCGTTGATCTTCGATATTGGCGGCGGGTCGACAGAAATTTCCTGGATGCGCCCCTCTGGCGAAAGCAAGCCTGAAGAAACGAATAGTTTTGACTGCGCCGCCTGGGCGTCGATGCCGTTTGGCGTCGTTAATCTCTCAGAGAAATGGGGCGGGCGCGACCTCGATCTTGAGCGCTATGAGGCGATTGTCGATAGTGTCCGAGGCGAGATTGCCGCCTGCGGCGACCCGGCAGGGGTCAAAGCCCATTTCAATGACGGCAAGGCGCATGTTTTAGGGACATCAGGCACCGTCACCTCGATCGCCGGCGTCAGCCTTGGCTTGCCAAGATATCGCCGTGACCGTGTTGACGGAATGTGGCTCGAGGTCGACCGCGCTCGGCGCACCATCGAGAAGCTTCGTGCAATGAGCTTTGATGAGCGGATGCGCGAGCCCTGCATCGGCGCCGACCGCGCCGACCTCGTGGTTTGCGGCTGCGCCATACTGGAAGCGTTGATCCGGGAATGGCCGACAACCCGCATCCGCGTTGCCGACAGGGGCCTGCGCGAAGGCATCCTCGCCGGCCTCGCCAGTCAGTCAGCCAAGCCAAAGCGCCGTCGACGAAGACGGCGCAAAAAAGCGAAGAAGGCTACGTAGAAAAATTGGGTGCGGGAGTAGGATTTGAACTATATAGATCCGGCGCTGAAAACGCCGATTCTATGAAGTTGGTTGCGGGGGCTGGATTCGCCTTTTGTAGACTCTTCTCAATTTACGGGCAGGGCCGCGTGCGACAACAGCGTAACAAAACATATGACATTGATAAAAATGGCTAGTTTATGCCGCTAAGCGGTCATACCAGATGGTAACTTTAAACTTCTTCTTTTCGCCAAAAGCGGACACCGACCCGCCAAGATTTTTTCAACTCAAGAATAGCTATTGTGATCCGAATGTATGGACCGGCTGCGTTTTGCAGGAGAGAAAATGCTCGCTATCGAAAATCGCTGATGTGCATCCGGCCCGTTTGATCGGTTCACAGGCGCTGGACTGAAACATATCACATATGGGCATCATAGGTTGTTCATGACTTCAACAGAAATATTATTGTTTCTATAGTTACCCACAATTCGGTTGACCTTAAGCTGCTTATTTCGAACAAAGTCAATAAAGGTTCTGGTGTAATTGGGAATTACCTTAGCTATGGTATTATCCAGGGGAATGTGAAGAAAGTGTGCTTGAAAAATAATCCCGCTATCTTTGAAATAGACAAAGCCCTGTCTTTTTGCGTGCATATTTTCCAATACATAAAAATGTGCATCATCAATGATTTGCTCATGCTCAATCGTTCTGAACTTGAATTTAGTGATATCGTCAGCAAAGCGCGTGTAGGCTTTGATGCCAGCTATACTATATTCATCGGCAAGTATCTCGATACCCTGATCGACAAAGGCTTTGAGACCAGCAATTTGATGACCGTGGGGATGGGTAACATAAACTGAGGTGATTTTCTTTTTTGGAAACTGGTCAAGAATAAGCTTTATTGTCTTCTCTGCTGTGCTGGTATTAACACTTGCACCAAACACCGCAATTTTATCGCCATTCACTTTAAATAAGCTATTGATCACGGCTGAAGAGTCAGTAACCAGATAAAGATCTTTTGCAATTTCTTTTGATACTAAAATCCCGTCGCCCCTCGGGAGTATGGGGCCATATCCTTCCGGAAGTTGCAGTCTGGCGGGGGCTACTTCCTCAATGATCTCAAAGTGATCATTGAATTTCATGTAGGTCGGTTCTGTATCGCCGTTGTAGTATGAGTTTACAGACCGGGCATAGGTTATGCCTCTCGTTGTTTGATAGTCATCATAGACAAAAATTCCGCCTAGGGGCCGATGGTTGATCGACATCAGCTGCAATGGATTGTTACTAAATTCATAATCGACAATATTATCGTCAGAAATTTTATGTATGAGGGTTGTTGTATCCGATACTCTATCCTGCTGAAGAGTAATATTGCCCTCAATATTGGTTTCTTCAAGGAGCGGCCTTACCGCCAGAAAATCAATATTCATGACCATATAGCGTTTAATTATATCAAAGCGATCCATACCATTACGGAGAACAGCTTTTCCATAGGTTGTGGCGCTTCTTTCATAAAAAAGGCTTTCCTTATCATTCTGGAATTGAGCCCTGTCGTATAGCCGCCCCCCTGAAAAATAAACTAGATCATTGTCGTAAAAATGCTTTTTCACCAGATCCATCTCAGTCGTTCTTACTGACATGTAAACGTTTGGTGATTGATAGTCCCAATAATTGTGGTCCCTATATTGTTTGTTTGTGAAGTGACTACTGAGTGAGAAGGC
>JAJFGA010000003.1 GCA_021776375.1 Hyphococcus sp. | reverse complement strand
GAAATTTCTGCAGCGTTAAGCTCCATTTGATTCAAGCCTCTTTCATCACTGTTCTTAAACGGTTGAGTTTTGTGCGGAGAGATGAATCGATCATCTGGCTGCCAATCTTGACGATCAGCCCGCCGAGCAAATCCGGATCGATGCTGATCTCAAGATTGACGGCCTTGCCGACCATCGATTCAATTTCAAGGCGCAATGCCTTCGTCTGGTCTTCACTCATCGCCGCGGCGCAAATAGCCTCCGCCGACACCTCGCCGCGATCGGCGGCGGCGCGCGCGGCGAACGCCGAGATCATGCTAGGCAGCGCAAACAGGCGCCGGTTGGTCGCGACAAGCTTTAGAAAATTTGTAGTTAAGGCGCCAAAGCCCGCCTTTTGCGCTAACGCCGTCAACGCCTGGATCTGGTCGGCGCGGTCGTAGACCGGGCTTTTGAGGAAATCGCTGAGGTCATCCGAGGCGTCAATCGACGCGCCAAGCGCCTTCATCTCGGCCTCGACAGCAGCAACCGCGCCGGCCTCTTTAGCGAGGTCGAACAGCGCGCCTGCATAGCGTCCGGCAACGCCGGTTGTCGGTGCGAATTCGCCTGCCACGTCGGCCATGCTCCTGTTGCCAAAGACGCCGCAACGAGGCGGCGCCTAACCCATTGAAATTACTAACTATTAGAACGCCGGACAGACCTGTTCGCCGACGCCCCTTTTAAGATCGCGCGAGGGGGTACCATGGGCCTCGCGGCAACGCAACAATAGCGGCTGCGGCGGAATGGCAAAAGAGCAGGGTAAAATTAGGCGGTCAAAATGAATAGCCGAAGCGCATGCCTGTGTGGTCGAGGCCTTCGTTTTCTCGGCAGAGGCCGGCATTGGAAATATGCGACCAGTAAAACATCGCGCTGAGGCGTTCGTTTATCTGGTAGCCAGCATTGCCATTAATGCGAAATAACGCCCGGCAACCGAGAAAGAGGGTCGTGGAAACACGAGCCGCATCAGCGATGGGATCGAAATCATCAGTCTCGCCATCGTGAACCGCACCGCCCGCGCCGGCGGAAACAAAAAACCGCGGACTTAATTGAAAGCGCCATTCAAGGCCGCTGTAAAAATGACTAGTGGCGCCGGAATTGGTCGCAACGCTGGCGCCAACCACCGGGCGCGGCGCCCCGAGGACCGACAAAACCTTTGGCGAGGCGAAAACAATCTCGGCGTTGACAGCAACGCCGTCTTCCTTGTTGGTGCCCTGACCGCAACAGCCTTGCGCCAGAATACCGCCACGCAGCTCCTCTATGGTGATTTCAGCCCTGGCCGAAACCGGCGCCGCCGCGATCACGACAGCCGCGGCAAACACCGCTCTATAAACCAACATCATCATTCCCCCCTTGGATAGGCCCCGACTCAAATATCCCACCGATATAGCCGTAACCGCACGTTTAGGCCAACGGTTGGAGCCTTTATGGTGCGCGGCTTAAGAAATGAAGAAGGATCGATAGCGCCCCACGCCGCGCCAGCCTTGAAAAGCCGCCGAATATCGATATTTCGCCACACGCTGCGTAGCAAATACAACGATAGACACGCTTAAGGGGATATGCTGAACTACAAAACACTGTTGCAAACGGGGCTAATGATGTTTGAGAAAGCGGCGATCCGCAGGATTTATCTTGCGTTTTTTTTGGTTTTTTACTTTTCGGCGGGTGCAAACCTAAAGGCGCAGCCATTCACTGATCCGGCGCTATTTGGCGCTCTGCCAGACACTACAGACATAACGATTTCGCCGGATGGGGCCACCGCGGCAGCCATTCAAAATCTGAACGGCAAGTCGCTAATTATGTTTTACAACCTCAACGACCCCAGCGCGCGACCAACCGGGATCAATGCGGATGGACTAAACGTGCGCAATATTCAGTGGGCGAACAGTGAGTATCTGCTGATTCGGATCTCGCAATCAACCACGGAGCAAACCACATCCGGCGTCGAGGTGCTCGAGTTTTTTCGCTGGCTGTCTTACTCGAAAACTACGCTCAAGCCCAAAAGGATTTTTGGTAATGATCCCGGGTATTTTATCACCAGCGCCGGCGCGTTAATCGCGACGCCGCGCGGGGAGAGTGATACAGCGATATTCTCTCGTAATTCCACCAGCGGCCAAGGCAAGGCGCCCGTCATGGGACGCCTTGCTGATAATAACGTGAGACCCGCTCTTTCCCTGTTTTCGGTGAATCTGAAAACGGGTCGTCATAAACGGACCGAGACCGGAAATGAAGATACACTCGACTGGATCGTTGACTCGAGCGGAACGGCAGTTGCCAGAATCGACCACGATTCGCTCACCTCTGGCCGCAATGTTTATATGCGAGGCCCAAACTCTAAAAATTTTAGAAGGGCTTTTTCTATTGAAGGTGAAAAAGGATATGGCGTTGATTATTCCATATTCAGCCTAACAAAAGACGGGCGGCAATTCATTGCCACACGCTATGGCAATGCCGGCCGCCGTTCGCTGGTCCTGATCAATCGCGAAACCGGAGAACAGCAGGGTGTCCTCTTCGAGAACCAAGAGTATGACTTAGACGGCCTCGCCTATGATGCCCGCACGGCATCTGTCTCTCGCGTTCTTTTTACAGCCGATATGCCGCGCGCTTATCAGCTGGACGAAGCGGATCAAAAAATTCAATCACAATTACAAAAGGCCCTTCCGCAAGCTGTAGTGGCGATCACATCACGATCAGATAACGGGGAACGCTTCATTGTAGAAGCAGCTTATGCGGATCGCCCCAAGCAGTTTTACTATTTTGATGCGCCGACGCGACAGCTGAAATTCATTGCGTCGACTTATATTGATTTAGAAAACGCGGCAGTGGCAAAGAAAAAAAGATATGCCTATCAAAGCTCGGACGGCCTGACGATAAACGGTTACTTGACGGTCCCGGCCAATGCCAACGAATCAAAAATGCCGCTCATCGTGCTTCCCCATGGGGGACCGGAGTCGCGATCTGATATGGCGTTTGATTGGTGGAGCTTTTTCTACGCCGCTCGCGGTTACTTGGTTTACGAACCCAACTTCCGAGGCTCATATGGATATGGAATTGATTTCCGTACCGCTGGTTACGGCGAGTGGGGCCGGAAGATGCAAGACGACATTTCGTTCGGCGTCGAAAAGCTTATCGCAGATGGGATCGCTGACCCTGATCGCATCTGTATTGTTGGCGCCAGTTATGGCGGTTACGCTGCGCTCGCCGGAGCAACATTAACGCCGTCGCTGTATTCCTGCGCCGTTAGTGTCAACGGCGTTTCTGTTCTCGCCAACATGCTGGGCGATGCCGCGCGCAATGGCGGTCTTAGCAGTGACTATTGGACCGTGCGTATCGGCAACCGGTTTCGCGACGCGAAGGCCATCGATGCCGTCAGCCCTGCCAGGATTGCCGACAAAGCCGGCCCGCCAATCCTGTTAATTCACTCAAAGGACGACATTGTCGTACCGATCACCCAAAGCATTGACATGCGCGGCGCGTTGCAAGCGGCGAACAAAGAACATGAATATGTCGAATTGGACGGCGAAGATCATTGGCTTTCCACAGGGGAGACGCGTACGGAAATGCTCCAACGATCGATCGAATTTATCGACCGCTATATTGGAGAGTAAGGTTAGAGTTTACGCGCCTGGAACATCGAGTAATTCAGAGGAACTGCCCGATGTTCTAGGTTCTTTGTTGCGCGCCTTATAAAAATGAATAAGGGTCGACATCAACCACACGCCGGATCGCGGCCTTGATCTTCACACTACCAATCCATGCCTTGATGAACCGTTGAATATCAATATTGCGCCGCGCCTTGACCAGAAACCGGATCCGCGCCTCGCCGCGCAGTCGGTAGATTGGCGCCGGGGCCGGACCCCAGACCTCTATCCCGTCGGCGGGAGGAATTGCAGCGCGGTGCGCCTGGGCGCATGCCTGAAGCGCACGCTCGTCAGGACCGCGCAGAATGATGGCTGCAAGCCGCCCATAGGGCGGAAAACCAAGCCCGCGCCGGCTGCCTGCCTCGGCGGCGAGAAATCCGTCGCGCTCACCGCTGACCAGCGCCGTCAGCACTGGCGCCTTGGTCTGATAGGTTTGCAGCAAAGCCCGCCCTGGCTTGGCCTCGCGTCCGGCGCGGCCCGTCACCTGGCTGAGCAATTGATAGGTCCGCTCCGCCGCCCGAAGATCACCGCCGGAAAGACCGAGATCAGCATCGACCACGCCAACAAAAGTAAGGTTCGGAAAATGGTGGCCTTTGGCGACGACTTGCGTGGCGATCAAAATATCGATGTCGCCGTCATGCATGGCGTCGAGAATTTCACGCATCGCCCGCGCACCGGCGGTGTCCGACGACAGGATCGCGATTGTCGCCTCCGGCCATCGCTCGCGCGCTTCTTCTGCAACCCGCTCAACTCCCGGCCCGCACGGCGCCAACCCATCGACTGCGTTGCAAGCCGGGCAAGCCTTCGGCTTTGGCATTGAAAAGCCCGTGTGATGACACACCAGCCGATTTTCAAACCGATGCTCGACCAGCATAGTGTCGGAATTCGGCGCCGTCATTTTATGACCACAGCGCCTGCAAAGAGTGAGCGGCGCGTAGCCGCGGCGGTTGAGAAACAAAAGCGATTGTTCGCCTGCGGACAATGCCTCATCGACGGCCGCTACTAACGGCGGCGACAGCCAGCGCCCCGGCCCCGCCGGTGTCGCGCGCATGTCCACCAAAGCAATGTCCGGCATGGCGGCCCCGGCATGGCGCGCCGTCAGGCCAACCGCGTCATAGCGGCCCTCATCGACATTGACGACAGTCTCCAACGAAGGCGTCGCCGACGCCAGCACCACTGGAAAACCCGCCCTTGCGCCGCGTGCCACAGCCAGGTCGCGGGCGTGATAAATAACCCCATCGCCCTGCTTATAGGCGCCGTCATGTTCCTCATCGACTATAATCAGCTTGAGCTTTTTGAATGGCAGGAACAGCGCCGAACGTGCGCCGACCACTAGCCGAGCCGAGCCGTCGGCAACCCGGCGCCATGTGCGCCGACGCGCCGCGCTGGTCAGCTCCGAATGCCATGGCGCGGGCTCTGCGCCAAAGCGTTTGCTCACACGTTTCAAAAACGGCAGCGTTAGCGCAATTTCCGGAATCAAAATCAAAACTTGCGCCGCCGGGTCGCGCGCCAGTGCGGCGGCGACCGCCTCAAGATAGACTTCCGTCTTGCCCGACCCGGTAACGCCGTCGATCAGTGTGGTTGTGTGTTTATCATTATTGATATGCCGCCGAATTTGCTCAGCGGCGAACTGCTGATCCTCAGAAAGATCATGCCCCGGCCGCGTCAGGTCCGGCTCAACAAAGGGTGGATCCGGATCAATTTCTACCCGCGTTAAAGCGCCAAGGTTATACAGGCCACGAACCACCGCATCGCTGACGCCCGCCTCCGTCGCCAGCGCTGAGGTGGGTTTCGGTTCCGCCCCAGTCGCACCTCTTGCGACGTTCATCACCGCCTGGCGCTGCGGCGTCATGCGGATGGGCGGGTCGGGAGGCGGGCCAAGCACATAACCGGCCTGACAGGCGGGCGCCGTAAGCCCGTCGCCCGAGCGCATCACCATCCGCAAAACTGAGCCGGCAGGAAACATGGTGTAGCGGGCAGTCCAGTCAATAAAGTCGATCAAATCCGCGCTCAGCGGCGGTGCGGATGTGATCTCGCAGATGGTTTTGAGCTTGGCCGCCGGGACGCTATCGTCCGCCGCGCCGCGCCAGACGACGCCAAAGACCTCGCGCGGGCCGAATGGCGCCCTGACGAACGCACCGACCGGAGCGGCCACATCAGGCGGCAGAAGATAGTCATAAGCCTTTAAAAGCGGTAGTGGAAACAACACCTTGACCCGCCCAGGCGCACAAGCGGGAGCGCCGTCTGGCAGCGGCCGGGGAAAATCTTCAGGACTTTTGGGTACCGTCATGCTTGCTCGCGCTTGATCCCGGCGTCAGTTTCGGCTGAATTACCGCTTCTTTTTTGGTAAATTGTAGGCAAAGCGCAATGCGTCTCTTCCTGTTTTTCGTATTCCTCACCTGCATCAGTGCAACCGGCGCCAACGCAAAATACTCATTCTGCAATAAAACCAGCTACGCACTGTCTGCGGCGGTCGGATATGTTGACGGCGACAGGCTGGCGACCAGAGGTTGGTGGAGGCTCCGCCCCGGCCAATGCAAGGTGGTGCTGACCGAGCAGACCAACCCCGGCCAATATTTCGTTTATGCCGAAGCAATCCCCGGTCATAAAGGCGAATTGCGCACCTGGTCCGGCGATACGGGGCTTTGCGTTGAAAATTTCGGCTTTTTCAATCTTCGCAACCAGGACGTCTGCCGCGACGACCCGTTACGCAAGCGCAAATTCTTCGATGTTAACGTCAGTGAGGACGCCGGCGGGAACTGGCAAACCGATTTCGCCGAGGCCAGCAACTATACCGTCTATTCTGCAGAGGTCGCCGGCGTTCAGCGCCTGCTCAGCGACACCGGCGCTAAAATCCAACGCATCGACGGCGCCATGGGCCGCGAGACCCAGCGCGCGCTGGCCGGGTTTCGCAAAGAAAAAGGCCTTACCGAATCCAGAAGCATTGATGACGAGCTTATTGATACGCTGATCGAAGAGGCTAACGCCGCCGAAGCCAAGCTCGGATTTTTCTATTGCAACAAAACCGACAGCCCTGTCTGGAGTGCGATTGCCGAGCCAGAGGACGAAGACACCTATCGCTCACGCGGCTGGTGGCGGCTTGAGCCGGGCGACTGCGCAAAAATTATCAAGGGCGAATTGCAACACGACCATTATTATATTTACGGCGCTATTGAAGAGGGTCTGAACGAACGCCAGATCAACAATGGCGACAAGGCGTTTTGCGTCAACGCGGTGATGTTCAACGCCAAGGACGATTTAACCTGCGCCGACCAGGATCTCGACGAAGCGAGCTTCCGCCGCATCGAAATCGGCGGCTCACCCTCCGCAACGTTTGAATTTCTTCCCGAAATGTTTTCCGCGCCGCCGGCTGAATAGTGCTATAGACTGTCACGCGGTCGAGCCTGCTCGTTACCAGGCTGCGTCCCCGCACGACTATCGTCCAAACCAGGAATTTATTTTTGATTGACCTTCGACATATCGACGCCTGGGTCTTTGACCTCGACAACACGCTTTACGATGCTGAATGTCAGCTCTTTGCGCAGATCGATGAGCGCATGACGGCGTTTATTCGCAACCGTCTCGATCTCGCCCAACCAGAAGCGCGGCGGCTGCAAAAAGATTACTATGTCCGCTACGGCACGACGATGAGCGGGCTGATGCACGAGCATGATGTCGAGCCGCAACAGTTTCTCGACTATGTGCACGATATTGATCTGGCGCCGATCAAACCCAACCCGGGGCTGGCGACGGCGCTCGCCGATTTGCCGGGAGAAAAATATATCTACACCAACGGCTCGACCCGACATGCAGAAAACGTCGCCGGAGCCCTCGAAATCCTGCACCTCTTTGACGATGTCTATGACATCAAGGCGGCGCAATATCGCCCCAAGCCCGACCGCGCACCCTATGAGAACTTTCTCCGACAGTTCGACCTGAAGCCGGATTGTGCGGTGATGTTTGAAGATCTTTCGCAAAACCTCGTACCGCCGCATGATCTCGGCATGACAACAGTCCTGGTATGTTCCGACGCCGCCTGGCTTGCCGACGAGCCGAAGGAAAAGCGCTCCGCAAGACCGGGAGATGGCGGCGATCACATCCATCATCAAACAAGCGACTTGACGGCGTTCCTGAAGGCCGCGACGACATCACACGACCTTGTTTAAACTCTCTGGACCTCATGAACGAAATGACTGACCCCGAAAAGATCGTCAACGACGCCTGGGAGGCGCGCGATGAAATATCGGCCGCAACCCAGGGGCCGGTGCGGGACGCCGTCGCAGCGGCGTTGCAAATGCTCGATGCGGGCGAAGCGCGGGTTGCCGAGCCTGCTCGTGACGGATGGGCCATCAACCAATGGCTGAAGAAAGCCGTTCTGTTATCATTTCGTCTATATCCAAACGAACTCATTCCTGGCGGCCCGGCATCGGCGCATTGGTGGGACAAAGTCCCGTCGAAATTTGACGGCTGGAGCGTAGAAGACTTTGCGCGCAGCGGCATTCGCGCAGTCCCGCCCTGCACCGTTCGGCGCGGCGCATTTGTGGCGCCCAATGTGGTGCTGATGCCGTCTTTTGTGAATATCGGCGCCTATGTCGGCGCAGGAACCATGATTGACACCTGGGCGTCGATTGGCTCCTGCGCGCAAATCGGCGCTGATTGCCATATCTCGGCCGGCACAGGCATTGGCGGTGTTCTCGAGCCATTGCAGGCAAACCCGGTCATCATTGAAGACAATTGCTTTATCGGCGCGCGCTCAGAAGTCGTCGAGGGCGTTATCATCGGCGAGGGATCGGTTCTGGCGATGGGGGTTTTCATCACCGCGTCCACCAAAATCGTCAATCGTGAGACTGGCGAGATTACTTTCGGCGCGGTGCCGCCTTATTCTGTGGTGGTGCCCGGCGCACTGCCGTCAGACAAGGGCGGGCCTAATCTTTATTGCGCGGTGATTGTCAAACAGGTGGACGAGAAGACCCGCGCAAAAACCTCCGTGAACGACCTTTTACGGGCTTAGGGCTGTTTCTTTAAATTCGATGAAGCACAAAACCGCCATCCTTCGCGTCGCGAAGGATGGGCCACACATAATCGGCTAACATTCTTCCCTAATAAGCCCGCCCGTCGCGATGTAACGCGCGCCAGGAGCCATTTTTCTTTTCAAAAACCATATCGACGTCAGGATCAGTATAGGTCGAGACCTCATCACGCGCGCGGGTTCCAACCTCGAGAAAGACCACATCCTCATCGCTGCGGTTGACCAGCATGTGCCCGACCTTAACGCCAGCTTTAAACGTCGCCACATCCCCGGCGCGCAACGCTGTCTCGCCACCATCTTCCACCAGCACCGCCTCGCCCTCCAGCAGATAGACCAACTCATCTTCACATTTGTGCCAATGTTTTTGCGCGGAGGCGGCGCCTGGGGCGAGACGCGTAAGATTGACGCCGAACTGGTCAAGCCCGCCAAGATCGCCAAGCGCAACCTTGGCGCGGCCCTCACAATGCTTGGCGTATGGCGCCGGATAAGCGCATGTAGTAACGACCGGCGCAGAAACGATATCGACTTTCGGCATTTTTAACCCCGCTATGCTTGTTAAACGTTCGCCTTTAGATTAGCCGACACCCATGGCAGAAATCGACCCCATAGACCTTGCCCGGGCGCTGATCCGCCGCCCGTCCGTCACCCCGGAGGATGCGGGCGCGCTTGACGTTTTAGAGGACGCGTTGTCCGGGCGCGGGTTTGATAGCACGCGACTGAAATTTAACGATGTCGATAATCTCTTCGCCCGGATAGGCGACAAGGGGCCGCATCTTTGTTTTGCCGGCCACACAGATGTTGTGCCGCCGGGCGATGCCGCGACATGGTCGGCCGAACCCTTCAGCGCAGACATCCGCGACGGCAAATTATGGGGCCGCGGCGCCGCAGATATGAAAAGCGCCATCGCCGCTTTTGTCGCCGCCGCCACACGCGCTATCGACAACGGCGCCGTCAAAGGCTCACTGTCGCTTTTAATTACCGGCGACGAAGAGGGGGCGGCCATTAACGGCACGCGAAAAGTTCTTGAATGGCTGCGCCATGAGCGCATCACGCTCGACCACTGCCTGGTCGGCGAGCCGTCCAATCCGGAGACGATGGGCGATATGATCAAGGTCGGGCGCCGCGGCAGCATCAATTGCTGGCTCACCGTCACGGGCAAGCAAGGCCATGTCGCCTATCCGCATCTCTCGCAAAACCCAATCCCGACCCTGATGCGCAAATTATTGTTCCTGACCGAGACCCCGCTCGATGACGGCTATGAGCGTTTTCAACCCTCGTGCCTTCAGGTCACTGACATCCATATCGGCAATACGGCGCATAATGTGATCCCTGAAAAAGCGACCGCGCGATTTAACATCCGCTTTAATCCGACCTGGACCGGGCAATCCATAGAACAATGGCTGCGCGATAAGCTCGACGCCCTCGCCACTGAGACCGGCGCCGTTTACACGCTGGAAACGATCGTCTCTGGTGAGGCGTTTTTAACCACGGATATGAATTTTTTGGGCCTCATTGCCGACAGTGTTGAGGCCAAGGCCGGCCGCCGGCCGGAATATTCCACGTCCGGCGGCACATCCGACGCACGCTTCATCAAAGATTATGCACCGGTCGCCGAATTCGGTCTTGTCGGCGCGACCATGCACCAGGTCGATGAACATGTCTTGCTCGCCGATATTGAGCAGCTGACGGAAATCTACCAGGAAATCATTACGCGCTATTACATACACTTCGGACACGGACAATGATCGATTTCAATTACGTCGCCCGGCATGTGCGCGGGGTCTGGCGCATGGCGTTTGGGGGCGGCGATTGGCGTGATGATATTGACCGCTCGGTTGACGGCGTATTCGCATCGTTCTGGGCGGTGATTATCGCCGCGCCGTTTGCTCTAGTCGCGTTTAGCGCCGGCAAACAGATGGCGGCAACTGCGCCGGACTTTACAAACACCGTCTACGCCAAAGCGCCGTTGCCAGTATTGTTCTCGGCGGAAATCATCGCGCTCGCCGCCTATTGGGGCGCCATCATCGCCGCTCTGGTCCTGATCGCGCGGTCATTGAACGCAACCCGCCAGGTCGCCGGGCTGATTGTCGCCTATAATTGGGGCCAGCTGATCATTTTTATGATTTCAGCGGCGCCATCAGTCATTCTTATCTTTACTGGCGATCTCAATCTCTTTGCCTTGACTGCCTTGCCCATAGGCATTGCCGGCCTGTTTATCAACTGGCGCATCTTACGGCAAAACCTACCGCTCACGATTGGCGCCGCCATATTTCTGATTGTGTTGCTGGCAATCATTAAACTGTTTGTGAATTCGGTCGTGGTTCACGCGGTTGTATGGTTCTACTTCTTGTTCGTATAGTCTGCATGCAGAAAATAGAGCCCGTCCGGCGGCGCCACCACACCGCAGCGAGCGCGATCTTTCGCCTCCAGCGCGGCTTTGAGATCGCTGGCGCTCCACCGCCCCCGGCCAACCTCAACCAGCGAGCCGGTCATTGAACGCACTTGATGGTGTAAAAACGACCGCGCCGCGCAGCGGATGAAAATCTCGCCGCCGGCGCGGCTCACCGAGATTTCGTCGAGGGTTTTTACCGGCGAATTGGCCTGGCAGACAGTCGTGCGGAAGGTCGTAAAATCATGGTTGCCAACTAGGATTTGCGCTGCAGCATCCATCGCCTCGACATCCAGCGGCGCCGCCACATGCCAGGCGCGGCCGGCGTCTACTGTTAAGGGCGGCCGGCGATTGATGATGCGATATTCGTAAGACCGCCGCGTGCAGGAAAACCGTGCGTGAAATTCATCGTCGACGATCTCGGCCGCCACCACCGCAATCGGCGCCGGTTTTAATAGATGGTTGAGCGCGTTCAGGACGACATCAGCGGCGAGGCCTTTTGTAAGGTCGATATGCACAACCATGCCCAGCGCATGAACGCCGGCGTCAGTGCGGCCGGCCGCTTGAGCTGCGATTTCCTCCCCTGACAACGCCGTGCAGGCCGCCTCAAGCGCGGCCTGAACCGACGGACCGTTATTCTGGCGCTGCCAGCCGACAAAAGGTTTGCCGTAATATTCTAAAACAAGCTTATATCTGGGCATGGGCTGAACTATATGGTCCCTGATTGATGGAGATCTTGTCGATGTTGCGAAAACTACCCTGGCGCGAAATCAGAGCGGAAGCGGTTTTCTTTCTTGGTCTCTTCTTCGTGTTCGTCGTGTTCCGCACCACCGCCTATGGCATGTACTATATTCCAAGCGAAAGCATGCTGCCAACGCTCGCCGTTGGCGACCGTATCGCCGTCAATAAATTCGCCTATGGTTTTAGCCGCTACTCAACGCCGTTCTCGGTCGGCCCGGAGCTGGCGACGCCAACGGGCCGCATCTTTGCGCATTTGCCGGAACGCGGCGACATTGTCGTTTTCAAGAACCCGCATACCGGGCTGACCACCATCAAACGGGTCATCGGCCTTCCCGGCGATGAGCTTCGCCTTCACGAGGGGCGGCTTTACATCAATGGCGCCCTGACGCTGCGCGACTACGAAAAATCCTATCGCTATCGCGAACATAGTGGCCGCGGCATCGCCCTGGTCGGTCTGTTCAACGAGGCGCTCCCGGGCGGGGCGGCGCACGAAATTCTCGAACGCACCGACCGTGGCGCGGCCGACGAATATGGCCCGGTCACCATACCGGAAAACAACCTCTTCGTGATGGGCGATAATCGCGACAATTCCCTCGATAGCCGGTTTAGCGATCCGGGAGTTGGCCTTTTGCCGGCAAAATATCTCGTCGGCCGGGCCGAGCGGATTGTGTTTTCCGCCAACCTAGCCCAGCGCGAAGAGGGTTTGAAAAAACATTCCGGGAAATGGCTGTCGAGCCTGCGGTGAGGGTTTAACCGAAGCGCTCGCCAACCTTAAGCTCAAATCCGCGCTGGAATTCCTCCGCGCTTTGCGGCCGCTTGCCGGCGCGCTGCAAGGTGACCAGCGCGACGGCCTTATCGCCGCAAGCTGCCGTCAGGCCGTCGTCAAGGCTTAATATCTCGCCCGGTGCGGCGCCCGGTGGCGCGCCGCCAACCACACGCGACATCAAAATTTTAACCCGCGCACCGCGCATCTCTGACCAGGCGCCGGGAAACGGCGACAGGCCGCGAATATGCCGGTCTATGATTGCCGCCGGCGCCGTCCAGTCGATACGCGCTTCATCGGGGGTGATTTTCGATGCATAGACAACCCCTTCGTCCGATTGCGGGACCGCCGCCAGCGTCCCGCCCGCCAGCGCCGCCAAGGCGTCAGGGCCGAGCTGCGCAGCGATTTGCGACAGACGCTGCTCCAGGCTCGCGGCGGTGTCGTCATCATAAATTGGCGTGGTTTGCGACAGCGCCACCGCCCCGGTGTCGAGACCTGCATCCATCTGCATCACTTGAACCCCGGTCACCTCATCACCCGCCATAATCGCCCGCTGAATTGGCGCCGCGCCGCGCCAGCGCGGCAGTAGCGACGCATGCAGATTCAGACACCCATGCAGCGGCGCATCGAGCACCGCCTGCGGCAGGATCAAGCCATAGGCAACGACAATCGCGACATCGAGGTTGAGCGCGGCAAACGCCTCGCGGTCTTCGGCCTGTTTGAAGTTTTTCGGCGTGCGAACCTCAAGCCCATGGGCGAGCGCCAATTTCTCCACCGGCGATGGTCTGACTTTCTGTCCGCGTCCGGACGGTTTTGCCGCGCGCGCATAAACCGCCGCGACATCATGCCCGGCGGCCAGCAAGCTTTCTAAAACGGGTGCGGAAAACTCCGGCGTTCCCATAAAGGCGAGGCGCATAAGCGAGGCGTCTCCTTTGATCATCGGCTGACAGGCGGTCAAGCAGGCTATTCTGCGGCGGCGAGGCGCTGTTCTTTTTTGAGTTTTTTCAAAATCCGCTCGCGCTTCAGCCGCGACAGGTAGTCGATGAACAAAACCCCTTCAAGATGATCGATCTCATGTTGAATGCAGGTCGCCAAAAGGCCTTCCGCCTCCAGGATTTGCGCCTTGCCATCATAGTCGAGATATTTGATGCGGCACGAGGCTGGGCGCTCGACCTCTTCATAAAACTCCGGCACCGACAGGCAGCCTTCCTCATGAAGGTTCATTTCCTCCGCCGGGTCGAGAATTTCCGGATTGACGAAATAAAGCGGGGCGGGCTCCTCCTCCTCACCGGCGAGATCCATCACAATCACCCGGATCGGCTCGCCAATCTGGATCGCGGCCAGGCCAATCCCCGGCGCGTCATACATCGTCTCCAGCATGTCATCCATGAGCGCGCGCAAACCTTCATCGACGCCAGAGACGGGTTTTGACACCTGCCGCAAGCGGTCATCGGGCGCAGTAAGGATCGAGCGTATGGCCATAGCGATCACCTATGGATGCGGCCGGCCCGCGTCAAGATCTGCCCTGTCGGGAAGGCGCCCCGTTGGTTAACGCTAACCCCTCGCTTTTTATCAGCTTTTTGCCTATGCTGGCGGCCTAGAGCATCGGGCGAGCGATAGAAATCGTCCGGTCCTCTAGATTCTTTGTTGCGCGCCGGGTTATGCGAAAAACCGGTTTCCACTTTTTCGCCCGGCGCTTGTGTTGAGTATCCGTGGGGATGGTCATGTCGTTGCAGCTGCCATCGGTCCAAGAACCGGCCGCCGGGCCGGAAATTGCCGCCCAGCCGGCAGAAATGCTGGCCGCCACGCCCCGACCCTTCATTGAGGGGCCGGATTTAGCGCTGTGGGTCGGATTCGGCGCTTTTATGGTTATCTTTCTTGTCGTCCTGTTGCTCATCGTGAGGGGGCGCGTGATCGCGCCGGCGCGCCGCAAGGCGATGGATGCGACCTTCTTTGAGCCCGCCGGCGAGGATGCGGATATTACCTTTGACGATCCCGCCGCGAGCGAACCTGAACCGCCACAATCGACCAGAGACCGGCGGCGCAAGCGCCGCGAAAGCAAACAAGACATTGAAGAGCCATTGGTGTTTTCAGAATCGGACGAGACCCGCGACAACGAAGACAATCCGCTCTCTGATGAAATTTATAGTGATGAACATCGGGCTGAGGACATTCCCGCGCCGGTAAAAAAACGTCGCTCGCCGTTTGCAGGGCTGTTTGGCAAAAGTCGCCCGAAGGCCGACCAAGGCGACCTTGCGCAAGCGTCAGAGGACAGTTTCGAGGCGCCTGCAATCGACGAAATGAGTGGCGAAGGGGATGATGAGGGCGACGCGCTTGAACGCGACCGCGCCGAAAGGGGCGCGCAGCAGCGCGCCGAGTTTGAACGCGCTGAGGCGAGCAGGCAGGAGGCGGAAGAGGCCGCGCGCCTTCAGGCTGTGGAGGAACGCGACCGGATCTACCGCCAGGCCCGCGAGCAGGCCGAGCACGAAGCCGAGCTTGAACGCGCCAACGCCGAAGCCGCGTTGGAACAACGCATGCAATCGGTGGCGACGATGCAACGCAAGCTTGTAGAAAAAGAAGCCGCGCTGAAAAACGATGCTGACGCGGGAGCGCCAGAACAACTCAGCGAGACGCTGGAGCAACGCTTTGCTGCGCTATCAGACGAGCTTAACGCCAAGCTTCAAAGCACAGCGATGACCGTTCACGCCGCGCCGCTGACCGAGACCGCCCCCCTCCAAAGGGAAGTCACCGCTGAGCTGGCTGATTTTTTTAGCCGAGAAATCAAGAGCTTGCGCGACATCACCGAAGATGCGCTGGCGCTCCTCGCTTTTAAAATTGACCAGATCAATGTCACGCCGGACGGTGCGGCGGAACTCTCCCGGCAACTTTCCGCGCTCAACACATCATTGGCGACGCGCACCGCACCATCGACCGCCGGGCGCATCCAGCTTGGCGACATCATCCGCAATGCTCTGCCTACGGATCGTTACGCATTCAGCCACAGACTGACAAACGGCCGCGCCGCCGATTGCCTGATCTTCGCGCCGGACGACGCCTCTGATGCGATTGCCATCGACGCACATTACCCGGTTGAGGCGTTCGACGATTATGTCCGCGCCGGCGTCGGCGCCAATGACAAGGTGAAGAATGAATATCGCCGCACCATCCTTAGGCATATTGCTGCGGTCGCTGAAACGCTGATCGTTCCCGGCGAGACCGAGAGTTTTGCGGTCATGTTTGCGCCTTCTGAGGCGATCTTCAACGATCTTCACACCAACTTTGCCGATGTCGTCCAGGACAGCTACCGCGCGAAAGTGTGGATTTTATCGCCGACATCGCTGATGGCGACGCTGCATATGATGGCCGCCATCGCCGGCAACGCGCGGCGCAAAAGCGCGGGCGTGGCGCCCGCCAATGACGCTCTGTTGTCGGAAATCGCAGAGTTGCGCCAGCGCATGGCGAGCCTTGAAGAGGGCAGCGGCCGACAACTTGGTGCTGCTGCGCCAATAGATGATGCAGAGCCGGCGCCCGGATTGTTTGATGCGCCGACAGCCGACAAGGCGGCAGAACCTGCTCCTCAAGACCTGGCGCCAGAGGAAAGCGCTTTTGAACAGCTGCAACGCGCCGAGGCGCGCGAAGAGGCGCAACAAGCGTCAACCGATGCTGACGAAGGCGCACCCGCCGCCAACGCAAACCTACCGCCATTTCCGCTGCGCTGAATCTAAGCGCCTGACTCAAATAGAACTTCGCATTATCAGTGTTGTCATCACCGGATTCATTCCGGTGATCCAGGCTTGAAGGTGAGACGGTTGCCTCCCTGGACTGCCTGAATGGAGATGGATGGGAACCATCGACCTCCGGCAATGACATGAGGGAGGGTTCACCGGCGCTAAGGCGTGAAATGACTCCGTTCGTTTTGGAACAGGCTCTAGGACGCCTTTTTATCGAGATCTTTCGCACTCGCCTCGGACAACCGCAAATCCTTGTCCGCGCGCAACGCCCGGGGCGCGGCCTCAATCGGGCTCAGCTCGGCAATCGGCTCTTGCGCACCTGGCAGCTCATAATCAGCAAATTTGCGCGCCCGCGGCAGAACACGACCCTCAACATTGGCGATGACGTCATTATATTGCTTCACGGTGCGTTCAATCGACCGTCCGAGTCCGGACAAATTATCACCCATACGTTTGAGGCTGTCATAGAGGTCTTTCGCCATATCCGCGATGGCTTCGGCGTTCTCGTTCATTTTCTCCTGACGCCAGTTGAGCGCTGCTGATTTTAACATCGCGATTAAAATCGTCGGCGTTGCTATTAGGATTTTGCGGTCAAACGCATCTTGATAAAGCTGTGGGCGCGCCTCTAGCGCGGCGGAGAAATAATTTTCTCCGGGCAAGAACATCACCACATAGTCGAGCGCACCGCGCAACGAGGCGGCATAGTCCTTTGCCGATAAGGTTTTGACATGGTTCCAGACATCGTCAGCATGACGCGCAAGACTTGCCGCGCGTACATCATCGCTGTCGGCCTCCATCGCATCGAGATAGGCGCTGAGAGAGACCTTAGAATCCACCACCACAACCCGCCCGCCCGGAAGCCGCACGACGAGATCGGGCTGTTTGCGTTTATCGCCATCGCTATGGGAGGCCTGTTCTGTGAAATCCACATAAGCGGCCATGCCGGCAATCTCAACGACATTGCGTAACTGCTCCTCGCCCCAGCGGCCGCGGGTTTTCGGTCCGGCGCGCAGCGCGGAGGCGAGCTTTTGCGCCTCAACGCGCACATGCTGGGTCGACTTTGAAAGCTCTCCAATATGTCCGACGAGTTCTCCGCGAGATTTTTGTTGTTCGTCGCGAAGCTCCGACAAGCCTTTTTCGTAGCGCACCAGCGTTTCACTGACCGGCTTCAAGAGATCATCTAGCGCCTTGCGTCGGCGCTGGCCATCAGCGTCGGCGTTTTCCTGATAGCGATCGAACGTCTCCTTGGTTCGTGTAAAGAACGCCTTATGCGCATTGTCGAGCATTTGCGACGCCGTCGCCTTGAATTCTGCATCGAGACGGGCGCTCATTTCACCAAGCGCTTTTTCACGCTCTTCAAGCTTGGCTTTCTCTGCGGCGAGCCCAACGTCCAAAGCCTCTCGGCGGGCGCGCTCGTCTGCAAGGTCCTGACGAATCGCGTCCGCCGTATCGGCGCGCGCCTCGACACTGGCGAGGTGAATGCGCGTACGCTCCAGCCGCCGCGACAGGCGGACAGCCTGAATGACAGAAATCGTGAGGGTTAAACCCATGAGGAGAACCAGCCAGAACGCGGGCGCGTCCGGCGCCAGGCCGGCATCGGTGAGAATCTTTGTAATCATAGGCTGAGGAATAGCACGATTCGTGGTTTGTTCGCTTTTCTCATTTTCCCAACCCCGCCAGCCCAGCCTCGATAATCCTTTGTTTAGCCCTCACGCCTAGCCTTGAGGGGTACCGACGAGCCGCGGCAAACCGGCTCACTTGCTGATAGATGAGGACATCCCTGGCATGGCTGCGGTCGATATGAGCCTCAAGATTGACTGGGGGAAATACCGCCCGACAAGGGCGTTGCTGTGGCGCGCAATTGGCGCCTGGGCGGGGATTTCGCTGGCGACGACCGCGTTGATGTATGTGCTGGTCCTGTCTGGGCGCAGCGACGCTGTCATTGGCGGGGATTTTACCGCATTTCACACCGCCGCCAAAGCCGCGCTTGAGGGCGCGGCGGCGCAAATCTATGACCCGGCCTATTTCCGAACGCTTCTGCCGGCGGCGGCTGTCACTGGCGAGGGAACGCTGAGCTGGCAATATCCGCCGACTTATCTTTTATTGATGACGCCATTTGCGGCGCTACCCTATTTTCTCGCCTTCACTGTGTGGTCGACAGCAACAGCGGCGGGCTATTACGCGGCCGCACGGCAAGTCATCCGTGATCGGCTTATTTTATTCGCCATCATCGCCGGGCCAGCATCGTTCGCCGCTTACATCACCGGGCAGAACGGTTTTTTCACCGCCATGCTGCTGCTCGCCGCATGCGCCTTACCCAATAAGCGCCCGCTGCTGGCAGGCGTGGCTGCAGGTCTCCTCACCATCAAGCCGCATCTCGGGCTTCTCATCCCGATTGCTTATCTTGCCGCCGGGTGTTGGCGGGCGTTTGGCGCAGCAGCATTGACCTCGATCGGCCTTGCCCTTCTCAGCCTTGCCGCCTTCGGCACGGAGCCTTGGGCAGCGTTTGTGAACGCCGCGCTTGAGACCTCGGGCCGGGTCGAGGCGGGAATTATGCCGCTAGCAAAAATGGCGACGCCCTATAGCGCGGCGTTGTTTGCCGGCGCGCCGGCGTTGGTCGCGTATCTCGTCTATGCAGCAAGCCTTGGCATTAGCGCCGCTTTTGTCTGGTTCGCCTGGCGGCGCATAAGCGACCCGCTATTGCGCGCTGCAGCGCTCGTCGCCTGCGTCTTCATGGCCGCGCCTTATGGGTTTTACTATGAGCTCATTATACTGACATTTCCGGGCGCGGTGATTGTGATGCGCGGACTGGAACGCGGCTGGCTGAAATATGAGCGCCCCGCCCTTGTGCTCGCTTATGCCCTGCCCGCCTTCGCCACCACGTTTTCTGATTTCCGGCACGGGCTCAGCCTCGGCTTTATCATGACACTGATTGTTTTTGGCCTGGTGCTGCGCCGCGCGGCACATGAAACGCCGAGGCTTTTTCCGCTCAAGCTTAGCCCACTCAAACCGGGCGCCGCGTCTTCATAGCCGCGCTAAGCGTTCCCTCATCAAGATAGTCAAGCTCGCCGCCCACCGGCACGCCCTGGGACAGCCGGGTAACGGAGACATTCGCACCTTCGAGATGTTCGGTGAGATAATGCGCCGTAGTCTGACCATCAACGGTTGCCGCCAGCGCCAGCACGATTTCCGTCACGCCCTCTTCACCCGCGCGCATCACCAGCCCGCCAATGTTCAAATCATCGGGGCCGATGCCGTCCAACGGCGAGAGCAAGCCGCCAAGCACATGATAGCGGCCTTTATGGGCGCCCGCGCGCTCCAGCGCCCACAGGTCCGCCACATCCTGCACCACGCACAACACCGATTGCGGCCTCGTCACGTCCGCACATACCGCGCAAGGGTCAATCGAGTCCCAGTTGCCGCACACCGAACAGGCTGTAACCTTGCTGGCCACGTCATCGAGCGCAAAGGCCAACGGACGCATCACCGGTTCGCGCTTCTTGAGGAGATAAAGCACCGCGCGCTTAGCCGAGCGCGGCCCCAGACCCGGCATTTTGGCGAGGAGGTCAATCAGGCGTTGTAACTCGGGACCGATGGGAGATGCAGGCATGAGCGTTTGATAGCCGGAGTTTTATTCCGCCGCCAGCGGGCGTTGTACAAAAATTGTCTCGCCCCCGACCTCCGGGTGACGTGGGATGAAGAAGGTCAGCCCCAGCGAGCCGCAGGCCATCACCGCGCCGAGGAGAAAAACCAGCGCCGGGTTGACCAGCCAGACGAGACCGAAGCTCACCGGGATTAATACCGCCGCCACATGATTGATGGTGAAGGCAAACCCCGCCGTGCCAGCCATGTCGGCGGGATCGGCGATTTTCTGGAAATAGGTTTTGATCGCAATCGCCATCGCAAAGAACGCATGATCGACAATATAAAGCCCGGCCGCCGCCCATGGATTTGAGACAAACGCATAAGCGACAAAGACGCCGATGAGGCCGATATATTCAAAGCGAAGCGCATGGCGCTCGCCAAACCGGCCGATCAACGCACCGATTTTGGGCGCAAAAATAATATTGAAGCCGGTATTGATGAGAAACAAAAGCGCAATCTCATGCACCTCATAACCGAACTTTTGCACCATCAACAGCGCGGCAAAGACGGTGAAAATCTGCCGCCGCGCACCGGACATGAAGGTGAGCGCGTAATATAACCAATAACGCCGGCGCACGATGAGCTTTTTATGCTGCGGGGTTTTCTCTTCGAAATAAGGAAACCGGCGCCAGACATAAATAACAATAACAAGTGTGATCGCGCCGAAGAGCGCAAACACCGCTTCAAAACTGAGCGCGAAAGTTTTCCAGACCAGCGCGATCAACGCATAAACCGCGAGCTGCGCACCGGCGGCCACCGCAATCAACCTTCCCAGCAGCTTCGGCGCCTCAACCTTTGGCAGCCACTGCAATTGCAGCGACTGATTGACGGTCTCGAAATAATGAAACCCGATCGACATCACGAAAGTGGTCAGTAAAAAGCCCGAAACCGTAGGGAAAAAACCGGTGATCCCGACCCAGACGCCGAGCACCACCAGCGAGATCAACGCCAGGGTCTGCTCGCGCATGAACAGCAAAACATAGATCACCAAAAAGGCGAGAAAGCCTGGGATTTCGCGAATGGTCTCTTGCAAACCAATCTCGGCGCCGGTCATGCCGATGCCATCGACCGCAAAGTTTTTCGCCAATGTGTACCAAGCCGCAAAGGAAAGCTGCGTCGCCGCCGTCATCAAGGCGAGCGCCATGAACGGGGAGCGGTTTGTGGTGAGGTTTTTTAACTGTTGAATTAGGATACCTATGTTCTGCTGGTGCGTGGATTGGTGAGGCTTACCCCTGAATATTTTGGCTTACGCCACCGCAGCAGACAACGCCACCCGGCTTTCCAAGAAACAGGTATCCAATATCACCTCTAAAGGTTCAACGCTTTCAGCGCGCTCGGTTCATATTGAACGATGATGGCCTGGTTGCCTTCAGTGTCCGTAAACGGAACAAGTTCGCCGACGGTTGGTATCTGATGCCGCGCGCCACACAAACAACCACCGGCTTCCTCAATCAGCTTGATGGTCTCGCCAAGGTCACTCACGGCAAAAGAACATTCAAATCCTTTTCGCCCTTCAGGCACGGGCTCGCTGCGCTTTTGCAAAGCGCCGTGAACGCCGGCGCCGTCGATGAGATAAAAATCTGGCGGCCCCCACGGTTCAAACCGCCAGCCAAACACCGCTTCATAGAATTTGAGCGCGCGGCCGACATTTTCAGCTTCAATCGCGAAATGCGCGAGTTTGTTTGGCATATCCGACCTCCTTTTCGGGCGCAGTTTACGGCAACAGCCCTTGTCGCACATCCGAAACTACGTCATTTTTGTGCGCATATGCGACAAAGCAAAACACAAGATAAACGGTCGCGGACCCCACTGGCGCTGGCTGACGAGCCATACCTGATATTCCGCTCGCTAGCGGTGAATTTCAGCGCTGGCGGCGGAGGGGATGTTCACAGCCATCCCTGGCCGCAATTTATGTATGCAAGCAAAGGCGCCATTCGCGCGGTGGTCAATAACAAAAGCTGGATCATTCCTCCGCGCCGCGGACTTTGGGTCCCCGCCCGAGAGCCGCATCGGCTCGATAGGTCGGCGAACCTCCAATTGCGCACGCTTTATGTACGGCCTGACCTGGTTCCGTCGCGCGTGAAGCCACTTGCCGTCAATGTCAGCGGCCTGTTGCACGAGGCGATCATGCGGGTGTGTGCGCTGACCTATCTTGATGACCGAGAGGCGACCGACCGGCACCTTGGCGCAATCATTTTGCACGAAATGGAACAGGAGCCATCTCCGGCAATCGCGCTGACCTTTCCGCGTGATGCCCGTGCGCGAAAGCTGGCGAGCCTGTTTTTAGAACCGGACACCGTCGGGGCGCCGCTAGAAACTCTGTGTGCGGAGACTGGCCTAAGCCGCCGTACGGCGGAGCGAGCGTTCGAACGAGAGACAGGCGTCGCGCCGGGACAATGGCGCCGCTTTGCAGCGCTGTCGCAAAGCCTCGTTAACATCGCCGGTGGGATGAAAATTGAACACGCCGCCCTCGCCGCAGGTTATCAAAGCCGGAGCGCCTTCAGCGACGCGTTTGCGAAGACGTTTGGTTTTCCGCCGGGGCGAGCTCGGTGAGGGAATATTTTAAAATTCTTGCAATGCTTTTGTTAAGGATCGGCATTTACGAATTTCAGGATGACATAGCCGCATATTCCTTATTCGCCAATGTCAGATGTGAGCAGATATGCTATTGCAAATTGTTGTCGCGTTGGTGATTTTGAATACCGTCACCTATCTTGTTTATGCCTATGACAAGTCTGCCGCCCGAAACGGCGCCTGGCGCATTTCAGAATCGACCCTGTTCGGTCTTGCATTCATCGGCGGCGCACCTGCTGCGATCGCCGCCATGTGCGTCCTGCGCCACAAGACCCGCAAACCGGATTTTAGATTTGGCCTTCCCCTCATCATGGCCGTCCAAACCGGCATCTTCGTCTATTGGAGGGCTACAGGCGAGATTCCTGGCTTGACCTGAGCAATACTAAAACGGCAGCTTAAACCCAGGCGGCAGGGGCAATCCCGCGGTCATGGCTTTCATTTGTTCCTGGGACTGAGTTTCCAGTTTCGCCTTCGCGTCGTTGATGGCGGCGGCGATGAGGTCTTCTAGGATTTCCGCGTCGTCTTCTCTCAATAACGTGCGCTCAATCGCGACGGCTTTGGCGTAGCCGCGGCCGTTGATGATGACCTTGACCATGCCGGCGCCAGCCTCGCCGGTGACCTCAAGATCGGCCAGCTTGTCTTGCATTTCCTGCATCTTGGCCTGCATCTCGCCGGCCTGTTTCATGATGTCGCCAATATCCATTACGGGTTTCCTCGTTTGTTTTCCGCCGCATCGATCTCGGGCAATTCATCATCCGGGTCGACGGGCGGTTCTTCTTCCATATCGTCAGGCGCGGGCTCGCTTGCAAGGTCGGGCTCGCGGATGGCGGTAACTTCCGCGCCCGGGAAAAGCTCCAGCGCCTTTTGCACCAGCGGGTCGGCCATCACCTCCGCATAACGCCGGTCGCGCACGGTGGCCGCGCCCTCCTCTTTGGCCGTCACCACAACGATCCATTGTTGTCCGGTCCATAGCTTAAGGCGTTGGGCGAGCCGGTTGGCGAGCCCCTCCGGCGCATCGTCATGAAGGCGCAGGTCAATCCGGCCGGCTGCAAACGAGATGATATGCACATAAGCTTCAAGCTCAGTGCGCAATTTCGCGTCGCGGTGTTTGCCGGCAAGGCGCACCACATCGTCAAAACAACGCAGCCATGGGCCGTCGCCGGAAGAGTTTTGATCCAGAGGGCGTTGGCTCAGCGGTGGCAGGATATCGATAATTTGCGCCGTTTGCGCGGGCGGGCTTGCTTCTTCCGCTTGCGGAGCGGTTTCGTTTTGCAGCGGCGCTACCGGCCGGGCTGGGTTTGTTTCACGCGGCCCGTTTTCACGGTTTTTTTTTAAGGCTTTCAAGGCCTCGTCCGGCGTCGGCAGGTCGGCGGCGAAGGCCAAACGAATGAGCGCCATTTCCCCGGCGGCGGCCGGGTCCGGCGCCATATTGGTCTCCGTCAGCCCCTTCATTAAAAGCGACCAGGCGCGCGTCAGCGCGTTCATTTCAAAAGACGCCGCCATTTCTTTCGCGCGGGCGGCATCCGCCTCCCCGGCGGGGCCATGGGCGGCGGCGTCATCGCCGGCGACTTTGGTGCGGGTTAAAAGATGCACCAGATCAAGCATGTCGCGCAAAATGACCGCAGGCTCCGCGCCAGCGTCATATTGCGTGCGGAAACCTGCCAAAGCGGTCTTCGCATCGCCCGTCATCACCGCGTTTAACACATCCCAAACGCCAGAGCGGTCAGCCAGGCCAAGCATCTCGCGGATCGCTTCGGCGCCGAGCGCGGCATCTTCTTTCTGCGCCGTGTGCTGAACAATCGCCTGATCGAGAATTGACAACGCGTCCCGCACCGAGCCTTCCGCGGCGCGCGCGATCATCCACAAACCGTCGCGGTCAATCTTGACGGCTTCTTTCTCAGCAATACCGGCCAGATGCTCGGTCAAAACCTCCGGGTCAATGCGCCGCAAATCAAACCGCTGGCAGCGCGACAGCACCGTAACCGGCAGCTTTCTGATTTCCGTGGTGGCGAAAATAAACTTCACATGCGGCGGCGGTTCTTCGAGGGTTTTTAGCAATGCATTAAACGCCGCTGTCGACAGCATGTGGACTTCGTCGATGATGTAAACTTTATAGCGCGCCTCAACCGGCGCATAACGCACGCCCTCGATCAGCTCGCGAATATCACTGACGCCAGTGCGCGAGGCGGCGTCCATTTCCAACACATCCGGATGGCGGCTTTCGGCGATGGCGCGGCAGTGGCGCCCCTCCTCGGAAAGCTCCATTTGCGGGCCGTTGTCTTCACCATTAGGGCCCACGTAATTCAGCGCCCGCGCGAGGATGCGCGCCGTCGTCGTCTTGCCGACCCCCCTGACGCCGGTGAGGATATAAGCATGCGCAATACGGTCGGCGGCAAAGGCGTTTTTTAACGTCCTGACCATCGCCTCATGGCCAATGAGGTCGTCAAAATTCTGCGGGCGATATTTGCGCGCCAATACCTGATAGGCGGCGGCTTTACCGCCCGCGCGCTTTTCCGCAATGTGTTCGCCGTCAGACATGACCTTGTCCTATCGCGCCAAGCCCTCAAGCCGCAAGGTGCTTTAGCCCTTCTTCCATGCTCACCACAGGACGATAGCCAAGCTCGCCTTGGGCTTTGTCATCGCGAATGGTGCAGTCCCGGCTCATAATATGTGCGGTGAAACGGGTCATCGGCGGCGGTGACTTTGCCCCGACCAAACGCCACAACGGCTCAAGCACATTAGACAGCCCCCGCACCAGCCAGCCTGGAACCGAGCGGCCGCCAAGCGCGACGCCGGCGGTTTCGAGATAGGGGGCCAAAAAGCGCCGAAATTCCACCGGCGGACCATCCACCACAAAATACGCCTCGCCGGATTTGCCCGATGTCAGCGCCAGCCCGATCGCATGGGTGAGATTGTCGATATGCGTGGTCGATGTCATCAGCGCGCCGCCATCAATCCAGGCAAATTTTCCTGCCGCCGCCATCGCGGCAACGACAGGCAGAACGGTTTTGTCGCCCGGGCCCCAAACCAGACGCGGTCTAATGACGAAAGTCTCAAAGCCCGCCGCCGGATCATTGGCCTCGCGCACGGCGCGTTCTGCGCGCGCCTTTGAGCGCGAATAGGGGAATGGCGAATTCAACGCCAGCGGATAGGTCTCGTCAATGTCGCGCATATGCTGGCCGTGAAACAGCGCCGCTTCCGTGCCGATATGAATGAACCGTTTGACGCCAGCTTCGCGCGCCGCCTTCAGCAGATGTTTTGTGCCCTCGACATTGATTTTCTCATAGAGCTTTAACGGGCCCCATTCCTCAACATAAGCGGCGCAATGAATAACCGCATCGGCACCCTCAAGCGCGCCGGCCGGCAGATCAGCAAGATCGCCGCGCCGGGCCACACCGCCCACAGCTTCAATCGCCTTATCGCTGGCGCTCGAGCGAGACAGCGCGACAATCTCATGGGCGGGTGCAAGCGCCCTAATCACAGCGCCGCCGACAAAGCCCGATCCGCCGGTTAGAAAAATTTTCATAAACGCCACTATGCGGCGACGGGACCTGCGGCGCAAAGGCGAAAGCCGTATCTGGGGAAACTGGGCCTGGAGAAACTGGGTTTGTGGAAAAGGTGGAAGGCTGAAACGACCCGCGCAAAAACTCGTTGCGGCTGCTTCCTTCCGGATCTGACCGGGTTGGCGAGAAGCGCGTCCGCCAGCCTTCCGAGGAGGAATATCTGCGCTTGAGGGGAGGATTGCAAGGGGTGGGGCAGGGACAGACTAAACTTTAGATTTAAAACAATCCAAGCACCCAGACCTGCCAACGGGCGGGCACTATGGATTCTCACTCCACCTGATACATTCCGTCACGTATTCCCTTTATCAAAACATATGGCTGCATCATTGGGTCGGTAAACCGGAAACGATAATTTCTTTCGCGCCCCCGTCGCATCAGAACACACCCTCTGTGTTCTGAAATAAACTCAGACAAGTGGCGTTGAAAACTAGCATGGACAATCGTTTTTCCTAATATTTTGCCTAAAGGATCGACAATGCTATTGGGCGTAAAAAAGCCAGAATCATCCGCCTTCGCCAAAGCGCACGCTAGTAAAACTTGCTTAAATTTTGCATCCGATTGATTGCTTTCGGTCGCCCGGCGGTACTCATCATAAAATGACTGCTCAGATTCGTTGACGACTTTCTCCATCGCATGATCAACGTCTTTTTCATTCACCTCTAACCGATGTTCTGAAGCTGCATGAAAAAAAGCATGCCGACCAAGCGCCAGAACATAATATGGAAGCCCCTTTGATATCTGTACTATGGCGTTGCTTGCATTATCTGTTATCGTCATCGGCAATCTTTTTAGACGAAGCTCTATTACCTCTCGCAATTCCTTAGCTGACATTCTTTCCAGCTTAATCTGTGTCAAATTTCGCGTGATTGATTTGTGCGCCGCAAGCAAATCACCAACATCTTCAGCGACGCCAACCAATAGTATGGTTGCATTAACTCCGTAGTCGGATAAGGATTTAATCAAGTTTGCAGTCAGATTTTTTGCATCTTCATCATCGACTTTATCGAACTCATCAATAATGATGATTGGAATAATGTCGGCATTTATCTTGGTGAATTCGCGCCTTAGGTTATCTACGCTGGTTGGGAAAATATCCGCATTGATGCGAACCTTCTCACTCAACCCCTTTGCAATTGCCGTAGCCTGAAGCTCCTCCAGCACCTTTGTCCATAAGGTATCAAAACCGTCAGAGGGATCAGCTTGAACGCGTGCAGCAACAATTGACTTCAAGGTAGTGGCGTATTTTCTCCAGAAAATATCCGCTAGAGACGTTTTGCCAACACCCCGCTCACCAAATAAAATCGCATGGCGTGATCGATCAAGCGTTGCATCTAAGAGGGACACTATTTGCGCTTGTCTGCCGGCAAATAGTGGTTCTTCATCGATGGGTCCCGCACTAAACAGATCTCGCGTCTCGAAAGCTAGTATTTGCCAGTCGGAGTCCGTTTGTGGGGTCGGGTACTCTGCTATATCCATAGAAGGGCCTTTAAGTATATGCCATAAGGTTATAAGTAACATAACGTAGGCTATAACTAGCTACAACCCCTTAATAGCATTCAACGAATTTGCACATAACTGCACACCTAAAACCATGGCCATAACTCTGGCCCGCCATATAAAGCCATGCCATGACCCGCCCCTACAATCCCAACTGGTTCGCCAACAATCCGTTGATGCGCCTCAACAATGAAAAAGACCATCGCGCGTTTTTCGACGCCAGCCTGAACGATCCGCAAAGCCTGCTTGTCCCATTATGGCGCGGCGACCCGCTGATCGCCGGCGGCAAGGCAGCGTTTTTGTCAGCTGCGGCGCGCGAAGAATTTGCCAAAGATGCGCTGGTTTTGATGCTGGGCGTGAAAGACGGCTGCGCCTATTTCGCCATCGACGCCTCGTCCGGCCCCTCCTCCAGCACTACAGAGGCCGAAGACGCGCCATTCGCTGATATCGGCCAATATATGCCGATTCGTGAGGCCGCCGGGCTGATCTCGCGCGACGATCTGGCAATCATCGGTCAGGCGCGCTGGCTCACCGAATGGCATCGCAGCCATCGTTTTTGCGCAAACTGTGGCGTCTTGAGCGACATCATCGACGGCGGCGCCAAGCGCCAGTGCCCGGCCTGCGAGCGGGTGCATTTTCCGCGCACCGACCCGGTGGCGATTGTCCTGGCGATCCATGAGAGCGCCTGTCTCCTCGGCCGCTCCCCGCATTTCCCGCCCGGATTTTTGTCGGCGCTGGCCGGCTTTGTGGAGGCCGCCGAAACCCCGGAAGAGGCCGCCAAGCGCGAGATTTTCGAGGAGGCGGGGGTGAGGCTCGCCAATGTGCGCTATCAGTTCTCCCAACCTTGGCCTTTTCCGGCATCGTTAATGATGGGCTTCATCGCCGACGCCGAAGACCGCACACTCAATCTTGATACGGATGAAATCGTTGAGGCTAAGTGGGTGGCGCTTGACGACATCCAGGCGCTCCTCAATGGCGAGCCCCGGGGCGATATTTTCCTGCCGCCGAAATTTACGATCGCCCGGCATTTGCTGGAACGGTGGGCACAGCAATAGCACCCGCGAGTATACGCCACGCCTGACGTGAGGGCTATGATTGCGGCGGCGGCAATCAACATAACCGCACAGGCGCTCTCCATGACCAAATCGCACGGTTAAAGACGCGCGCTTCGATGCACTGATAAAGATTTACGACGCGCTTGATTATCAGCCGAGCGATGAAGCTTAAGCTGTTGAACCTGGGCCCCACGCTAGGGCGGCACATACTTTCTTGCGCAGCGCGCCCTTACTCGCCAAAGCTCCCGGCCGGGCCGGGGAACACAACCGGGCTCTCGGCGCCATCCTTGGCCACGCTGGCGACGCCGAAGAAGTAATTGTCGATTACGACATTCTCTAACGTGTATTCAGCTACCTCGCCAACATATCGCGATGAGGTCCATTGCGCGTCCGTTGTCAAACGCCAATAGACTTTATAGCCCGCAAGGTTCCTCGCGGCTTTCCCGTCCGGAAGCGTCCAGCTTAGTTTTGTCGAAGGCTGCACGGCGCCTTCAATGGCAACGCCTGATGGAATTGGCGGCGCAAGTGCAAGGCCCGCCATGGTCACAATATTAAGCGCCGTCAACTTGGCGGCGTAGTCAAAATCGACGCCCTCAAGCGTGTCGCCATAGGCTCGACCATCCTCGATACGCAAATCCTGGTGCTGACGGTCATAATGCTCGTTCGTCTCCATGATGCGCACGCCGGGAATACCGACCGCATTGAATGGCCGATGATGCCCGCCACGACCAAACCGGTCGAGCCGGTAGACCATCATGACGTCAAGATTCGGGATATATTGATCAGCCATGCGGTCGACATAGCGTGCGAGATTGCGAGACGGGCTATCAACCTCACCGCCAGTAAAGCGTCTTGTGCGAGCCTCTTCCGGCGTTTCCACATCGCGGGTGCCTTCGGAAAAAACGCGGGCGGTCGTATTGTTGGTGACGCCGTTGATCCCGGAGATATTGCCGATCATGTCATTGTTGAGGACCGCCTTGATCCGCCACCCCTCTTCCAACGCATGCGCTGCAACGATTTTGCCGCCAAACAGGCCCTGTTCTTCCCCGGAAAGACCCATATAAACGATTGAGCCTGGAAACTTATGCTGTGACAGAACGCGCGCCGCCTCAAGCACACCCGCCATGCCGCTGGCGTTATCATTGGCGCCCGGACTATCGGACGTTCCGTCCAGCGGGTCG
>JAJFGA010000020.1 GCA_021776375.1 Hyphococcus sp. | reverse complement strand
TTCGGCAACATGACTTTGCTGGTCTCATCCCCTTGCGCAGCAAGGGCGCGGACCGGCGCGGCGGCGGCAAGCATCAATCCACTTGTGCGTGTAATGAATTTACGGCGGTGCATATGTCTCTCTCCCTCTTTATCCCGCAGCTGATTAGAATTTCCTTTGCGCTGCGCGGGGTAGTCTACATAAAATTGCTACGGCCCTTCGATATTTGTCGTTAGCGCGCGCGTGATCGTGCGCTGGAATTCCGAGCCTTCACCTAAGTCACTGGAAATATTAATAAAGTTTTCCAGAGGCGTTGTGACGCCGGTTTTCCCCATGGACAGCCTGGCGCCGTTACGGCAAGGAGTGCACGAAGATTTTCGGGCTTTTTGTACTGCCCGCCGCCAACCCACATTTTGACATTTGCCAAGAGGAATTCCCATGGAAGTTCACGACGTTCACGCCCATCGCTCGAAAGACAACCTCGCGCGCGAAGACCAGCTCGCCTGGAAGATCGCCGCGGTCGCGTCGGACCCGGTTGAGGTCGACGCCGAGGCGACGGACATGATCATCAACCGCATCATCGACAATGCGTCGGTCGGGATCGCGTCGCTCAATCGCGGACCGATCAAATCCGCCCGGGCGATGGCGAATACGCATATGCGCGCCGGCGGGGCGACGCTCTTTGGCGCGCCCGCCGATCATAAGGTCTGCGCCGAATGGGCGGCCTGGGCCAACGGCACGGCGGTGCGCGAGCTTGATTTCCACGACACGTTTCTCGCCGCCGATTACTCCCACCCGGGCGACAATATTCCGCCTGTGCTCGCGGTCGCGCAGCAATGCGGCAAAGATGGGCGCGATCTCCTGCGCGGCATCGCGACGGGCTATGAGATTCAGGTCAATCTCGTCAAAGCGATTTGCCTCCACGAACACAAGATCGACCATATCGCGCATATCGGCCCGTCGGCGTCGGCGGCCGTCGGCACGCTGCTTGGTCTTGATACGGAAGTTATCTTCCAGTCCGTACAGCAAGGGCTACACACAACCATAACCACCCGCCAGTCCCGCAAGGGTGAGATATCGACGTGGAAAGCGTTCGCGCCAGCCTATGCAGGCAAGCTCGCGATTGAGGCGGTAGACCGCTGTATGCGGGGCGAGGGCGCGCCAAGTCCGGCTTATGAGGGTGAAGACGGGCCAATTTCTTATATCCTCAATGGCCGCACCGCGCGCGACAAGGGCGAGAGCCCTTATGAGCCAAGCTATTCTGTGCCGCTGCCGGGCGGCGGCGAGGCCAAACGCGCGATCCTTGAGACATACACCAAGGAACATTCGGCGGAATATCAGTCACAAGCGCTTATCGATCTCGCCTTCCGTATGGGCAAGGAGATCGGTGATTTCGACAAGGTGAAATCGATCGTTCTGCATACCTCGCACCACACCCATTACGTGATCGGCACCGGCGCCGGCGACCCGCAGAAGATGGACCCGAATTCGAGCCGCGAGACCCTCGACCACTCGATCATGTATATCTTCGCGGTCGCGCTGCAGGACGGCGAATGGCACCATGTGAAGTCTTATGCGCCGGAGCGGGCGCAGCGCGCCGACACGGTGCGCCTGTGGCACAAGATTTCCACCATCGAAGACCCGGATTGGACGCGGCGCTATCACTCCCGCGATCCCAACGAGAAAGCCTTCGGCGCGCGCGTCGTCGTCACCATGGAAGACGGCCGGGTGATCGAAGACGAACTTGGCATCGCCAACGCCCACCCGTTCGGCGCGCGCCCCTTTGGCCGCCCGGAATATATCAAGAAATTTAAAACGCTTACGGACGAGATTCTGGACGCATCGGAATCAGCGCGCTTCCTTGATCTTGTGCAGCAGCTTCCGAACCTCTCAGCAGAGCAGGTCTTGGCGCTCAACCCGGTGGCCCCGGCGGGGTATCTGGTTGAGAACCCGGCCAGGGGGATATTTTAGGGCGCCGCTTTTGGCGATCCTTCGCGACGCCGTTCTTCGAACGGCTCCTCAGGATGAGGGTTGAATATGTGGAGAGTGTATTTTTTCTCGACAAACTCCTCCCTCATCCTGAGGAGGATTGAGTATTCTTGAATGCTCAATCCGTCGCGAAGGATCGGCTAAAAGCGTAACGCTAGCAAAGGAATTGGCCTATGCGCATTGTCGGCTACGTTTATATGGTTCGTTGCGCTGACGGCAGCTACTATGTCGGCTCGCACAGAGGCGATGATCCCGACGCGCGCGTATGGGAGCACAATGAAGGCATCGACAAGCGCGCCTATACATTTAAGCGCCGGCCAGTGGAATTGGTATGGAGCGATTATTGTTATCACTATGATGAAATGGTTGCCTTTGAGAGGCAGATAAAGGGATGGAGTCGCGCGAAGAAAGAGGCTCTTATGCGTGGTGACGGCGCCGCTTTGAAAGCTTTGTCTGCGCGCGGGGTGAGGCCATCGCTTGTTGCTGATCCTTCGAGACGGCGTTCTTCGAACGCCTCCTGAGGATGAGGGTAGTGGTTGAGTATTATAGCTATCAACATATTCCCCTCATCCTGAGGAGCAAAGCGAAGCTTTGCGTCGCGAAGGATCTGTAGCAAGTTATTACTAATAAGGAACAAAATGCCCACTTCTTTGCTAATGCCAAGCCAAGCCACTATTGAGCGTTGGCACGCGATGATCGCGACGCGCGATCTTGGCGAGCTTGAGTCCATCATCCACCCCGACGCCGTCTTCCGTTCACCGGTAGCACACACGCCTTATCACGGGCGCGACGCGTTGATGCTTGCGCTCTCAACCGTCATCAACGTCTTTGAAGGTTTCACTTACCATCGTGAATTTGCAACAGAGGACGGCAAAGATGTCGTGCTGGAATTCAGCGCCCATGTCGGCGGCAAGAAACTGAAGGGCGTTGATCTTATCAAGTTCGACGATGACGGCTTGATCATCGAGTTTGAAGTGATGATCCGCCCGGCGAGCGGCTTGATGGCGCTGGGCGAGGAAATGGGCAAGCGCGTCGGCGCGAAGCTCAAAGAATATTCGTAGGTCAATAAATAGGAGAGAAGAATGCTTGCTTATTCAATGGTTGGATCAAATGATCTGGACAAGGCGCGGAAATTTTATGGCGCGTTACTCGCCGATCTTGGCGCAAAAGAAGTGATGGTTCGCCCCGATGGCGGTGCGGTGTTCTACGGGACACAGCCAGGCCAACCTATGTTTGCGCTGTGCAAACCCTATGACGGCGATGGCGCCGCGCCTGGCAATGGCAACATGGTCGCAATTGGCGTAAGGGATGGCGCACAGGTAAAGGCGATGTACGATAAAGCCATATCGCTTGGCGCAACCTGCGAAGGCGAGCCGGGACCACGGCTTGATGGTATGGTATCGTGCGGTTATGTGCGCGATCTGGATGGCAACAAGCTGAATTTCTTCTGTATGGGTAGTTAATCCGACGTGACGCCAGCGATCTCCCCAGAAGCGGATGCCCGTGTGCGGATGAGCTTCGCGCGTCAGGGCTTCATGAAAAAGCTCGGGGTTGAGCTGCGCGCGCTCGGCCATGGATCGTGCGAATTGTCTGTTCCGTTTGATGAGACCCTGACGCAGCAGCATGGGTTTTTCCATGCGGGCGTCGCGGCGACGCTGGCGGATAATGCGGCGGGCTATGCGGGCTATTCGGTAATGCCGGCAGCCTCAACGGTGTTGACGAGTGAGTTCAAGATCAACCTCCTGGCGCCGGCGCGCGGCGAGGTGATGCACGCTCGCGCGGAAGTGATCAAGCCGGGGCGGACATTGGTGATTGTGCGCTCGGAAGTCTATTGCAGCGCCGACGGCATTGAGACACATGTTGCAACAGCGCTGGTGACGACTATGTGTCTTGCGGAAAAAGGTGATCCTTCGTGACGGATAGGACATTCAAGAATGTCCTATCCTCCTCAGGATGAGGGTTGAGTATGTAGAGTGTATTTTATTTTCTCAACAATATCTTCCTCATCCTGAGGAGCGGCGAAGCCGCGTCGCGAAGGATAGGCCAAAATTACAACACTAGAGGCATAAATGCTTTTCACGACAAAATCCCCCGCCGAAAAACGTAGCCACTTTCGCAAAGGGCTGGCCTCCGGCAAGCTCCTGCAGTTTCCCGGCGCGTTTAATCCGCTCTGTGCACAGATGATTGAGCGTAAGGGCTTTGACGGCGTTTATATTTCCGGTGCGGTGATGTCGGCTGATCTTTGCCTGCCGGATATCGGCATCGCGACGATGACGGAGTTTGAGACCCGCGGCCGACAGATTGCGCGGGTGACGGACCTGCCGGCCTTTATCGATATCGACACCGGCTTTGGCGAGCCTATGGCGGCGGCGCGGACGGTGCGGTCGATGGAGGAGGCGGGGCTTGCCGGCTGTCACATCGAAGATCAGGTGATGCCAAAGCGCTGCGGTCATCTGGACGGCAAGGAGATCGTTTCCACCGAGATCATGATCCAGCGCGTCAAAGCCGCTGCGGAAGCCAAGCGTGATCCGAATTTCGTGCTGATTGCCCGTTCCGATGCGCGCGCTATTGAGGGCCTCGATAAAGCGATCGACCGCATGAAAGCCTATGTCGACGCCGGCGCGGATATGATCTTCCCCGAGGCGATGAAGTCAGAAAAGGAATTCGAAGCGGTTCGCGCTGCGCTCGATGTTCCCATACTCGCCAACATGACCGAGTTCGGAAAGAGCCGTCTGTTAAATATCAAAGAACTCGAAGCGCTCGGCTTTAACGTTGTGATCTACCCCGTTACAACATTGCGCCTCGCCATGGGCGCCTGCGATGTCGGGCTCGATGCGATCTTGAAAGACGGCGACCAGAACGGCGTCCTCGACATCATGCAGCACCGCCGCGACCTCTATGATCTTTTGCGCTACCACGACTACAACAAGTTCGATGAGTCGATTTATAATTTTCAGGTCAGCGATACGCCGCAGGAGTAGTTTTGTTACAGACATTTAGATCAGCCCAAATATAAGGAAGCCCTTTAAGGGTAATGTCTTCAAGCTTATGTATTGTATTACCTTTTCGTGATTGACTCGGCTCTAATTGACAGTTATTTTTTTCTTTATTTTGTACCGGAAAAAGAGGGACGTCTTCCAATGGTAAGTAAATTTTTTTGCTCAGTTACATTTTTAATATCTGGAACGATGCTTAGTGGATGCGTGACGACTGATAACGCTACTGGCGAAAGTTCCAATATTATAATGGCGGCCGCGACCGACACAGATTCGAAACAACCCGCGGAAGAGACGTCTTCGTCTGAAACTGACAGCGGAGAGCCGGCGCCTGCATCTAATCCAGAAGCAGATGCAGAGGCAGCAGCAGCAGCAGCAGAAGCAGAAAAGAATTCCAAGAAAGTCATATGCAAGAAGTTAAAGCCGCCGACAGGAACGCGGCTTGGCGGGCGAAGGGTTTGCAAGACAAAATCTGAATGGGAATTCATATACGAGCAAAATAAAATTTACCTTCGCGAATTACAGTCAACCCCTGGCGATCCCAATGTTGGTCAATAAATGGATTGTTATGTTGGGTGAGTGAAGCACGCCAGTAGGGTTTACTTTTTACCACCGGAGGCGACGAAACAACACCATAAGGGGTGGCTAAACTAAATTAAGCATATCTGTCTGCACAGATTGTGGTGAATTCTCTAAAACGGCGGGTGTAATCTCCGCCGTTTTTTTGTACTCTGATCATAACATTGATTGCGGTTTGCACTTTCCAGGTCAATGATACGCTTACGGCATAAATGTCTATTACCAGGAGGTCATGATGGATAAAGGCATAGCCTATAGCATCAAAACCGACATCAGATTTTTGCTGATGGAGAAATTTGATATCCAGGATGTGGTCGATGCCAATGCGGACAAATGGTTCAACCAGACACTGGTTCGGGTTAACGACAGCGTTCTGCGGCTCGGCGTTCTGGAGGGCGAGTTTCACTTCCACAAACATGATAACGAAGATGAACTATTCTATGTTGTTGAGGGGAATCTGCTGCTCGATGTTGAAGACCAAACGCATGAGTTGGGACGGGGGCAGGGATTCGTCGTGCCGAAGGGCGTTGTTCACCGCACCCGCGCGCCGTCGCGGGTCGTGGAGTTGATGACGGCGTCTGCGGATGTTGTTCCGGTCGGCGACTGACATGTTGAAAAAATAGTACTAATACATTGTTTTTATTAAAGGAATTGAACAGCCATCAGGCCTTTCTTTCCACTCGGTAATATAGCATAACCCGGCGATTATGACTTTTGCTGCACTGCCAAAGCCGCCCTATTACGCCGTCATCTTCACCGCACAGCGGGCCGAAGGCGACGATGGGTATTCGCAGACAGCGGCGAGAATGGAAGAATTGGCAAAGGAGATGCCGGGCTATCTCGGCTTTGAATCTGCGCGCGGAGAAGACGGATTTGGCATTGCGATTTCCTATTGGAAATCAGAACAGGCGATCGCCAACTGGAAGAAAGTGGGCGAGCACCTGGAAGCGCAACGGCGGGGCCGCGCTGACTGGTATGTAGATTACGATGTGCGGGTCGCGAAAGTTGAGCGCGCATACACAATGAAAAATGAACGCGGTGAGTTGGAGAGGGAATTATGACTGACACGGATGTTAAATACGGCCTGGCCGGCGTCCTTGCCGATGACACTGCGGTGTCGAAGGTTATGCCGGAGACGAACTCGCTGACCTATCGCGGCTATGCGGTGCAGGATCTGGCGGCGCAGTGTCGGTTCGAGGAAACCGCTTACCTCATCTGGAATGGCGAGCTGCCGACCAAAGCTCAGCTTGATGAGTTCAACGCAAAAGAAAAAAGCGAGCGCGGCCTTTCAGAAGACCTTATTTCCGTGATGCGGAAGTTCCCCAAGGGCGCGCACCCAATGGCGACGCTTCGAACGGCAGTAAGTTTTCTTGGGATCGAAGACAGCGAGATTGAAGATCACGCAACCGACAAGCTGTATGATCGCGCACTCAACCTTTATGCAAAAATCCCACAGATCGTCGCAACGGACTTCCGCCTGCGCAATGGTAAGGAGCCGATTGCGCCAGATAATAGCCTCGGCTTTTCGGAAAATTTCTTTCATATGTGTTTCGGCGAAGTCCCGGCGCCGGAAGTGGTCAAGTGTTTCGACACTTCCATGACGCTCTATGCCGAGCATTCCTTTAACGCCTCGACCTTTACCGCCCGCGTCATCGCCAGCTCGTTATCAGGGATTTATTCTTCCGTCACCGGCGCCATCGGATCGCTCAAAGGCCCGCTCCATGGCGGCGCCAATGAAGCCGTGATGGACATGCTGAAAGAGGTCGGCACGGCGGAGAACGCCAAAGCCTGGATGCTGGATGCGCTTGCGACCAAGAAAAAAATCATGGGCTTCGGCCACCGCGTCTACCGCTCCGGCGACAGTCGCGTGCCAACCATGACCGCGGCGTTCAAGGACATGGTCGATATTATCGGCACGGACGAGGCGAAAATGTATTGGGAGATGTCGCAGATTCTTGATGAAACTATGGTTTCGGAAAAAGGCATCTATCCCAATCTCGATTTTCCGGCGGGACCTGCCTATTATCTGATGGGGTTTGAAATTCCGATGTTCACGCCGATCTTTGTGGTGAGCCGCATTACCGGATGGACGGCGCATATTATGGAGCAACTCGGCGACAACAAGCTGATCCGTCCGCTTTCGAAATATACCGGTCCGGCGCAGCGCGATGTCGTAGCGATAGACAAAAGGGCCTGACTATGGCCGGTCAACCCAGAACGCGAACCGACGAGGAAAGAGCGCGCGCGCAAGACGCCGTGCGCGAGCTTTTTCGCTGGATTGGCGATGACCCGGAACGCGAAGGGCTCAAAGACACGCCGCGCCGCGTGGTCGATGCGTATCTTGAATATTTTCAAGGCTATGAACAATGCGCAGAGACCTATCTGCAGCGCACCTTTGAGCAGGTCGGCGGCTATGATGAAATAGTCCTGTTAAAAGATATCCCGTTCCATTCTCACTGCGAGCACCACATGGCGCCGATCATCGGCAAGGCGCATGTCGCTTATCTGCCACGTAATCGGGTGGTCGGCATTTCCAAACTCGCCCGCGTGGTGAACACCTATGCGCGCCGCCTTCAGGTGCAAGAACGTCTGACAGCAGAAATCGCGGACTGTATCCAGAAGGTGCTCGACCCGTTGGGCGTTGCGGTGGTGATTGAAGCCTCGCATGCCTGTATGACTGCGCGCGGCGTTAAAACTCCGGGCGTTTCTATGACTACAAGCCGGATGATGGGCATCTTCCGGGAAGATGAAAAAGCACGCCAGGAAGTCATCCGCCTGATCGGCGTGATCTGACTGAATTGGTAATTTAAGGAAAACGAAATGGCCTACGAATGCATCCTTATCGAATCTGACGGCGGCGTTGGTATTATCACGCTGAACCGTCCCGATGCGCTTAATGCGTTTAACAAGCAGTTGATGGATGAGGTGACTGACGCGGTTCGCAAATTTGAAGCAGACGACACGATTGGATGTCTGGTGATTACCGGATCGGAAAAAGCCTTCGCCGCCGGCGCCGATATCAAGGAGATGGCGGATAAGGGCTACATGGATGTCTTCAAGGAAGACTTCATCACCGCAAACTGGGAAGAGGCGAGCCGGGCGCGCAAACCGGTGATTGCGGCCGTCGGCGGTTATGCGCTTGGCGGCGGATGCGAGCTGGCGCTGATGTGCGATTTTATCATCGCGGCCGACAACGCCAAATTCGGACAACCGGAAATTTCCATTGGCGCGATGCCTGGCGCAGGCGGCACCCAGCGGCTCGCGCGTTTCATCGGCAAGTCTAAGGCGATGGAGATGTGCCTGACCGGCCGGATGATGGACGCCGAAGAAGCCGAGCGCTGCGGCATGGTCAGCCGCATCGTGCCAAAGGGCGAATTACGCGAAGAGGCGATCCGCGTCGCCAAACAAATCGCCGGTTTCTCGCGGCCAATCGCAATGTTGATCAAAGAATCAGTCGACCGCGCCTTCGAGACCACGCTCTCAGAAGGCGTGCGGTTCGAGCGTCGGGTGTTCCATTCGGTGTTTGCGCTGGAAGACCAAAAGGAAGGCATGGCGGCGTTTAACGAAAAGCGTAAACCGTCCTTCAAGAACCGCTGAGCCTCTGAAGGTAACGGCTGGCTTGACCATGCTTCAACCTCATCCTGAGAAACAACAAGCAATTTCGTTAAGATTGCTTGTTGTGTCGCGAAGGATAGGCAGCGTAAGCGAGTTATCCAAGCGAGGGGTGCGTAGGCCTTCGCAGTTTGGTGATCCTTCGCGACGATTTAAGCATCTGTCGATGCTCAAATCTCCTCAGGATGAGGATGGTTTAAATTTTTGAAATCAGCTAGTGTCAAATCACTCCTTCCTCATCCTGAGGAGCAAAGCGTGGCTTTGCATCTCGAGGGATTAGCCGCGAGCGAAATGGTGTAAATGGACAATCTGGTTCTCGCTTTCGCGCTGATTGGCGTCCTCGGCATTGGCGCGCAATGGCTTGCCTGGCGATTTAATTTGCCGGCGATTGTGTTGATGGCGATTGCCGGCGTTGTCGCGGGGCCAGTGCTTGGACTTTTCGGTCCGCTCGGCGCTAACGGCGAACCGCCGATGGAAGCGCTGTTTGGTGAATTCTATCAGCCGATCATTGCCATTGCGGTGGCCGTAATTTTATTCGAGGGCGGATTACAGCTCAATTTTTCTGAGCTGCGGGGGCTGACCCGCGGTGTGCGGCGGCTGGTTTTTCCTGGCGTGGCGATTGCCTGGGGGCTAGGCGCGGGCGCTGCTTTCTACATTATCGGCCTGTCTTGGCAGGTGGCGCTGTTGTTTGGCGGGGTCATGGTTGTCACCGGTCCGACGGTGATTATTCCGTTGCTGCGTCAGTCCAAGCTCGATGCGCGCCCGGCGACGCTATTGAAATGGGAAGGCATCGTCAATGATCCGATCGGCGCTTTGCTCGCGGTGCTGGTCTATGAATTCATCGTCTTCGGTAATGGCGGCGAGGCTTCGCCCGGCGAAATTATCGGCTCAATTGTCGTTGCCTCCATTCTCGCCGGTGGGCTCGGCTTTACGATCGGGCGGCTTGCCGCCTCGTCGTTCCGGCGCGGCTGGGTTCCTGAATATTTAAAGCCGCCTGTTTTGTTGGCGCTGGTGTTGGTCTGCTTTGAGATGGCGAACCTCTTGCAGCATGAGGCCGGCCTGCTGGCGGTCACGGCCATGGGCGTGACGATGGCCAACTCACGCATCGCCAGCATCAATGAGTTGCGATTTTTTAAAGAAAACATCGTCGTTATTCTGGTCTCCGGCGTGTTTATCATCCTCACCGCCAATCTTACATTTGCATCCTTCCTTGAACTTGACTGGTCGGTATTCTGGTATCTTGCAGCGATGCTATTTGTCGTTCGCCCACTGACGGTAGTGATCTCTACCATTGGCGCCGGTCTGCCGTGGAGGGAACGTTTGCTGGTGGGCTGGATTGCGCCGCGCGGGATTGTCGCGGTTGCGGTGTCCTCATTTTTTGGCGTCGCCCTAGTGACGGAAGGCTATGCTGACGGCGAAAAACTGATCCCGCTTGCCTTTGCAATGGTGTTTACAACTGTGATCGCCCACGGCTTTTCAATCGGTCCGCTCGCCAAGATGTTGGGCCTCGCTTCGCGCGAGCGTCCGGGGGTTTTAATTGCCGGCGCCTCACCATGGTCGGTCGCGCTGGCGGCCAAACTCAAGGAGCTTGAGATCCCGGTGATGGTCGCCGATGCGAGCTGGGGCAGCCTCAAGCCGGCGCGGCTCGCCGATGTGCCGACATATTACGGTGAAATTCTCTCCGAAGTTACCGAGCATCACCTTGACCTCAATCGCTTCGGCTATTTGCTCGCGCTCAGCGGCAATGAGGCGCACAACGCGCTGGTTTCCACCGACCTGGCGCCGGAGCTGGGGCGCGCGGCGATCTATCAGGTCAATGCGCGCGGCAAAGACGAAGAAGACCGACAGGCGCTTTCCTATACTTTGCAGGGACGCACCTTTCTTCACTCCGGCGCGCCCCTCGATGAGCTTTTGCGCCGTCACTATAAGGGCTGGATCTATCAACGCACCCGGCTCTCTGAAGAGTATACGCCTGAGCAGTATAAGGCGGATGCCGGAGCTGATCACGAGATTGTGCTGGTCGTTCGAAAAGGCGCAATTCTGTTCGCTTCGCGCGAGGCGCCGGTTGAGCCTGCGATTGGCGACACCGTGCTTGCCTATGTTCCAAAACCACCGGAGCAAAAGCCAGCACAAGCCGAGCAAGACCCGGCTGCGGGCGAGACCGTAACAGCTTCGACGCCTGGCGATCCATCGACGTCTTAACGTCTGATTAACCACCCTTACTTCGACATCCAGTTTAACGCCGCATTAGCCCTTGCTCGCTAGGCTTTGCGCGAGGAAATCATCTATGCGGGCGTTGAAATTGTTTAATCAGTCCGAAGGCTCGCTCATCGCCGATTATGCATCGCGCATGGGTGAAGCCCTGGCGCGTCAACGCACCGAAGTTGAAGTTCGCGCCGCGCGGGTGGAAGCTGAACTTGCGATCAAGGCGCGGTCAGAGTTTCTGGCGAATATGAACCACGAATTGCGCACCCCGCTGAATGCGATCATGGGGTTTGCGACCATGCTTCGCGACGGCGAGGAATATAATCTGAGCACCGAACAGCATACCGCTTATGCGGAATATATCCTGCAATCGGCTGACCTTCTGCTCGGTCATATCAATACAATTTTAGAAGTCGCCGCGCTGGAAAGCGGTAGCGTTGAGCTATCTGACGGCGAGGTCGATCTTAGTGAAGTTCTTGACGGCGCCGTCGAGCGCGCGCGAATTCGCGCGGATGCCGCTGAAGTCTCCATCGAACGGCGCGACGAGGGTGCGGAAATTATCGGCTGGGGGGATGTGGAGCGCACAGGTCAGGCGATAGACCATCTGTTGCAGACGGCGATCAGCCTAAGCGCTGATAAGGGCCGCATTCTGGTGCGCGCCTGCGTCGATGAACACGGCCGCGCTGAGATTGCCGTACGAGACGACGGCGCCGGACTAAGCCCGGAGGAAATCAAGCAAGCACTTGATGCATTCGCTGAACCGCATCGCGGGCTGGACCGTTCGTTCTCCGGTCCGGGCGTTGGTTATGCGGTCGCCAAAACATTTATCGAGATGCAGGGCGGGGCTTTCCATATCAAAAGCCGCAAAGGACACGGCGCGCTTGTGCGCATCGCTTTGCCGCCGCCGGACGCAAAAGCGAGCGCGGCAAACCATGAGGACGACGCTCCGCAATCCGAAAACCCCAGTTTGGAGAGGGCCGATGACGCCGCTTAAAGCACGAGTGCGCAAAGCGCCAATCATGCGCAAAGGAAGCGCCGCGCCGACGGCGGAAGCCTTTGACGGCGCATTTCAGGAAAAACCGCGCGTTGGCACGATGGTCTCGGTCACGGGCTCTCATGCGCTGGTAATGCTGGCGGAAGGAAAGCCCGCCGACGACCGCGCGGCGCGCCCGCAAATTGGCGCGATTATGAGCATCGACGCCGGGTCAAGCGTTGTCTTGGGGCTGGTTTCGGCGATGAGCGTCCCGGCGCCGTCGCATGACAATCCTGCCGCATCCACCGGCATCGTTGAAGTTGAACTGATCGGTGAATTCACCAAACCGACCATAAATGCGCCGGCGCGGTTTCGGCGTGGCGTCTCGGCCTATCCGACGCTTGGCGACGGCGTTCATGTTGCGACCCGCGACGAATTAACGGCGCTGTTCTCGATTAATGGCTTTTCAAGCGTGCGCATCGGCGCGGTGAAGCAAGATGCGCAAATTCCAGCGACGGTCAATGTCGATGAAGTGTTCTCACGTCATTGCGCCATTCTCGGCACCACCGGCGCCGGGAAATCCTGCGCGGTAGCCTTATTGTTGCGCGCCGTCCTTGAGCGTTTTCCAAACGGGCATATCGTCATCCTCGATCCGCATAATGAGTATTCAAAAAGCTTTGAAGACCGCGCCGTTGTTTTTGATCCGACGACCTTTACGCTGCCATACTGGATGTTGACATTCGACGAGCTGGTCGAAGTTTTATTTCCGGGCAGGACCGGTTACGCCGAGGAAATCGAAATCCTGGCGGATCTGGTCCCGGCGGCGAAAAAAATGAATCTCAGCGGCGCGTCCCGGGCTGTGCATGTGCGTGCTGATGTGGCCGCGATTACCGTCGATACGCCGACGCCATACCGGATTTCAGAACTGTCGACACTGATCGACAAAGCGCTTGGCGGCCTTGATGGAACGCGCAACACCACGCCCTTCAAACGTTTAAAAAACCGCATCGCGACGATTAGCCAGGATGCGCGTTATGCATTCATGTTCGGCAGTCTGACGGTGCAGGATAACCTCACCGAGCTGTTGGGCGAATTATTTCGCATCCCCGTCAATGGTCGGCCCGTCAGCGTGATCGAGCTTGGCGGCCTGCCGACGGAAGTGGTGCAGGTTGTGGTCTCGGTCGTCACGCGGCTGGCGTTTGAATTTGGGTTGTGGAGCAATGGCGCGGCGCCGATTGCGCTGGTTTGCGAGGATGCGCACCGCTATGCGCCCGCTGATCCCAATGAAGGTTTCGCTCCGACCCGGCGTTCTTTAATCCGTCTGGCCAAGGAAGGCCGCAAGGTTGGTGTCTCGCTCTGGGTCGCCTCACAGCGCCCGACCGAGCTGGACCCGACCGTCTTGTCTCAGTGCAATACGATCTTTGCCATGCGCCTGGCCAATCAGGCCGATCAGGAAGCGTTGCGCGCGGCGGCGCCGGATGCGTCGACCAGCTTGCTCAGCTGTCTGCCGTCGCTAGGCCTCGGAGAGGCGATTGCGGTCGGCGAGGGCGTGCCGATGCCGACGCGCATTCGCTTTGATGCGTTGCCGAGCAGTGCGGTGCCGCGCAGCCTGATGGCGAGCTTCTCCGACGGGTGGTCGGTTGAGATGGATGACGACAGCTTCATCGAGCGCATCGTCGAGCAATGGCGCGCCCAGCGGATGTTATTGCCCGAGATTGAATAACGCCGCTGCGCCACGGCGAGCCAGCCTGCTTGTTAATCCAAGAAATCATGTCAATCTATTGTCCGAAGGCTGCGCAGGGGCGCATGCCATATTGGCGTAGGTCTGCGCATGAAGGGATTAGTCAGATGAAAAATTCGCTCGCGACGTTTGCCGCCATGGCTGTCCTGACAACAGGCTGCGCCGTTGAGACGCCAGACACCGCCTCGCCCCCCGTGACCATCGTCATTCATGGCGGCGCAGGCGCGCTGGCGCCCGGACGTTATACGCCAGAGAAAGAAGCGGAATTTATCGCCAAGCTCAATGAAGCGCTCGATGTTGGATATGCGATCCTCGACGACGGCGGCGCGGCGCTGGATGCGGTTGAGGCGGCGATTGTGACCATGGAGAACTCGCCGCTTTTTAACTCTGGCAAGGGCTCCGTTTTTACCCGTGAAGGCAAGAACGAGCTTGACGCATCCATTATGGACGGTGCAACGCTGAACTCCGGCGCCATTACCGGCGTTACAACCGTCAAAAACCCGATCCGGCTCGCCCGCGAGGTAATGGAAAATTCCGTCCATGTGATGTTTGCAGGCGACGGCGCTGATCAATTCGCAGAACAGCAAGGGCTCGAGATTGTCGACCCGGAATATTTTTACACGGAGCATCGCTGGAAGAGCTATGAAGAGGCCTTGGAGCGTGAAAAAGAACAAAAAGACAGCGCCCTGCCGATTGATTATAAATATGGAACCGTTGGCGCTGTTGCCCTTGATGCGGGCGGAAACCTTGCGGCGGGAACTTCAACCGGCGGCATGACGTTGAAAAATTTCGGGCGGGTGGGCGACACGCCGATCATTGGCGCCGGGACCTTCGCCGACAATAAATCCTGCGCCGTATCGTCGACCGGTCACGGAGAATATTTTATCCGGCTGACCATTGCCCGCGATATTTGTGCGCAGGTTGAATATGCCGGCAAGTCGGTTGAGGACGCGGCCAATGATGTGATCCATGGCCGGCTCGAAACCCTTGGCGGCGGCGGCGGGGTGATTGTGCTTGGCGCAGACGGCGCATTTGCGATGGTGTTCAACACTGACGGCATGTTTCGCGGGGTAAAAAGCGCCGACGTTGAAGAGGTCGCGATTTACGGGGAGCGATAGGCCAGGCCCCTAGGCGATAGACTCATTAACCGGTCATCCCGGAAGCCGAAAGTACCGAAATCTTTGATTTCGTAGTGCTTTCGAGCTATCCGGGATCCAGTGCGGCGTGTACGGAACAAGTGGCCCTGGATCCCGGATCGGACACTCTCTAGCCAAAAACCTTTGGTTTTGGGCTCGTGTAACGTCCGGGATGACGGGGGATCCGTTTATGAGTCGAGGCTCTAGTTCAGCGCGCTTCTGATCCTGGGCATGATCCTTCGGCTCACCGGAATTTCTGCGCTTGTCGTGAGCATTAGTCGCCCAACGCCGGAAGTCTCTCTCGTCAGGGAGCTGACAAAATCTGTGTTGACGAGATAGGACCGGTGGACGCGCAGGAACGTCGCGGGAAGCTCGCTTTCAAGTTGTGTGAGGCTGCCATTGTGCAGAATTTCACGTCCGTCATTGAGAAAAATTTCAACATAATCGCCGGCGCCTTTGCAGTGCGTTATCTTGTCGGCTGGCGCCATGTCAATTTTGCCGGCGCCGCTGATTTTGATATGGCGCGCAGCCTTGCTCTGCTCCACGCGTTCAAGGGACAAAGCCAACTGCTTTGACCGGGCCTGTTCATCCTCGCGTTGTTTGCGTTCTTTAGCGAAGGCGAAGGCCTGGGCGACAAAAAGAACGAGCAGCAGCGCAGCGACTTCATAGAAGAACAGGACGTCAAGAAACCGGTTCGGATATAGCAATATGGTCGCCGCAAAAATCGTAATCGCAGCAACATAGAGCCGCGCTTGTGGTTGGCGCCGGTAAGATGCGTAGCCCGCGATCGCCGCGCCGATGAGGCTTGGCGTCAAAACGGCGAATGCGGCCTTGCCGTCATACCCGGCTGCGATGAATGTCGATGCGAGTGTAGCAATGGCGGTCGCGCCAAAGGCGTAGCGCCAGCGATGGGCCAAGAATTTCACACTGACATGCGCAATAAGACAAAGCCCAAAGCCGAGTGAAAACAACACGACTAAAATCATGCGCCATTCATGCGCGGGATAAGCATAGGGCGACAGGCCACGATAGACCTCGACGAAAAGCTGGCCGGCGGCGAAAAGCGAAGCGAGCGCGAGCAATAAACCGTTGAGGCGAAGACCGCCGCTAACCGCCGATGCGGAAAAGTATAAAAAGCCTGCAATCAAGGCGCCGAAAGGGATCAGCGACGGCCAATAAGCGTCCAGGATCAAAGCGGTCGGATTGGCGTATTCCCCAAGCGCAACCCAATGCATGGGATAGCGAAAATGAAGAAAGCCGTGATGCGAGGACAAGCGGATGACAAGGTCATTCTCGCCGGCGCGAACGGCGTCGCGCGGGGCGTAAAAAACCGCATCCATCCGGCCGGGGATCTCGCTTTCCGCCATGCTTGCGGGGGACCCGTTCTGGCCAAGGCGGCGTCCATTCAGATAGACCTCGCTGGACGCCTTGCCTGAAACGAAGACGCCAATCGGTTTTCCAGAAGCGAGAAGCGCGTCCGTCGCCTCAAGGCTCGTTTTTAGCCAAAGATGGCGCCCCTGGGGATCCACCTGCCAGTAAGGAAGGTCTTTGCAGTCTGGTCCGTCAAAAGCTGGCGGCGCGGCGCCGTCCGATAATGCAGGGCATTGAATAACGGTTTTGGCGACAACGGTCTCGGCGGCGACAGCCGGGGCGAGGGCGGCGACGAAGCCGACGAGCCCGTAAATCAGGAAAAGCCAATATCTCATGGCGCGACCGTACACCGATTTTACGCCGCCGCTCATCGCCATTGACCGAAAATCCGTCGCCATTAAGCGAATTGGCCATTCTCCAGCCGGCTGACCCGACCAATATTGCCGCCAGTAGCGAATTCTCGCGGGACAAAAGGAAAGTTAAGTCGATGAAACTAATCGGGCTGTGTAGTTGCATATTGATGATGTTTGGGGCGGGCTGCGCGAGCCAGGCGCAACCACCTGGTGAGACCGCCATCATGTTTAAGGCCGATAGCGGCGAAGAAGTCGAGGCGTTTCGCGGCGAGCTGAGCGTGCCGGAAAACCGCGCGAAAAAGAACAGCCGGGAAATCCCGATACGCTATGTTCGGTTCCCGGCGACGGGCGAGACACCCGGCGCGCCGATTGTTTATCTCGCGGGCGGTCCCGGCGGGTCTGGTATTGCAACGGCGAAGTGGCGGCGCTTTCCGCTTTTTATGGCGATGCGTGAGTTTGGCGATGTCATCGCCCTCGATCAGCGCGGAACCGGCGAATCCGACGACACGCCGCGCTGCACGTCCGATGTGGTTATTCCCGAAGATAAGAACGTTCCCGCCGAGACGGCGCTCACCCTTCTCCGCCAATCCATTGGCCAATGCGAGACCTTCTGGCGTGAGGCCGGCGTGGATATCGAGGGCTATACGACGGTTGAGAGCGCCCGCGATCTTGATGCGCTCCGGGCGCATCTCGGCACCGAGAAAATTACCCTTTGGGGCATTTCCTATGGCACGCATCTCGCTTTCGCTGCGTTGAAAGAAAACCAAATGCACGGCCGTATTGAGCGCCTTATCCTCGCAAGCGCGGAAGGGCTTGATCAGACGGTCAAACTGCCATCGCGAACCGACGCCTATTTTTCTCGCGTGCAAGACGCCATTAACGCACAGCCTGAAGCAAAGGCGGCCTATCCCGACATCAAAGCTCTGATGGCCCGCGTGCACGCCAAGCTTGAGGCGGCGCCGGTCATGGTGCAAATTCCGAAGGAAGACGGATCGAGCGCGGACTATCTCCTGCAAAAAGAAACCATGCAGCGGGTCGCGTCGGCGATGATCTCTGATCCAGGGCGTGCTGCAATGTTGTTGCAACTTTACAGCGCCGCCGATGCAGGGTTTTACGATCCGCTTGTCGGTCTGTTGCAGCGATTTGTAACGCCGGGTGAGCCGGTTGACTGGGGGGTGATGTCGCTGGCGATGGATGTTGCGTCCGGCATCGGCGATGAACGGCTCGCACAGGTTGAGCGAGAGGCGCAAACCGCTCTGATTGGCGATTTTTTGAACTTTCCAATGCCCCATATGCGCGGCGTGTTGGGCGACCTTGACCTCGGCGATGACTTTAGAGAACCGCCGGTGAGCGATGTTCCCGCCTTGCTTCTTACCGGAACGCTGGACGGGCGGACCTATCCTGATAGCCAAGAGGAGGCGGTGTCCGGTTTAACGAATGTCACAAGGGTTACCGTTGTGAACGCCGGGCATAATCTCTTTATGGTTTCGCCGGAAGTAACAGATGTCATTCAGCGTTTCATGCGCGGGGAGGAGATCGCCGCCGGGCATATCGAAGTTGCTGCGCCGCAATTTGTAAAACAGTAATGGCCCGGTTCAGCCGCGCCGAAACTTAAACCGGCAGGAGCCGCCGCCGCGGACCATGCATTCTGTGTGTTCCGGGCGCCGGCCCGTCGCCGCTTCAATCAGGGCGAGGTCAAATTCGCAAACTTCCGGGTGTTCGGCTGCGAGGTGGTGGTATACGCAATTGAAGGCCTGAATTTCCTCGCCGCCACTTTTGCTGTGCGCAGCGCGCGCGACATAGCCAAGATCGGACATGGCGCGGGCGAGGTCCGCCGCCGAAACGTCGCTGTCGGGTCCGGCAAGTTGTAGCCTCAACTGGCCGCCGATCTTCTTACCCAGAGCGTCAAGTTCGTTGCGCAAATCGCCCTCGCCGAGGCGCTCGGATAGAACGCCGAGCAATAGCGCGGAAAACCAGTCATAGCGTTTTGGAAATTCATGTATGCCGTCTTCGCTAATGGAAAAAACATGGCTCGGCCGGCCTTTGCGCCGCGCCAACGCCTTGCGCGCGACCAGCCCGTCGCGTTCGAGACCGACAATCTGCTGATGCACGGCCGAGCGCGTGATCGACAAGCGCGCGGCGATATCATCCGCCGTCATGCCATCGCGATTTTCCAACAGCGTGCGTAAAACTGCGCGCCTCCCACCGCCAATTTGCGCATCCCGGGTTGAGCCAAACCCTAGTCTCTTCAAGAAATTCATTATTCTGTCTATTTATATAGGGCCATCGCAGGCGAGATTAAGGTGGTGAGAACGATAGCCGCGTCTGGCGCTGGAAACAACGCTCGCTAGGGGGCTCTTGATCTTGCTCCGTTCGATTGCCGGGCAATCGGATATGTGTGCGTCACTTATGGTTGCGCGACGTCAACATATTGGCGCGCCAACAGTCGGCTCGCCAGCACTTCCTCAGTATCGTTTGCATTAGCCATGGCGGGAATATTGTAGCCGTAAAATTCTTCGTATAAAAAGCGATCCAGAGCCTCTAAATAGGCGGCCTCGCTTTCAGCTTTCCAATAGGAATGTGCTTCGCCTTCAAGCTCGATATACCTTCCCCGCTTGCCTGCATCTATCATCGCTTTGCGCATAATGCGCGATTGGTTTACCGGGACGGTTTTATCCGCGTCGCCATGAACGAGTAAAATTGGTATCGAGATATTAGCGGCATGATATATCGGCGAGGTTGCAACTAACCGCCTTTTGTCGCGGCCTGGATGGCCGATCACGTTTGTCCAGTATTCATATGAGCTAGAATCCACGCCTTCTTCCTCACGTTCGATCTTCAGAAATTCGAGCAGATCTGAAACGCCAGCGACACTGATGGCGCAACGATACAGAGACGGCGACCTTGTCGCGCCGACAAGTGCGGCGTAGCCGCCATAGCTGGCGCCGGCAATGCAAATTTTGTCGTCGTCCACCAGGCCGCGGTCAATCAGATAGGTGGTCGCGTCGTCAATATCGTCCTGCATTTTTCGTCCCCATTCACCATAGCCAGCCGCGGCAAATGCTTTTCCGTATCCGGATGATCCACGAAAATTCGGCTGCAATACACGGTAGCCTCGGCTTGCCAGAAATTGCGTGTGAGGGTTGAAGCTGACGAAATCGCGCGCTTCCGGGCCGCCATGGGGCATCACTACGAGCGGCGCCGGCGCCTCCTCAAGTCCGATAGGGTGGGTTATGTAAGCGGTTAACGCAAGACCGTCGCGCGTTTGGTAGCGGATCGTTTCAACGCCGGAAAGATACTCCCTGTTGAGATGCGGGCGCGATGCGAAGAGGGGAAAAATCTTGGTCTTGTTATAGTCGTAGATGTAATAATCACCCGGGTCGTCGGGGCCGGATACGTAAACAAGAAAGCGGCCGCCTTCTGCGCTGATGTTTTCGATATAGACATTTGCATTATCATTGAAAAAAGTGCGGAGCGCGTCGTAATGGGCCTGAAGACGTGTGTCCTTGAATTTAATGTTGAATTGGTCGTCAATAAAAGCGCCGCCAAGAAAACGGCCATTGCGGGCATCAACAAGGCCGCCGCGAATATCAACTTGGCTATGATTGATGTCGGTTGCCGTCAGTTTACCGGTGTCTGAGTCCATGAGTTTGATGGAGATGCGGTCTTCTTCTGGCGTGTGGGCAAGGACATAGATGCCGTTTCCAGTATCCGCCGCCGCAATCGGCCACACATTTGGCGTTCGATTAGTGTCCCATGGACCCGAGGAAATTTTGCGCCACTGGCCGGTTCGACTATCAGCGCTGAAAAGATGGAGGTAGGTGCCGCGTTTGTTTGAATCAATGCGAATTCTGGGTCTGCCATTGCGGTCCGCAAACCAGCCTCCAGTGCGACTACTTCCTTTTTCAATGAGTGCCGCATCGCCGGTATCGACATTAACGCGCCATACGCCAAGCCGGTCATCGCTATCAAAGGCCGGCATCAGAATATGAGAGGGGTCATCGGGAAGCATGTGCGTAACAGCGGAGAGATTAAAATTTCCCGCGACGACGGAAGGCTCGCCTTTAAACAATACGACTGTGTTTTGTCCATCTCTGTCAGCGGCGAGGACGCGCGCGCCACCGAAGAAAATATGAATATCAAGAAATTTTATCTCAACCAGCAATGAGTAGCCGATCAATACTCTGTCGTCGCGCGCCCAGGCGATCCAATCGATACTGACTTTGTTGAAATTGAATGCAACCGGCTCGCTATCACCATCGATTTCACGGATAACGGCATATTGTTTGCCGTCGGATCGTTGAACGGAGCCGTAAAACTGTCCGTTAGGAGATAATGTGACTTTGTCGATCGCCGGCTGCCTTGCAAAATCAAAGGCTGTTGGCGGCGCTGTGTAATCGACGAGGTCTCCGGTTGGCGTCCGCGTCTGCCAAGTATTTGTCAGATTGGCGATCTTGCCGCCATCGATAGCGATCGCCTGAAAATCTTCTTGCAATGGCAGAGAGACTTTTGCGTCAAGTTGCGCAAGAAATTCATTGTGTGCGCGCTCAAGCAGATACGAGCCATAAAGATGCAACCCGCTTAGCACCCCACCGCCAACGACGAGGAAACAAATAAAAGCCAAAAGCTTTATGTCTGAAGACTTATTGATCATTGCCCCACACCCTCGCGCGACAGTATCGCTGGAATTGAGATTTCACAAGCGCCTGGTGAAAATACCGCGCCGTCTCAGATCAGTCCCAGCGTTTTAAAGCTGGCATGGTGTTTGTGGCCGACGATGATGTGGTCGTGGACGCGGATGTTTAAGGCGGCGCCAGCCTTGATGATCTGGTTTGTCATCTCAACATCGGCGCGTGACGGCGTCGGGTCGCCGGAGGGGTGATTGTGCACCAGGATGATCGCCGAGGCGCCAAGTTCCAGCGCACGCTTGACAACCTCGCGCGGATAGACCGGCGTGTGATCGACGGTGCCGCGCTGTTGTACTTCGTCGGCAATCAGAATGTTTTTCTTGTCGAGAAATAGGATGCGGAAAAGTTCGGTCTTCTCATCCGCCATCGCCGCGCGGCAATAAGAGAGAAGGTCGTTCCACGAGGTGATGACCGGGCGCTTGAGGACGCGCTCCTGCGTCAGCTTAATCGCCGCCGCCTGGACGATTTTCAATTCCTCAGCGACATTTTTTGAGACGCCTTTCACTTCAACGAGGCGATCAATCGGCGCGGCGAGGGCCTCGGCAAAACCACCGAATTTTTCGATCAGGTCTTTGGCCAGTGGTTTGACGTCGCGGCGCGGAATGGCGCGGAACAAAACCAGCTCGAGAAGTTCGTAATCCTGAAGTCCGTCAATGCCAGCCTTGCGAAACCGCGCGCGCAGGCGCTCGCGATGGCCGCTTGCGTGGTTGGGAGTTTTTGCCGCGCCATCAGGCATTAGTTATAAGGCGGCTTATCAAGCCCCTTGGGCGAGGACGTAAAAATCTCAAACCCGTCTTCCGTGACGCCAATGGAGTGTTCGAACTGAGCCGAGAGCGACTTGTCGCGGCTCACCGCTGTCCAGCCGTCCTTCATGACTTTAACGTCCGGTTTGCCGTCATTGATCATTGGCTCGATGGTGAAGAACATCCCCGCTTTGATTTCGGTGTCCGCTGCGCGGTGGACGGCGCCCCAGCGGTCTTTATATTCCGCATAATGAACGACGCTGGGGGCGGAATGAAAAACCTTGCCGAGGCCGTGGCCGCAAAAATCACGCACTATGGAAAATCCCTGACCCTCGCCAACCGCCTGAATGGCGGCGCCGATATCGCGCAAGGTCGCGCCGGGTTTGACCACGTTAATCCCCGCCATCATCGCCTCATAGGTAGTGTCGACCAGGCGGCGCGCCTTCACCTTTGGCTCGCCGGCGTAATACATCCGGCTGGTGTCGCCGTGCCAGCCATCGACTATGACCGTCACGTCGATATTCATGATGTCGCTGTCTTTGAGCAGTTTCGGTCCGGGGATGCCGTGACAGATCACATGGTTGAGGGAAATGCAGGTCGCGTGACGATAGCCGCGATAGCCGATGGTCGCCGATAGGGCGCCATTGTCGAGCACCATCTCGCGCACCAGATCGTCAAGTTCTTGCGTGGCGACGCCGGGCGCGACATGCGCCGTCAGCATGTCGAGGCACTCGGCGGCCAGCCGCCCAGCCTTGCGCATGCCGGCAAAATCCTCCGGCCCATGGATTTCTATCTCATCGGCGGTGGTCTCAACGTCTGCGTCTGTGGCGAGTTCTGTCATTAGGCGATCTTGCTTTGTTTAAACCTGTTCAATCTCAAGGCGGTTACGAAGCCCTACCGCGCTGAGGCTGACTTCGCAATCATAGCACAATGTTTCAACACCTGCCGCAACCGCTGATTTCAGACCCGCGGCATAGGCCGGGTCGAGGTCCGCCGCGGGCCGAAACCGGGAGCAGTCGCTGCGTTGAACCACAAACAGCATAACCGCGCGTCCGCCCGCCGCAGCGATGCGGGAAAGCTCGTGGAGGTGTTTGGCGCCGCGTTTGGTGACGGAATCGGGAAACTCAGCGAGGCCCGGCATGCGCGATAAATGCACATTCTTGACCTCCACATAGCAGGGCGCGGTGTGCTCGCCGCCCTCAAGCAAAAGATCGATGCGGCTCGCCTCGCCATATTTCACCTCGCGGCGGATGCGGCCATATCCGGCAAGCTCCGCAATGGCGCCCGCCTCAATGGCTTCCAGAGCAATTTTGTTGGGGTTGGTCGTATTGATCGGGATCAGGGTCTCGCCGACCTCGACCATCTCCCATGAAAAGGGCAGCTTTCGCTTCTTGTTGTCGTGCTCACTGACCCAGACCGTCGCGCCCGCAATCGCGACGCCGAGCATCGAGCCGGGATTGGCGCAATGGGCGATGATCTCCTCGCCATCGTCAAGGACGATGTCGGCGAGGAAGCGCTTATAGCGTTTAACCAGCCGGCCGCGACGGAGTGGGGAAGGGATTTGCATGGGGTGCGTTTAGACGAAGTCGGGGAGAGACGACAATCATGCGATAGGGGGGACCCATAAAGCGCCGCGCATTTTTCAGCATGATGAGGCAGGCGTGCTTTATTGCATATGCAAAGAGCCCCCTTCGACCGCTTTGCGGCCATTTCCCCCGTAAACGGGAGAAGAACAAGCGCGCGGCATACTCAATCTTATTCCTCCCCCGTAAAACGGGGGAGGTGTCGGCGAAGCCGACGGAGGGGGCTCTTGAACCCAAAACAAACGACTAAATCCGTGCAACCCAAACACGAATCGATTCTTCGATTTTACAACCCAGAGAGGGTAGTCTTTCATAAAACCTATATTCGGTGAAAAGTTATCCTCACGGGTTTGGGTGGGCGTATAGTGCTTTTTGAAAGTGATTCCATGGGCGATTCTGTGGCGAATTGCGTCAAAGGAGCAAACCGAGTGCGAGTGATGAAGACATCTCAGCGAAAGCCATCGCCGGCGGCCCTGGCGGGTAAAAATGTTGGACCAGATTCCGCTACACGCCGCGCGGCTATTGGGCTTGTAAAACGCGCGCAGGCCTTTTTCAGGGCCTTTCAGCGGGGTTGGCGCATCAATCCTATGAGTTTGCGCGTCAAGACATCGCCGCGATACCCGTCATTGGCGTCGATTTCGTCCAACAGTGCTGAAATTTTGGAGCGCTGCTCCCGGTCGCGCAGGGTTTTAAATTCTGCAAAGGCGCATGGCGAAATTATATATGCGACGGGTCGTTTGTATCTTGTGATGGCGACCGGATCGGCGCCTGCAAGGGCTATGAGTTTGCCAAATCGTTGTTTTGCATCGTGAGCGGAGAAATATTTCATGATTAACGTCTTTCAGTCAGCATACGCAGGTTTTTGCAAAACCCGCTTCAATTCATTGAATGGGGTCTTGAGGACATATTTCAAGTGCGCCGCCTTGATGGTGTTCGCGGGCGCATGCGCGGAGCAAGAAGCAGAGACTGACTTTGCAGATCGTGTGACGCCGGGGCCACGGGCGCCAGGCGTTTATGCGGAAGTTCATGAAACAATGCCCGAGCCCCATGCTAATAATGCCGTGGCGCTGGTCCCGGGTGACGGCGCTGCAACCCTATGGTCGTTTAATGGATTGCGTCAGGGAAAAACGTATGAAGATGTCAGCAAATCGGTTTTCAATTGCTCGCTTCCCTGGGGCGGATGCCGGGCCGCGGGTGATGTTCCCGTGGAGGCGGGGCGTCTCGCCAGCACCGCTGTTTTCCTCCATGACCGGATATTTCTCTTTGGCGGATACACCGTCGCCGAAGACGGAACGGAAGTCTCAACGCCGGAAGTTTTCTCGTTTAATCCCGAGACGGAGGAATATCAGCGCCGCACCGATATGCCGACGCCAGTAGATGACGCCGTCGCATTTTCCTACGCCAATCGCTATATTTACCTGGTTTCCGGCTGGCATGATGCCGGCAATGTCAGCGCCGTTCAGGGGTACGATACGTGGGAAGACAAATGGTTTGCAGCGAGTGACTATCCCGGCGCGCCGGTCTTTGGCCATTCCGGCGGCGCGGTCGGCGACACGTTCGTCATCGCGGACGGTGTTGCGGTTGTCGGCGAGAAAGACGGACGTCGGCAATTCGGCGCCGTCGATGGGGCGTGGCTCGGTGAGATTGACGCGGATGATCCGGCGAACATCGCCTGGCGAAAACTGCCACCGCATCCCGGAGGGGCGCTTTATCGCATGGCGGCGATCGGCGATCTGGATCGCAACCGCATCGTCTTTTACGGCGGCGGCGACAACCCTTACAATTACGATGGCGTCGGCTATGACGGCGTTCCGGCGCGGGCGTTGGATGTTTTATTTGCATTCGAGTTGGAAACGGAACAATGGATTGAACTGGGGCGAACGGGTCGCCCGTCCATGGACCATCGCGGATTGATGATCTGGGACGGCGCCTATTGGACGCTTGGCGGCATGAATGATGAGGGCGCCGTGATCGGCGATCTCGTTCGCATAGATATAGTAGAGTGAAAAAATGACTGACGCGCCGCAAAAAATAACCGCTGCGATCCTCGCCATTGGCGACGAGCTTTTGTCGGGCCGGACGCGTGACGCCAATATGTATTTTCTCGCCGGTTGGTTGACCGAGCGCGGGGTGGCGCTGTGTGAGGCGCGCATCGTCGGCGATGACGAGGCGGACATCGTTGCCGCGCTCAATGGTTTGCGGGCGCGTTATGATTATGTGTTTACGTCCGGCGGCATCGGTCCAACCCATGATGATATTACGGTCGATGCGATCGCGGCGGCGTTTGACGTGCCGGTGATTGAGCACCCAAAGGCGATAGCGCTGATCCGCAGCTGGTACCGGGCGCGCGGCGAGGAGGTGACGCCGGCGCGCGCGCGCATGGCCCGCACGCCGGAAGGCGCTGTCTTGATCGATAACCCGGTCTCCGGCGCGCCGGGCGTGCGCATCGACAATGTGTTTGTGATGGCGGGCGTGCCGCGGATCTTTCAGGGCATGTTGGCGGCGATTGACGGCGAAATTAAACGCGGCGTTAAAATTCACTCGCGCGCAGCAACTGCGGCGGGCTTGCCGGAATCGAAAATTGCCGATCAGCTGCGTGAAATTCAGTCGGCGATCAAAGATGTGGCGATCGGCAGCTACCCGATCGATGGCGATGAGAAGGGCGTCACGGTGATTGCCCGCTCGCAAAGCCCGGAGACAGCAGACGCGGCGATGGCGGCGATTTGCGCCGCGATGCGCGCGCTTGGCGTCGAGCCGGACATGAAAGACCGGCGACCAGGCTAGAGGCGCTCAACAACAAAGCTGCGCAAATTCTCTGTGACGCCGCGCGCATCGAACGCATGAGGATCGTCCGCCGGTTTGTCTCCGTGATGCATCGTCACAAAAGCGATGGCGGTGTAGCGGGTGATTTCGCGGACATAGGAATCATAAGGATAGCCCCAGCCAAAGCCATAGGCGTAATAGGGGAAGTGGTAATAAGAACGCCGTGAAGACGGGTAGTAATACCGGCCATAAAATGCGGGGTAATACGCAGTGTTTGAATAGCTGGTTTTGGCTTCGGTATCGCTCTCGATCATGACAAAATAATCATAGCCGCCTTCAAGGGTCAGCTCGGCGGCGCGATAGAGGAGAAAATTCTCAACGGTTTCTCTGGAGGTTGATGAGTTTCCGCGAAACGAAATTCGATAACGGTTATCTTCAACGCGTTGCTCGGAAAAACCGTAGCCGCCATTTGCGGGGCCGTAAGGCGTGGCCGTTGTGCACGCCGCCAGCGCGCCCACAGTCGCCAAAATCATACCAATGGTCCGTAACATGTCTATCTCCAAAGCTGAACGGCGATATCTAAGAGGATATGGAAAAGGCCGCCTTGATGCGGATCAATTCACGGCGTTTAAGTGCCGAGCAGGGCGCGAACTCAAGGTGAGGCGAATGGGCCGCGCCGCTATTTGTGAAGGCCTCAGAGGGTGCGCTGGGACGCGTTTTGAGGCAATATGGGGTACGATTGGGAGCGACCGGCGAAATCTGCGCCGCAGGGAGAGATAAGATGAGCACCAAATACCGCGCCGCGCCGCGCATCAATATCTTATCTGCGATCGCGCTGGCGGTTGCATTGTTGGCAGGTCTTGGTCTGACCGGGATTGTACATGCGGCAGGGAGCGGCGGCTCCAGCCTGCCCTCGCAACAATCGCGACCGCAGGTTGATCCCGAGCAGTCCTATCGCGATGGCGTCGCCGCGCTCAGCGCGGGTGATTATAAAACCGCGGAGAAAAAGTTTGGCGAAGTCTTAAGCATTTCTCGTAAACACACCGAAGCAAACTATTATATGGGCCTTGCCAAAATTGGTCGCGGCAAACACAAAGCATCGGTGCGCTACTTTGAGCGTGCAATCAAAGGCCGCCCGGATTTTATCGAAGCGCGTGAGCAGCTTGCGCTGGTCTTCGTCACGCTGGAGAAAATCGATGACGCGCAAGAGCAATTGGCCGCCATCCGCGCGCTTAGTGAAAATTGCACCGATGAGACTTGCAATGAGGACTACATCAAACGCATCGGTGTTGCGGTTGCCAAAGTCGAGGCCGCGCTTGGCGCCGGCGATGGCGAGGAAATCAGCCTTGGTCCGGATGGCGCGCTACAAATTGCCGTGCTGGCCTTGGCGCCGCGCGCGGTTGGCGCGGATCGCTATGGCGACGCAGTCAAGCTCATCAATCAGCAACGTTTTGCTGAAGCCGTGAGCAAGCTATACCAGGCGCAGGAGATTATCGGTCCGCATCCGGATATTTTAAATTATCTCGGCTTTGCGCATCGCAGGATGGGAAAATTTGACCAGGCGCAAGACTATTATACAGCTGCGCTGGAATTGGACCCGGACCATCTCGGCGCCACGGAATATCTTGGCGAGCTTTATCTGGAGCTTGGCGAGATTAAAAAAGCCCGCCGTCAGCTCGCTAAACTCGACCAGCTTTGCGCTTTTGGCTGTGCGCAATATGAAGACCTGGCGCGATTGATCGAGGTGAAAACATCCATCCGTCGCGCCGGGCGCTAATGGCGCTCACAATAAAGAGGGCGACGGTTGCAGCATTGATTGCGCTTGCCGCCTGTTCGCCAAAGGAACGTGCGGAAACGGAGCCGGTGGACGCCTTCGCGAATGCGTCGCGTTCTTTTGGCGAGCAGGCGGTGTTAAGCCTTCGCGAACTCGCCTGGCTTGATCCGTCTGCGGATGTTTTTGCGATGTTGAGTAACGACCGGCGTGAATGCATCCGTCCGGCTGAAAACATCGACACGCAATATCTGGTTGATATCGGCCGGGTGGCGTTTCAAAGCCCGATGCTGTTTGGCGGCCTTGCGGCGCGCGGCGGCTTGTCCTGCGAAAGCTGTCACAGTGGCGGGCGCGACAACCCGAACTTTTTTCTCAAAGGCCTCAGCGGCGAGGCCGGGACAGCCGATGTGACCTCGGCGCTGTTCAGCAAAATTCGCGAGGACGGCGTCTTTAATCCTGTGCCGATCCCGAGCCTGGTCGGGATTGCCGGCAAAACTGCTTTCGGCACGCAAGCGCCGGCGCCAAGCCTGCATGACTTTATTGAGAGCGCCGTGACCGATGAATTTCAGGGCGCCCCGCCGCCGCCTGCGGTCGTCGATGGGCTTTCCGCCTACATCACTCACCTCGATGATACGGGCTGCACAGCGGCGACGACAACCAGGGCCATCGCCGACGATATGCGCCAGGCGCGGCGCGCCATGGAACTGGCCGGAGAAGCGCTTGCGCGCGACGACGCAGCGACCGCGGACTTTTTGTTGTTGAGCGCACAAGGGCGGTTGGGCCGGGTGCATGAGCGATTTGCCGGCCCGGAGCTAAAAGATCAACGCCGGGCGTTGGAGCGGCTGAGCAGAAATATCGCCGCCATACGCGCTGAGCTAAGCGATGGTGATGACACGCGCGCCGGTCTCGCAGCGGCGATTGCCGGCGCAAAAACTGTCGCCGCCGACCTCGAACAGCATCGACGCCAATCCCTCTATGATGTAGAGACGCTGCGCGCGGCTTTGCGCGCAGCCGGCCGCAACCCAGACCCGTAACCTTGCGGGCGCGGCGGCCTGAATGGAGCGTCTGTGTGCTGAGTGTTTTTGATATATTCAAAATCGGGATCGGCCCGTCATCGTCGCATACGGTGGGGCCGATGCGCATCGGCGTCCGCTTTTTGGAAGAGGCCGCCAGCGCCGGCGTTATGACGCACGCCGTCCGGGTTAAAGTCGACCTGCATGGCTCGCTGGCGCTCACGGGTATTGGTCACGGGACCGACAAGGCGGCGATGCTTGGTCTGATGGGGTTCGAGCCCGACAAGACCAACCCCGATGCGGCGCAAGAAGCGGTGGATATGGCGCGGGAGGAGGGCAGGCTTAGGCTTCACGGCGGCGGGGAAATCGCTTTCGATCCGGCAAAAGACATCGACCTGCGCGGTGATATCCTGCCGACTATCCACCCCAATGAAATGCGCCTGCATCTTTACAATGCTGCTGGCGCAGAGACTTTTGCGCGAACCTATTATTCTGTGGGCGGCGGGTTTATAGCCAGCGAGAAACAGCTGACCATCCCATCGGAAGACGACCGCATCGCGCTTCCGCAACGCGGCCCGCACGCCTTCGCCTCTGCTGAGGGTTTGCTCGGCCTTTGCGCGGCAAAAAATCTTCACATCCATGAACTCATTTTGGAAAATGAAGATGATTTCCGGCCGCGTTATGAGACCGAGCACAGGCTTGATCAGATATGGTTCGCGATGCAGGCTTGCATCGATCGCGGGCTTAAAACCGAAGGACTGTTGCCGGGCGGCCTTAACGTCAAGCGCCGGGCGCCACAGCTTTGGGCAAAGCTACACGAAGCGCCGCATGCTAATGAGCGCGAACAGATTTTCGACTGGCTTAACGTCTACGCAATGGCGGTGAACGAGGAAAATGCTTCCGGCGGGCGCGTCGTCACTGCGCCGACCAATGGCGCGGCGGGAATTATTCCCTCCGTACTCAAATATTATTGCGCTGAAGACGATATCAATATCGGCCATATCAGAATTTTCCTGTTGACGGCGGCCGGGATCGGCATGCTTTACAAGCAACGCGCATCAATCTCCGGCGCTGAGATGGGGTGTCAGGGGGAGGTCGGCGTCGCCTGTTCAATGGCGGCGGGCGGGCTCGCCGCTGTCTGGGGCGGGGCGCCCGGACAGGTTGAGCGCGCGGCTGAAATCGGCATGGAGCACAATCTCGGGCTCACCTGCGACCCGGTTGGCGGGCTGGTGCAGATCCCCTGCATCGAGCGCAACGCCATCGGTGCGGTCAAGGCCGTCAACGCCGCGCGCCTGGCGGTCCGCGCCGCCGACGATCCCAAAGTCTCCCTCGATCAGGTGATCGAAACCATGCGCCAGACCGGCCTCGACATGTCGCGGAAATATAAAGAAACCAGCGAGGGCGGGCTCGCGGTCAATGTGGTGGAGTGCTGATCTGTCGACTGGAATATTGCTGCTTTGCCTTCTCCGCGATGGGTGATAGACACCGCCGAACCGGCCTAAACAAGCGGACGTGGCGGAACCGGTAGACGCAACAGACTTAAAATCTGTCGAGGGTAACCTCGTGGGGGTTCGAGTCCCCCCGTCCGCACCAATGACTGACGGTGATATCCGACAGCTCGTAGTCTTCTTCTGGCGTATGCGGAAGGCCAGATCTGCTTGATTCGGAGTTTCCAAATGCGGCGCCGCATCATCACAAGAACGTGAAGCCATTACTATGGGCGTCATTGTGAATTTTGTAGACCGTCGCCAACACTAATTTAAGTTAGTTGCAGGAAGTCGGGGGGACTTCTTCCAAAAATTATACAAAATGGAGGGACAAATGATCCGGACAATGAAGATGAAATTATCTTCGGCAATCGTTGTTGCAACTGCCGCCATGAGTTCGGTGGCTTGCGCACAAGACAATCCGTATGCAGACCCCGCCGAGCCGGCGCTGCCTCAAACAGAAATGATCGTAACGGCTGGGGACACTGCTCTCGTTATCACCGATCCGCAGATCGACTTTCTGAGCGAAGACGGCGTTACATGGGGTGTGGTCGGCGCCAGCGTCACCGAAAACGGCACGGTGGACAATATTGAGGCATTGCTGAAAGCAGCGAAAGAAGCCGGAATGCCGGTGTTTATATCGCCACATTATTACTACCCATCCGATCACGGCTGGAAATTTGGCGGCCCGTTGGAAAAGCTTATGCATGCGATTGGCATGTTCGATCGCCCAAGCCCTCTGTCTTTAGATGGATTTGAAGGTTCTGGCGCGGACTTTATGCCTCAATATAAGGCTCTCATCGAAGATGGCGAGACAGTGATAACCTCGCCGCATAAAGTGTACGGGCCTGAAGCCAACGACCTTTCGCTACAACTGCGCAAAGCTGGTATTGATAAGGTTATCCTTGCTGGCATGTCGGCAAATTTGTGCGTCCAGGCTCACCTCCACGAACTATTGGAACAAGGGTACGAAGTGGCTGTTGTGCGCGATGCAACGGCCGCAGCTCGCCTGCCGGAGGGTGACGGTTATCTCGCCGCGCTTATTAATTTCCGCTATATAGCCAATGACCTTTTCACAACGGAAGAGGCCGTTGAAAAGATTTCGACGATGTAGGCGAGGCGACGAGGCGGTGAGATTCTCGCCGCCTCGATATCAGCAAATCACTGATAAATTTCAAATATGCCAACTGTGCAGTGTGCTCGTTCGCGTGCTGTGCTGATCGAGCCATAGGAAGACCAATGGGCGCAAGAAACTGGTTCAAAGCATAAACCAGATCACATTGCCTGGCGGCAGTTTCGTAAAGCTTAAAAGGTCCGACGGGGAGTCGGAGCAACCGTTCTGGGTTTAAAATTCTGAAAATGGGAGAAGCGAAAATGACAACGGCAAAAAATACATACGACAAGATAATTGGCGCCATGAATGTTGAAGGGTTGTCAATTCCAACTGCATGCATAAAAATTTACAAAGCTGGCGAAGAAATTCCGCAAGAAGTGCTCGATTGCGAACCGACCGGTTTGACATTGACGAGTTGCCAAAGCGCACGCCAGGCGAGTTTCGGCGATAATGTCCTGCTTACTCCAGATACTATTGGCTGTGTCGCTGCCGCCATTAGCTTTGGACTTGTCGACGCGAACAAAGACCAACCCATGGGCGACAGTCTTGTCTATACAGATATAATGAAGGAGCAGTCGGGTCTTGGTGGGGATTTCAAGCCACCGAGTCCGAAAGACTTTACGGACGGCGTTGTGTATGCATGCGCTGCGGCGAACAGGCCGGATTTGGCGCTATTCGGCGAAAATGACACGGGGCGCTTCCAAAGCGTCGATGCGGCGCGCAACGCCATGTCGGATATGATGGCGATACAGCCATCGGATACTCAAGCCGTATTTTTCTATTCTCTGGATTTTGATGACATTGATATCACGCCAGATGTCGTCGTTATGGCTGCGCGACCGGTGGAACTTACACGGATTATTCAGGCATACCAATTCAAGACGGGCCGGCGCGTGAATGCAAGCATGGGCGGTTTACGGGTTGTGAATTCGGACTTGATTGTTCGACCCTACCTTACAGGCGAGATGAATATTTCTACGGCATGTCTTGGCGCACGCCTCATCGCTAAGTGGGACGCAGACCGTATGGGCGTTGGCGTTCCGTGGGCGCAATTTGAGGAAATCTCTGATGGTATGACTGCCTCCATGGGCGGCTTCCCGTTCGAGGCCTATCCGGGCGCCAAGGGCGGTGTAGCGTCAGTGCGTGCTTAATCGCTCTGTAGCGGAGATCTCATCATGCCATTACATTCACTTGCGAAAAACCGCATTTTCTACATGTCGCGGAAAACAAACACTTCGCTAACCGAAGACCATATGCGCGTGCTGGAGTTCGCGTGGAATTATTATCGGGCGAACAGCGTCGGACCTCTGTTCAATAACATTAAGAAAGGTACGGGCGTTGCAAAGGATCGGCTAACGGCGATGTTTCCCGCCGGCATCAGCTCGGTCTACACTTGGGTCGGTATTCCGATTCAAAGTCGCGACAAAGGCTGCAAGCCTATGGCGACGATCAAAATCGATAATCCACGCGCGGTATATTTCGATCACAACGCGACGACGCCTTTGCGTAGTGAAGTCGTTGATGCAATGGTGGATTTCCTGAAGGATCCGGAATCTTTCGGAAATCCATCAAGCTCGTATGAGGTTGGAAGCCGCGCATACGACATCATTGACACCGCTAGAGCAAAAATCGCCGCGTGTTTGGGAGCCCCGCGAGACTGTATCCATTTTGTGGGCAGCGGATCTGAAGCGAATAACCTTGCAATCAAAGGCATCACGGAAAGATACAAGGATAACCCGGAAAACAACGGGTCGCCCGGACATATTGTGTGTTCCAGCGTCGAGCACCCGTCCGTATTGGAGACAGTGCAGCATCTCGAGTCGGAAGGGTTTGATGTGACGTGGCTATCGGTTGCGACCGATGGTTCGCTTGATGCAAGCCAGGTCTCTGAGGCAATTCGTGACGATACGGCCCTCGTAACAGTGATGGCCGCCAATAATGAAATTGGAACGATATATCCCTATGCGGATATTGCGCGAGTGTGTGCAGCCCGTAATGTTCCATTTTTTGTCGATGGCGTTCAGGGGTTTGGAAAAATCCCAATTCGCCCAAAAGAAATCGGTATTTCGGCTCTTTCCCTTTCCGGGCACAAGATTTACGCGCCAAAAGGCATTGCCGCGATTTACATCGATCCCAGCTTGGACATTGCGCCGCAGATCCATGGCGGCCATCAGGAGACCGGTTTGCGAGCGGGCACGGAAAATGTCTTGGGAATAATGGCGCTTGGTCTTGCTGCAGAGCTCGCCTGCACCGAGATGGATGAGGAACATGACAGATTCCTGAAACTTCAGTCACAGTTTTTGGAAAGGCTGAAAAGCACCGTACCGGGAGCGGTAATTAACGGCGGGCTGGAAAACCGCCTTGCACATAATTTGAGCGTAGGGTTTCCGGGCGTTGATAGCGGTTCGTTGCTGTTAAGCCTCAACCAGATCGGCATAGCGGTCTCCGCCGGTTCGGCGTGCAGCGCCGGTGAAGATAAAATATCACACGTTCTGGCGGCAATCGGCGCAGACCATAAGAGTTACGGCACAATCCGCTTTAGCTTTGGCAAGGAGACGCAAGCGGCGGATATAAACTATTTGTTTGACCATCTGCCCACCCTTTTGCATCAACTGGATATGAATTGAGCATGGTAGGTGTAAACTTGCAGGCGTCCACTTTGCAATTAGTGCGGCTACCGACTCTGCCCCAAAACATATGATTTCACGGATTGTTGTTACACACAATTTGAAGGTGATATGTGAAATAGCATGAGTTCAGTAATTTATGGATTTCGAGATCATTTAAAATCTGTCGAGGGTAACCTCTTGGGCGCGCGAGTCCTCACCGTCCGTTTTTCTATCTCGCAATCAGGCGATACTTGTCGAGATAATCTCAAGAAACACATCACTTAGAGAAACGGCGCGCAGTCGCACTGACCTAATCTCAAGCGGCGCTAATCGCTCAATCAGATCGCGTATCGTGAAACGTTCCGGTAACAGGAGTGTCAAACGCCCTGCGTAAACGCGTGTCGAGAAGCCGATTGCCTCAGCACGGCGCTTCAGCGCCGGCATGTCGGAACATTCAACCTCCGCCATTTCAACGGCAGGAACGATAGCCCGTAATTCGTCCATGGTTCCGAGCGCTTCGATCTTGCCTTCGTGCAGGATAGCGATGCGGTCGCAAAGCGTTTCGGCTTCATCCATGAGATGGGTAGTGAGCATCACCGTGACGCCTTCGACTTTCAATGCGCGTATGCTTTCCCACATCTGAAATCGAGCCTCCACGTCCATGCCGACACTCGGTTCGTCAAGGATGGCAATCCGAGGCTGGTGCACAAGGGCGATGGCGAGATTGAGCCGCCGCTGCCATCCGCCGCTCAACGTCGCATTTCAAAGTGTGAGCGTTCATTTGATTCAACCGAACGGATATTTCCGCATCGGCCTTGAGGATGTAAGGGTGATGGGTGTTTTCACCGCCGTTAACGACGCCGGCAAGCTCGTGGAGACCGTCGATTTCGGCTTTACAAAGATCGTTTGGGATTATCAGGGCGCCGGCGACGCGGGATCGAGCAATGTCGGAAGTGTTGCGGGCGACAGAAACGATGCGCGGTCTACCGCCGAATGGGACCTTGAGCGTCAAACCGGTGGATAGGCCGGGCGGGATTTAGCGGCGGAGGGCTCGGGTCTTGCAGCGCTGCCAATTTTGAACTTGGCGTCCACACGGGTGCTCACAAACTAAAGCTCGTCCCACACCCGCAACTTGCCGTCGCATTCGGATTGTTGATCTTGAATGCCGCGCCGATCAACTCGTCGGAATAGTCGATTTCTGATCCTGCCATATAGTCGACCGAGACACTGTCGATGAGGACGTAGTAGCCGTTTGCATCGAGTACGAGGTCGTCGTCTTCACGTCCGCCGACAATATCGAACTTATACTGAAAGCCGGAACAGCCGCCGCCCTCGACCGCCACGCGCAACATCGCGCCTGTGGGTTCCTTGGCGAGGATCGCGGCGATCTTCGTCGCGGCGCGGGCGGAAACGCAAACGGGGGTCTGGTCGGTGACGGACATTATACTCACAACACGGCTGACCCCCTATATAGGCGTTCTGCCTGCACATTTGGAGGGGGATTTTGCAATCGCGCCGGTTTTTCACCGAAAAGCTACGCCGCACCAGACGCCGCGCGGGTAAAGGCGCGGCGTCATAGGGGGCATGCCGGTCTTGGTTAATCTTTGGCGAGCGACGTCTGGATTTCTCCGAGGCGGTCATACATGCCGAAAATGACGATATAAATCTCGCACAGGAAGCGCCAAAAGATTACGCCGAGAATGCCGCCAAGCGGCGCCAGGACCAGGCTGGTAATGCCGGAGGTGAAGCCTTGAGAGAAGCCGCCGAGAATCCCCGCCAGAACGCCTAGTGCGATAAGCACGATACCGATCCAATAAAGCAGCTTGATCAGGCTGGTGGCGATGAGTTTGTCGAAAGATTTAAATCTGTTGATGAAGTCGGTCATGGGTGGCTCCTTGATATTGCCGTTGGGATAAACACAACTGTTGAGTGAGGGGCTGACCAGCAGCCGACAAGCTCGGTCAATTCAGCCGGCGGCTGGGCGGTATTTATGGCGCTCTTTGCGCGTTTCGATCCAATCTGCGCGCCAGGCTGAATGCATATAGGCTGAAGAGCGGCGTGTTCGGTCCGCGCGCGATCAAAACGTCCAACTTGATGGATCGGGATAAGGCTCGCCTTTGGCAAGCGTCTGCATGCCCTTCACGATGCGGATAATATACCAGACAAACGCCGCCAGGATGATCAAAAACCCGATCAGAACGATACTCAAGATCATGCCGGCGACCATATAAAGCAGCCCTTTCCAGAATATATTGATTTGGTTGTGATAATGGGATCGCAGCCAGTCTGGTGCGTCATCCTTGGCCATATAGGCCATCACCACGCCGACGATCGCCGTTACGCCGACCACACAGGACACGAGATAGAGGATATAGATCAGATTGGCGTTGCCGGCCTGGCCGGGGTCGGTGGAAATTACCGGATCGGACATTTTTGTTCTCCCGTCTCTCGCCCTTCATATTGCGAGGGCTTTCAGCATACTGAGGCGATTTGGACGCTTGCCGCAACGCCTTCACGTTGATACGAAACGCGACCGAATCAACAGTTTTCCGTGTAGAGGATATCATCATGGCGCTAGAACGCACCTTTTCGATCATAAAACCCGACGCAACCCGCCGTAATATTACAGGCAAAGTCGTCGCCAAGCTGGAAGAAGGCGGCCTGCGCGTCGTCGCTTCCAAGCGTATCCACATGACCCGCGAGCAGGCCGAGGGCTTTTACGGCGTCCATAAAGACCGCCCGTTCTTCGGCGAGCTGGTTGAGTTCATGATCTCTGAGCCGGTCGTGGTGCAGGTTCTGGAAGGCGAGAACGCCGTCGCCCGCAACCGCGAGATTATGGGTGAAACCAACCCGTCAGACGCCGCCGCCGGCACCATCCGCGCGGAATTTGCCCTGTCGATCGGCGAGAACACGGTGCATGGCTCTGACGCGCAGGAAACCGCAAAAGACGAAATCGGCTTTTTCTTCTCCGCCGACGAAATCGTCGGGTAAGGCGGCTGATGACCGGCAACCCCATACTCGATCTGGTGATTTCGATCGCCGGGGTTTCGTTCTTGGTGTTGCTCGCGCGGCTGATTTTCGGCCCCGGTGGGCGTAATATCGATCATGCCGCCGCCGCCGAAAGGCTGGGTTTTGACGAACCTGATTTCGATCCGACAGACTGGCTGATCGGTGAGGACGCAGCGCTGGCGCGCAACACCGCCGGCGAATTGGCGGTGGTGATCGTCCATGGCGACGGGCTTGTAACGCGGCGTCTTGGCGCAGCCGCGCCTGCGCCATTCTGTAAGGATGGCGTGCTGACCGTCCCCCGGGCAGACAACACCGCCAGGGAAGTTCATTTTACTTTGCCGGAAAGCCAGGCTGCGCCTTGGCTGCGCGCTTCTGCATAGAAGGGTGTGGTAATTCGGAAAGATACGATAGGGTGAGCCGATGTCAAAATTTGAAACCTACATAACCGCATTTGTCGTTACCTGCTTTGCATCATCTACTTTGTATGCAGAAGACTTGGCGCCCCCGCGTTGCGACTATGGCGCGCCGCACGAAAATGCAGCCGAAGAACTGGCGCAATTCTCCTTCCTGATTGGCGACTACACGATTTCTGGTCATGCCTGGCAGGGAGAGGCATGGTCGCCGCCGCGGCCGGGCGCGCCGGCGCGCTGGAATGGCTGGTATGGTCTTGGCGGCATGACGATTGTCGATGAGTGGTATACGATTGATCCCGGCGTCAATCCGGATACGCCGCGCGGTGTTAATGTGCGCATGTTCGACAGTGAAGACGATGAGTGGGACATGATGTGGATCGCCACCGCTGGGCGCCAGGTTCAGGATCTGCGCGCGAAAATGCAAGACGGTCTTCTGACGATGTGGCAGGTCTATCCCGAGCGCCCAAACTTCAAGGCGGAGTTTGTTATCGAAGATGCGGACCATTGGGCGCGGATCGGCTATACCAAAGATGATAATGGCGAATGGGTGAAGCAGTTTAAACTGGCGGCGACGCGCATTGCCTGTGACCGGGGAGGGGAGTGATGCAAGATATATCGTTCCCGGATGTTGTCGCCTACGCCGTCCCGGCTTTTATCCTTCTGATTATTTTGGAAATGTTTGTCGTGCGCCGCAGCGGGCGCGGGCGCTATGAAACCAAAGACACGTTTTCAAGCCTCGCTATGGGGCTCGGCAACAATCTTGTTGCGGTAATCGGCGCCGGAGCGCTGGTCTATGTGGTTTATAGCGGGGTCTATCAGTTCCGGCTGATCGAGGCGATGCCGATTACCTGGTGGACGATATTGGTCTGTATTGTCGTTGACGACTTCGCTTATTACTGGTTTCACCGCATCGCCCATGAGCGGCGCTGGTTCTGGGCGAGCCATGTGATCCATCATTCCTCGCAACACTATAATCTGTCGACGGCGTTGCGCCAGACCTGGACCGGGAAGCTTTCATTTTCGGCTGTTTTCTGGCTTCCGCTGGCGCTGATCGGATTTCCGCCGCTGTTGGTATTATTCGTGGGCGGTGTAAATCTGGTCTATCAGTTCTGGATCCACACCGAACTTATCAAACGTATGGGCCCGTTTGAATGGGTGTTTAATACGCCAAGCCATCACCGCGTCCACCACGCAACCAATCCGCGCTACCTGGATTCGAATTATGCCGGGATGTTGATCATCTGGGACCGGATGTTCGGGACGTTTGTGGCCGAGGAAGACGCCGAGGCGCCGCGTTACGGGATTATCAAAAACCTCACCACATTTAATCCGCTGATGATCGCCTTTCATGAATGGATCGGCATGGTGAAGGACCTGCGCGGCGCGCGCTCTCTGCGCGAAGTCGGCGGCTATCTGTTTGGTCCGCCGGGCTGGTCGCCGGACGGCTCGCGCATGACTTCGGCGATGATCAAGGAGCGCTGGCGGCGGCTGAACCCGACGGCGAGTGAACCCGCCAAGGCGCCCGCGCCAGAACCCGGACCGCAGCCGGCGGAATAAGCGTCACGCAATTAAAAGGCGAGCGGCGAGGGCGGTTTCGCTCCCAAGGGGCGTTACAATGCGCTGCGCCCCATTTCCGCCGCACCCGCCATCAGAAAATCACGATTTCTTCGATAATCGGCCAGCATCGCCCCCCAGGTTCATCTCCACCGAAACTGGAGAGAGCCATGGTCCCGTTATTGATGAAATCCGCCGCCGCTATCGCCGCCGTTGCCGGTCTGGCCTTCGCCTCAGCCGACGATCTGACGCCGGGCGCGGCTTATGGCGAGGACGCGCTGTCTTCGTTGACCCAGGCGGAACTTGCCGATCACGCCTTACTGGTGTTCGAGCGCGCTGATCGCAATGGCGACCAAGTCCTTGATGTTGATGAATATACCGCCCTTTCTGTGGTTACCGCTGAACTGGCGCAGCTGAACGGTTTTATCGCGATCGAGACCGAGGACGAGCCAAGCCTCATCGCCTTGCCGTCTGCCCGCCCGGCGGCGCTGTCGCGCGGCGAGCACATACGCATCGCCGCCGTCGCCCAGCACGCCTTCTACACTTATGCCGGCGGTGATGGCCGCATTGATGCGGATGAGTTCGTCAGCGCGCAAACCGCGCTGTTCGAGGCTGCCGACTTCAACGGCAACGGCACGCTCAAGCGCCGCGAGCTTGGCGTCTTCGCCCAGCGCCAGGCCAGCCTGACGGTTGGGGCGTAACGCGATTAAGCGGGATCCGGCTCGCCAATCTTGTCCTGGGTTTTCAACTCAAAATCGCTGGCGTCATGGCGTTCGAGAAGTTGTTCTTCCGGTTCGCCCCAGGCGCGGTTGACCATGCGCCCGCGTTTAACCGCCGGGCGTTCGGCGATTTGATCGGTCCACCGGATAACGTTGGTATAGGTATGCGCTTCCAAAAACTCCGCCGCATCATAGGCGAGATTTTTTAACACCGCGCCATACCACGGCCAGATCGCCATATCGGCAATCGTATAGTCGTCGCCGCACATAAATTGATTGTCCGCCAGGTGACGATTTAAAACATCCAGCTGGCGCTTCACTTCCATGGCATAGCGATTGATCGGGTACTCAAACTTTTCTGGCGCATAGGCGTAAAAATGACCGAAGCCGCCGCCGAGAAAAGGCGCGCTCCCCATCTGCCAGAACAGCCACGACATGCATTCCGCGCGTTTGGCCGGATCGCTGGGCAGGAACGCGCCAAATTTTTCCGCGAGGTAGAGCAAGATCGCACCGGATTCAAAAACCCGCGTTGGCGTCTGTGTTGAGTGATCCATCAGCGCCGGGATCTTCGAATTCGGATTGGCCGCGACAAAGCCGCTCGAGAACTGGTCGCCCTCAGTAATCCGGATCAAATGTGCATCATACTCAGCGCCTTTGTGGCCAAGCGCCAGCAACTCCTCCAGCATCACCGTAACTTTCACGCCATTAGGCGTCGCCAGCGAATAAAGTTGCAACGGGTGTTTGCCGACCGGCAGGTCTTTGTCGTGGGTCGCCCCGGCGATCGGGCGGTTGATATTCGCAAATGCGCCGCCGCTTTCAGCGTCCCACTTCCAGACTTTCGGCGGTGTGTAAGTTGTGGCGTCGGTCATTGGGCGAGCTCCAGTTTGGTAGGCGTGAAGGAGGACATCTAGGCACGGTTAGAGGAATTGAAAAGGAGGTTGTGCATGAAAGCTACCCAGCTCGCGCATCTGTTACATCACAGATAGCTGGACTAGACGGTTTGTTAGCTCTGCGCGAAAGCGATCATTACGATTGAGGCCCTAGCGGTCGTTATTGGCGCAGGGGCTCTCGCAGGGTTGAATTGAATGACGGATGCCGACTAAAATCTAATCCCACGACCTCAGCGCCAGCTATTATAGGGGAAACTATATGCAAGCCAGATGGGCATTTCTTGTAACTTCATGCGTCAGCATTGTCCTGTGCGGCGCAGCTTTCGCCGAACCAAAAATTGACGAATCGCAATTGCGCAGAAACTTCGAGGAGCTTTCAGCGTCGACCCTTGTGGGAGGCGAGGGCTGGGAAGTATATGAGAAAATCCTTCACCCGGATTATTCGCGCTGGGCGATGGGCGAGATTTATGAGGGCCGTGAAAAGTTCGTCAAAAGTCTCGAGGAGTGGTGGGGCTACGGCATGCGCGTCTCCTCGCGCGATATCGACATGGTTGGCGTGGACATGGCCGGCGATCTCGCAATCATTCGCTTTAAGACAACCGAAACTTTTGTCGGGCCGGACGGCCCAGTAGAAGGCTTTTCCGGCTACGTCTCAAACATTTGGATCAAGGAAGACGGTGACTGGAAATTGCTCGCGGCGGAAATCTCCTCTACGGCGCGGACAGAAGTCGCGTCGCCTTAATGGATGTGCCAGAATCGATTTTGGGTAGTTTTACTCAAGCCCCCGCGCAAAGAATCTCGGCTGCGGCGTGGTTGTATGCTGACGGTTGGATAGCATGCAATGAGGATTATTGTTGAATTTACACCAACACTGAAAATGTGTAACCTTGGGGCGTGGGTAATCTTGTTGAAATAGCTCGTTTCTTAGATCCCGAGGAGGCTTTTTGCGCTAAGGCGTATTTGAACTCCTATGGTATCGGCGCCATCGTCCAAAACGAATATCACTTGACGGCAGCTCCATGGTTGCGTTTTGCG
>JAJFGA010000019.1 GCA_021776375.1 Hyphococcus sp. | reverse complement strand
TTTGCTTCTTGCGCCGCCTTCGCCAGCGATTTGCGAGGCTGGATCTTCTTGCGGCAGGCGCATGGCGTCAATCTCGTCGCGGCGGATTTTGAACCGGTCAAGCTCGGCGCTTCTTAGTTTTTTGCCGGTGGCGATTTTGAGCTTTTGCGGGTTTACCGCTTTGCCTTTGAGGTGAACCTCATAATGGAGGTGCGGCCCGGTCGAGCGTCCGGTGGTGCCGACATAGCCGATGATATCGCCCTGGCGCACGCGCTTGCCCGCGCGGATGCCGCGGCGAAAGCCTTTGAGGTGTGCATACGCTGTCTCGTAACCGTTAGCATGACGTATACGAACGTAATTGCCGAAACTGCCATAGCGGTTGGCGCGCTGGACAACGCCGTCGCCGGCGGCCTTGATTGGCGTGCCGCGCGAGGCGGCGAAGTCGACGCCCTTATGGGCGCGGCGATAGCCGAGGATCGGATGTTTGCGGCGGCCAAAGCCCGACGACAGGCGCGCGCCGTCAATCGGGGTTTTCATCAGCAAGCGTTTGGCGCCTTGCCCGGAGGTGTCGTAATAATCGCCGCGCTTGCCGTCGGTTTTCGAGGCAAAGCGGTAATAGCCTTTTTCACGCGAGCGTCCGCGCCAATAAAGCCGTGCAAAGACGATATCGCCGGTCGAGACGAGCGCCCCCTGGTCGTCGTAACGCGCCTCGAAGATCGCCTCAACTTCGTCACCCCCAAAAATTTCCCGTTGAAAATCAACGTCATAGGAAAAGGCGTCGGCGAGGTCGGCGATGATCTGGTCGGGCGCGCCGGCAGCTTTCGCGGAGAGATAAAGGCTGCCGTCGATGCGCCCGGCAACCGACAGCATGCGGGTCGTCAGCGGGACGGCTGCTGTCTCGGCGGCGAAACCGCCGGATTTTTCGCGGCGAACGAGAATGCGGTTTTCGGCGTCGGCGCGAAACTTAAGCGCGATCAATCGGGCGTCCACGCCGCCATCATTGGCTGCATTTTGAAACAGCGTTTCATAGGGCTGGCCAAGGGTCAGCAAAAACTCCTGCCCCGGACGAAGCCGGCGGAGGTTGTAATGCTTGCCAAAGGCGTAGGCGGCGTCGTTGCGGTCGCGGGCATTCACGCCGGCGCGCTTGAGCGCATCAACAAAATTCTCGCCCTTGGTGATGCGAATGCGGATATCGTGAAACGCGCGCTCAAGATCGCTGGCATAAAGCACCGCCGGGGGCGCAGTGTGTTGTATTTGACGCTCGGCATTCCTCGGAGAAAAGAACGGCGGCGGCGCATCGCTCGCCGCAGCGATCAGAAAGCCGCCGATTTTTGCCGCGCGCGCCTGTCCGGAAGGACGCAGATTGGGCGTAATCTTTCGCGCGGGCTTCAGGCTTGGTGCGAAACCGTCATCAGGCTGGCGCTCAACACGAACGGCCTCAGCTTGCGGCGCCGCGCTGGCGATGGTTTGAATGCTCTGTCTCGCGGCGCGCGATTCCGCGAGCGCTTCGGCGACGGTGAGGGCGCGCGGCGTGGGCTCAGTCGGCGCCCCTTCCGGCAGCATTTCCGCAACATCACCTTGGGGCACGGTCTCGGAGATTGGGGCGACGTTGACCTGCGGCTCGACCGCCTGCGGCGCAATCTGCGTCGCGGGGCTCAACCGCACCGGCGTCGACATCATCGCATAGCCGAGAAAAGTAACGCCCGCGAACAACACCGTCATGGATGCGGCCAGCGCCGCCGGCCCGCGGCGGCGGCGTTCAATCGGGCAATAGGCGGCGTCAATATGGCTCCGGGCCGCATCCGGCCTAGTAAACGTGTCCGTTTCATCAGTTTGGCTCATCGATACGGACATAGTCAGGCGCTACTCGTGGGTTGCCGTATTGGCGCTAAAATGTGCAGCGACACACTCTTGCCGCATCAAGGTGAAACTCAAACTCCAGCCCGGCAGGTTCCAGGCCAACCGGGCCAAACTGGCGGATTTTTACCCGCCAGCGGAGGGTACATGACATGCCTCGCCAAATCCTGCAATTTTCTGCATGCTGGGCGGAGCAGACGCTTAGAATTAGACCTTTTTAGCGTTAACCGACGCCGAAAAGGAACGGTCGCCTTTGAGGGAAGCAGGTAAGATGCGGGCGTGGCGGTATATAGCGGGGTTGCTGGTTTTCCTGGCGGTTGTCGCCGCCGGGCTCACCCTGGCGCGGCTCTCCATCGCCGGTTACGCAGTGCGCTCAGCGATGAGCGCCGCCGGGCTGGAAAACCCCAAAGCGCGGGTGAGCGGGTTTTCACTCGATAAGATTACGTTCACCAGACTCGCCGCCGGGCCCGAAGGCGGCGAGGCGTTCCGGTTTGATGCAGCCGAGGCGCGCTATCATTGGCGAAAGCTCTTGTTTGAACGACGCGTTGAGGTCATCGCATTTGGCCCCGGCGAAGCGAGGCTTGAGGTTGCGCCGGACGGGACCGTGCGCTTGCCCGGCATTGAGCAACAATCCGGCGGCGGCGGTATCGGCGCGCTGCCGTTTGACAAGTTAACTGCGCACGATATCCGCCTTGTCGTCGCCGCGCCGCGCGGTTCTGCAACCGGCTCTCTTCGCGCCGACTATGACGCCGCATCCGGCGGCGGCGTCAGCCTGCAACTGCAAACCCAAAGCGCAGGCAGTGACGCCGTCACCGTCGAAGATGCGGCGCTTCGCCTTGAGCTTGCGCTTTCCGCAGACGGATTAATTAAACTATCGGGCGATTTTGCCGGCGATGTTGTTTCCGAGTTTGGGCCGGTCCGTGATGTCGATCTATCGTTCGACGGGGAGGGCCCATTCGGGCGCGACCGTGCTGATGGAACAAAGGCGCCGTTTAACGCATCAGGCAAAGTTCGGCTCCACTCCGCACAGGTAAATCTCGTTGAAATAGAAAGCCTCGCAGCGATCACAGATGAACAACGCACGGCGATTTTTGGCGCGCCGTCTTTGTCGATAGAGGCGGGGATAGATGTCGCCCTGACCGATAATGGGTTTGCCGTCACCATTGCCGATGCGCCGCTGGTGATGCGCGCGGGCGAGGCGGGGCAAGCCAATGGAGCAGACGGCCGCGCCGAACTTATCATTGCAGCAGAGGACGGCGCGCCGTTGTTTGTACGTTCCGATGACGGCGCGCGGATCGGATTTGCCGTCGCCATGAAGGGCGCGGGCCTTTCGATGGCTGCAACTGTGGATGCGCAAACGAAAAATGACGGCTGGTCGCTTTATGTCCCGCTGCAGATCGGCGACTATCGCTCCGACACTCTGTCGCTAGGCCACGCCTCTGCGGTTATCCGCGCTGATCTCGCACCGGACCGCGTCAATGCCGAAGTCACCACGACGACGAACTTACGCAGCGCCACGATCGGCCGGTTGGTGATTGTGGATGCGCCGGTGACGACAAATCTCTTGATCGACGCTGACCTCGACGCAAAACGGGCGTTAATCACTGCGCCAGGCGCGGAATGCATCACGCTGGCGCGCGCGACGTTTACGCTTAAACAGCAAGATACAGACGCGGCGCTCAAAGACTTAAATCTTTGTGGCGAGGCTGGCGCGCTGATTGATTTGCAGTGGTCTGGCGCGCCGCGGTCTGGTTTTACCGGCGTGCTGACAGCGGACGCCGTGCGTTATCGGATCGGCGAGACGCGCATTGCGGGGCGGGCGCCGGAAATCCATTTTAGCGGCGTCTATCAGCCTGCGGACAACCAAACCACGATGTCGGGAACGATCGATGGCGGCGCGCTGACGCTCAATGAGATGCTACGCTACACCGGCGCCCATGGGCGTTTTGATTTTGCCCTCGATAAGGAGAGCATGCGGTCTTCGGCGGTGCTGGACACGGTGCGCATCACGCAAAATGAAGTCTCGCCTAGAATTGCGCCGGTCATTGCCTCGGGCGCCGCCGTGCTTGAGGCGGGCAATGTCCGGTTTGACTATGCTTTGCGCACCCCGCGCGGCGACGCGCTCGGCGCTGGCGAAGGTGTTCATGACGTGGCCACCGCCAGCGGCGCTTCGACATTTCATTTTGACGAGATTGTGTTTGACAAAGACGGCGTGCAGCCGGCCAGGCTTGCGCCGGTATTAAAAGGCTATATCGGCGAGACAACCGGCGCCGCCGGCGGTTCTGCTGCGTTTTCCTGGGCGCCATCGGGCGTTTCTTCGAGCGCAAAACTCACCTTTCACGATGTCACCTTTGGCGGGCCGACGCGTGTGGTGAACGAGACCATTGGTTTGAATGGTGAGATAGATTTCAAAAACCTTTGGCCGGTGGCGACCGACGGCGCGCAAACGATCAAGGTCGGCGGCATCGATCTTGACGCCTTACAGCTTGAAGGCGGCGAGGTTCGCTTTGATATGCCGGGCGATGAAACCTTGCGAGTTGAGCGGGCGCTGTTTCCATGGTTCGGCGGCGAGCTTGGCGTGGATGACGCCGTCGCTTCGCTCGCCGGCGGCGAGGCGACGGCGCCTTTGCGCGCCAACAATATCGATCTTGCAAAAGCCCTTGAATATATAGACGCAGACGGATTATCCGGTGAAGGACTATTGAGCGGCGTTCTGCCGCTGGTGGTGAAAGAGGGCAAGGCGCACATCGAAAACGGAGTTCTGCAATCGCAAGGGCCGGGGGCCATACGCTATCGCGGCGAGGCAGCGGCGCAGGCGGCCGAGGCGGGCGATCAGTCGCAGATCGCATTCGATCTGTTGCGCGATCTTCGATATGACGAGATGAAAGTGATGGTCAACGGCCCGCTTGACGGTCGGCTTAATTTCCAGCTCACATTTGTCGGGACCGGCGAGGTCGGCGTCAATCAACAACAGGTGCGCGTGCCGGTGATATACAAGATCGCGCTTGATGCGGCGCTGCTGGAGCTTCTAAATCAGGCGGTTCTGACCCAGGATGTCGAGCTTTTGATCGAACGCTCCCTTGAAGGCGAGGAATAGGCGAAATCATGTCATGCCACCCTTATTCACGCCTATATTTCGCCTTAAGCGGCGGCTATGGTGTTTGCATGTTGCGTCACACCGAACTTGATAGAGCATGAGCAGAAGGGCTTTCGCGATGGTGATGAACTTTAAAGACAAGCGGCCAAAGCTAGCGCCGGTAATTGTTGCTCTGGCGCTTGCTGCGACAACGCTGAGCGCTTGTACGACGGTAAAACTCGAAGGCGGGGACAAGCCGATTGAGGTCAATCTCAACATCAAGATCGACCAGGAAGTACGCGTAAAACTCGACCGCGAGATCGAAGATCTGATCGCGACTAATCCTGACATCTTTTAGAGGAGACGGGGCATGAAATTTATTCAAAAGCATGGTGTTGCCAGCCTCGTTATCGGCGCGTTCGCTGCAATGTTCGCTGCCATCGCGTTGACGGCGACAAGCGCATCAGCGGCAAGCGCGATCATTGAGCAGGCGAAAAATGAGTGCATCGTCGGTGAACAGGCGGACGGGTATCTGGGGGTTGTCACCGGAGCCTCGCCAAGCGCCGATTTGCGTCGCGAGGTGCGCGATATTAATCAGCAACGCAAAAGCTATTATGCCGACATCGCCCGCCGCAACGGCGTTTCGGTCGAGGTGACGGCGGCGCTGACAGCAGAAAAATTGATCGGCCAGGCAAAGTCCGGGCAATGTGTCCGCGACCAGAGCGGCCAGTGGGTTGAGGTATAAACGGGAAACATTCTGGCGTTTGCAACATTAGCTGCGAATCGGTGAACAAGGTCTCTTCGTAACAAAGAGATCGCGTTCCATGTCAGAAGCCCATGATATTCCGCCGCCTGAAACCGAAGACCTTGATGCGGTGGCGCTGTCGGCGCTCCTCTCTTCAAGGGTCTGTCACGACCTCATCAACCCGGTCGGCGCGATCCGCTCCGGCGTTGAAGTGCTCGACGATCCGGAGATGGATGGCGTCATGCGCGACGCAGCATTCGATCTTGTGCGGTCGGGTGCAAAAAAAGCGCTGGCGCTGCTCAGCTATGCACGCCTGGCCTATGGCGCTGCGGGCGGTTTTGGCGCCCAGATCAGCCTGGATGACGCCCGCAAAGCGCTTGAAGAACTTTACGATACCGTCAAAGCTGATCTCGACTGGCAACTGGAAACCGGCTTTGCCGCGAAAGAAAATGTGAAGGTTTTGATGATCTTGGCCTATGCCGCCGCCGACAGCGTGCCGCGCGGCGGTAAGGTCGTGATTGCCGGCGCCATCGATGACTTCACCATCCGGGTAACGGGCAAGAAACTGTTATTGCAAGACGATCTGGTGAAGGCGCTGAAAGGCGACATCAGCGAGCTGGCGCCAAAATTTACCCCCGCGCTGCTCGCGTCGAAAATTATTGCAGCCGCGGATGGCGCCATTTCGGCCGAGCGGTCCGGCGAGGCGGTCACCTTCAAGGCGGCGTTTTCCAGTTAAAACATTCGCCGTTCGACCTGGTTTGTTAACGCTCGGATAAGACGCTCGCCCCACAATAGCGCCAGACCAAAGCCGCGCCATGTTGTGGCTGTTAAGATGTGGAACCTATCATTATGAGCACCAAACCATGCTGCCTTATCGTCGATGATTCCGAAGTTATTCGCGAAATCGCCGAACGCATTATTGTTGATCTGGGGATGAACGCCGCACAGGCGGAAAACGCTCGCGAGGCGGTTGAATATTGTCAGCAGAATGCGCCGGACGCGGTGCTTCTAGATTGGGACTTGCCGTCAATGGGCGCCCTCGATTTTCTGCGCGGCGCGGCTGAGCTCGAAAAAAGGCCTGAGATTATTCTCTGCGCAACCGAGAACGATCCGCAGCAATTTTCTCTGGCAAAAGCCGCTGGCGCCGCACATCATATTTTAAAGCCTTTTGACCGGACCTCCGTTCAAACCATACTGTGCGAGACTGGCATTCTGAAAGGCTCTGCGGATCCAGAATCAATAGCCTCCCAAAAATAGCGGCTGAATATTCTTTGAGCCCATCGCGAATGCGCGCACTGTATTTTTTTCGTGCTGATGGCGCTGCGCCAATGAGCGCGCTCGCAACCCGAACGAGTTCCCGGCCATGCCCATCATTCAGCTGATTGTTTTAGCGCTTATTCAAGGCCTGACCGAGTTCTTGCCGGTGTCTTCGTCAGCGCATCTGATTTTGGCGCCGCTCGCGGTGAGCGGTTGGGAGGATCAAGGCCCGCTCATCGATATTGCCGCCCATGTCGGTTCGCTGTTTGCGGTTTTGTTCTATTTTAAATCTGAAACCGCTATGCTGGTGCGCGGCGGCGTGGATACGCTGCGTATGCGGGCGAGCGAAGACCGCAAGCTTTTCCTCTATATTGCAGCGGCGACTATCCCGATCATTATTGCGGCGGCGATTATTGTCGGGCTCGATCTGGCATCAGCGCTTCGCTCGCCGACAGTGATCGGCCTTGCGAGTATTTTTTTCGGTATTTTGCTGTGGCATGGCGACCGCCGGCCGGCGGTGAAGGAAGGTCTTGAGAGGATCGGTTGGCGCGAGGTTTTGACCATCGGCGCGATGCAGGCCTTCGCGATCATTCCGGGCGCCTCACGGTCCGGCATAACTATGACGACGGCGCGCTATCTCGGTTGGACGCGCACCGAATCGGCGCGGTTTTCGATGCTGCTGGCGATCCCGACAATTGCCGCTTTCGGGCTGTTTGCCGGGTTGGAGCTCATCAATACCGGCGCCCGCGCCAGTATCACCGGGGCGTTATTGGTGGCGGTTTTGTCCTTTGCCTCGGCCTATGGCGCGATCATAATTTTCATGCGTCTGACCCAGCGGGTGAGTTTTACCCCATTCGTGATCTACCGCATCGCCCTTGGCGTGGGGTTGTTGTTGCTTGCCGGTGGCCTGGCAAGTTAGGTGGTTGAAAAGGCTCTATCCAGAATAACATTGCCGCCGCAAAATTGTCATGGCGGCGCCCGCATTTCGGGTTAGATAAGCGCATAGACCGAATCCATGTGCTGAGAGTTGTACGAGTGATGACGCGAGAAACGACAGCAGACCGACCGATAACGGCGTCCGGCGTCCGCCGCGCGGCTGAACGTATTGCCGGTCACGTCATTCGCACACCGCTGATCGAGAACGATTTTCTGAATGAGGCGGTCGGCGGTCGGGTTCTGCTCAAAGCCGAAGTGCTGCAACATTGCGGCTCATTCAAAGCGCGCGGCGCCTATAATCTGATTTCTCAACTCAACAGTGATGAGCGTAAGCGCGGCGTTCTGGCGTGGTCGTCGGGAAACCATGCCCAAGGCGTCGCTCGCGCCGCCCGCCAGTTCGATACGCCCGCAACCATTATCATGCCCACCGACACGCCGGCATTGAAGATCGAACAAGTACGCGCAATGGGTGCGGAAATTGTTTTTTATGACCGCTATACCGAAGACCGGGAAGAGATCGCCAAACCGATCCAGCGTGAGCGCGGCTTGGTTTTGGCGCCGTCTTACGATCATCCCGACATTATCGAAGGGCAGGGAACGCTGGCGCTCGAAACGGTTGATGAGGCGCGTGCGCGCTCTTTGACGCTGGATGCTTTTATAACCTGTTGCGGCGGCGGCGGGCTGACATCGGGATGTGCGACCCTGCTCGAAGATGTGTCGCCCGCAACAGCGGTGTGGATTGCCGAGCCGGAAGACTTTGATGAGACCTGGGCGTCAATAAAGACAGGCGTGCGCCAGCGCGCCGACATCACCAAGCACACCATTTGCGACGCCATCGCCACGCCAACACCGGGCCGTTTGACCTTGCCGATCATGCAACGGCTGGTGCGCGGCGGCGTGACCATCACCGAAGACGAGGTCGGCCAGGCCATGGTGTTCGCCTTTAAATATCTGAAGCTTGTGGTTGAGCCCGGCGGCGCCGTCGCGCTAGCCGCGCTCCTCACGGGCAAGTTTAACGGCCTGGGGAAAACCACCGCCATCACGCTCTCAGGCGGCAATGTCGACCCATCTCTGTTCGCCGCAATATTGCAACGCCATGGCGGATAACTCCTATCAATTACAACGAATTAACGGTGATATTGAGGGATAAGAGAAATTGTGTCGAAACCGCCATTGATTTGTTATAACATACACCCACATAGTTCATTAGAGCCGTAAACCACATGGATTTATGGAATTTCGCGCCTGACTGATGTGGAAAATGCGGTCAACAACGTAAACGCTTTGCTAGCCAATCTCGTGCAAGCTTTGCATCTAAAGGAAACGGCGCGGGGAGTTATTATGGTGTCGGACAAGAAAATATCAATGACTGTCGATACGGCGAAGAAGCCGGCCGTTGCTGGCGACCTTGCTGCGCTTGGCGGTCGTAAGCTTGTCTATATCAGAGCTGTCGCAGCGATTGATGTGATCGATGATCTTGGTGACGAGTTTGGCGATCATGACGTTGATCTTGAGGCGGACACGGTGTTGTATTCCGTGCACGCATCAGATGGCGAACGGATTGCATTGGTCGGCGACCGCGATCTGGCCTTTGCCGCCGCGCGGCAATATGAAATGAACCCGGTCAGCGTTCATTGACCTGAGGCAATCTCTTAGAACTCAAGAATTCTGTGAGCGCAGTCGTGTATAGCGGTAAGCGCAGTTTACGCAGCGTGGTCCTGCTTGCCAGCTATCGCAATTGCAAACAAAGATTCCGTTGAATCCGCGCCACGCAAAGAGGCGCAGACGTCAGGGTCACGAAGCAGGCGCGAGACTTTTGCAAGCGCTTTGAGGTGGGCCGCATTTGCGTTAGCGGGCGCCAGCAACATGAAGATAAGGTCAACAGGTTGGTCGTCGAGCGCATCAAAGGCGACCGGCTGTTCAACCAGTGCGAAGACGCCAGTAATGGCGTTCAGCCCTTCGATTTTAGCATGCGGGATCGCAACGCCATCGCCGACGCCGGTAGAGCCCAGTTGCTCGCGTTCAAGAAGCGCCGCCATGATTTCGCCAGCAGGTTTGTCCACTATCTGCGCAGCCGTTTCCGCCATCGCCTTTAAGGCTCCGCGTTTGCACTGTGCTTTTAGTTTATGGATCACCCCTGGCGGGCTTAAGAGGTCGTTTAATCCCATCATACTAACTTGCGTACTTTCTTACCTGGCCTATGTCCCGGCGAGTATAGTCTAGCGCCGGCTGCTTGCCGTTATCTTACCGTTGGCGAAATAACCTGTCCCGAATTGGAACAGGCCCTATTCTGACAGGCAGGCGCGAGAGCGCCTCACGCTGTGGGATCGACCCAGCCTATATGGCCGTCGCGACGCCTGTAGACAACATTAATCCGGCCATGAGCGGCATTTTTGAAGATAAAGGCCGGTTGCTCGGTAAGGTCGAGTTGCATAACCGCCGCCCCGACCGTCATTTCCCGCACTGATGTTTCGCTCTCAGCGATGATCACAGGGGTAGGGTCGCCTTCTGCCGGTTCTTCCTCTCCCTCATCCTTGAGCTGCTCCAGGACGTAGAACGAGGCTTTCTCCGCCGGCAGCGGGTCCTTGCCGCTAGCATGGTGGCCTTTCAGCCGACGCTTATAGCGGCGGATGCGCTTTTCCAGTCGTTCCAGGCTTTCGTCAAAGGCGCCATAGGCGTCGCGGCCCTCGCCATGAGCGGCCAGGAACACGCCAGACGCCAGGTGGGCCGTTAAATCGCATCCCACAAGGTGTCGCTCTTTTGAAAATGTGACGGTAGCCTCAACCTCCCGGTTGAAATATTTACGCACGCCCGCAGATAAGCGCTCGGTCGCATGACCCTGCAGAGCGTCGCCCAACTCCATGTTTTTTCCGCTGACCTGAATGTCCATTGAAACTCCTCATCGTGGCGGCAAGGGCCGCCCCCGCCATCATCAATACGGCCATCACAAGATTCGGCCATCGCCCCATATATTGGCGCCTAGCCGCGCCGATTAAAGGTTTAGATGGCGCTTTGCAACATCGCCCGGCGACGCTGCACGGAGGACGGAATATTGAGCGTTTCACGGTACTTGGCGACTGTTCGGCGGGCTATCGCAACCCCTTCGGCCTGCAAAAGGTCGACAATCTTGTCATCAGACAGAACCGCACCGCTGGTTTCGGCGTCAACCAATTCGCGAATCCTGTGCCGCACCGCCTCAGCCGAATGCGCATCGCCGCCACTGGCGGAGGCGATCGCGGCAGTGAAGAAATATTTGAGCTCAAACAGGCCGCGCGGCGTCGCCATATATTTGTTTGAGGTGACGCGCGATACGGTCGATTCGTGCATCTCAATGGCGTCGGCGACGTTTTTCAAGTTTAGCGGCCGCAAGTGTTTTACGCCACGGACAAAAAATTCATCCTGCTGGCGGACAATTTCGCTTGAGACTTTCAAAATCGTGCGCGCGCGCTGGTCAAGACTTTTCGCCAACCAGTTGGCGTTGGCGAATTGATCGACAACAAAGGTTTTGTCTTTCTCGTCGGCGCTGGCGGCAGACACTTCCGCATAATATCGCTGATTGACGAGAACCCGGGGCAGGGTGTCGTTATTGAGTTCAACTTTCCATCCGCCGTCAGCGGCCTGTCTGATGAACACGTCAGGCTCAATCGCCTGCACCGCGCCGCCGCCATAAGCATAACCGGGCTTTGGCGTTAAGGCGCGCACTTCGGCAATCATCTCGCGAACATCTTCTTCGTCCGCCTGCGTAGCTTTCATCAGACCTTTAAGGTCGCCTTTCGCCAGCAATTCCAGGTTGTCGACAAAGGCATGCATTGCAGGATCGCAACGGTTGGCTTCTTTAAGTTGTAGCGTAAGGCATTCCTTGAGATCGCGCGCGCCGACGCCAATGGGCTCGAATGTGGTGATCAGAGCGTGGGTCGCCTCGACATCGGGCAGGTCGGCGCCGAGGCGCAGAGCGATTGCCTCCAGCGCTTCGGGCAGGTAGCCGGCCTCGTCGATAAGGTCGATAAGATAGGCCCCGACAAACAGTTGAATGGGGTCGCGGGTTGCGACCTGAAGCTGTTCGGTGAGGTGATCTGCAAGGGATATTTCCTTGCTGAGCGTTGCATCAAACTGGCGGTCATCGCCCGGCGCATGGCCGGCGCCGGCGGACGCCCAATCATTAGTCCGATAATCTGAAGCGGCCGTGTCGCTGCCGGATCCGCCTGGATCAATATCTTCATATTCCGTGTCGAGAGATTCGCGCGCTTCGCGTTGCGAGCCTTCGTCGGAGAGGTCAACTTCGTTGGTTGCGGTTTGTTGTTTTTCTTCCTCTTTCTCGCCGCGCCGTTCTGCAGGTGCGTCGGCCGGCGTCTCATCGGCCTCGAGAAATGGGTTTTCTTCAAGCTGTTCGGCGACAAATTCGGAAAGCTCAAGATTGGACAATTGCAGCAGCTTGATCGCCTGCTGTAATTGCGGCGTCATCACCAGTTGCTGAGATTGTCTGAATTCTAGTTTTGGGCCTGACGCCACAATGCCCCTACCCTTCGCTACATCTGAAAGCGATCGCCGAGATAAACGCGCCGAACATCTTTGTCGCCGACAATTTCTCCCGGCGCGCCTTCAATCAGAACTTCGCCTTCGTGAATAATGTACGCCCGATCAATGATATCGAGCGTTTCGCGGACATTGTGATCGGTGATTAAAACACCGAGACCGCGCTCTTTTAAGTGCGAAACCAGCTCGCGGATTTCTGCAATCGCCAGCGGGTCGATCCCGGCAAACGGCTCATCAAGCAGCATGTAGGAGGGGGCAGTCGCCAGCGCGCGGGCAATCTCCACGCGCCTGCGTTCACCGCCCGACAGCGCAAGCGCAGGCGCACCGCGCAGATGGGTGATGTGAAATTCATTGAGGAGCTCGTCAATAATTGCCTGCTGCTTGTCTTTATTTCTCTCTACAAGCTCAACGACGGCGCGAAGATTTTGCTCGACCGACAGGCCTCGGAAGATTGACGCTTCCTGCGGCAGATAACCAAGGCCAAGCCTTGCGCGCTGATACATTGGAAGACGGGTGACGTCATGGCCGTCAATATGGATCTCGCCGCGATCTGCCGGAATAAGCCCGGTAATCATATAAAAGCATGTGGTTTTGCCGGCGCCGTTTGGCCCGAGCAAGCCCACCACTTCGCCGCGCTTGACGCTCATGGAAACGCCGCGCACCACTGGCCGCCGCTTGAACGACTTACCGAGGCCATTGGCGACTAGCGCGCCGCCGCCCTCGACTACAGTCGGTTTCAGCTTGCTAGCGTGCTCAGTCACATTCGCGACGGCTGCGTTATGTTCGGGCGGTTCCATATTACTACTCAATAAGGCCGTCTCTCTTTAACTTTTTGTGAAATTCCAACTTTAACCATTAAGTTTGTTCATCTTTTCCGGTGAAGAAAATGCCGCGGATGCGTTTGCCGGGCTCCGGTGCGAACTTAATCCTTCCGGTATCGATCCAGTATGTCACGGCGCCTGCGGACATGACCTGCTTGCCTTGGGTGACGATGACATTTTCAGATATCGTTATGGTGCGTGCGGCGTCATCGTAATCGGCGCGTTCGCCGGTGATCGCTTCTTTGCCGTTTGAATAGCGCACAGAACCCAGCGCGACGATGGACTGGAACTGGCGCTGGTCGTTGAGCTTTGCCTCAAGCCGTTCGGCAGTCAGGATCGCCTCGCCCTGTACAACCCGGACATTGCCGGTCCAGACCGCAATATTGTCCTTAAACTCAGCCGCGTCCCCAGTGATATCGATCGGCTCGTCACTGGACGCGATCAGCTGAGCATGGCTGGGCCCGATGCTCAAAATGATGGCGATTGCGAACAGGAATAAATTTCGGGTCATCAGATTTTTTCATCTTTCGGTTTTTCTTGTTCTACGGCCGCGCCATTTTCTGGCGGCTGCAGATCTTTTGCCGTTTTCGGATAAATATGCATACTGACATTACCTTCGAAAACGATCCGCTTTTCGGCATTAAAAACCATCATCCGGTCCGCCTTTAAGCTTTCCCCGTCGGGTCCTTCTCCGCCAACGCCGGCGTTACTGGTGACGGTTTGGTCTTTGATCTGGACCGTGGCGCCGGGCGCACGCAACACATAAGCGCCAGCGGCAAGTTCATGTTCGACGCGGACGCCGTCAGTGAGTTCAAGGATATTTTCGTCGGATTGGTAGACGCCGTACTGGGCGGTGACGATGGTCTTTTCATCGACGGCGCCTTGTATTGCGCGCGGACGATCAAGCTCAATGACGTCTTGTCTGCTTGGGTCCTGCTTTGCTGACAAGGCAGTGATCTCAAATGGATTGCCGTCGCCGTCAACGCCAGTAAAGCGGGGATTGGCCATCCGCAATTCATCGGTCGCCGCGGCGATATCTTCGAAATCTTGCAAGAACGCATCATCAACATCGTTTGAGCGGGTGTTGAAGATAAAGGCGCCGATCAGAATGACCGCAAGGGTTGGCAGCGCCACGCGCAGACGCCTGATAAGGCGCGACCGCGACGCAGCGGACTGGCCCGTGGTCCGCGGACGCATCGGCAGACTGTCAAGCATTTTGCGGCGGGGGGGCGGTTGGCCTTGCGCCGTATTTTCAAGCTGGCTGCTGTCCGCGCCGGTCATCTTGTCGGTGCCCTTGATCTTATCTCCCGAGCCGCTATCCGGCTTTTTTAGCCGAATGAAACGCCCACCCTCCATATAGTCGCCTCAGCGGCTATTGGAAGCAAGGGTTTGACGGCAAAATGAAAATACCCCGCGCTAGGGTTTGGCGCGGCCTGGATTGGCCAACCCAGATTCGGCTCAACAAAGGCTAGGAATGGGCGAATATGTCGGTTTCCGGCCAGCCTTCGAGGTCCAGCGCAGCCCGCATGGGCAGAAAGTCGAAACAGGCTTGAGCGAGTTCTGTGCGGCCTTCGCGGGCGAGCATATCCTCAAGCCGCTTGCGGAGCGCATGGAGGTGGAGGACATCTGATGCTGCGTAGTCGATTTGCGCGCGCGAAAGCGTTTCTGCCCCCCAATCGGAGGATTGCTGTTGCTTGGACATGTCAACGCTCAGCAGCTCGCGGGTAAGGTCCTTGAGGCCGTGCCGGTCTGTATAGGTGCGGCAGAGCTTCGAGGCGATCTTGGTGCAGTAGAGCGGTTTCGTATCAACGCCGAGCCAATGCTTGAACGCGGCGATATCGAACCGCGCATAGTGAAAGATCTTGAGGACATCGCCATCAACCAGCAGCGCCTTGAGGTTCGGCGCATCATAACTCTGGCGGTCGAGCTGGACGACATGGGCGTCGCCATCCCCGGCCGACAATTGCACAACGCAAAGCGCGTCCCGCTTGGTGATGAGCCCCATGGTCTCGCTGTCGATCGCCACAACGTCGCCGAGATCGAGGCCGGCCGGTAAGTCGCCTTTATGAAGATGGTTGGTCATTCGTTCTTCTCTTAACAGATCAATGGTCGGTTACGATATGCCGCTACCTACCCCATAACACTGTCAGCAAAATTGTGAAGGCGGAGTTATCTCCAGCGCTTTAAGCCGCCTTCCGAACGATCACCGAGCCGGCGGAATAGCCTGCGCCAAAGCCGCAAATGACGCCGATATCGCCAATTTCGAAATCCGTACGGTGCTTGTGGAAGGTGATGATCGAGCCCGCGGACGAGGTATTGGCATAGGTGTCGAGCACAACCGGCGCCTCGTTGATGCTTGCATTGCGCCCCAGCACTTTGCGGGCAATGAAGTCATTCATGGCGAGGTTGGCCTGATGCAGCCAGAAGCGTTTGACGCTGTCGGGTGCAACGCCGACATCGCGCAAATGCGTGGAGATAAGCTCGCTCACCATCGGCACGACTTCCTTGAATACCTTGCGACCTTCCTGCATGAACAGCTTGTCCGTAAAGGGATCAGATTGGCGGTCGGCTGGCGCAGCCGTCTCGCGTTCGCAATGGTTCATGAACCCGAAATTATTGCGGATATTGTTAGAGAACTTGGTCAAAAGCTGCGTGCCGAGAATGTCCCAGGCCTCGCCCTTGGGCGCACCGTCTGAACGTTCAAGGATGACTGCCGTCGCGACATCGCCAAAGATGAAATGGCTGTCGCGGTCGCGAAAATTTAAGTGCGCGGTGCAGATTTCCGGGTTGACCATCAAGATGCGCTTTGCGCCGCCGCGAATAAGCCCGGCGCCAGTTTCAATACCGAAGGCGGCGGAGGCGCAGGCGACATTGACGTCAAATCCGAAGCCGTTAATGTCGAGCGCGTCCTGAATTTCAACCGCCATCGCTGGATAGCCACGCTGCATGTTGGAGGCCGCGCAGATGACGCCGTCAATATCGCCCGGTCCGAGATCGGCCGCGCGCATAGCGTCGCGTGCGGCGTTCACTGCGATTTCCGCGAGCACGGACAATTCCTCATCCGGCCGCGCCTCGATGCGCGGCGCCATCCGGTTGATGTCGAGAATGCCTTGTTTGTCGATCACATAACGCGATTTGATGCCGGAGGCTTTTTCAATAAATTCCGCTGAAGACTGTTGTAGCGGTTGAAGCTGCCCGGCCTCGATTTCATCCGCGTTCTCGGTATTGTATTTATCGACATAGGCGTTGAACGCCGTCACCAGTTCGTCGTTGGAAATCGAATGCGGCGGGGTGTATAGCCCGCTTGCGACGATGCGGACATCGGATTGGGTATGGGTAGGCTGCTCTGACATGTGGACGCTTTCAACAAATGACCAATTGAGATTTAATCTGCGCTGATCTCGTCGCCTGTGCAACTGTGCGCCCGCTCAGCGCGCCAGCTTTTGCACCGCTTTGTGGCGCGGGCACCCGACTTCGTGATCATTGACCATGCCGACCGCCTGCATGAAGGCGTGGATGATAACGGGGCCTACAAATTTAAAACCCCGGCGCTTCAACTCTTTTGACATGGCCTCGCTTTGCGGCGTTTTTACCGGCGCGTCCTGGTAATTTTTCCATGTGTTGACGATCGGACGACCATCGACAAATTCCCACAGAAAATCACGAAATGCTCCTGGGCCCTCTTCCATAATGTCGAGAAATATTTTCGCGTTGCCGATGGTCGCATTGATTTTTGTTTTTGACCGAATGATACCCGTATCATTCATCAGCCGGTCGATTTTCTTTGGTGTGTAGCGGGTGATTTTCTTGGCATCAAAATCGTTAAAGGCTTTGCGGAAGTTCTCGCGCTTATAAAGAATGGTGCGCCAAGATAGGCCGGCCTGAAAGCCGTCAAGGATAAGCTTTTCAAACAGCGCGCGATCATCATATTCCGGTACGCCCCAGTCTTCGTCATGATACTGACGATAGAATGTGTCCTCTTCCGGCGCCCAAAGACAGTGCAGGGTGGGGTGGGGAAGTTTTTTTGTCATGGCTTTGTACTGCTCGACACGTTGACGAGCTTCCAATGACTGCTGGTGTTTGACCAGACCTGAGTGCCAGCGCCGGATGCAAAGACAGAATCGCCAGATTGCAAAACTACCTCCGCATCATACTCGTTAACAAGAATGGCAGTGTTTTTGTCGATTACTGTGATTTTGACATTGCTGAATTCAAGCGACTTATATTTTTTGATCAGTGGAAGTTGCTGATCGTACGTACTTTTAAATTCCCTGAAGGAATGAGTCACCGTGCCGTCTTCGTTGAGGCTTGTGAATTTATCTGCCTCGAAATAGTTGTAGTAACTGTCTGCATCCAGGGATTTTACCGCTGCTACGAGGCCGGTAAAGGATTGATTTACTGCTTCATGAATTTCGAGCTCTTCTGCTTTTGACAAGTGTGC
>JAJFGA010000018.1 GCA_021776375.1 Hyphococcus sp. | reverse complement strand
TCATGCGAGAATTCTGCAGGACAATGATTTTCACGAGTTCAAAATATCGGTCAAAGCCTCAGATATTTTTCTCACCGTCGCGGCCTATCATCAGTTAGCTGAATCGATCGACTGCCCGCTGCATCTTGGCGTCACCGAGGCCGGCGGGCTTCGCATTGGTTCGGTGAAATCAGCGATCGGCATGGGCTCGATGTTATGGGCCGGCATTGGCGACACCATCCGCGTGTCGCTTTCGGCTGATCCGGTCGAAGAAATCAAAGCCGGATTTGATATCTTAAAAAGTCTCGGCCTGCGCCATCGCGGCGTTAATGTGATTTCCTGCCCGTCCTGCGCGCGCCAGGGTTTCAACGTGATCGAAACGGTTGAGGCGCTTGAAGTCCGTCTGGCGCATATCACTACGCCGATGTCGCTGTCGGTGATCGGCTGTGTCGTCAACGGACCAGGCGAGGCGCGCGAGACCGATATCGCCTTTACCGGCGGCGGCGCGGGTAAAGAACATGGCATGATTTATCTCAATGGTGAGATTGATCACCGCATCGACAATGACCAGATTGTTGATCATCTGGTCGAGCTTGTTGAAAAGCGCGCAGCGGAAATCCAGGCTGAGGAAGAAAAGCAGTCTGTCGCGGCGGAGTAGCTTTGCGATATTGACACAGCGCGCGGAAACATTTCCGCGCGTTTTTTAATGCGCCCATAAAATGGAGCGGATGTTTGATCCCGCAAGAAAAAATAGAAGCGCTGATTGACCGGTTCGAGAAAGTTGAAGCGGAGATGTCGACGGTTACCGAATCCGAAGTGATCATTCGCTTGTCGAAAGAACATGGCGAGCTAAAAGATATTGTTGAAAAGGCGCGCGCGCTGTCGTCGCTTCGTGAGCAGCTCGTGGAGCTGAGGGAACTGTCCGAGGGCGAGGACGGCGAAATGGCGGCGCTCGCCAAGGAAGAACTGGCGGAGTTGAAAGAACAAGAGCCTGGCCTTGAGCATGAATTGCAGGTCATGTTGCTGCCGAAGGACAAGGCCGATGATTCCTCGGTCATTCTTGAAGTGCGCGCCGGCACTGGCGGCGATGAGGCGGCGCTTTTTGCCGGGGATTTATTCCGCATGTATCAGCGCTTTGCATCGCTGCAGGGCTGGAAAGTGACGGTCCTTTCCGCGTCAGAGGCGGAAGTAGGTGGCTATAAGGAAATTCAGGCGAGCGTTACTGGCGACGGCGTCTTTGCACGGATGAAGTTTGAATCCGGCGTCCATCGGGTGCAGCGTGTGCCGGCGACGGAAACCCAAGGCCGCGTTCACACTTCTGCGGCAACCGTAGCAGTACTGCCGGAACCGGAAGAAGTTGATATCGAGGTCAATGACAGCGATCTCAGAATTGATGTGTTCCGCGCGTCAGGTCCCGGCGGGCAATCCGTAAACACAACCGATTCTGCGGTGCGCATTACCCACATCCCGACCGGGCTCATCGTCATCCAGCAGGATGAAAAATCTCAGCATAAGAACAAAGCCAAAGCGATGCAGGTGTTGCGCGCACGGCTTTATGACGCCGAACGCGCCCGCGTAGACGCCGAACGCGCCGCCGAACGCAAAGGCATGGTCGGCTCAGGCGACCGTTCAGAGCGGATCCGCACCTATAATTTTCCGCAAAGCCGGGTGACCGATCACCGCATTAATCTCACCCTCTATAAGCTGGATGAAATCATCGCCGGTAATGCGTTGGATGAGTTGGTCGATGCGTTGATCACCCAGGACCGCGCCGACCGGCTTGCGGAAATGCAGAGCGATGGCCGGTGAGAGCGCATATACATCACTGTCATCACCGGGCTTGTCCCGGTGATCCAGAGTCGCAGGTGAGGCGCTTGTCGTTCTGGTTTGCCGGAACAAGTCCGGCAAAGACAAGTTGTGAGGGGAATTTTCAAATAACCATTTTTGAGTCAGACTCTGAGAGATGACCAGTGAGTTGTCAGACACGCTGACATTGGGCAAAGCGCTGCGCGCCGCCGCCACGCAACTGAATTCCGCGCAAACGCCGCTGCTGGATGCGCGGATTTTGTTGAAACTGGCGAGCGGGCTCGATGACGCGGGTTTGATCGCCCGATCTGACGACCCATTGCCGGCGGACCAGGCGAAGACATTTGCTGGGCTCATCAAAAGACGGGCAGCGGGCGAACCGGTTGCCTACATAATCGGCGCCAAGGAGTTCTGGAGCCTTGAGTTTCACGTTAGCCCGGACGTCCTTATCCCGCGCGATGATTCGGAATGCCTGATCGAAGGGGTGATCACGCGGCGCGCCAAAGACGAAACGCTATCGATTCTCGACCTTGGAACCGGATCGGGGTGCCTCTTATGTGCGCTTCTGCAAGAGTTTCCCAATAGCTTAGGGACCGGCATTGACCGCTCCGCCAAAGCAGTTGTGATGGCGCGCAACAATAGCCGGAAACTGGGTCTGGCGCCGCGCGCCCGTTTTCTGGTTGGCGACTGGGGACGCGCGCTTGAAGGCGGTTTTGATATTATTGTCGCCAATCCGCCCTATATCCCCGATGGCGACCGCGCCGGCCTGCCAGTCGATGTTGGCGGATATGAGCCTGCTAGAGCCCTTTTTGCAGGCGAAAGCGGGCTCGATGATTACCACGCGATCCTCGCTGACGCCCCCCGTATCCTCAGCTCTTGCGGGCTGATGGTGTTTGAGGCCGGTGACGGTCAGGCTGAAACGCTTGTTGAAATGGTTACGAAAACCTTTCCGGAAGCTGAAATCTCGACCCTTAACGACCTGAAGGGGCGGCCGCGCGGGGTTATAGCGGAGCGAAAATCATTTGCAGAAAAAGATTGAACTGCGCGCTTCAAGCGGTATTATACCGCTAAGACACACCGCTAAGCGCTTAAAACAGAAGATTTGCGCCGGGGTTGTCCTAAATCCAACATCAGTCAGGCTAAAGATTCAGTCCGGCTAGTTGTCCGCAGCTTTGCTGCTTTATGGAACTTGAACACTGCATGACGATAGGGCGGTTTTTGCCGCCAAAGCACAGCCTAAAAAAGACGAACGAGACGCCGGCCGATTTCGGCTGGTAGATCGCTAAGGGGCATAAATCAGGAAAACATTATGAAGCGTGGTCGTAACCAACGCCGCCGTCCGGGGAATAATCCTAATCGGGCGCTTGATTCGAACGGACCGGAAGTTCGTATTCGTGGCACAGCAAGCCAGATT
>JAJFGA010000017.1 GCA_021776375.1 Hyphococcus sp. | reverse complement strand
CGGACGGATGCTATTTGCCCGGCCGGCTGTTCAAACCGGGCCTTTCGGACCCGTGACAGCGCCCGGTGCTTTTCAAAGGGCGGTCCCGTTACGCAACCGGTTTATGGCGCTGTAAAAGCCGCGCGCGAGACGTGATGCGTCCGTGTTTAAAATTTATCGAGGATGTTTTGCGTCTCGCGCACCCTCTCCACTTTTATATGTTCGGACTCGTGCGAGTCGCGGCGGAGGATAGCTATGAATATGTATACGGAACAGAACTACTTGTTCTTCTCGGCCTCTTCGAGGGCTTTTTCGAGCTCTTCGATATCTTTTAGAGTCAGATCGCTATCCTCGCGCAGCGTCCATCCCGGTTGCGGCGAATTGGGACCAATATCGGGGCGGTTTCCCTCAACGCCGCCCATGATGTTGTCGTCGAGGCCCTCAGCAATCGCCGCCCCGCCAGGGACATCGCGGCGGAAGTCGCGCAATTGCTCGATGCGGCGCTGGTCTTCGAGGCGGCGCGCACTCGCCCGACCGATCAGCTTATCAAGCTCCGGTCCGGTCCGGCCGCCCTTGCGGGCGTCGCGCATAAGCTCAATCGCGCGCGCGTAATCTTCGCCGGAATCGCCGGGCTGCCAACCGGAAAACAGCTCGCGCCGCCCGGCGCATTCGGCCGCCTTGTCTTTGTCCTCAAATTCTTCCGGGCAAAAAATCGCCACAACGCCGGAAGATCCGGAGTTGATCGGCGCTTCGCCGAGCGGCAATTGCACCAACGGTCTGACGAACCGACGGCCGGAAAAGACCGGCGCCTGATCGAAAATATCGTCGTTCTGGGGCTGTTGGTCGGGCTCGTCTTCGGCGGCCAGGTCTTCGGGATTGTTATTGGCCTCATCGTCTGCCCCGTCTTCATCGGCCCCGTCATCGCCTGCGTTATCTTCGCCATCATCGTCATCGTCGCCGATGAATTCATCGAGACCAGCCTCCTGGCGCCGCTCCGGTTCCACCGAAAGCAAAGGCTCGGGGTCATCTTCTACAGGCGCCTGATCGACGGCGTCTTCTTCCGGCGCCGGCAATGTCAGATCATCTTGCGCAGCATCCGCAGCATCAAGGATCAGCGGCTCGGGGTCTTCGGCCGGGGGCGCAAAAGCCGGCTCCAGATCGAGATTGAGCTCCGGTTCGGGTTCGGGTTCGGGCTCGGGCTCGGGTTCCGGCTCTGGTTCTGGCTCTGGTTCAGGCTCGGGTTCCGGCTCAGGTTCAGGTTCAGGCTCTGGTTCCTCAATAAGTTCCGGCTCCGGTACGGGTTCAGGTTCCGGCTCTTCGGGCTCCGGGTTCAATTCCGGATCGCGCAGCTCCGGCAGGTCCAACCGGGGAATTTCAACCAGGGTGACGCTGATCGCGGCGCCGGGTATGTTTTGGGTCCAGATTCGCACCCGCCCAAACACCGACAGCGTGGTCAATACAATCAGATTGATGGAAATTGCGATCACCACCGCGGTTATCTTGCGACGGCGATCATTGGCGGCGAGCGTATCCAGCAGCCGCGCGCTGGCGCGGTCAAACGGGCCATAGATCCGCCACCACACCCGGCGCGCAGAGGCAAAGGCGCGCAGCGCCCTGCGGCCCCCATGCGCTTTTCGCGCGCCGTTTTTATCCGGCGGATGGTCGGCGTTTTCCGTCATGCGGCCTGGCATTGATCCCTGCGCCATTGATCCCTGACATGGGGGCGCTTAAACGCGGAGGACGAATAGATGAGGTGGCCCAAGTGAAAGTCCTGTTGATCGGCGGCGGCGGCCGGGAACATGCGCTGGGATGGAAAATTGCGCAAAGTCCCGAAATGTCCAAGCTTTTTGTGGCGCCTGGCAATCCAGGTCTCAATCACATTGGCGAGACTTTGACCATACCAGAAAATGACACGAAAGGGCTCGTATCCTTTTCTAAGGACAATAATGTCGATCTTGTGATCGTCGGGCCGGAGGCGCCGCTGGCCGCAGGGCTTGGCGACGCCTTGCGCGAAGCGGGAATCGCCTGTTTCGGCCCCGATAAGGCGGCCGCGCGCCTGGAGAGCTCAAAAAGTTTCATGAAAGAAGTCTGCGCCGCCGCCGGCGCGCCCACCGCCGCCTATGGCAGGTTTACGGCCCCCGCCGCCGCGAAGGCGTTTTTGCGCGAACAAACCGCGCCCTACGTCATCAAGGCGGACGGGCTCGCCGCCGGCAAGGGCGTGGTGATCGCAGAAACCCTCAATGACGCCGACACCGCTATCGACGAAATGCTCGCCGGACAGTTTGGCGAGGCCAGCGCCGCGATTGTGATCGAGGAATTCATGACCGGCGAGGAAGCCAGTTTCTTCGCCATTACCGACGGCGTGACGATTTTGCCGATGATCGCCGCGCGCGATCACAAGCGCGCTTATGATGGCGACCAGGGGCCCAACACTGGCGGCATGGGCGCCTATTCCCCGGCCCCGATTTTCACCGACGCTGTCTATGAGCGCACCATGCGCGACATCATCGAGCCGGTGGTCGCGGAAATGGCGCGGCGCGGCGCACCCTATGTCGGCGTTCTCTATGCCGGGCTGATGATAGACAATGAGCGCCCGCGCCTGGTTGAGTTTAACGCCCGGTTTGGCGATCCGGAATGTCAGATCATGATGCGGCGCTTGAACAGCGATCTGCTGCCCGTCCTGCATGCGGCGGCCTGCGGGAAACTGGAGGGCCAGCGCTTTGACTGGAGTGACAACGCCGCAGCGCTGGTGGTGATGGCGGCGCAAGGGTATCCGGGCGGCTATGAAAAGGGATCGACAATCCACGGCGTCGACGCCGCCAATAACTTGCCGGGCGTCGTTGTCTTTCATGCGGGAACCAGAGACCAAGACGGTGCACTTGTCGCCAATGGCGGCCGGGTTTTGAACATCACGGCAACTGGCGCGCACTTGCGCGAGGCGATTGACCGCGCCTATCGCGGCATTGACGCGATCGACTGGCCGCAAGGTTTCTGTCGCGGTGATATAGGTGGGACGGCCTTATGAAACCGCTCGATCAATGGCGCGCGCAAGCGCAATATTTTGACGCCAATGGCCATCAGATTGCGTACTGGACAAGCACTTCTTCTACCGGCCCCTCTAACGACAAGCCCTGGCTGCTCCTGATCCACGGTTATCCGACCTCATCCTGGGACTGGACCGCGATGTGGCCGGGGCTCGAAGAAAAATTTAACCTCATCGCTCTCGACATGCTCGGCTTTGGCCTTTCCGATAAACCGAAATCATTCGCCTACGCCATAAGCCGCCAGGCTGATCTCCAGGAAGCTTTACTGGCGCAGCTCGCCATCAGTGAGGCGCACTTATTTGTCCATGATTATGGAAACACCGTCGGTCAGGAATTGCTGGCGCGCCACAATGAAGGGGCTTTAAGTTTCGCCGTCAAATCGATGTGCTTTTTAAATGGCGGGCTCTTTCCTGAACAACACCGGCCGCGTCCGATCCAGCGGCTGGGCCTGACGCCGCTCGGCTTTTTGCTCGGCGCATTGATGACCCGCGATAAATTCCGCAACACCTTCGATCAGATATTCGGACCGCAGACCAAAGCCTCAGACCTTGAAATTGACGGCCACTGGGCGCTGATCCGCGAACAAGACGGCCAAAAGGTGCTCCATAAACTTCTGCACTATATTCCCGAGCGCAAACACAATCGCCAGCGCTGGGTCGGCGCGCTGCACGAGGCGCGCGCGCCGATTCGGCTGATCGACGGCGGCGCCGATCCGGTCTCAGGGCGCCATCTTTATGACTATTACCGCCAGGAAATTGCCGGCGCCGATGCGGTATTGCTTGATGACATTGGCCACTATCCGCACACGGAAGCGCCAGACCGCGTGCTCAGCGCCTTCTTTGACTTTCACGCCAAAACTGGGGCCGATTTCTCATGAGCGCTTTCCTGACCGTGTTTTTCAGTATTTTCCTCGCCGAACTCGGGGATAAAACACAGCTTGCCACTGTGCTTTTCGCCTCCGAAGACGGACCATCAAAAACCCTCGTCTTCGCCGGCGCTTCCTTGGCGCTGATTGCATCGACCGGCCTGGCCGTCCTGCTCGGCGCGATGGCGGAGCGATATCTGGCGATGGCGCCCTTGAAACTGATCGCCGGCCTCGGCTTTGTCATCATTGGCGTGCTAATGATTGGCGAACATTTCCGCGCCGCCTGAAGGAGCCTATCCAATGTCGCCCGATCCAGCTGCCGATTTTATCGGTGTCGCCGAAACGCCCGACCACCTCAAATTCGACGAGGCCGCGCTTGTGACCTATATGCGCGCGCATGTGGAGGGCTTTGAAGGGCCGATCACGGTTGAAAAGTTCAAGGGCGGCCAGTCCAACCCGACTTATTTGCTGACCACGCCGGCAAAAAAATACGTCCTGCGGCGCAAACCGCCGGGCAAGCTCCTGCCCTCCGCACACGCTGTAGACCGTGAATACAAGGTGATGACCGCGCTTGGCGGTGAAGGCTTTCCGGTTCCGAAGACTTATGCATTGTGCGAAGATCCTGACATTATCGGCACAGCGTTTTTCATCATGGATTTTGTCGAGGGCCGGATCTTCTGGGATGCGAGCCTGCCGGAAGCCAGCCGCGAAGAACGCGCGCCGCTGTTTCATGCGCTCATCGATACGCTGGCCCAACTTCACCAGATTGACTATGTCGCGGCGGGCCTTGGCGATTACGGCAAGCCCGGCAATTATTTTGAGCGTCAGATTGGCCGCTGGTCAAAACAATATCAGGCCGCGGAAACGACAAAAATTGAAGAAATGGATGCGCTGATAAAATGGCTGCCCACAGCCATTCCGGCTGATGATGCAACCTCAATCGTCCATGGTGATTTCCGCTTCGACAATGTCATCATGCACCCGACGCAAGCAAAATCGCTTGCCGTTCTCGATTGGGAATTATCAACGCTCGGTCATCCGCTTGCGGACTTTACTTACTTTCTGATGGTTTGGCACTTCCCTCCCTCCGTGCGCGGCGGTCTTGCGGGTGTGGATATCGACGCGCTCGGTATTCCGAGCCTTGATGATGCCGTCGCGCGGTATTGCAAACAGACTGGCCGTGACAACGTTCCCGATCTAGAATTTTGCCTCGCCTACAATATGTTCAGGCTCGGCTCCATCGCCCAAGGCGTTTACGCCCGCGCGCTTCAAGGCAATGCATCCTCGCCGCAAGCGATAGAAATGGGTAAACAAATCAGGCCGCTGGCGGTTCTCGCCTGGCATTACGCGGTCAAAGCCGGCGCGAAATAATTTTCATTATATTTGTATACTGATTGATTTACTCACGCAGCTTGATGAAGCCGACGGCTATCGCCGCCAGCACCGCCGGCGCCGCCGCCAGCGCCAGAAAATATGTCCACCGGTCCAGCTCTGCGGCGATCATCCAGCCCGCCGCCGTGGGGCTAAGAACCGCGCCCCAGCGCCCGACCCCGATCGCCCAGCCAACGCCGGTATTGCGGATTTGCGTCGGATAAAGCCGCGCCGCCACCGAATACAGCCCAACCAGCCCGGCCATAACGCTGCCCATAAGGAACGCGAAAACCATCAGCAGTCCGGTCGGCAAGGGCGCAGTTGCAAAGATCATAATCATTACAGCCGATGTGAGAAAATAGATCTGTATCAACCGTTTTAAACCGAACCTCGCTGACATCCACCCAAGAAGTGTCATCGCCACGGCGCCGCCGGCGTTCATCAACACACCCGCAAACCGCCCCTGATCCGCAGATAACCCGGAATTGACAATCACTTTCGGCGTCCAGCTTAAGAGGAAATAGAGCGCCACCATGGAAAGGAAGAACGCCGCCCACAACGCCAAGGTCGGCGCCAGATAGTCGCGCGAGAACAGCGCCGCCACGCTGATCCGCTGGGTTTTGTCTGACGCTGGCTTGGCCGGAAGGCTTTCCAGCGGCGGCGCCTTGCAACGACCGGCGATGACGTTGATATCGCGCAACGCGTTGCGCGGCTGCTTGTCGAGCAGATAATTGACCGATTCCGGCAGCAGGAAATAAACCAGCGGGATCATGATGGCCGACGCCGCGCCGCCAAATATAAAAACCGACCGCCAGCCATAGGCGTGAATTAAATAAACAGAGATCAGCCCGCCGATAATCGCGCCAACCGGATAGCCGGCATGCATAAAGCTGATGGCGAGGTTGCGCCGCTGATTCGATGAATACTCCGCCGCCATGGTTGTCAGGCTGGCGAGTATTGTGCCGATGCCAAGGCCGGTAATGAGGCGCATCAACACCATCTCGGACACATTATCGACATAGGCGGTCGCGATCATGCCGCCGGTGATGGTGACCAGCCCGCCAAGAATGGTCAGACGGCGTCCAAAATAATCGCCGATTGGCGCCAGCATCAATGCGCCCGCCATCATGCCAAAAAGGCCGGCGCTAAAAACAATGCCAAGCTCAGTGGGTTTTAACCCCCACTCGCGCGAGACTTCCGGCGCAGTAAACGCAACCGCCAGAACATCAAATCCGTCCAGCATGTTGATGGTCCAGCATATGCCAAGCGCCACGAGCTGGAACGTGGTCATTGGACCGGTTTCTATCTGCCCACGGATGTCGCCGCCGGGAGCCGTCACCGCATTTGTCATAAAGAATCATTTGCCATTGCTGATATAAGTCAGCTGAGTCTGGCGCAATCATCAGGCTTTGCCAATTCGAAACCCGTCCTCTCGTATTAATATCCGTATCCTGGCGGCGTTCGTTCAGAGTATGGAACCTTCGCCTGAAACCACTAGTGCTCAGCGTCTGCCGCGCGCTGCAATCGCCGGTACGAAGAAGCTTGAAGCGCCGAGGCTCATTGTGGTTGCGATGAAAGCGATCAAAATAAATTCCAACATTTGTCTCTCCTGAGGTCGTTTTTGCTGTTGAAACGACCCTAGGCGGGCGGGCGAAATCCAAGTGTGATCTCGCGCACAGGTCCTGTTGGTTTGGGCTGACGCGATGTAAATATCTTATAATTCAATAGCTTACTGGTATTATATCGCCTAAGCGACGCGCACTGACGCTAGATCTGTGGCGATGGCGCTGCAGTCGCGATATAAGTAGCGTCGAAGCGACCGCCCGGCGACGCGACGCAAGGGTCTGGGGAGAACCGCAATTTGAAATTTTAGTAGCGCTTTATTTTCCGCGCCGCTCCGGCATGTGATCCGGCGCACAGGGCGCACTGGCATCGCCATGATAGTTCGCGTTTGAGTTTAGATTTTCAGCTAACTTCATTCAACAAGGTGAACACCATGCGACACGAGAATACCTTTATCCGCAAGACAATCCTCGCGGCCAGCGCCGCATTCGCCGCCGCCCTCGGTGCGACAAGCGCACAAGAGGCGCCGCCAACAGATACAACCGAACCGCAATCGGTGATGATGGTTCTCGACGGTTCCGGCAGCATGTGGGGACAGATTGACGGCGTTGCAAAAATCGAAATCGCCCGCGATGTGATCGGTGACCTGCTGGATGGATGGAGCCCCAACCTTCAGCTTGGCGTGATGGCCTACGGCCATCGCGAAAAAGGCGCCTGCAGCGATATTGAAACATTAATCGATGTCGGCCCCGTAGACCGATCAGCGGTCATGTCAAAAGTCAACGCGATTAACCCGAAGGGCAAAACCCCAATTTCTGCATCCGTGCGCAAGGCCGCTGAAGCCCTAAAGTACACGGAAGAAAAAGCCACCGTCATTTTGGTAAGCGACGGATTAGAGACCTGCAACGCCGATCCTTGTGCGTTGGCGAGCGAGCTGGAAGCGGCCGGCGTTGATTTCACAACTCATGTTGTTGGCTTTGATATTACCGAAGAAGAAAAAGCCGGACTGTCTTGCCTTGCGGAAAACACCGGCGGGCGCTTCATCAGCGCCGGCAACGCCAGCGAGCTGACCACCGCGCTTAGCGAAACCGTGCAGATTGTTGCGCAAGCAGACCCCGAAATTGTGAACCAGGGTCCGCAAGGCGTGCGGGTGCGCGCCAAGCTCTGCGAGACTTGCGATATCGTTGAGGACCACATGTTCTGGTGGGTCAACGAGACCGAGCAGGATCTTGAAGGCAACCGCAAGGAAGTCACCTATTCGGGCTCTGCAACGGAAATTTTTGAATTGCCAGCGCGTGATTATCAGATCGTCGCCCGCTATGGCGGCGTTGCCTTCACCACCACCGAAGTCATGGTCAAGCCAGGCAAGCTCACCGACCTAGTCGTCAATTTGAATGCAGGTCATTTCCGCGTTAACGCGGCGCTTACTGTTGGCGGCGACATCCTCAAAGATACGATGTTTTACTGGATCTATGAAACCAAGACCGACCTTGAAGGCAACCGCAAGGAAGTGACGTATTCAGGCTCGGCGACAGAAATTTTCCGGCTGCCCGCCGGCGATTATCTAGTGCGCGCGCGCCACGGCACCGCCTTTGCGGAAGAGACCATCACCGTTAAAGCCGGCGAGCTGACCGATCTTACCTTCGACATGAACGCCGGTTACCTCAGGGTGCAGACAACGATGAACACCGGCGGTGCGGCGCTTGAAAAAGATATGTTCTATTGGATATTGGAACCAGAAGTGGATTTTGACGGCAACCGCAAGGAAGTGACTTATTCCGGCAGCGCCAAAGAAATCTTCCGGCTGCCGGCGGGCGAATACATCCTGCGCTCGCGCCACGGCGTCTCGTTCAAGGATACACCGGTGACCGTCACCCCCGGCGGCGTTACTGATACTATGGTTGTCCAAGTGTCTGGCCGCGTTAAACTCAGCGCGACCCAGACCAAAGGCGGCCCCGCCCTTACCAACGGCGTTTTCTGGTGGGTTTACCAGCCGACCGGCGATCTTGAAGGAACCGAGACCGAAATCACATACTCCGGTACGGCCGAGCCGATCTTCATCCTCTCCTCTGACGATTATATCCTCGCTGTGCGCTATGGCGGCGAGATTACCCGCGTCAACATGTCGTTGAATTCAGGCGAGGAGAAAAAAATCGAGGTAGTGCTTAATCCGTAAAACCAATCCCTCACCACGGACCAAGCACAAGTCAAGCGAACGGCGTTATCCCGCCGTTCGTTTGTATATTTTCCTCGTCGGGAAGGATTCCTTCAAAGCGTAATAGTCGGGGTTAAAAAGCTTGTCCGGTTGCGGCGCGCCCGCACCCACCTCCTGCAACGCCGCCAGACGCCTTGTGGTTTGCGGGTGGCCGGCAAATAAAGACGTCGTACCTTTGGCTTTGCGTGGTACGATATCAAGTAGGGTTTGATAAAACCCGGAGCCGCGCATGACATTGTAGCCGGTCTTGGAAAAAACATCGACAATATGCATGTCGGCTTCGGCCTCTAAGTCTCTGGAATAACCGGCCGTCACAAGCCGCATCATCGGGATAGCAATAGCCTTCATACCAGCGCTCGCCCCCCTGCGGGCGTCTTCATCGACCGCCGCAACCGCTGCCGTCTGCGCTGCGGTCGACAGCCCGGAATAAAACGCTTTCTTGCGCATTTCTTTTACCGCGTGACTAAACTCCACATGGCCCATCTCATGGGCGATCACCGCCGCCAGCTCATCCTCGCTGTCGACATAGCGCAGCACACCTTTGTTGACGCCAAGTTTTCCGCCGGGCAGCGCCCATGCATTGACCTCATTATTGTCAACAATCACGGCTTCCCAACCAAAGGATTTTCGCGCGCTTGTCTCAAACAACCTGCGGGCGATCGATGTCACCGCCGATTGGGCATCGGCGTTTCGGTAAATTCCACCCATGGTTTGTATAAGCGCGCCAAACAGTGAATTGCCCATTTCAATCTCGTCATCTTCGTCGAGATTGATGCTCTTCAGCATACGGCCGATGTCTTTGATCTTACCAAGGTCGAGACGAAACTGGGCCTGCGCAGGTGCAATGCTTGCCCCAAGCGATAATCCAACAAGCCCTGTTGTCAGGGTGCGGCGTGAAATTTTCGTTTTATTCAGCTGCATCACAATTCCTCCCCGCCATCATCACCGACAATGCCCAATCTCGAAAAAAAGCGCAAATCCGCCCACACAGCGTAGTATTTGCACTCATTTGCTTTCCTCTGGCGTATAGATTTTTGTCATTTGCGCCTGGCCTTGCAATTGCGTTTCTTCGACAAACCGTACACTGATCTCGCCTGGCAAGTGATCGGCGATGGATGCATCGATCAAAATTTGCGTCTTCAATTGCTTGTTTTTCTGCTCAAGTCTGGCGGCGCGGTTCACTGCATCGCCGATCACGGTGTAGTTGAAGCGATCTTTAGACCCGAGATTGCCGGCGATAACCACGCCTGCGCTGATACCGATGCGCATCTTTATCGCCAAACCATCACTGACGCCGACATTGTAAGCATCAACTGCCTCGACACAGGCGAGCGCCGCGCTCAGTGCATGACGTTCCGGTTCCTCAACCGAGGCCGGCGCGCCCCACACACCCATCACAGCATCACCAATAAATTTATCAATATAGCCATCATGCGCTTCGATATTATCCGCCATGATCTGAAAAAAACTATTGAGATGCGCAACCAGCGCTTCCGGCCGGTCGGACATTTTCTCAGCTGTGGTCGTAAACCCCGCAACATCGGCAAACAAGACCGCTACACGCCGGCGCTCGCCGCCAAGCCTAAGTGCTTCGGGGTCCTCCGCCAACTGATTTACCAGCGCTGGGTTCAGATAATGCTCGAAAGCATGCATGACCCAGCGTTTGGACTGGTCTTCCAGAATGACGCGGTAGCTGTAGAGGGTGACATATAAAAGGGCGCCCCCGATAATCCACGGCATGATTGGCGCCAGCACGCCGCGCGCCAGCAGGGCGGCGCTCAATGCCCACAACGCTGCTGCTGTCGCGCCAAGAACTGCGACCCCCGCCACCGGGCTGAGGTGGAAATAGGTGTAACTTAATAAGGCCATATAAATCAGTGTACTGAGAAAGACAACCCACCCGGGTGGCATTTGTGGCGCCGTCGCCTTCAAAAAGGTATAGACTGCACGCGCCTCAACTAAGACCCCAGGCATTGAGGCGCGATAGATCGCGGGCGTGGCCTGGACAGGATCGCGCCCGCAGGCGACATCTAAAATTTTCGGCGCCTTATCGCGTTGCAGACGATTGCCGCCAATATGACGGTCTTCAATATCAAGCGCCGTGCCGATCACCACGACCTTGTCGCGAAATCCCTCAAAAACAGTATTATCGCCCTGCTCATAGCAAGCATAAAGGTCAGAAAACCGGTAAGTCGGAAACTGTTCCGCCGGAGTGATGTAGTCAATCAAGATATCACCGCCCGGCGCCGCGCCGCTGCGTGCGCTTAGCTCAGCGGCAAACGACGAAACCTGGTCGCCATTTTCCAGCGGCAGAAACGCAGGGTGGCGGCGCACGACATTGTCGCGGTCGGGCGTTAAATGAACCGGGCGAATATTATCCGGCCCGCCAACCGCAATTTCTTGACCTGTATAGGGCCGGATCGGCGTATCGGAGAGCCGCACCTCGGCAAGCACGAGCTTGTCCTGCGCACTGATTTTCGCCATCGCCTGCAGAAACGAGCGGTCATAGCCGGGTGCAATGTTGCGGCCGGCAATCGACTTTGGAAAGATCATATCAAGGCCGATCACCGCAGGATCGGCGGCGGCAATCGCGGCCATCACCTCGCCGAGAAAAGGCGTCCAGGCGACTTCCGGGGTTTCGGAAAAAGGCGGAGTTTGGTGTGTGATTTCATCTATCACCACCAGCGCGACAGGCGCATTATCCAATTCATCTTGCTGCTGATAAAACCTTGCTGCAAGCGGGGTTAGAAAATCACCGCCGAGCCGCACGAAATAATCCGCCTGCGGCAGCGCGGCCAAGAGTGCGATTGCAAAACAAAGCCCGGCTGCCGCAGGAATACGATATCGTTGCGCACGTTGGCTGAACGTGCTGTCGTCAGGTTTATTAAAGTCCAAGGGGCACCGCTGTCGTCAGCAAACCATCAGGCAGTTCAAGTTGCGGATCAATCGAGAACACCGCTGAAATCTGGTGTTTTGGGCCAAAAGAAACGGTCACCCGATAAGGCAGGCCGGGGATCAGCCCAGGCGCATCTTCAGGGTACATTAGATAATTGCCGTCAACATCACCTTGCCAGACAAGCTGCGCCGGGTCGGCCTCCAGAAGGTAGACGCTGACGGAAGCGCCGGCCTCGTCTTTTTTATCGCGCGGCCAGATAAAGCGCGGCGTCATCACCGCAACGGAAATTTCTTGCCAGTCTTCACTGGAAAAAGGTGAAACGCGTTTGACCGAAACACCCGCCTCTTTTGCGTCAGAGGACACCGACAACGCCGCAGTTTGGCATGCCCTCGCCTGTTGCACTGACGCACCGCCCTTGGAGATTTTTACATTATCATTTTTCAGCCTGATAACGCCGCCGGTGAAGGTCTCGACAAGGCATCTGTCAAAAAAGGCAAGGCGTAATTCGCCGCTGGGGCGCAGATCTATCTTGTCGTTGGCGTAGACATAATCGAATGGTTGCACCGCGACGCCCGGCGCATCGACATGTTCAACCAGCGCAAGCGGGCGGTCTTCCGCGCCCGCACCGCCGGAGATCGCGGCCATCGTAGCGACGGCGATCATCATCCGAAATCTGGTCATGTGGCCCAATTCCACACCGGCTCGGAGGCCGGCGTTTTCGCTTCATTTTTAACTATACCCCCATCGCCAAGGCCCGTCACGTCGCCGCCAGGGCCTGAAATCACGGTTAAATTCCATAAACCAGTTAACCCTGTGCGCGGGCTCACAGGCAAAATCGGAGCCCGCCCATACCTTCTCCCGGTAATTCACGCCGCCAGTCCGGCGCCAACCAAACGGAGAGAAGAAATGCCCGCTAAAACATTGAATAAACCGAACTTTTTCAAATCCGCCTCTTGCGCGGCAATCGCCATAGTGATGGCCGGTATGATGGCCGCACCGGCCGCCGCCAAACAAGCCCCAGACGGCGAAACCGTTGAGACCGCTTACTCGCAAGTCCGCCTTGGCCCGAAAAAATCAATCGCCGTGATCGATTTCAGCGCCAGCGGCTCATTCCTTTACCAATATGGCGAATGGGAAGCCGGCGGTGGCCTGGCGGCGATGTTAGAAACTGAACTTTCAGGGACCAACCAGTTCCGCCTCGCCAACCGCAGCCATCTCGACGCCGCGCTTTATGAGCAGCAGCTCTCCTCCAGCGGCCTCACCGCCGCGCGCACCGCAACGCCCGGCCAGTTGCTCGGCGCCCAATATCTGGTGCGCGGTTCGGTTACCGATTTTACCCTCTCGGAAAAAGGCGGCGGGATTTCTCTCGGCGGCACGGTCGGCGGCGTTCTTGGCGGCATCAGCCCACAATCACGCACCGGCCGTATCTCAATTGACTTTCAAGTGATTGATTCCACCACCGGCGAAGTCGTCGATAGCTTTTCAGTTAAACGTAAAATCAAAAGCAAATCGATCGCCATCTCGGCTGCAAAAAGCGGATACAATGTCGGCGCCAACACATTCAAAAACACACCGCTCGGCAAGGCCGCACGCGAAGCCATCGCTGAGGCCTCCGAGCGCATCTCGCGCGGTCTGCAAAACCGCTCATGGTCGGCCCATGTAGCGCAGGTCCGCGCCGATACGTTGTACGTCAATGTCGGCGCCGATGCCGGATTGCAACCCGGCGACACGTTGAAAATTTATCGCATCGTCGAGCAAATCAACGATCCGATCACCGGCGCCGTCCTCGGTATCGAAAAAGCGGAGATCGGCAACGCGGTCATCGCAAGCGTCGCCGAACAATACGCCCGCGCTACATTCAGCGCCATGACCGCGCCGGAAGCCGGCGACGTCCTCACATACTCCAATACGCAAATCGCCCAGCTTGGGGGAGCGTACGGGGCTGAGTAATAGCCCCGGGCCGCCCGGAGCTGTGGGCTCCGGGCGGTTGCTTTTTTTAACAAAGGAACATTCGCCATGAATATCGCCGCCCAGCACACCGAAACAATCAAACGCTCATCAACACATTCTCGATACGGAGGTTTTGCCATGAAACCGTTTAGTAAAAAATTTACAACCGCAGTATTATCAGTGCTGGTCCTTGCGGCCAGCACTGCGCCGGCTTTTGCAGACGGAGCATCCAGCCGCGCGAAAGCCAGGTTAGCACAGCTGCGCCAGCACGAAGTCGCGCTGACGCAGATCAAATCGCAAATTGAGACATTCAAAATCAAAGGCTCTTATTGCAAGTCTATCCACCGCCAGGACAAAAGAGCCGATGAGGCCGCTCTAAAAAGTCTTTCTGACAGAGCGGCCCAGGAAATGCGCGGCGTTTCCAACATCCGGCGTATTTTGACCGCGACAATCACGCGTAATCAGGCAGCACGCACGGCGCTTGATCAGGAGATTCCAGGCGGTACTGGAACTATTGTCGATGGTTCTTTCTTTAGACCGTTCAATATCCTCAGGCGCGATATCAACCTCGCCCGGGGAAAGAAAGCCAATAAATTGAGCGCCGCGCCGACGCGCTCATGCGGGCAAAGCGGAACATCGGGCCAGCCGCCTAAAAAAACTTTCGTGGTCATCAATCCACTCACCGAAATAGTCATGACCGCGGAATATACCGATGTTAAAATTCCGACATTGCCTAGCCAATTTTGTTACGAGGATGAACGGCGCGCCTTAAAAAGCATGCTTTCTGGACTGCGCGGTGTCGCACGCAAAAATGCAGTAACAGCACGCTTACTCTCTGAGAGTCTCAGAGCACAAAAAAGCAGTATCGCGCAGCAAAAAAAGGCTGCCTATCAAGCCGCTGATGCTGCGGCGAAATCTGGCGACCGCGAGACGATGGACAATCAAACCGCGCAAATGCGTGCTTATGACGCCGCCTTGAAAAAACTCGATGCGAATATTGAAAAAGCCCGCGCCGCCATGCGCAAATGGAGAGGCGTTGTCGATACGCTCGATGCTCTACACGCTCAAGCCGATAGCATACCAGTCGTTGATTGCCTGGGCGCTGCGTGGCAAGGAAGTACTCTGGGTGCAACGGCGTTTCCTGACGTTTATAAAGATATCGGCAATGTCTCACTGAAAGAGGTGGAGCTGATCAAGGTCAACATCACCAAAACATGCTTCCAGGAAGTCAAAAACAACTTCGTCATGGCGGCCAGCACAGAGGTTTCCAAAGCAGCATATAATTTATCGCAGTGGACCAATCGGCTGGGCCAAATCGCCAGCAATCTCGACCTTCTCTATCATAAGGACGGCGTTGCAGCGGCGACGATCACCAAAATGGAAGGTGCTCGCAATGAAGCCCGCCTTGAGACCGCTAAATGGGCTAAAATAAAAGCCCAGACCGAGGCCATCTTAGCCAAAGCCAAAGCTATCACGGTTGAAGATTGCTCAGGCGCTGGCGGCGCGACTGAAATCGGTCGTCTCATCCCTGGCTTTGGCCAATTGTCGAACGACATTCCCGTGCCGGATCTGAAGCCTTACGATCTGCCAGACGTTCCCGAAAAAGTCTGCACCTGGGAAGAGCTGCAAGCGCTGATCGCCAGAGCCGCAAAGGCCCGGGAAGTCGCCGCGCACAATCGCAGCGAATGGGGCAAACGTATGGTCGCGCTTGGTCAAAAACTGTTCGTCGACAATACAACGTCCAATCCGCGCGGGCCGGAATATGAAGCCCTGCTCGATGCCCGCGCGCAAAACGAATATTGGAGCAACCAGCAAGATGTCGCTCACAAGGTCTATTGGGCGCTGAAAGATATGAAAGTCAGCAAATGCGACGAGCCGAAAAAATCGTCAATGTCGCTCCCGGGGAGCACCGGTGAGGGCCAAAACGCCAATGCCGGCTCGCTTGACGACGCACTTGAAAATGCACGTTCTAATGCGCCGACGTTTAACGGCGGGTCTAACAGTGGCGGCTATGGACCGTATGGGGATGGATATCCTCCGGTCCATGGCTATCCTGATTTCGACAAGATTGCTCGGAATCGCCGGCTCAAGGGTCAGTACGGCTTTGACGGCAGTGAAGCTGAAGATGCTGTGCGCGACGCCGTCGACCGTGTTGAGCGTGAGCCGCGGCTCGACCAGGACGATGGTCCATCTTCGACTGGCGGTTATAACTACAAAACGCAGGGCGAGACTGCTCTACCAGCCCCCATCGAGGTTGCGAAGGAGCCTAAAACTTCTTCTTACGTTCCTGTAGAAAGCTCGGATACGCGCACGTCATCAAACGGTCGGGCGCAAACAGAACAGCAACCCCAACCGGCAACGGATAGGCCTGCAAACAACAGCACGTTTGAGACGCGTGTCAGCGGTCCAATCTATAAGGACAAACTCTGGTTCCCAGGCTCATTTGGCGTCGGCGTTTCTCGCGAACAAGTAACCACGCGTGGCGCCCTCTCCACTGATGAGGTCCGCCAAGAAGAGTGCCGGACCTGCGGAACAAAATATCCGGCAGCGGCAATACGCAGTGAGGCGCCTCAACCCACTTATGGCGCTCCGACACAAACGCGCACCGAAACGCCCGTGCTGGCTGTCCCCAGGTCAAACAATGGCGGGAGGATGATCCAGGTCGCCCCGCCGACGCTGGTGATCACTCCTCAAGGCGGCTCAGCGCGGGATTATGGCTCCGCAGCCGAACTTGAAGCCGCCACAAGTGGCCAAGGCGCGGCGCCTGAAGGAGACTAGGGCGCCAACATCACTGCGAGACAAGGCCTGGAGAGAAATTCTCCGGGCCTTGTTGCTGTTTGAGGTCAAGCTTGCCAGCGCCATTGCCTTTGTCCGCAGCAATAGAATAAGAAACCCATATGAGCGGTCTCAACGATAGCCTCAAATGGGAGCTGAAAAAGAACCCGCTATTTCGTGAGCTGGACGACGCCACGTTTGATAACCTATTGCGCGCCGCCAAACCCAAAATATACAAAAGTCGTGCGTCTATTTTTCATGAAGGCGACCCGGGCGGCAGCATGTTGATGGTGCTTTCTGGACAGATCAAAATAACCTCGCTTGCGGCGAACGGAAAAGAATGCGTGCTGGCGTTTATGGGGCCCGGCGATGTAATCGGCGAGCTCACAGTGCTGGATGGCGGCGCGCGCACAGCATCGGCGCAAGCCATAGAGGCATCGCGGGTTCTGGAGTTGACACGCAAGGCTTTCATGGCCGTTCTGGAAAATAATCCGCCAACGGCGCTTAAGATTATCGATATCCTCTGTAAGCGCCTTCGCGCGACCTCGGAAATGGTTGAGGACGCAGCGCTGCTTGCCGCCGCGCCACGGCTCGCCCGAACGCTATTGCGCCTCGCGCGATCTAATGGCGTACAAACGGATAGCGGCGTTATTATCGACCTGCCACTTTCGCAATCGACATTAGGCGCTCATGCGGGCCTCTTACGAGAAAGCGTCAACCGCCAATTACGCGCCTGGGAAGCTGAAAAAATCGTCGAACGCCGCGATGATAGGATAATCATTCTGCGTGAGGAAGTTTTAAGCGGCATCAGCGAAGGCGGCGCATAGCTCTGGGCCATCACCTCACGGAACACCAACACCCATCGCCGTCCTGCCCTCAAATCTGGCTTCAAAAACGCTGAAGCAACGGGCATTCCGCCTTCATCTTATGTCCATTTAGAATATGGTTACCACCCGGCTGTGCCCTAGATGCAACACCCTTAAACACGACCGTTGCGGGCGCAAAAAAAATACGCTACCCTATGATAAGTGGTCGGAGCGCGAGGGACGCGCCCCGACCAACCAGGAGGGACAATCGATAGACGCGCCATCGACGTCCCGATTCTTTTGACACCAGGAATTGAAGACCCCTCAAAATTTCCTGGAACAAAAAGATTAAGAGTACGTCTCGTCAGGCACAATTGCTGCGCCCAGCGGGATATTTGGAGTACCGATGGCGCTGGACGATAATTCTCGCAAGCTCTCAGATCTTGCCCGCCATAAGCTGGTCGATCGCGCTATTCGCAAGCACGACCGCATGTTGGTACAGTGGTTAACAAAAAAATTCGGTGACCGGGAGGCGGCGCGAGATATTGCCCAAAGCGCCTACTTACGCATATGGCGCTATGCCGAACACAATGAAATTGATAATCCGCAGGCGTTGATATTCAAAACGGCATCGAACCTCGCCGCAAATGAATTTCGCGCCAGGCGGCGCATGCGCTTTATTGAGCACATTACATCGCATACAGATGAAAATGACGGCCACAATAAGATTGAAGACCTGGCGTCCAACGACCCCTCTCCCGAGCAAATCACTGTTGCAAGGCAGGACCTAAAAACCAGCATCGCCGCCATCCAAAAACTACCCGACCGCATTCGTCATGCATTTATTTTGAGCCGGTTTGAAAACAAAAACTACCGTGAGATAGCTTGCGATATGAATGTGTCGGAAAGCAGCGTTGAGAAATATATCATCGCCGCACTGAAACTTCTGCGCGCATCCTTGGACCACACGCCGCCAAAACCCAAAATAGTCGCTCAGCAAGCTGGCTGCCGGCAAAAACAAAAAGTGGTCACCGATGAGCAATAATATTTCATACGGGTTTGCCTCACGCTCGGTGGAAGAGGCCGCTATTTGGCATGCAAAGTTGATGTCTGGGGCGATGACAGTCGATGAACGTGCTGCGCTTGCTCGTTGGCTGGAGGCAGCCGAAGCCAATTTCGCCGCATTTGAGCGTTTAGAAGGCACGTTGTCCGCAACAGACGCCTCGGCGCAGACAATATTATCTGAAAAATTTGAAAACGAACTATATGATGAAGTGCAAAATTCAACCGCATGGAGAGTACCTGCGCTCGCCGCCTCTATTGCATTTGCATTCCTTACTCTGTCGGCAACAATATTCTTCAATTATTCGTCACGGCCAGAAGCACTAACTTATGCGACAGCTGTTGGCGAAACCCGTTCCGTCAACCTTGACGACGGCAGCATCATTAACATGAACACCGACACCGCCCTGGTGGTTGAGTATACTCGTTCCGAACGAGTTATCAGCTTCGACGAAGGCGAAGCGATATTTAATGTCGAACGCAACAAAGACAAGCCATTCATTGTTGAATTGCCGGTAGTTGAAATCACTGTAACCGGGACAACTTTTAATGTTCTGTCATCAAAAAAGGATACGGAGATATTTGTTGTTTCCGGAACGGTCCAGGTCAAACCCATATCAGACCAGGCGCTAACGCTTAGCGGGGGTGATAGCATACATATTAATGGCAATGGCGATGCCGGCGCTATCACTCCATTTGATCCAATTGATACACTTGCATGGACAACTGGAAAGCTGCGCTTCACACAAGCCCCTCTTCATGAAGTCGTTGAAGAGCTTAACCGTTATTTTAACAAAAAAATAATTCTGCAAGATGCTTCGCTTTCAATGCTTCCTGTAACAGGCGAATTTGACGCAACAGATCAAACAGCGGCAATTGATGCCATCACGCTAATTTTCGATCTCAATAACCAGTTTGAAAATGGCGCGTTTATTCTGTCCAAAAAGGATGGGTGAATGCGTAGTCTCCGTATCACCTTATTTTCTTCCGCAGCGGCTGCGATAGCAGTTTCTCTCAACATCGCCCAAGCAGAAAATCGTATACAGATCTCCCAAATTGACATTGCGCGCACCTATCCAGAGCAAGAAAATGCTGATGGCAAATTCCCCATAGAAACAATACTTGGAGAAATTCATCGTCAGTTCGGCTGGTCATTCATATTTGACAGCAGAGTAGTGGCAGGAAAAACAGTCAAACCAATCAAGGGTTCAGCCGAGTTAGCTAGAACGTTTGCAGACCACCTTGCCGAAGAGGACCTGCAGCTAAAAAAAATTTCCAAGAATACTTTCGTTATCACCGTCACCTCGAAAACGGATGAATCTAAGATAAACTCTCAGCCTGAGGAAAGCAGACCATTTAATGACGTAATTATTGTCACATCATCATCCGGAGTAAAAACTTCTCCCGTCGTTTCAGGAAAAATATTCGAACTGGATGAGCGGTATTTAGCTTACTTCAATGCCGCAACACCTGATCGTGCGATCTTTGATTTACCTCAGACACTGGCTTCCGTAACGCCAACAAATACCGTTCTCTTTGGTGCGATAGCTGGCGTCAGCTTCTTAGATCTGCGCGGACTGGGGTCCAACCGCGGTATGGTGCTCGTCAATGGGCGCCCCGCCACGCCAACATTTAGCGAGCCAGATTCTGCTTTTGGCGTTGACCTCAATCGCTTCGCAACACCATTTCTCGAGCGTGTGGAAATACAAACAACGCCTGCTAGCGCACGTTATGGCAATGGCGCAGCAGTCGGGGCGGTAAATTTTGTTCTGCGCTCAAACCTTAATGGCGCAGAAGCTGGAGCGCATTACGGAATATCCGAATTTGGCGATCGGGAACAATTGTCACTGCACTTTGTCGGCGGAAGGGACCTCTTAAATAATACCGCCAACATCACTGCCGGCATATACCTTGCGCAAAGCGGCAGGCTTCTCGATGCGGATAGACCGTTTACGGGTGAGGGTTTCGGCCTAAGCGGTCTCACTGAAAAAGGACGAATCCAGGGTGTCGTCTTGGAAGACGGATCGTTTGCATCTTTTCCTGGGGGGGCATCATTTATTCCAAATCCGGACGGAACGGTTTCGCTGTTTACTGGCGCACCAGACCAATTTTTTATGACAGTTAACGAAACCACACTTCTTCCAGAACTTAACCGATTCATGGGTTATATGTCCGGCTCGGCAAACCCATCACCGTCGCTGCGCCTTTACGCAGAGATCGAAGCTGGCCTAAATGCAACAGAGCTACAGCTCGCCCCTACCCCAGTCGGACGTGGGCGAGGGCCCAATCTGGTTACCGGAAGCGCAGCCGCAATTCCGATTACGAGCCCTACACTCCCCCAGTCGGTGCTTGACCTAGTGCAGGGCAGTTTTGGCGGCCCTGTGCAATCTGTTGTTCTTGATCGCCGATATGTGGAACTTGGCCCGCGGCGTGACAAGATTGACAGATACTATCTTGACCTCGTCATTGGTGCAGAGCTTTCTAGAGACGAAAAGGAACGATATGCTATTTCATATCGCCTTGGCAGAACTCAAGCTGATTGGACAATCCACAACAGGGTGGACGGAGGCAAGCTTGCCATTGCACTTCAACCAGACACTTGCGAGGCGTCGCCAGGCTGTGCGCCAATAGATTTCTTTACACCCTCCGAGATATCAAGCCAAGCGCAACAATTCATACGAACGCCGCCCATTAATTCGGAATATATCCTTGAAAGACATGAAGTCTCAATTTCAGCCGGTAATGCACTGTCCGGCATTTTTACAAATGACATCACTTTTCAAATCGGCGCTGATTTGAAGTATTCATTGATGAAAACCACCGCACGATCTCGGCCCGATATCATACTACTCGGCACAGGCAATACTCTCCCCGCCAGAGGCACAATATTTGAAAATGACTTCTACGGTAATGTAGGCATTCCCTTACTAGACTCTTCCAGTTGGATTGGTGCGTTAGAGATAGCTACCGATTTAAGACTCTCTATGTCATCCGTATATGATAACTTTACCAATTTTGAAGCCAAAGTAACCTGGCGACCGAACGATATGATGGAGTTCTCAGCGTTTCGACACCTTGGTCATCGTGCGCCGAGTATCGTCGAGCTGTTCGCCGTATCCTTAAGCTCCGGATTTCCGATATTCGATCCTTGTGGCAATGACCTTGGGTCCGCCTCACCAATAGTTGTTGAAAATTGCATGAGTGACACACCCCTTGGCGTAGACAGCGGCTTCATACAAAGCAACTCGCTTGCGACGCTCACAAATTTTGGCAACCCGAATTTAGCGCCGGAAGAGCTGAAATTTTTCGGAGCGAGCGCTACGGTCAGGCCGACAGAATTCACTGCCCGCATACCGGGGCAGATGGATATTACGGCAACCTGGCTTTCATATAAAATTTCAAATCAAATTCTTTTTTCAGGTGGGGGGGCTATATTTGACTGTTTTTCCAGTGTTGGCTTCTCCGCTGAGAGTTGCGGGATTAATCCGCTTACTGGCAACCCCCGGATTAGCCGTGACCCGGCCACACGACAGATTACAGCTCTCGAACTGACTGCTGAAAATGTCAACGCGATGAATTGGCAAGGGCTGGATATTGAAGCCCACTATGCCCTGAAAACGGAATCAAGTGCTTTGTTTGACCGGTTCTGGGTTAACCTTCTTCACACCTATACCGATCGTGTAATATCCATCAGTCAACAAGGCGATACTGAACGACTAGACGGACAGCTGAACTTTCCACGCCATCAAAGCCTAGCTTCTGCAGGAATTGACCGGGGGCCTATCAGTCTTGCATTTCTGTACAACCGCCGCGGCAAAGTGTTGGCAACCAACGCCTTTATTTCGGAGACAGAAATCCCCGCTTTTTCCTATCTCGATACTAGCCTTCGGGTAGAGTTGAATAACAGTATCTACGTCCAGTTTGGCGTCGAAAATGTGCTCGACAAAGATCCGCCACTTGCGATTTTCACTTTCTCTAACAATAGGCCCGCAAATTTCTACGATTTTATTGGTCGCCGATATTCATTCTCAACGCGTGTAAGCTTCTAATTTCCGCCCCTACACCAACTCAGCGTCGGTGAGCACTTCCACCAGCGCCGGCCCATCATGGGCGATTGCCTGACGCAGGGCGCCTTCCAATTCATCGCGCGACGTGACACGCAATCCAAGTCCGCCACAGCTTTGCGCAAACTCGGCGAAGTTCGGATTTGTAAGCGACGTCTGCCATACTGGCCACTCGCCGCTGCGCTGTTCTTTTGAAATTTTACCAAGTTCGCAATTATTCATAAGTACATGCGTTATATTCATGTTATAGTGAACAGCCGTTGTGAATTCCATCGCATACTGACCAAAACCGCCATCACCAGAAATTGAAACCACCTTGCGCCCACGATATTCGTCAAAATCTTGCGTCGCAGCCCAGGCGCCCATGGCCGCTGGAAATCCAAAACCGATGGAGCCCAAATATCCCGACATCAATATACGCTGACCACAGGGCTCAAAATAGCGACCAAAGGAATAGGTGTTATTGCCGACATCGACCGGCATGATGGCGTCAGGCGGGACCACTTTTGTCATCGCCGCAAACAGCGAGGCGGCATTAACGCCTTTGCCACGGTCATCACCGAGGCGGCGTTGTTTTTCGCGCCGCCAGATTTTCCAGCGTTCCGCAATCTCGCCAAGCTGATCGACGCCAGCGGTGCGCTGCGATCTGCCACTGCGCATCCGTTGAAGCGTTTGGCCAATCTCTCCCCATACCGGATGGTCGACGGGATGGCTTTTGCCGAGATGCATGCGGTCAAAATCAATTTGCACGATAGGCTTTGACGGTTCGATCCCGGTGTGATGTGAAAAAGAGGCGCCGATCGCGACGATCAGATCGCACTCATTCATAAACCACGACGCAATCGGCGTTCCCGAGCGACCAAGAACGCCGCCGGCGTTAGGATGGCTATCGGGGATTTGCCCCTTCGCCTTAAACGTCGTCACCACGGGACATCGCAAATGCTCGGCCAAATCAACCACATCCGCCATCGCCTCGCGCGCGCCATAGCCAACGATGATCAACGGCTGCTTGGCGGCGTAAATCGCCTTGCTCGCCGTCCGGACCACATCGTCAGCCGGGGTCATGCGCGCGTCACTCATGCGCCCTTGCGGGCTTCCGGCCTTCATATCCGACGCCGGCAAAGTCTGTGCATCATCGGGGAAGATCAACACCGATACGTCACGCTCAATCAATGCAGTCTTCATCGCCAGGTTGGTCGTCTCCGCATAATTGGATGCATGCAGAACAAGCTGGTTGAATTTGCCGACTGGCGCAAAGGCGCCGTGAAGATCAATATCCTGGAACGCAAACGGCGAGAACACCTGCACTTGCACCTGACCGGCGCAAGCTATGACCGGCGCACGATCAACCTTCGCATCCCACAGGCCCGTCATCAGGTTTGTCGCACCAGGCCCAGCAATCGAAAAACACACTGCCGGCATACCAGTCAGCTTCGCATATCCGGAACAGGCGAAAGACGCTGCCCCCTCATGGCGAATACCAACATAATTAAGATTGCCAGCCTCCTCCTGGAGCCGGAACGCGTCAGCGAGACCAAGATTGGAATGACCGACCATGCCAAACACGCGCTTCACACCCCAATTGACCATAGTTTCGGCAACAACGTCCGTTGACGTACGCTTGCGCGCGGGCTCTGGCGGCACGCCAATATAGACACCGTCATCGCGCAGCTCGACAGGATACATCTCCTGGCCTGAATCCTCGTGTCCGCCCGGCGGTTTGCCTGTGAGCGGGTCAAAATCCCACCCGTGCCACGGACAGCGCAACCAACATTTTCCGTCGGCGCCTTTTTCAATAGACCCCTCGCCAAGCGGGCCGCCCTGATGCGGGCAGCGATTGTCCATCGCCGCATATTGACCGTCGAAATGAACCAGCGCGAGGGTCTTTCGCCCGACCGTTACCGATCTTACCCGCCCGTCTTCCACCTCGTCTTTAGCGGCTGCAAATTTCCACTCAATATTATTCGACGTCGCATCGCACATCGGCAATCTCTCCTTTGCAGCATCTTGTTGGACACTCGTATCTATACCCGAAACTGGCCTCTTGCCGAATATCCTGGAAAATAAAGTTCTCATTTGAAAAATGGTCCATGGAGTAAATTGTAAATGTGTTTTGCAATTTTGAGCAGAGCCAATAGTGTGGTGCAAATCACAATGTTACCGGACCGCCTGCAGGGCGATGAAAGGCGATGAAGATGGCGCAAAACTGGGTCGCGGTTGCTCAATGGACGGACCTTGAAGATCGTAAGCCAGCCTATGCGCTGGTTGCCGGGATAGATCTCGTCATCGTTCGCTATGACAACGCCGTCTCTATCCTATACGGCCGCTGCCTTCATCGCGGCGCTTTGCTGTCTGACGGCCATGTCGATGGTGAGAATTTGATCTGCGGGCTGCATGATTGGGACTACCGGTTAGACTCCGGCGTCAGCGAGTATAACAATTCAGAAGCATTACAGAAATTTTCCAGCTACTTGAAAGAGGATACGGTCTATGTCGACCAGTCTGAGATCGAGACCTGGGCAAAAGACCACCCGCAACCTTTCGATAGAAACGCCTATCAAGGGCTTTATGCTGACACGCACCCGATCGCTGAAGAACCGTTTGTAGGACTGATCCAAGGGTATGCACGCGACGGCCTATCTAAAACCGGCCATCACGGCGTGGTCGCGGCGATGGGCGTGCCGCGAGGCGACTTGCCAAGCTGGGACGAAATTCAATTTATCACGGCGCAGCTTCATCGGGTTCCGCTTTTGGATGACGAACCGGTGGATACGTCCGTCACAATCGGTCCCAGCGCGACCAAACCCCTGATACTCACAATACCGCTTTTCGTTTCTGATATGAGCTTTGGTGCTCTGTCGCGCGAGGCGAAGATTGCACTCGCCAAGGGCGCGGAGCTCGCCGGCACCGGCATCTGTTCCGGTGAAGGCGGATCGCTTGATGAAGAACGCCATGCAAACAGCCGCTATCTCTACGAGCTTGCCTCGGCGCGGTTCGGATTTTCCTGGGATAAGATCGCCGATGCGGCCGCGTTCCATTTCAAATGTGGACAAGGCGCCAAAACAGGGACCGGCGGTCACTTGCCCGGTCGCAAGGTTAAAGACGAGATCGCAAAAGTCCGCGGCCTCAAGCCGGGCGAGGACGCAATCTCCCCAGCGCGCTTCCCGGAGCTGAGCAACGTTTCTCAATTCAAAGACTTTGTCGATGAGGTGCGCGAACGCACCGGCGGCATCCCGGTGGGGTTTAAGCTTTCCGCACAACACATCGAAAAGGATATAGATGCAGCGCTCGAGGCGGGGGCTGATTACATTATTCTCGATGGGCGCGGCGGCGGCACCGGAGCGGCGCCAATTATTTTTCGCGATAATATTTCGGTCCCGACAATTCCGGCCCTGGCCCGGGCGCGCCAACACCTTGACGCATGCGGCGCCGGCAATGTTTCACTGGTTGCAACCGGCGGCTTGCGCAAGCCTGCAGATTTCGCAAAGGCCCTGGCGCTTGGCGCGGATGCGATCGCATTGTCAAATGCGCCGATGCAGGCAATCGGCTGTCTTGGCATGCGCGCATGTCATACTGACAATTGCCCGGTCGGCATCGCCACCCAGAAAGATGACCTGCGTGCGCGCTTGAAAATCGAAACCTCGGCGCGACATCTCGCTCAATTTTTCGAGGCGGCAACAGAGCTGATGACATTGCTTGCCCGCGCCTGCGGTCACCGGCAGCTGTCTGCCTTCAATATTGATGATCTAACCACCTTCAAAAAAGAAATGGCGGAGCTCACCGGTATTGCTTATGGCGGCGTGCCGCCAGGCAGTATGCGATAAGATGGCGCTCGCGGAAACAATCGTTGTTTGTCTCGGTGTTTATTTTGGCGCGGGAATTGTTGTCGCAATTTTGTTTCTTGGCTTTGGCGTCTCACACATCGACCACGCCGCAAAAGGCGCGAGCCCGTTTTTCAGGCCGATGGTGTTTCTGGGTTGTGTCGCATTATGGCCCTATATCATCTTGCGATTTCTTTCCTTGAAAAGAATTAACCAGCCTGATGATAACCCGACAGACGGGAGCACACCATGAAACGTCCTCACCGACGCTTGCATTTCCTGTTCTGGCTTATTGCAGCACCCGTCGCCATTATTGGCGCCTTCTTGTCTTGGAACCAACGCCCTCAAACGCCTTATTCAGACCTCCCCGCCGCGATCCGTGACCTCCCAGATACGACGGAGCAACCCTGATGGGCCATCAATACAAGGCCATACAATGGAATAAAAACAAAATCATATATGATCTCTACACGGTCGTTGCGATTGTGTTGTTTATTGGCGTCTTCATGGTTGTCGGGCTTCAAACCCAACCGACTGGCCACGCTGCCGATCCGGTAGTCTTGGCGATCCGCGCCCTTGGCGTGGCCACGTTTACAATGCTCACGGTCATTTTGGCGATTGGCCCGCTAGCGCGACTGTCGCCGCGCTTTTCACCAATGCTCTACAATCGGCGCCATCTCGGCGTGATGACATTTACCGTCGCCTCCGCGCATTTTGGATTGGCGCTGCTCTGGTATCATAGCAGCGGACCGCTCAATCCGCTGGTTTCTTTGTTTGCCAGCAACCCTCTCTATGATTCCATTCCCGGCTTCCCGTTTGAAGTGCTGGGCTTTGCCGCCTTCCTCATTCTTTTTGTAATGGCCACGACTAGCCATGATTTCTGGCTAAACAATCTTTCCGCCCCGGTCTGGAAAGCGCTGCATATGCTGGTCTACCCGGCTTATATATTGTTAGTTTTTCATATCACTCTTGGCGCTTTGATGACCGAAAAATCGATTCTCTATCCGGCGCTGACGGCAGTCACATTCATCTCCATATCAGCGCTTCATCTCTATATCGGGTATCGTGAATGGCACGCCGACAACGGCATGAAATCTCTGAAAGCTAAAGGTTGGGTTGAAATCGGCGCGCCGGATGACATCCCCAACATGCGTGCGGTGATTGCGCCGCTGCCGAAGGGCGACAGGGTTGCGGTGTTCCGCTACGATAACAAAATCTCAGCCGTCACCAATGCCTGCCGTCATCAAAACGGTCCGTTGGGCGAAGGGCGGGTTATCGATGGCTGCATCACTTGCCCGTGGCACGGGTGGCAATATCGCCCCGATGATGGTGTCTCGCCGCCGCCCTTTACCGAAAAAATTGCGACCTACAAGGTCAAAATTGAGGCCGGTCGGGTGTTTGTTAATCCCAAACCAAATCCTCCAGGCACGCGCACGGAACCTGCGATTATCGCTAAACAAGGAGCTGCCGTGACATGAGTCTCTACAAAGGCGTTATCGATCCCAAGCCCAGCAACCCACGCGAGATGTTTGTCGGCTGGGCGGATGCGCCCGCAGTCGACCGCCGTTTCCTTCTTGGCGCTCTGCCACTTGGCCTTGCCGGGGCCGGCGGCGCAGCCTGGCTTATCGCCAACGAACTTGACGATCCCGGCGCCGGCGCCTGGCTGACCGGAGCAACCCATGAGATCACTGGAACATTAATCACTGACCCCTATCCGATGATACGTATCATCGACCAGACCACGCCCGGCGGCGTTCGCACGGTGTTGATCGTCGCACAAGGCAAATGCACCTCTGCACTGCAGCTAAACGACCAGCGCGGCAGCCAGGTCACGGCGCGCGGCGTCCTTATTCAGCGCAAGCAGCGCCAAATGCTGGAGGTTCCGCCATTTCTCGACGACTGGCTCATGCCGGCAAAAATGGAACTGGCTGCCGCTGTTGTCAGCCCGCCGGTAAAATCTTTAGGGACCTCCCGGCTTGCGGGCGCGATCATGGATTCGAAATGTTTTTTCGGGGTGATGCGTCCCGGCCGCGGTAAAACCCACAAAGCCTGCGCCAGCCTGTGCATCCGTGGCGGTGTTCCGCCAAGCTTCTGGGTACGGACGAAAGATGGAGCTGAGTCTGTTTTATTGATGACATCAGCCGATGGCGGCCCGATGCCTATGGATATTCTGCCCTTGGTCGCGGACCCGGTTGAGGCGGAAGGCGAAATTGTTCGGGTAGGCGATCTCTTACAGTTTCGCGCCAATACCAGCGCCTATGCCCGTATTTAACGCTACTATTCCGACCATATCAAAGCTTTGACAATCGCCCGACTTGTAGATTTCATGTGCGTCAGTACAGAAAGCTACGGCGTGACCGACTCGCCGCCATCGATTTTTGCGGCGTTTGTTTCACCATAACGCCGGGAGAACGACGAAGCGGTGGCGCCGTGCACGATGATACTCAAAAAGACGGTCACATAAACCACAGCTTCGATCTCTGTAAGACGGCCCATTTCTTCATGCTCAACGGCAATCATCAAAAACAGTATCGAGGCTAAGCCCCGTGGCCCAAACCAGCCGATGAATAAGACCGATGGAAATTTTAGCTTCAGATCAAGCAGCGAAAGCGCCGCCGGCGCCATGCGAATTATAGTCAGGCTAAGCACCGCATAAAGGACGCAAAAGGCGGTGAAGTGGCCAAGCGCCCCTGGCATCAACACAGCGCCAAAAATAAAAAATATGATCAAGCTAAAAAGCTGGCCTTCTTCTTCTACAAAATTCGTCAACGACCCGGCGCGGCGCGAACAAAAGCTGCCAAAGGCAAGCCCCCCGGCAAAGGCGGCGATGAAACCGTTTCCGTCAACCAAATGAGCGCCTAGGAGCGTTAGAATTGCAACACCAATGCTGGTCAAGTTGCGGAACGAATGAGCGATCCACTTTTTCCCATCTGCATAATGAACAAATTTACCGAGCGCGCCGCCAATGACGGCGCCAACAATAGCGCCGACAGCAACCTGCTTTAAGGTAAAGCCAATCCAATACCCGGCGCCCCTGGCCTCATCCGGTATTGTGCTATAGGCGAGCGCCGCAAACAGCAGAACCGCTGGCAACGCCAGCCCGTCATTGAGCCCGGATTCGACTAAGATGCCCTGCCTTATGCGTTCAGGGACGTAGCTACTGGTCACAACCGCATAACCGAGCGCGGCATCGGTCGGCGCTAAAATTGCGGCGATCAGGGCCGCTTCCTGCCATAGAAGATTCGGGAACACCCCAATCGCAATGGCGGCGCCAAATAAAATCGTTAGCGGCAGGGAGATCAGCAACAAGCGCTTGGGAATACGGTTTTCGCGAATAAGGTTTCTGCTATTAGTCGACGCTGCATCAGCGAAGAGAATAAACCCGAGCGTTAATTCGCCAAATCCTTCAAGCACCTGGTTGTCGACATCAACTTCAAAAATACCGAGACCGGCGCTGCCCGTAACTAAACCGGCCAGCACAAAAACCATTGGCGCCGATACCACAGACTTTCCAAACCAAGCTGAGAATGCGCCATAAAGGACGATACAAAGCGCAATGATAATAAGAGGTTCTGTAATCATGAAAGAGGGCGCCACCCAAAATGTAATTCATCGCGAGACTGATTTATTGCATGGTTTCTTTTTTCCGGCACACATCATCCTCACAGAAATCTGTTGCGCCTATCTTCGTGCGTAAAGTTTGCGCCGCCAACCACAAAACTATCCTCACAATGCACTACTTCTTTAAACCGCAGGTTGTCCGCTACACCGCCACATGCACGCCTGCCCATTGGTCAAAGCCGCCCTACCCTAACGCCTTGATATCCCACAAACGTCACAACTATTTGATTATACTGATAATTTCACCTTGCAGAACTTTGAGCTTGCACATTCAGAATAGGCGTTCTAAATCAGATTGACCATTCTGGAATTGTTTTATGACATCCCATGCCGAAATTTTATTGAGCGAACCAACATTAATAGCTCCCGTTAACGCCGCCAAAGAATTGTTTTGGCGCAAGGGCTATGATGAAACTTCTATAGAAGATGTGGTTTGCGCGACTGGCATGAACCGTTATGCACTTTACAATGCTTTCGGCGGCAAGCTGGAGCTGTTTCTGGCCGTGCTAGAAAGCTATTTTATTGAACGCAAAAATTTGTTCCTGACAGCTTTGAGTGATCCCCAAGGCGGCCCAATAGCAGCTATCCGCGAGGTCTCTGAATACTGCATTACTGAAATGACCGACCGCGGCGCCGGATGCTTGATGTGCGATGTTGCAGCGGAAGTCGGACGCTATGACAAAGCCGTATCGGAGCGCGTGCTTAGCTATCTTGAAGAAATTCGAAGCGCCGATGAAATGGCTTTGGCACAGGCGGAAAAATGCGGCGACTTAAATTCCGCCATTTCGCCGAAGGAAGGCGCTGCATTATTGATCGCCAACATGCTTGGCGTCGGAGCCATGGCCCGCAACGGTGCTGGCCGGCAAGAACTACTGACTGTATTCAATTCATGCCTGCGCCTTTTGAGCCGCCAAAGCGGTGCTCAAAACCTTGAACACAGGCGCCGAAATCCAAAAACAACAACCGTCAAACAGGTACAGAACTAATACGCCGCTTGCGTTGATGAGAACGCTGAGACGTCGTTAAAGGAGTAAGTCATGGCTGCATCAAACAAACTGCTGGACAATTTTGCCAGCGGGCTGGCGCAATGGATGATTAAACTACGATGGATCGTTATCGCAATCAGCGTGGGCGGCGCTATCGCCATCGGCTCATACGCCTCACAGCTTGAATTTTCTAATAATTACCGCGCTTTCTTTTCAAAACAAAATCCTGAACTGCAGGCATTTGAAGATTTTCAAAGCACTTATACAAAAAGCGATACATTCGTGTTTGTGCTCAAAACAAAAGACACTAGCGGTGCATTTACAAACGATACGCTGGCTGCAGTGGAACTTCTGACTGAGGAAGGCTGGCAAATTCCTTACGCGCTGCGCGTCGATTCCCTTAGCAATTTCCAATATACCTATGCCGTTGAAGATGATTTGATTGTTGAGGACTTGATCGTCGACGCTCGCAATTTAACGCCAGACGAGCTCATTCAAAAACGCGACATTGCGCTAGCGGAGCCCCTCCTGCGTAACCAGCTCATCACCGCCGACGGAAAAGTAACCGCCGTCAACGTGGTTCTTCAATATCCTGAAAAAGCATTGACCGAAGTGCCCGAAGCGGTTGCTGTGGCGCGTGCAACAAGAGATATGATCGAGGAGAATTTTCCAAACCTTGAGGTCTATCTCACCGGCACCACGATGCTGAATAATGCATTCGCAGAGGCTGTAAACAACGATCTGGCCACATTGGTGCCGTTAATGTTTCTGGTCGTACTGATCTTAACCGCAATCACCGTTCGGTCAATTTCTGCTACCGCCGCAACGCTAGCAATCATCATTCTATCAACAACGGTCGCTATGGGCTTTGCCGGCTATATCGGCATAAAGCTCGCAGGCCCGAGCCCCAGCGCGCCGGTGATTATTCTAACGCTCGCAATCGCAGATTCAATTCACATCCTGATCTCGATGCGCGCGGCGATGCGTGATGGACTTAAAAAACACGCAGCCATCGTCGAGGCCATGCGCATCAACTTTCTGCCAGTTGGCGTGACATCGATTACGACCGTGGTCGGATTTTTGTCACTCCGGTTTTCAGACTCGCCACCGTTCCAGGATTTGGGAACGATTACAGCCGTAGGCATTTTTGCCGCCTGGTTTTTATCGATGACCCTCCTTCCCGCACTCTTAAGCCTTGCGCCAATCCGCATAAAATCACGCCCCGCAGGGCAAACACGCAATCAGGTGATGCTGGGATTTGCCAATTTCGTGATCAGACGGTTTCGCACCCTTCTTCTTATCATCGGAATTAGCGTAGCTGCCTTGATCTCGTTCATTCCATCAATTGAGCTAAGCGACCAATGGAGAGAATATTTTGCTCCACGCATCGAATTTCGTGCAGAGAGTGATCTGGTTATTGAACATTTTGGGTTTTACCCAATTGAATATTCGGTACCGGCCAATGAGCCCGGTGGTGTAAACGAACCGGATTTTTTACGAAAAATTGAAGCCTACACCGAGTGGTTGAGGGTTCAACCGGATGTCACGCATGTCTATTCTATCACAGACATCATGAAACGGCTCAACAAGAACTTAAATGCCGATGATCCGGCATATTACAGACTACCGGACGAACGCGAGCTGGCTGCGCAATATCTATTGCTTTACGAATTGTCGCTTCCCTATGGGCTCGACCTTAACGACCGAATCAATATCGATAAATCTGCAACACGCGTCACCGCAACTCTTGATGGCCGAGTAACCACAAAACGGGTGCGCGAATTTCTCAAACAGTCTGAGAAATGGTTTGAGGACCATGCGCCCGACATTAAGACATCGGCGACCGGTCCCCAGGTGATGTTTACCTTTATCGCCCAGCGCAATGTTGAAAGTATGATTCTAGGCACATCTATCGCCGTCGCCGCCATCGCTATCATTATGATATTGGCGCTACGTAGCTTCCGTATGGGACTGATCAGCCTAGTGCCAAATGCACTACCTATTCTTTCAGCGTTTGGCGCCTGGGCGATCCTGGTCGGCGAGGTCGGGTTTTCCGTGGCTGCAATTGCTGCCATCTCTATGGGTATTGTCATCGACGACACAGTGCATTTTCTTGCAAAATACATGCGCGCGCACCGCGACAAAGGATTGTCCTCAGCAGACTCTATCCGCTATGCGTTTGAAACCGTTGGTGTGGCGATTGTTGTTAATACAGTGATCCTCGGCGCTGGCTTCTTGGTGCTGACGCTTTCGGCGTTTAAAATCAATGAGGAGATGGGGATGCTAACGTCATTGACGATTGGTTTCGCGCTGACCCTTGATTTTCTCTTTCTGCCGGCGCTGCTGCTTTTGCTAGCGCGATTTTCAGGCGAAACAATAGACGTAAAAGGAGACGAATATGTCCAACACTCGTTCGAAGTGCGCACTTAAGGCGGCGCTTGCCGCCACACTGTTTGGCGCCTCGCTCTTATCCGTGCCTGCAAACGCGCAAGATCAGCGCACCTATGATGATGACCCCGTGGCGAGAGGAGACACGCCAGAATCGATCAAGGGGTATGAAATCGCGGCGCGCAGTGATCGTAGTGATTCCGGGTTCGGCGATAGCAAGGTGTCTGCAAATATGATACTGCGCAACTCAGCCGGACAGATAACAGAACGGAGTCTGTCGTTTTCTACGCTGGAAAAAGAAAACGAGACTGTCGGCGATAAATCTCTAGTCATTTTTAATTCGCCCCGTGATGTTGAGGGTACAGCCCTCTTGTCGCACGCCAAAATTCTTGATCCGGATGACCAATGGTTGTTTCTGCCGGCGTTGAAGCGCGTTAAACGTATTTCTTCGGCAAATAAATCAGGGCCTTTTGTTGGCTCCGAGTTCGCGTTTGAGGACTTCACCCTCACCGAGCTAAATAAATTCACCTACGCCCATGTCGGTGAAGAAGAAGTAGACGGCATGATGATGGATGTTCTCGAGCGGTTCCCCCGCTACGAGAAATCCGGCTATACAAAACAAAAAGCCTGGATTGATCAGGCCGTTTTTCAGGCGCGCAAAATCGAGTTTTATGATCGTCGTGGCGGTTTGCTGAAGACGCTCACGCTTTCCGACTACCGGGAGTATGACGGCGTCTGGAGGGCGCACAAACTGGCCATGGTCAATCATAAAACCAACAAAGAAACCGATCTCATCTATACCGAGTTTCAATTCAAAACCGGCCTTGACGAAAGTGATTTTGTGAAAGGTGTGTTGCTGCGCATTCGATAGTCGCAACCTAGTGGGAATTTGATCATGCGGCAGAGCCTGAACATTGTTGTAGTGTCGATAGGTACAGCTCTTGCCTCCTTGAACGGAGCCAGCGCCGGCGAATGGGAGTTCGGCGGCGAGATTGCGAGTGAGGTTCGCTACTTCCCACAGAGCGCTCAGTTTCCAGATCAGTTCGACGATTGGCAGCCATCAGCAACAGTTCAGGCTGATCTGCGTTGGCAAAGCGATGATGGCAAACATCAAATCGTCGTCATCCCTTTCGGGCGGCTTGATGCGCAGGACGACAGTCGCACCCATGTCGATCTACGCGAGGGGTACTACCGCTATGTAAGCGAGAGTGACTGGACCCTGCTTATCGGCGCCGCAAAAGTTTTTTGGGGCACGGTTGAATCGCGCCATCTCGTCGACATCATCAACCAAACCGATGGCGTTGAAGATATCGACGAAGAGGACAAACTTGGCCAGCCGATGGTCAAGCTCTCACTCTTAAAAGACTGGGGTCAATTGGATTTATTTGTCCTGCCGGGATTTCGCACCCGAACCTTTCCGGGATCCGATGGGCGGCTGCGGTTTGCCTTGCCGGTCGATACAGAAAATCCGGTCTTTGAGCGCAACGCGCGGCGCGGCGCAGTGGATTATGCAGCACGGTATTCAAACTTCTTCGGCAATTGGGACGTCGGTCTCTCGGCCTTTCACGGAACCTCACGCGAGCCCCGATTTACGATTGCGCAAACGGGCGGCAGCCTTCTCCCGGTTTATGACCGCATTACCCAAGGAAGTCTGGATGTTCAGTATACGGCTGGCGCCTGGTTATGGAAAGGCGAGGCGATTGTTCGCGGTGGACAGGGGAAAACATTTTTTGCCGGCGTCGCCGGGTTTGAATATACGGTGTATCAGATCTTTCAAAAACCGTGGGACCTGGGGCTATTGGCCGAATATCTCTATGATGGCCGCGATGAAGGATTTGTCGTAGAAACTTTTGGACTCACCTCTGAGGCCCCTTTTACCGCATTTCAAAACGACGTATTTACTGGCGCACGCCTTGCCTTCAATGATACGCAAGACACCTCAATGCTCGCAGGCATCTCGGTTGACGCCGATGACAGCTCGCTTTCGATGTTCGTCGAAGCTGAGCGCCGTATCGGTCAGAACTGGACGGCGGAATTGGAAAGCAGACTGTTCTTCAATGTCGATCCGTCAAATCTCGCCACTTCCGTTCGCGACGATGATTTCCTGACATTTCGTTTAACGCGGTATTTTTAAAAGCGCCGCGTTTTCGATTCCAAACACCGGGCACACGCCTTAGCCCAACCACTACACATCACCGCGCAACTGACGTATTCACCGCCGCCCCCGCGCGCTTTCCAAGTGCATCAAACATCGGGTGAAACGCCGGGCGTTTGATATACCGCCCCGCCCCACGCTCAGCGCGCAACTCACCATTGGCGTAGACCAGTTTGCCCTGGCTCACCGTATGCGAGGCGAGTCCGGTTACTTCCATGCCTTCGAAAATATTAAAATCAATATTTTGATGATGGGTCTCTTTCGAAATGATTTTGCTCGCCGCTGGGTCCCAGACAACAATGTCCGCATCGGCGCCGACAACGACCGCGCCCTTGCGCGGGTGAATATTGAAAATCTTCGCCGTATTGGTTGACGTGACGGCGACAAACTCCTCCGGTGTCAGCCGGCCCGTACCGACGCCATGCGTCCAAAGAACTGCAAGCCGGTCCTCGACGCCGCCGGTCCCGTTCGGGATCTGCGTGAAATCGTCCTTGCCCATCGCTTTTTGGTCATAACAAAAACAGCAATGATCGGTCGCCGTGGTTTGCAAGGCGCCAGATTGCAACCCGCGCCATAGCGCTTCCTGGTTTTCTTTTGGCCGGAATGGCGGCGACATCACATGCGCGGCCGCACTCTCCCAGTCAGGGCTTCGATAAACACTGTCATCAATCAACAAATGCCCGGCCAACACCTCGCCAAAGACGCGGCTTCCTTCGGCGCGCGCGCGCATAATGTGGCCCAGCGCATCTTCGGTCGAGACATGCACGAGATAGACCGGCACGCCGATCACTTCGGCAAACTTAATCACCCGATGCGCCGCCTCGCCTTCCACTTTCGGCGGGCGCGAAAGCGGATGGCCTTCCGGACCAGTAATGCCTTGCGCCAGAATTTCGCGCTGCAGCTGATAGACCAGCTCACCGTTTTCTGCATGCACGGTGACAATCGCGCCAAGCGCCAACGCCTGCTTAAAGCTGTGATAGATGGTCTCGTCTGTCGCCATGATAGCGTTTTTGTAGGCCATGAAGTGTTTGAAGCTGTTGACGCCTTCTTGCTCAACCAGGGTTTTCATATCCGCAGCGACGCTCTCGTCCCACCAGGTGACCGCGACATGAAAGCTGTAATCGCCGGCTGATTTTTCAGCCCAGCCGCGCCAATCACGATAGGCTTCCATCAAGGGTTGTTGCGGGTTGGGGATAACAAAATCGATGATCATCGTCGTGCCGCCGGCAAAACCCGCCGCTGTGCCCGTATAAAAATCTTCCGATGCCACAGTACCCATGAAAGGCAGTTGCATATGGGTGTGCGGATCAATTCCGCCCGGCATCACATATTCCCCGCCAGCATCAATAACTTCGGCGCCCGCTGGCGCCTCGAGGTCTTCTCCCACGGCGACTATTTTGCCATTGGCGCAATAAACATCAGCACGTGCGCGCCCATCGGCATTAACGACAGTTCCGCCACGTATCAAAAGCGACATTTCAAACGTCCTTTCATTTTTTCATCGCGCCCCGGGCGAGCAGATAATACACACCCGCCGCGACAAGAAAACCGACAAACCAGGCATAGACGTATATCCCGTCAAATATCGCCGGGACAGACTTCACCGCTCCGGCCGCGTGGAGAAATCCCGGCAGGTTGGGCGCAACGCCAACCGCCAAGGCGATCAGCCCGGCATGGTTCCAACCATTGCGTCCCGCATAGACGCCATCGGCTTTGAACAGTTCATCGACAATTAGATTAGTCCGCCGCAACAGAAAATAATCCGCTATCAAAATGCCTGCGATCGGCCCAAGTAACGCAGAATATCCCACCAGCCAGGTAAAAATGTAGGCGCCCGCATCCTCAACAAGCTTCCACGGGAAGATCGCGATACCAATACCGGCGGTGATGTAGCCGCCCATGCGGAAGGAAATTTTCGATGGTGCGATATTTGAAAACCCATAAGCGGGCGCAACAATATTCGCCGCCAGATTGGTCGTCAGTGTGGCAACAACCAGCGCCGCGAGTGCAAACACAACGGTAACGCCGCCCATGCGCCCAGCCAGGTCAACCGGGTTCCAGACCGGTTCGCCATAGATAACGACGGTTGCCGAGGTGACGGCGACGGAGATAAAGGCAAATAAGGCCATGGGTATCGGAAGGCCAATCGCCTGGCCTAAAATTTGTGCGCGCTGGTTTTTTGCGTAGCGCGTAAAGTCCGGGATGTTGAGCGCCATCGTCGCCCAGAAACCGACCATGGCGGTGAGCGAGATGAAAAACGTACTCCAAAACTCGCCTTCCTTAGCGCCGCCCTCAACAAATTGTGACGGCGCTGACAACATTTCGCCAAAACCGCCGGCGGCGACATAGGCCCATACCAAAAGCGCAAACGCCATCGCCAGAAGAAATGGCGCTGCGAGCACTTCCAGCCAGCGAATAGATTCCGTCCCGTTACGGATAAAATAAAGATGCATGGACCAAAATACGAGAAAGCAGACAGTTTGCGCCAGATCAATGCCAAGCACCGGAAGCGGCGCGCCAACGAACATATCACCGGTCAGCGTGTTCAAAATCACATAAATCGCCGAGCCGCCAACCCAGGTGTTGATACCGAACCAGCCGCAAGCGACCAGCCCGCGAGCCACCGCAGGGATCTTCGCCCCTTGCGGGCCAAACGCGGAACGCAGCAACACTGGAAAAGGAACACCATATTTAGCACCCATGTGACCAATCGCCATCATCGGCGTCAAAACAATGACATTACCTAGAAAAACCGTCAGAACGGCCTGAAACCAGTTCATACCGGCGGCGATTAATCCACCCGCCAACAAATAAGTCGGAACGCAGGCGACCATCGCCACCCACAAGGCCGCATAGGCCGGCGCATCCCAATTGCGCGCCGATGCGGCGACGGGCGCCAGATCTTCATTCCATAAGCCGGGATCGTAAGCTTTTTTGGCTGTAGCACCTGCGGAAGCCGCAGCATCGGTCATGGGCGGTTCGCCTTTATAAATCGCGTCCCTTGTGGGCCTCTATTCAGTCGCCACAAGCGGTCCATAAGTATCGGGGCGGCGATCACGGAAAAATTGCCATAGATCGCGCACTTCGCGCACCATATCCATATTCATGTCATGAACAATAAGCTCGTCTTGATCGCGGCTAGCCTCAGCCTCAATCTGCCCGCGCGGGTTGACGAAATAGCTTTGGCCATAGAACTCGCCGATGTTCCAAGGCTCCTCAACGCCGATGCGATTGATGGCGCCGATCCAGCAGCCATTGGCGACAGCTGACGCAGGTTGTTCAAGCTTCCACAGATATTCCGAAAGCCCCGCCACAGTTGCGGAAGGATTGACAATATATTCAGCACCATTCAATGCCAGAGCCCGCCACCCTTCCGGGAAGTGCCGATCATAGCAGATATAAACTCCGAGCTTGCAATAGGCGGTGTTAAACACCGGCCAGTCAGAGGCGCCGGGCTTGAAGAAGAATTTTTCCCAAAAGCCTTTGACCTGCGGAATGTGGGTTTTGCGATATTTGCCAAGGTAAGACCCGTCGGCGTCAATCACCGCCGCAGTATTGTAATAAACGCCCGCAACATTGGTGCGCTCATAGATCGGAACGACAATCACCATACTGAACTTTTTCGCGTAATCCTGCATCAGCTTGGTGGTCGGTCCATCGGGGATATATTCCGCCGCCTCGTACCATTTGACGTCCTGGCTGGGACAAAAATAGGGCTGGGTGAACACCTCTTGAAAACACAAGACCTGAACGCCCTCCTCGCCAGCCTTTTCGATCAGCGGAATATGTGCATCAATCATCGCCTGACGGATATTTTCCGGCGTGTCGTCGGTTGAACCTTTCAGGCCCATCTGGATAAGGCCGCCGCGCAGTGTGGTCATGTTTGGTCTCCTAATTCATCGTCGGAAATTTAAAATCAGCGCCCGCGCGAATACCGGTCGGCCAGCGTGTGGTGATGGTTTTAAGGCGGGTATAGAACTGGATCGCTTCAGGGCCGTAAATCCCGTGACCGCCAAATATAGACCGCTTCCAGCCGCCAAAGCTGTGATAGCCGACCGGCACCGGGATCGGCACATTAACGCCGACCATGCCGACCTTGATGCGTGATGTAAAATCGCGCGCTGCATCGCCGTCGCGGGTAAAAATCGCTGTTCCATTGGCGTAAGGGTTGTTATCGATAAGCTCGATCGCTGCGTCATAATTATCCGCACGCACGACCGACAGGACAGGACCAAAAATCTCCTCGTCATAGACTCGCATGCCGGGTTGTACATGGTCGATTAAAGACCCGCCGAGCCAATAACCGTCTTCATAGCCTTGCAGCATCAGACCGCGCCCATCGACTATAAGCTTCGCGCCCTCGCTTTCGCCATCGCTGATCAATTGCGCAACGCGGTCACGATGCGCCTTGGTAATCAGCGGGCCCATCTCCGCCTCGCCATCCGTACTCGGGCCGATTTTAAGCGCCCGCACGCGAGGGCCGAGTTTTTCCACCAACCGCTCAGCGGTCTCCTCGCCCACCGGCACCGCGACAGAAATTGCCATACAGCGCTCGCCAGCGGACCCAAACCCGGCGCCGAGCAACGCATCGCATGCCTGGTCCAGGTCGGCGTCAGGCATAATGATCATATGATTTTTCGCGCCGCCGAGCGCTTGTACGCGTTTTCCAGCAGCGCAGCCCCGGCTATAGACATACTCTGCAACCGGGGTAGAGCCGACAAAACTTACCGCCGCGATATCCGGGTGGTCGAGCACAGCGTCGACCGCATCCTTAGCGCCATGAACGATATTAAGAACACCAGCAGGAAGGCCCGCCTCTGTAAACATGTCATGAATGAAGTTGGCCGATGACGGGTTTTTCTCCGACGGCTTTAAGACAAATGTATTGCCGCAGGCCAGCGCCATCGGGATCATCCATAACGGCACCATCGACGGGAAGTTAAATGGGGTGACGCCTGCGACAACGCCAAGCGGCTCGCGCACCGCATGGGTATCGACACCGCTGGCGACGGCGTTGGAGAAATCGCCTTTCAACAAATGCGCAATGCCGCTCGCAAATTCGACAACCTCCAAAGCGCGAGTGACCTCGCCGAGCGCATCCTCATGGGTCTTGCCGTGCTCTGCGCTGATGGTTTCAGCTATCTCGTCGCGACGCGATATCATAATCTCGCGCAAAGAAAACATGACGTCCGCGCGTTTAGCCGGCGGCGTCGCCGACCACCCCGGCAAAGCGTCTTTGGCGGCGTTCACCGCCAACGCAACCTCGCGCGCTCCGCCCAGAAAAACTTCACCGCTTTGCCGTCCGGTCGCAGGGTTAAACACCAGACCGGTTGCATCGCCTTCGGTGATCTCATCGCCGCCAATAATATGTCCAATTCGTTTCATGCGCGCCGTCAGTCCTTTTGTGTCTTTATTCAGCCACTTTGCGCAGCGGGTTTTTTGGATGCTCCGGCCAGGTCAAATAGGGCCGGTCAGTATCGACCGCTTCCATGGTGATACAGTCCTTGACCGGGCAAACATGCATGCAAAGGTTGCAGCCGACACATTCATCGTCGACCACCGTAAATTTGCGACCACCATCGTTTTTCGCATCAATGCGGATCGCCTGATGCGCGGTGTCTTCGCAAGCGATAAAGCATCGCCCGCATTCGATACAGGCCTCATCGTCAATCCGCGCTTTCAGATCATGATTGATGTTAAGCTCATTCCAGTCGACCGTCTGCGCTGTGGCTTTACCTTTGAAATCAGCAATTGAGCGATAACCTTTGTCGCGCATGAAAGCGGCGAGCCCCTCATTCATATCTTCAACGATGCGAAAACCATATAACATCGCCGCCGTGCAGACCTGCACAGCGCCAGCGCCAAGGGCGATAAATTCCGCTGCATCGCGCCAGGTGGTGATGCCGCCAATCGCTGATATTTCGAGCCCCTGCGTTTCCGGCTGCCGCGCAATTTCCGCCGTCATATGCAGCGCAATGGGTTTGACCGCCTCGCCGCAATAGCCGCCATGGGTGCCGCGTCCGTCTACCGTTGGCGTTGGCGTCATGTTGTTGAGATCTACACCTATAACTGAGTTTACGGTATTGATCAGCGACACCGCATGGGCGCCGCCGGCTTTGGCTGCAGCCGCAGGAATAATAATATCGGTGACATTCGGCGTCAGCTTGGTGAACACCGGAATATCAACAACCTCACGCACCCAGCGTGTGGTTTGTTCAACTAGTGCCGGCGCCTGCCCCACCGCCGAGCCCATGCCGCGCTCGCACATGCCATGCGGGCAACCAAGATTAAGCTCAATCCCCTGCACGCCGCTATTGGCGACCTTGATCGCCAGTGATTTCCACGCCTCTTCGTCGATCGGCGCCATGATTGAGCCAATAATAACCCGATCCGGCCATTCGCGACGCATCTCTTCAATTTCGCGAAGGTTGATGTCCAATGGCCGGTCGGAAATCAGCTCAATATTGTTGATCCCTATAATCCGCCTATCGTGTGTTCTGTGTACGCCATACCGGCTAGTGACATTAACGACAGGTGGGTCCACACCAAGGGTTTTCCAGACCGCACCGCCCCAGCCGGCTTGAAACGCACGTTCGACATTATACTTCTTGTCCGAAGGCGGCGCTGAGGCAAGCCAGAACGGGTTGATGCTTTCAACGCCGCCAATGATGCAACCAAGATCGCTCATTCAGCAGCTCCCTTCAATTTTTCACGCAGCATATTGTCCGCCTCAATCGCGGCCTGTTTGCCGTCTTCGACCGCCTGAACCGTCAAGTCTTCACCGGATTTTATGCAGTCGCCGCCGGCAAAAACGCCAGGCAGCGAGGTTTGGTATTGTTCATTTACATCTATCTTGCCACCTTCGAGTTTCAGGTTGCCAAATATCGCACTATCCAACGTCTGGCCAATCGCCTTCAGCACCATGTCGGCGGGGAGCTCAAAACTGTCGCCGCTCGGAGTCAATTTGCCGTTATCAATGCGCATTGCCGCAAATGCCGCACGCTCTACATTCGCCCCGCCTGAAAACGCCTTGGGCGCGGCCCAATAGCGTATAATCACGCCATTTGCGGTTGCCAAATCGCGTTCCCATTGGGTGGCGGTCATAGCGTCCGGACCGCGCCGATAAACCAGCGTGACGTTGCGCGCGCCAAGACATTTGGCTTGCACGGCCGCATCAATAGCAGTGTTGCCGCCGCCAATAACCACAACATCATCACCGACCGGAATGCTTGATTTATCCTCCGTTCTGCGAACATTTTCGATAAATTCGAGCGCGTCGCCAACCCCGGCAAAGTGTTCGCCATCAACGCCAAGGCCGCGCGCAGCAGTGAGCCCGGCGCCGATAAACACAGCATCATAGGCGGTGCGAAGATCATCGAGTGAGAGGTTGTCACCCAATACCTTGCCGTGCTCAATCCTAACGCCGCCTATTGCGAGAAGAAATTCAACTTCGGTCTGTGCAAAATCATTCGCCATCTTATAGCCCGCAAGGCCGTATTCGTTGAGCCCGCCAGCTTTGGGCTTGGCTTCAAAGAGGACTACATCATGCCCAAGCATCGCCGCGCGATGGGCAAATGAGAGCCCGGCCGGCCCAGCCCCGATTACCGCCAACGTACAGCCTGACAATGGCCCGCGCATAAATGGGTGAGCACCCCCTTCATCCATCAAGTGGTCAACGGCGTGGCGTTGTAATTCGCCGATCTTTACCGATGCACCTTCCGTATGGTGAACAACACAAACTTCTTCGCACAAGATTTCCGTCGGACAAGCCCGTGCACAAGCGCCCCCCATGATATTTTCTGACAAGATCGTATGCGCCGACCCATCGAGATTACCGGATCTAATCTGATGAATGAATTTTGGAATATCGATATGTGTAGGACATGCATTCATGCAAGGTGCATCATAGCAATAAAGGCAGCGAGCCGCCTCAGTAATGGCCTTAGCGCCATCCAACGACGGATGAAGGTCATCAAAATTTTCGGCGATATCGCGCGCACTCAATCGCGAACTTTCGGTGGTAATTTTGAAATGCTTCACTCGGCAAACCTGCTCCGCTAGTAAACCTGAACTGAAAGGGATTAAGTCTAACGCAAATCGCTCTGCCCACACAACGGCGCAATAAGCGCTTATTTGAACCAGTGGCAGAGCGCCTCACCCCCGATAATCATTCCCATACGATTCCATACGGCATTATCGGCGACGGCCGCGCTCGCAACCTGGTGAGCTAGATCTTTTATAAGATTGTGCGAAAATCGCAATCAATTCCTTGCAGCTTGGCGCTACTGAGTTAAACGGCGGCCAGTCTCAGGAAAGAGATATGGCCAATCTAGAGCCATAAATCAGCTCAAGATTCAAGTGGCGTAGAACGGCTCTGAAATATTGAAGGAATAAGCTCAAGGCCCAGCATTAGTTACACGGCCACTACTCAAGCGTCACGAAATTTTCTATATCACTCATGATCGAGCCCAGCAGGCGCTCCTCGCTCGTCAGTGAGTCTTGATGTTGTGGAATTTCTGGTGCAATTGCACGATATAGCGCCACCTTTAACGAAATTTCCTTCACGCTATCGGATGACTGATGTGCAATCACGTCACTAAGTTCGCTCAATCGCTCCAGCGCGACACTGCTATCTTCAATATCTGTCAGGGATTCGATTTCGGCCGCTCTATTGAGTTGTTGAATGAACGGCGCCGCCTCTTCAAATAGGCCCTGTATATTCGAGCCTTCGCTGTCGCGGCCTACGCACTCTTCGGGAAGGTCCATGTTTATATCTTGATGAATTGCAGGCATATTGGATTTCTTCCTCGATTTCAAACCGTCGCTATTTTATAGATCATAAAATTTCGACACTCGCAGCGCCACCCATTCTAGGTGACCTAACAAACGAATTAAGTTGGTGTAAACTGGTTAATAAAGTTTATAGACCGTAGCGCGAAGTGGTTATGACTGCCTACTCGCAGGGCTTTGATGATGTCGCGGCCGCAACGGTCAGAGCAAGACGGGATCTTGCAATGAGCTTATTTTCACCGCTTTCGACTTTTCAAAAGCTCCCAAGCGACCGGTTCCAATTGAGCACCGCCCGGCATTCGTCGCCATTGTAATATCAAGCGAATGGTCTGCTTTGTTAGCAAGGGGAATAATCTGACCAACCTCAAGCTTGGAAAGCTCAGATAATGTCGCTTTATGCCGATCAAGAACAATATCAAGCTCAATATCGCTCTGGTTGATATTGGCCTCCATTTCCTTGCGCCAACGTGAATTTTCACCTTCGACAGCCGTGCGCTTACGGATTGTTGTTAACAAGCCGCGACAGTCGAGAAAATCAGTCGGTAAATGCATAGTGACAACGCCTGGAACCACCGTTTCTTCGAAACTTAGATCAAACGATAGGTTAATAAACGCAGCGTCATGTTGGCTGGACACCAAAGTTGCTTCTATGTCGGTCACCTCAACCGGATGAAGCACGCCTTCACGTCGTAAACCCGCATCTTCAGGAGGAATTGCGCATAATGGCGTCAAGAAACCATCAATCGTTGGCCTCGCCAGGGCAATGTCAAGATCCGTCGGGCATGCATCTTCTCCCGGAGGCGTAAACGCGCCGCCCAACAAGCTTTCGCTTAGCGATGCTGTAAAGCCTGGCGTCAGCGCAACAAAAATGACTTGGTCTGTGTCCGCCACGACCGCTCCATAAAGCGGGGCGCCTTCTTGCAAATCTCCCAACGCCAGTTGACCATCGGCCATGCTGGTATTCATTTTAATAAGCTGTACAGGTATTTTCGTTGCATCCGAAATCGCAACGACACATACCTCTGCAAGCGCAGACGCAAGCTCCTCGAGACGAGGAAAGATTGAAACATCTATACTCGCACTTTCGATCTTTTTTGACAGTGTCGCGGCCTGCTTCTGCGTCATTCGCAGTAACCTTCTTAACGTCCTGTGGAGCGCAGAGTTAGCGTTGAATTTGTTTATATTTTGCTAACCTTAACGGCTTTTCCCGGCTTTGGTGTTAGCTCGAAATTAATACGCAATTGGTTAAATTGTCGCTCCTGTGTAGCGTAACCGATACCGGCGTCCTTGTGAGCAATTCCGAACCGACAATAATCATCAAAAAGGTGAAGAAAGTTTCCGGCGATGGCCATCATGGCGGCGCTTGGAAGGTGGCTTATGCCGATTTCGTAACGGCGATGATGGCCTTCTTTCTCCTCATGTGGCTGCTCAACGCTACCACCGAAGATCAGCGCAAAGGGCTCGCAGATTATTTCAACCCCTCTATCCCCATCAGCCCAATGTCTGGCGGCGGCACAGAACTATTGGAAGGCGCCACCATCTTCTCCGCAAAAGCCGAATCGAACGCCAGTACTGAACCAAAAAAAAAGGACAACCAGTCCGCGAGCGAGGCCTTGAAGGAGGAAGAAACACGTATCCAAAATGCCCAACAAGCGGCATTGGAAGCGGTTGAGGAAAATTTACTCAGTCAAATCGGCGGCGATCAAGCCCAGGGTTTAGCGAACCATATTCAGCTACGCGTAACGCCCGAAGGGCTTGTTATTGAAATCGTCGACACAAACGATAACCCGCTATTTAACGTCGGCTCGACTAACGCCTCTCCTATTATGGGGCTGCTATTGGATGTTGTCGCCAAAAGCCTGTCATTGGTGGAAAATAAAATTTCTATTGTGGGGCATACTGATGGCCTGCCTTATTCAAGCGGGCGAGACTATACAAATTGGGAGCTTTCAACTGATCGCGCTCATGCGGCACGCCGTTTAATGATCGCTTCCGGATTGCCGATGGTGCAAGTCAACGAGGTCGCCGGCAAAGCCGATAGCGAACCTCTGGTTGAGGATCGGTTTGCTCCGCAAAACCGTAGAATATCCATTACAATACTCAAATCGCAGTGAGCAGCTCCGCCGATTATGAAAATTTTAATCACATTGACCGATAGTCCGAAAGAACTTGGTTAACAAATATGCAAATGTGAGTTGTAGTTATGGGTCTTTCATCTTCTCTGAACGCTGGCGTCAGCGGACTTGGCGCCAATGCCACCAAATTGGCCACAATCTCGGACAATATCGCAAACTCCGCGACATTCGGATATAAGAGGGCGAACACGGAATTCTCCAGTTTGGTTCTGCAACAAGGCGCCGGTAAGTTTTCTGCTGGCGGCGTTCGCGTTGCTACCTTTAAAGATGTATCCGCCCAAGGGGCGTTGATTTCCACCAGCAACAGCACAGATATTTCGGTTTCCGGACGCGGTCTGCTTCCGGTCACCAATCTCGCCGGAGCGAGTTCAACAAGCGGCGACCGGCCATTGTTTTTCACATCGACCGGGTCATTTGCGGCCGACAAAAATGGCCTTCTTCGTACATTGAACGGTAATTTTCTTATGGGTTGGCCCGCTGATCCCGATGGCACTGTAAACGTTCCCACCCGCACCAGCGCCGCTGGGCTGGAGCCGGTTCAGGTAACTGCAAACCAG
>JAJFGA010000016.1 GCA_021776375.1 Hyphococcus sp. | reverse complement strand
ACATAGGGCGCAGTTGTGTTAAATCAAGAACTGAGCGTGCGAACAGAAAGTGAATTCACAAAAGCTTCGCAAAACCTGTTTGTTATTTTCGCGCTTGCTAAATAAAACCATGTACCGCTAAACCCTTCATTCAGTGTTCTTTCTTCACGCCGGACCCCCTCCACCATGCTGCATATCAACGACCTGTCCTATAGTATTGGAGGCCGCGCCCTGTTTGATCAGGCGACGGCGGCGATTTCCGCTGGCTGGAAGGTCGGGTTTATTGGCCGCAATGGTTCCGGCAAGTCTACGCTGTTGAAAATCATCAAGGGCCAGACCTATGCCGGGAGTGATGAAATCTCCCTGCGCAAGGGTGCGCGCATTGGCGGCGTCGATCAGGAAGCGCCGGCGAGTGAGAAAAGCCTGATCCATACGGTGCTGGAGCAAGATGAGGAGCGCACAGCTTTGCTGGCCGAGGCCGAAACCGCGAGCGATCCCGCCCGGATTGCTGAAATCCAGATTCGCCTCGTCGACATTGACGCCCATTCGGCTGAAGCGCGCGCCGGTGCGATCCTCTCCGGTCTTGGCTTTCCGGCCGCCGAACAACTCCGCCCGTGTTCGGAATTTTCTGGCGGCTGGCGCATGCGCGTTGCGCTTGCCGGTGTTTTGTTCTCAGCACCCGATCTGTTGTTGCTCGACGAGCCCACCAACTATCTCGATCTTGAGGGGGCGGTCTGGTTGGAGAATTATCTCAAGCGTTATCCGTATACGGCTTTAATTGTCAGCCACGACCGTGACCTCCTGAACGAAGCCGTGACGCATATAATGGCGCTTGAAAATGGCAAACTGACCATTCATCCGGGCGGATACGACACCTATGAGCGCAAACGCGCCGAGGCCCGCGCCAACGCCGCCTCCTTCGCCGCTCGCCAGGACGCTCGCCGCAAACATATGCAAGCCTTTGTCGATCGCTTCCGCTACAAAGCCTCGAAGGCCAAACAAGCACAAAGCCGGTTGAAGTCGCTCGAACGCATGCAGATGGTCGCGCCGCCACTATCGGAGCGGACCCAGCCCTTTGTTTTTCCGAACCCGAAACCTATGGCCCCGCCCATCGTGCGCGTTGTCGAAGCTGATCTCGGTTATGAGGAAGGCAAACCAATCCTGCGCAACGTCAATTTGCGCCTCGACCAGGATGACCGCATCGCTATTCTCGGGCCTAATGGCGAGGGCAAGTCGACGCTGGTCAAATCGATTTCCGGGCGTCTCAGAGCGCTATCGGGCAATGTCTACAAACATAAAAAACTTCAGATCGCCTATTTTGCGCAGCATCAGATCGACGAATTAAGGCCTAAAGAGTCGGCTTACGATCATGTCCGCACACTCATTCCCGACGCCACCGAAGCACAAAAACGGGCGGCGACAGCGCGGCTCGGATTTGGACCGGACAAGGCAAACACCTTAGTTGAAAAACTTTCCGGCGGCGAAAAGGCGCGACTTCTGCTTGGCCTGATCACCTATCATGGCGCGCATCTTCTGGTGCTCGATGAACCGACCAACCATCTCGACATTCAAGCGCGCGAGGCGTTGGTCGATGCACTCAACGAATTTAAGGGCGCTGTGTTAATCATCACCCATGACGCACACTTGGCAGCGTCGATCGCTGACCGTTTGTGGCTGGTCAATGACGGCAAGGCCGAACCCTATGACGGCGACCTCACCGACTACCGCAGGCTGGTGATCGCGGCCAGCAAAACCCCGTCACAGGGCGGCGCAAAAAAAGCCAAGCCGAACGGCAAGCGCACGGCGCGCCAATCCGCCGCCGTAGACCGTTCATCGATCCACCCGCTGAAACAATCCGCCAATGACGCCGAACGCAAATTGGAACAGTTGAACAACGTCCTCATCCGGCTTGATGCAGCTCTTGCCGAACCCGGGCTATTTCATAACAACCGCGCGCGTGCGACAAAACTTCAAAAAGAGCGCGCCGCACTTATTGACGCCATCGACCGGTCGGAGACAAAATGGCTGGCTGCGCTTGAGAAATACGAAAAGGCGCAAGCCGGGGCAGGAGCGCCGGGCGAAAAAGTGGGAACCGGTTTTTCGCACAATCCGGCGCGTAACAAATAATCTAGATCATCAGGCGTTTCCTATTAATCGCTTGATGATCTAGTGGATAAAGGAGAATTCAATTGAGCAGACAGGACCCGGAAGAAAATTCAGGCGCCGATGACGCCCGCCCAGGCCGCCGGCGGAATATATTCCTGGCGTGCTCAATATTGTGCATCGGCGTTTTGTTGCTGATAGCGCTATTATACTTCGCCTACTGAACAATAGGCGTCGCTTTAAGCCAACCCCGCGCGCCCGATGGCGATAAATTTCTCGCGCCGCTGCGCCCGCAGCGCCTCCGGCGACAGGTTTTCCAGCTCGCGGATGGCCGTTTCCACAGCATCCCCCAGCCTTTCTATCGTTGCATCGGGATCGCGATGGGCGCCGCCAACGGGCTCTGAAACGATGGTGTCGATAACCCCCAGATCCATAAGGTCCTGTGCTGAAATTTTCATCGCCTCGGCTGCTTCCGGCGCCTTGCTCTCGCCCTTGCCAGCCGCGTCTTTCCACAGAATCGACGCGCATCCTTCAGGCGAAATGACGGAATAGACCGAATGCTCAAGCATCAAGACCCGGTTCGCCGCCGCCAGCGCGATGGCGCCGCCGGAGCCGCCCTCCCCGGCAATTACCGATACTAATGGCGTGCCGAGGCCGAGGCATTTTTCCGTACAGCTGGCAATCGCTTCTGCCTGTCCGCGTTCTTCTGCGCCTCGCCCGGGATAGGCGCCGGGCGTGTCGATCAGGGTCACCACCGGCAGGTTAAACCGTTCGGCAAGATCCATCAGCCGCATTGCCTTGCGGTAGCCTTCCGGGCGCGCCATGCCGAAATTATGCTTGACCCGCGCGGCCGTATCGGAGCCTTTCTCATGCCCGATCAAGACGATCGAACGGCCGCGAAACCGCGCCGGTCCGCCAAGGATGGCGGTATCCTCA
>JAJFGA010000015.1 GCA_021776375.1 Hyphococcus sp. | reverse complement strand
TGGCGGTCCTGTTGGTGGGATTTGAAATTATTTCTCTCGGCCCGGATGGATTGATGATGGTCGTTAATACAACGCTAGTTCTGGCGCTGTTGTCATATTTGACCGAACCCATTTTCGGAAAATATGTGAAGTAACAAAATAGTTGTTGGGAGCGCAAACCACCACGGTTGTGTCATCAAACAAGCGGCCCAGCGGTCGAGAACCACTCACGCAACGCTTCCAGAGTGAGCCGGTCGAGGATTACAAGAAAAGCGATCCCCAACGCTCCGCCGAAAACAAAAAGCAGGCGATACTTCATTTCATCACGATGAATATGAGCGCTCACAGCAATGATGCTGAAAACGAAGGCGCCAACGATCGCGCCGATGATAGCGCCCAGCCTTGCCGCCTCGAACAATATCAGCGCGTTGACAGTACCGATGGAGGCATGAAACAGCGTAAAGACTGCGCCGAATACCGGGCACATAAGCATGGCGAAGAACCCGGCGAAAACCGGGTTCGCAAAAAGGAAAGACGGAAGCGGCCCCATTTGAGAGGCTGCATCGATAAGCGGCTTTTCTTTAATCGAAATTGCGAGTTGCCTTTCCCCATCGCCAGCTAACCGGCCCGACTATCCTACACTATATTAGATAAGGGTGCTGGCAAGCTTGCTTCGGTATGCCGCGACTATGGATAGTAAGCCCCTGCGTGGCGAACGCGCACGACTGTGCGACGGCCGGTCAGGCCGCACATCGGAGGCTTTGCGAAGCGAATTACCGCGAGATAAAAAATGGCGACCCCGGCAGGACTTGAACCTGCAACCCTCGGCTTCGAAGGCCGATGCTCTATCCAATTGAGCTACGGAGCCAGCGCGCGTGTCATACAGCGGCAGGCAGGGAATGGCGAGCCGCCTTTTTTGGCGCGGATTGGAAAACAACGGCCAATTGTCTCCGCCAAACGCGCACGACCGGGCGCCGCGACCGCGAAGGCGGTCGAAATATGGTTTGCGCGCCTTCGCGCGTGGGGTCAGGCCGCCCCATCGGAGGCGTTCGCGAAGCGAATAGCCGCGAGATAAAAAATGGCGACCCCGGCAGGACTTGAACCTGCAACCCCCGGCTTAGAAGGCCGGTGCTCTATCCAGTTGAGCTACGGGGCCGTGACGCATGGCGATATCCGGATGACTGACGCCCGGCGCCGCGTGATGCACAGAATTTAGAGCAGGTTTGGAGGGAAGTAAAAGCCAACCTAGCTTAATGGGTCCAGGGCTTGCGCCGGTGGAAGGCGAAATTGTCGGAATAGGCCTTAGGCGCGGCGGTCGGGCGATGTTCCGGCTCGACCCGATAGGGAATGCCGTTATTTTTCGCATAAGCGATGGCTTCATCCTCACTGTCGAAGGACAGATGGACCTCGCTGGCGGTCATATCATCAGCGCTGGTCCAGCCCATCAGCGGATCGATGCGCCTTGCGGTCTCGGCGTCAAACTCCAGCAACCATGATTTTGTGTGCGCCTTGCCTGATTGCATCGCAGTCTTTGATGGGCGGTAAATGCGCGCAAACATAGCGGCCTGCTCTTTCTGTCCTTGTTCGCAGCCGATTTCCGGCGCGATCAAAATGGTCGGGGCGGCAAGATTCGAACTTGCGACCCTCTGGTCCCAAACCAGATGCGCTACCAGGCTGCGCTACGCCCCGACTAGGGTTTGACTGCGGCCCGTAAAGGCCGCGCGGCGGGTCATCGTCTATCTTGCCGCGGATGTAAAGACCATTGATGCGGGTTAGTCGTTCTTGAACAGCGGGTGGCGGACGCGGTCGCCCTCGTTTATTCCCAGGGCCGCGAAAGTCCCGCCATTGACCTCAAGCACTGAGAGCACGATTGCGCCCGACGGCATGCTTTCCAGCGACTTTGGCGTCGCGTTGGCGGTGATGCGTTTGATGACGCCGGCCTCGTCGATGAAGGCGATATCGAGGGGGATCAGGGTGTTTTTCATCCAGATGCTCACGGTCTGCGGTTCTTCGAAATCGAACAACATCCCGGCATCGGCGGCAAGCTCGGTGCGGTACATCAACCCCACCCTGCGGGTCTCCGGCGTATCGACCAGTTCAACGTTGAAGACATGCTTGCCGGCGGCAGTTTCTACCACCAGCTTTGAGGTCGCCATGCCGGGAGCGCCGCCAAGCCCATCGGACTGCGCGCAAGCGCCGGTCGCGAAAATCGTCAGTAGAAAAATGAATTTTGCAAAAACAGCGGCTACGCGAAACTGGGTCATGGCTTTACTTGGCTAATTATCAGGGTCGGGTCTTATTTCCACGGCCAAGAGGCCTTTGCGGCCTTCGCCGAAGGACACTTGCAGGCGCTGGCCAGGGGCAAGCTCTCCCATGCCGCAATTTCGCACTGTCTCCATATGAATGAAGATGTCAGATGTGCCCTCGCCCCGGGTCAAAAACCCAAAGCCCTTGGCGCGGTTGAACCACTTGACCTCGGCGCGGGTAAAGTCTCCCGCCGGCGTTTGGCTGATGATCGGCGTTTGCGCCATTAGCGGCGTCGCCGTTGATTCGTCTATATCTAATAACTTCAGAGCCTGAAGCCCTTTGTTGCGACGGATCACTTCACATTCGATGGTCGCGCCCTCTCGGGCGGTTTCGCGACCTGCGGCCTTCAGACAGGACAGGTGAATCAGTACATCGCCCTGCCCATCAGGGTTATCCGGGACAATAAACCCGTACCCCTTGGTGGGATCGAACCATTTCACAATACCTTTAAGTGTGAATGTTTCTTCTTCGTCCTGCGGCTGATCGATGTCCGACGTCGATGCAACTTGCTCGTCCATACTTGGCCTAACCCCCCAGTCACGCGCTGAGTTTATCCTTATTTAATTAACTATAGTCGAGAACCGCCAATAGGTCATTCCCTCCGGCGCAAAGAATACACCCTTTTCGTTTATTTATTTTGGGTTTTCCCCAGAAAGTTGCGGTTACTAGATAACATTACGCAGTCTCACGTGAAGCTGCGGCTTTGCACAGTCTGGATCAAGCGATGGTTTGCGATTCCAGGTCCGACAGGAACTTGCCAATCAGCATAAGGAAGACGTCGAAATCTGATAGGACATTTTCAGTCGAAACGCCGCCGCCGGAATTACGATCCATTTGCAACCGGATGTCGCCATCGCTGTCAGCAAACGCACGACCGAATTTCACGTCATTATTGAACTTGTTGAGAATCTTGTAGCCGACTTCATCGGCCGTAACCCCAGGCAGCCAGGTGATATAGGAAATATCGCCATCAGCCCCGTCTATCCAGACAATGATTCTAAAACCGCTAGCATCGACAATAACTTTGTTGGCTTCATATTCTTGCGCATTATAGCCTTGGCCGGAGAGAATGGAGACAACTTGCGACTGTGAAATACCTGCCGCAATCGCCGCATTGAGCGGTGAAAACGCCAGCATGATTGCGGCGAATAAAACTACAACTATTCTCATGGCCCCTACCCCTTGCAGACACGACTATGGTTAACAAGGCTCCAATTAACGGCAAATTCGCGCTGAAATCAATTGCTGGCCCGGGATTTATTGAATTCTCGAGGGTTGGAGCCGGGTTCAGCCATGTGTCCCCTCAAAACCTGGCAAATCCACCTGCGCAGGCCGCTTTCCCTCTCCGCTGCGGATTGTAAGATGGTTGGATGTTTACAAAATTTTTTCATGAGTTGAAATCTGCGGGCCTGCCGGTCTCTTTGCGCGAATATCTGACGCTAATGGAGGCGATGGACGCTGACCTTGCCAGCCGCAAGGTTGAGGACTTTTATTATCTGTCGCGCTCAACCCTGGTCAAAGATGAGCGTAACCTTGACAAGTTCGACCGTGTTTTCAGCCACGTCTTCAAGGGAATCGAAAGCGTCGAGGAGAGCGTCGTCGCGGAAATACCCGAAGCCTGGCTGAAACTGCTCACCGAGAAATATTTCACCGAAGAAGAAAAAAAACAGATCGAAGCGCTCGGTGGTTGGGATAAAATTATGGAGACGCTGAAACAGCGTCTCGACGAACAGAAAAAACGCCATCAAGGCGGTTCGAAATGGATCGGGACTGGAGGGACGTCGCCTTTCGGATCTGGCGGTTATAACCCCGAAGGCGTTCGCATTGGCAATCAAGGCAAGCGCCAGGGCCGCGCGGTTAAGGTTTGGGAAAAGCGCGAATACAAAAATCTCGACGATAATGTAGAGCTTGGCACACGGAACATAAAAGTGGCGCTGCGCCGGTTGCGCCGTTTCGCCCGCAAGGGCGCGCCCGACGAGTTTGATCTCGACAATACCATCGATGCGACCGCCCGTTCAGGCTATCTCGACATTCAGATGCGCCCTGAACGGCGCAATGCGATCAAGGTGTTGTTGTTTTTTGATGCGGGCGGGTCGATGGATCCGTTTGTGCGCACCTGTGAAGAGTTGTTCTCTGCGGCGCGGACGGAATTTAAACACATGGAGTATTTCTATTTCCACAATTGCCTTTACGATTATGTGTGGAAGGACAACCGGCGGCGCTGGACGGAGAAAATCCCGACATGGGAGATCATGCACAAATACCCGCATGACTACAAAATCATCTTTATCGGCGACGCCTCGATGAGCCCCTACGAGATTACCGTGCCCGGCGGTTCTGTTGAGTATTTCAATGAAGAACCGGGCGCGATCTGGCTGAAGCGGCTGACCGATATTTACGAGAGCGTGGTCTGGCTGAACCCTATTCAACGCGATAGCTGGGAATACGTGCCGTCAACGCAGCTTATTCGGGAGTTGGTCGGCGACCGCATGTATCCGTTGACGCTTGGCGGGATCGCCAGCGCCATGACCGAACTGAAACGCTGATCAGTTGAGATCGCGCAGACGTTTTGCTTCTCCAAGGGTCGTTTCCAACTGGCGACGCAGCGACACCAATAAAGCCGCGCGCTTCTCACTCTTGCCGGGGACTTTTCCCGTCAGCGCTTCAGCCTCTGCACACATATCCCCTAGCGCCCAGGCGCCAATGCCGCGTGCTGCGCCTTTGATCGCATGCGCGGTGTCGCACCATCCTTGATCGCTCTGGTCTATCGAGAACTGCTCGCTCAATAGCTGAACCTGATCGCCAAAGATCGAGAGGATCTCATCTCTGAGCGCAACATCACCCACAACGTATTTCTCAAGGTGATCAAGATCGATCATGGCTGCCGCAGTCATGCCGTTTTCCTCTGTTTATCTGTCATTGCGGCGGAAACTAAGCAGTACCCGCTACAATTGTGTTAAAATTTTATACGTCTTGATGAACAGAGTGTTAACAAAACGCCGCCCTCCGATATGGGAGAACGGCGTTGTCTAGTTCTTCGACGGTTTTGGTTTGCGTCGCTTATTCGCCGTCGCTCGGATCTTGCGTTTCGTCGGCGGCTTCTTCTGCCGGCGCATCAACTTCGCTTGCAGCCTCTTCTACCGTAGCAGCGGCTGCTTCAACGCCGTCATCTGCGGCGTCGCTGACCGCATCGGCGGCGGCGTCAACCGTGTCAGAGACCTCGCCCGCAGCCGCGCCGGCGGTGTCGACGGCATCCGCTGTCGCCTCAACTTCGGCTGCTGCTTCCTTTAAAACCGCAGCAGTTGCCGCCACCTCTTCTGCGGTATCCATCGCGTCAGCTGCTGCGGCGTCGGCCGCAGCAGCAAGCTCTTCAGCTGACTCGCTAGCCATGGTCTCGCTTGTATCTTCTGCGCCGCCGGCAAGTTCCTCACCAGCAGCGACCGCACCATCGGTAGCGCCGGCAGTGTCTGTAGCTTCGCCCGCCGCTTCCGCAGCCGCATCGCCCGCATCCGGCGCCACAGGGCGCGTTAATTTCGTCAGTCCAATAATCACCGCCAGCGCAACCGCGATGACGAGTATCAATCTAAACATGATGGCCTTCTTTCTGTCTGCCCATTCCTCACGCTGATAGTTGGAGCGTCCCCACCCCCGCGTGAGACTAAGGAAATTAACGGATTTTCTAGCATTGGTAAATGATTTCTTGGCCGCACCATCGCCGGGAAAACCGCAGATTTGTCGCAGACGCGCGGCCATAGCCTCTTGCTGTCGCCGCCGCAGCCCCTTATCGATCTGCGTTTTATGGCGACCGCAATGCGGTGTTGGCGGAGATATCATGACGGAAAACGCAATTTTTCTCGGCAAAAGCAAACGCCCTGAATATCTCAATCTGAAATACGCCAATCGCCATGGGCTGATCGCCGGCGCTACCGGCACAGGCAAAACCGTCACGCTACAGATTATCGCCGAAGGCCTCTCGGATGCCGGCGTGCCGGTCTTTGTCGCCGACGTGAAGGGTGATTTGTCGGGTGTCTCGCAGCCGGTAAAGATGAAAGACTTCCTCAGCAAACGCGCGAATGTGGTCGGGCTCGAGCCCTATGAACCGACCGGATATCCAGTGTGCTTCTGGGATTTGTTCGGCAAACAAGGACACCCGATCCGCGCGACGGTAACCGAAATGGGGCCGTTGCTTCTGGCGGCTCTGTTGGGTCTCAATGACACTCAGGAAGGCGTTTTGACATTAGCCTTTCGTCTCGCCGACGATGAGGGCCTGTTGCTTTTGGATCTGAAGGATCTGCGCGCGCTCCTGGTGGAGGTGGCGAACCGGTCAAAGGAATTGTCGGTAGAATATGGCCATGTTTCCAAAGCCAGCGTCGGCGCCATTCAGCGGCGCTTGCTTGCGCTGGAAGAACAGGGCGCCGCCAAATTCTTTGGCGAGCCGGCGCTCGACCTCGACGACTTTTTACGCACCGATGAAACCGGCGCCGGAATCATCAATATCCTCGCCGCCGACAAGCTGATGCAGACGCCAAAACTCTACGCTACATTCTTGTTGTGGTTGTTGTCGGAACTGTTTGAAGAATTGCCGGAAATCGGCGATCCGGAAAAGCCCAAGCTGGTGTTCTTTTTTGACGAGGCGCATCTGTTGTTTAACGACGCGCCGAAGGCGTTGCTCAAAAAGGTCGAACAGGTTGTTCGCCTGATACGGTCCAAAGGCGTCAGCGTCTTTTTCGTGACGCAAAACCCGCTTGACGTGCCAGACAGCGTTTCCAGCCAGCTTGGCAATCGCGTGCAACACGCGCTGCGCGCCTTCACGCCGCGCGAGCAGAGGGTTGTTCGTGCGGCGGCGGAAACTTTTCGCGCCAACCCCGATTTTAAAACCGTTGATGTTATCACCGAGCTTGGCATTGGTGAGGCGCTGGTATCGACACTGGCCAGTAAGGGCGCGCCCGGCATTGTCCAGCAAACGCTAATCCGCCCGCCGGCCTCGCGCATGGGTCCGGTCACCAAAGTCGAGCGCAGAACCGTGCTTCAAATGTCTGAGATGGCGGATAAATATGATCAAACCATCGATCGCCAATCCGCCTACGAAGTCTTGCACAAACGCGCTGAGCGCATCGCGGAGAATGAGGAAAAAGCGCGCCAGCGTGCTGAGAAAGACAAATCCCGGACGACAACACGAAGAACATCGAGGAGGGCTCCGAGGCGCCGCCGCTCGAACCGTCAGACCATCAGCGAGGCCGCATTCAAAACCGCGGCGCGTACGCTCGCGCGCGAGCTGGTGCGCGGGCTTCTTGGCACGCTGAAACGCCGGTAAGCAACGCAAATGGATTCTGAACAAACACCGCCTGAGGCGTCCGAGCAAAGAATTTTTGCAACCGTTGTCGGCGGCACTGTATTTATGGGTGTTGCGGCCATTGTGCTGGGCTGGCTGATTGGAACCCCGTTGCTCCCGCAAATATCGCCATCCTTTGACGCCGCCCTGCTTGGCGTCATCGCTACCTTGCCGCTTGCGCTCTTCCTGTGGTGGTTCTCCAACACGCAAAACCCAACCCTTGCCGCTTTCCGGCACAGCCAGGTTAAGTTCTTCTCCGAAATTGGTTTTGAGTTCACCCCATCGCGCATCATTGTGATGGCGGTTGTCGCTGGTGTCTCAGAGGAGTTTTTGTTTCGCGGGGTTATCCAAAGTTGGATCGGCGGATTTGCACCCATTGCTGTCGCGTTGATCGCATCCAACATTATATTCGGCTTACTGCACATGCGCACTGTGCTCTATGCGGTGATTGCAGGCCTTGTTGGCGTCTATCTCGGGGTTGTTTATATTTATACGGATAGCTTGCTGGCGCCGGTGATCACCCATGGCCTTTATGACTACGTGGCGCTGGTTTACACCAAGCGCGCTATTGACGCGTATCGCCTAAGCAACACTCCGCCTGCGTAGACCTCCAGCTATGTCCGAAAAGCCGTTTCCAGTGTTTCTTCGATAATTGGATAGCCAAGGTTATCTGGAATAGTGACATATTTTTTGCCGTCACGCTCGATGATTTCAGGTTGCACCAACTCTATTTTCCGCTCACCAGCAAAAGCAATTGCGGCGTCGGCGCTTTGTCTGGCGCCGAGCAACTCAACATTGCGAGATGTCGGAAAGATCATCTTACGCTCACCACTGTCGCGCGCCGCAACAGCGGCGCTGGGCGTTGTCCAAAGCGCATCGGTCGCCTCGTTGCCGTCCTCGCGCGCGTTTTGTCCTGACGGCGTTTTTGCAGCGAAGAACCAGGTGTCAAAACGGCGGTGAAGAACCTGCGCTGGCGGCGCCCAGCGCGCAAAGAGGTGCAATTGATCACAAGCAAGAACGAGTTGCTCGGCTTTGATAAGATCGAGAAACTTGGCGTCATCGTCTTCAACGATTTTACGTTGCAGCGTCAGCGATTGGGCGTGTTCATCACCGATATAAGCCCCCTCGCCCTCGCGCATCGCCAGCAAAATTCCGCTTTCCTCAAACGCCTCGCGTATCGCGGCGATACGCGGCGCGCGCTGCTCCTCGGCAATTGCACCAAAGCCGCTGACCCTGTCCGCCCATGCTGGGTCGTAATCGCCCTTGGCGATGCGCCCACCCGGAAACACCAGCGCACCGCCGGCAAAGGCGATGTTGGCGTGACGCTCAATCATCAGCACTTCAAAAGCCGGTTGATCGCGCAGCAACAAAATCGTCGCCGCCGGAATGACCTGATTAGTCACTAAAAATATCCTTTTGTTCCGTCGCCGCCGGATAAGTCATCTGCGCCTTTAAGAGTTTGACCGCCGCCAATGACCCGGCGCCGGTCGCCAAAGCAGAGACGGGCCACAAAAACCAGCTCAGCGAAAAAGACATCAACGTCATAATGGCTGAAAAAAGCATCGACGCGCCAGCGAGAAAGCCGAGCGGCGCCCAGCGCTTGCCGATCACTAGCGCCACCATCGCCGCAGCAAAGGCGCCCGCTAACCAGCCAAGTGAGAGAAGCACGGTATAAGACAGCGATGCGGTTTCCCCGTCGCCGACAATAACAACGCCATCGCTCAATAGGGCCGCGCCCGCGCCCTCGACAAATTTTGCCGTCGTCAGCCCGATGATGACCGCAACAATGATTGAGAGGAGCGAGCGAAGCATGGTTTTGATCCAATCGCTTCAGCGCGCCGCTGCGTCGGCAGATGAAAGCTGGTCGATCGTCTCTATGATTTTTTCGGTTTGAGAATGGTGCAGCGCATGGCCGGTTTCGGGAAACAGCGTTAGCGTCGCGCCATCGACTTGCGTCACTAGCGTCTTCGAATGAATCTCCGGGCTGACGGTTGAATCGCTAGTCCCGGTCATAATCGCCACCGGCAATTGCAATTCGCCATAGCGGTCCTGTTGCCGGATGATTTCCTGCTTGAGGTGAGCGATATCGGCCGCGTTGCTCTTAAAATCACCTGGCCGAAAAAGCAGCGCCAGTCCAGAGCGTTGATAGTAATTGTTAGGCGCCGCATCCGGCAAAAAGGTCTCCTCAATACCGTCTTCAGCGGCAAGCTGGCCGTAAACGGGAATAACCAGTCGGCGCAGCAGGAAGCCGAGAACAGGAATTTGCGAGGCGCTATTATACCATGCGATGCCGCCCGGCCACTCGTGGCTCACTGGCGCCAGTAAAACCAGGCCGCTCATTTCCTCTTGATACTGAAGAGCGTAATTCAGCGCCACAGCGCCGCCAAGGCTCTGCCCGACGATAAGCGGGTTTTTAAGGCCGTAGGCGTTAACGACATCGTGAATATAGCGCGCCTGCACATCCAGGGCATAACCATCCTTCGGTCGGTCGGAATAGCCCCGTCCCAGACGGTCCACCATCACCACAAAGCGATCACGCGACAGCGGTTCGCCAAGCGACATTTGCATGTCGCGCAAATTCGCGCTGGCGCCGTGAATAAGAACCACTGGCGGCAGGTCCCCGTCGCGCGGGCCTGCGGAAAAGGCGTGCATGCGCTCACCCCCGACATCGATCCATTCGCCAACCATCGGCGCATTGCGTTCCGCATTCCAGGTCGCGCAGCCGGAGAGCCCCGTAATGGTTACAAACAAGACGCCGAAGAACAAAAAAGTAATCACGCGCATAACCTGTCCATTACTGTTTGCCGCCAGCCGCCATGACGATTTTATAAAAGTCGTCCGCCTTCAGACTGGCGCCGCCGACCAGTGCGCCGTTGACATTGTCTATGGCAAGGATGTCTTCCGCATTGCCCGGCTTAACCGAGCCGCCATAGAGGATGCGGACATCTTCGCGGGTTTTCGCTCTGATAAAAGCGTGCATCTCGGCAATGTCGGCCAGCGTCGGCGTTAGCCCGGTGCCGATCGCCCAGACCGGCTCATAGGCAATGACAAAATCTTCGCTGGTCTCGGGCAAGGATTGCTCCAGTTGCCCGCCGACAATATCAAGGGCCTTACCGGCTTTGCGTTCCGCTTCACTCTCGCCGACACAGATGATCGGCGTCAGCCCCGCCCGCAACACCGCCTCGGCCTTGCCGCGAACTTCGGCATCACTTTCATTATGATTAGCGCGCCTTTCGGAATGGCCGACGATCACGAAAGCGGCGCTGGCGTCGGCAAACATCTCGGCGCTGATATCGCCGGTATGCGCCCCGCTCGGCTCGCCATGACAGTCCTGGCCGCCAAATTGGATGGGCCCGCCGGAAAATTCTGCTGCAAAAGCGGCGACCAGCGTCGCTGGCGGGCAGATCAAGACATCGCAGTCTGTTGGCGCGGCGGCCTTCATCTTGGCGACCAGCGCCGAAATCTCGCCCCGCGATGCGGCGAGGCCATGCATTTTCCAGTTCCCGGCAATCAAAGCCCGCATATACTTATGCCTCCAAAATTCAGGTTCGGGGTTAGGCGATGGTTTGAAGCCTGTCCAGAGTGGAATATTGAAACCAGCCCTACCAATACCATCTTCTCATCATTGCCGACTTGTCCCCAAACGAGGGCGCGTCTAGACCACGTTCACAATCGCGGGATCGGAGAACGTGGCCTAGTTTTTTGTTTTAACGCGCATTTTTTCGCAAGTGAGGCGTTTTTTAAGCGCCGAACGGTTCCCACTTTTGCGAATGCGCTCTAGGTTACGCGCCGATTTAAACAGCGGCGCGACAAGGCCGCAACAAGTGAGGCGAATATGCTTAGTCAGGTACGCAATATGCTGAAAGGCGCAGGGGCGTGGGTTGTGGTGATACTGCTGATCCTGGCGTTCGCACTTTGGGGCGTGCCGGATATGGGACAGCTTTCCGGCACAGCGGCGGTTAGCGTCGGCGGCAAGAGTTTTTCGCAACAGTATGTCCAAAACGAGTTCAACCGCGCCATCCAGTCCCAGCGCAATGAATCCGGCGGCTCTTACACGCGCGAAGATGCGCTTGCCTCAGGCCTCAATGACCAGGTCGTCGCCGCCATCACCACCACCTCGGCGCTCGACCAATTCGCCGATAATATGCAACTCGCCATGCCGCGCGCGCTGGTGCGCGATTACTTGCAGGAGAATGAAAATTTTCAAAACCCTGCAACCGGAAAGTTTGACCGCACAATTCTGGAGACCATTCTTCAGCAGAATAACATGACCGTCAGCGATTTTGAAAACCGTCTTGGCGAGGACCTGAGACGCAACCAGCTCATCAACGCGCTTGCCGCCCGCGCACCAGCGCCCGATCCATTTGTTGAGGCGATGCTGCTGCGCGATACCGAGCGCCGTGATATCGGCTATCTGATCGTCACAGACGAAATGTCCGGCAAAGCCGCCGAGCCGATGCCGGCTGATCTGGAGACCTATTATACGGAAAACCCGGCGGTCTTTACCGCACCGGAATACCGCACATTCGACATACTGATTTTAAAGAACGAAGACTTCCGTGAAGGCCTGGAGGCGCCGGAAGAAGAGATGAGACGGCTTTATGATCTGAACAAGGAGCGTCTATACGACAAGCCGGAACGGCGTACGGTTTATCAGATTACCTATAAAACAGAAGCCGAAGCCCAGGCCGCAAGCGCGACCCTGCGCCAGGGAAAACCCTTTGAAAACATCGCCAGCGAGCGCGGGCTTGATCTTGCCGCAGTGACATTCACGCAAGCGCAAAAGCGCGACATTCTCGATCCGGCGGTCGCTGATGCAGCTTTTGCAGACGGGCTGGAAGCTGGCGCGATCGTTGATCCGGTACGCAGCTCCTTCGGCTGGACAGTCGTTCAGATCGCCGACATCACGCCGCCTGAAACGACGACATTTGAAGACGTGCGTGCGGACATTGAAGCGCAATATCTCGATCAAGACACAAGGCGCGCGCTATTGAGCGCCATCGATGAGGTCGAAGAAGTCCGCGATAGCGGCGCCGGTCTTCGCGTCGCCGCAGAGGAGGCCGGTTTTGAAGTGCTGACCATCGGTCCGATCGACCGCTATAGCTTCGCCCCCGGCGGTGCGATTATCGATAAAGTTCCCGGCGAAGCCCTGGCGGAAGCCTTTAAGCTGGACGAGGACGAGGAATCTGAAGTCCTCGACCTTGCCGCGCGCGACGGGTATTTCTTCGTTGCCTTGCGAGAAATAAAAGCGCCCGCAACCAAAGCCTTTGCCGATGTGCAAGATGACGTCGAACAGGGCTGGCGCAAACAGGAACGCCTGCAGCGGATTTCCAACACGGTTCGCGGCATTCGCGATGCCGTCGCCGGTGGCCAGGCCCTCACCGAGGCAGCCAGTCAGTTTGATCGCACGCCAACGCAATTGCTGATCGATCGGCGTTTTGAAAACGAGGCGATTTCATTAGCCTTCAATCAACAGATTTTCACCGCCACCAAGGGCGATCTTGTCTCCGGCCCGGCGGCCTTGGGTGAGGCGCAAGTGGTCGCTGAAATCCGCCAGATAGGGTATTCGCCAAATCAGATCCCGCCAGATCAGGTCAATGCGTTTGAACAATATCTAGGGTATCAACTTGATCAGGAACTGGTCGATGCCTTCATAGTCGCCGTGCGTGACGATTTTGACGTCAAAATCAATCAGACGCGGCTCGATGCGATTTTCAGTGAGGACCAGTGACGCTGACGCCGGACTTTCCGGAATTTGAAAAGACCTATCAAGAAGGCCGCGCCCAGCTTGTCTGGCGGCGCCTGGTCAGCGATCTCGAAACGCCGGTATCGGCCTTCTTGAAGCTCGCTGGCGCGCGCAGCAACGCCATCCTGCTGGAATCGGTTGAAGGCGGCGAGCAATTCGGGCGCTATTCGATCATCGGTTTTAAGCCGGATATTGTGTGGCGGAGTTTTGGCGGACGCTCGCAGATCAACCGTAATGCGGCGAGCGACAAGTCCGCATTTATCGACGAGGAAGGCGCGCCGCTGGTGAATTTGAAGCGCTTGTTCGCCGAATCCGAGATTGAACCCCCGCCGGGGCTGCCTCCCCCTTGCCTTCCGCCCATGGCGGCCGGCGTCTTCGGTTATCTTGGCTACGACATGGTGCGCCAGATGGAGCATCTGGGACCCCGTCCCGCAGGCGGTCTTGACAGTCCCGACGCGATTTTCATTCGCCCGACGCTGGTTGCAGTGTTTGACAATGTCCGTCAGGAAATTTCACTGTTCGCGCCGGCGCGTCCGGAGGCTGGCGTATCGGCGCGCGCCGCTTACGCCAGAGCCGGCGAACGCCTAGCGGATGCGGCCGAGAACCTAACGGCGCCGCTCGCGCTGCCAGTCGCTGACAGACCCGCCGCCGACCAAAATATCGAACTTGTATCGGATACGGATGAAACCGAATTCCGCAACATGGTCGCGCGCGCAAAAGACTATATCGCCGCTGGCGATATCTTTCAGGTGGTTTTGAGCCAACGCTTCTCAACCGAGTTCACCGCGCCGCCTTTCGAGCTTTACCGGGCGCTGCGACGGTCAAACCCCTCGCCGTTTCTGTTTTATCTGAACTTCGATGATTTTGCCCTGGTTGGCTCCAGCCCGGAAATTCTGGTCCGTGTCCGCGATGACGAGGTGACGATCCGGCCGATTGCAGGCACCCGCCCGCGAGGAGCGACGCCAGCAAAAGACAAAGCGCTGGAAGCGGAATTGCTCGCCGACCCCAAAGAGCGGGCCGAGCATTTGATGCTGTTAGACCTTGGCCGCAATGATGTCGGCCGGTCAGCAAAAATCGGTTCGGTGCGGGTTACCGAGAGCTTCAACGTAGAGCGTTACAGCCACGTCATGCATATCGCCTCCAATGTCATTGGCGATTTGCGCGATGACGTGCATCCGGTCGATGCCGTCGCCGCGGGCTTTCCCGCCGGCACGGTTACCGGCGCGCCAAAAATTCGCGCCATGGAAATTATTGACGAGTTGGAAAATTCCGCACGCGGCGTTTATGGCGGCGCTATCGGGTATTTTTCCGCCGACGGCAATGTCGATACCTGCATTGCGCTCAGAACGGCGATCGTCAAGGACGGGCGCATGTATGTTCAGGCCGGCGCCGGCATTGTCGCGGATTCCGACCCGGAAATGGAACAGCGCGAATGCGAAAACAAAGCACAAGCCTTGTTCGCCGCCGCGACAGCAGCGCTTGAACGCAGCGGAAATTAGGATGTCAATTTGCCGCCTTTGCGACGAATCGCCCCGTATGCGCGATGAACCTGTAAGCAGGAAGCTCCAAATACGCTATGACGTTCAGGACTGCGCGGGCTTTAACAGCCTGCGCGATGTGTTTTGAAATGAAATATAAAGGGGACACGTTTTGACCTATACTTTGAAAACCTGGCTAGCGGCGACGAGCGCACTCGTTATGGTCGCCAATCCGCTAGCTTATGCACAGGAGAGTGCGGAAACGACTGTGGAAGCGGCAGAGCAAACCGAAGACCAAAAGCTCGAAACATTCTTTGAAGAAATCTTTCAGCGCAATATAGCGAACTCGCCGATTTTTCAGGCCCAGCTCGGCATGAAGACAGAACGGTATGGCGAATGGGATGATTTTTCTGACGTAGAGGCCATTCGTCAGCACGAAGAAACAAAACAAGATCTCGCGCGCCTTCGCGCGGACATCGACCGTGAAAAGCTCTCCGAAGGGTCACAAGTCAGCTACCGTATCTTTGAGTTCCTCCAGGAGCGCGCCATTGCTGATCATCCTTATCGTTTTCATGGCTACGCATTCTCCACCATGAACAATCCGATGACTTTCCCGGTCACCTTCATGCAGAACATTCACCGCGTTGATAATGTCTCCGATGCAGAAGCCTATATATCCCGCTTGAACGGTCTTGAAGGCGCCGGTGCACAATTGATTGAAGGGATTGACATGGCCGCTGAGCGCGGCGTCGTTCCAACATCCTTTTCATTCGATCCGGTCATGAAGGATGCGCAAAATGTTTTGGCGGGCGCGCCATTCGACGATAGCGGCGAAGACAGCGCCATCCTTGCTGATTTCCGCGGCAAGGTTGACGCGTTGGAGATTGGCGATTCAGAAAAAGAACGTTTGATCAATGAGGCTGTCGCCGCCCTTGAAGGCCCTTTCCAGCAAACCGTGAAGTCGTTCATCGCGAAAGTTGAATCGCTGCGCGAGCAATCTCAAGGCCCTAACGGCGTGTGGGCGCTCCCGGACGGCAAGGCGTATTATGAAAACCGTGTAAATTTCTGGACGACGGAAAAAAATCTGACGGCGAAGGAAATTCACAAAATCGGGCTCAAAGATGTCAAGCGCATTCGCGGCGAGATGGAAGCGATTATGGCGACGGTCGGCTTCGATGGCTCGCTGACGGAGTTTTTTACGTTTCTGCGAACCGATCCGTCCAACTTCTTCCCAAATACGCCAGAAGGCAAACAAGCCTATCTTGATCAGTCCAAGGCCTATATCGACTCGATTTACGCCGACGTTGATAAGTACTTCAATATTCTGCCAAAGGCGCCGCTGGAAGTGCGTGCGGTTGAAGAATGGCGCGAAGAAACCGCCCCAATCGCGTTTTACAATCGTCCGACGCCGGACGGCTCGCGCCCGGGCATATACTACACCAATCTCAAAGACATGACGACAAAGCAGAAGCATGAAATGGAAACCATCGCCTATCATGAGGGCGCTCCGGGGCACCATTTCCAGATTGCGATCCAGCAGGAACTGACCGGCGTACCGATGTTCCAGAAGTTCGCCTTCTTTGGCGCCTATACAGAAGGTTGGGGTTTATATTCGGAACGCCTCGCTAAGGAAGAAGGCCGGTTTACCGATCCGATGCAGGATTTCGGACGCCTTCAAAACGAAATGCTGCGCGCGGCCCGTCTGGTGGTCGATACCGGCGTTCATTCGAAAAAATGGTCGCGCGAAAAAGCCATTAAATACATGCTCGATAACAATCCGATGACAGAAGAAGACGCAACCAAGGAAATCGAGCGCTATATTGATCTCCCGGGTCAGGCGCTGTCCTATAAGATCGGCATGATCAAGATTTTGGAGCTTCGCGACAAAGCGAAAACCGAACTTGGCGATGATTTTGACATTCGCGACTTCCATGATGTCGTTTTAAAAAGTGGCGCTGTGGCGCTTCCTATCCTGGAAGAACTCATCGACGCTTATATCGTAGAGAAAAAAGCCGAAGCGGCGTAATCTTCTCACCTGTTACGACTTTGGGCGCAGCATCATGCTGCGCCCATTTTTTTGCGTGATACTGACTGCGACATTACAGCTACAAACGCAGTGCCGGCGCCATGGTCGCAATCGCACGCAATTTTTCTCGCCGCCTGATGTCCACCAGCTCCGTCACCGACGCCAGCTCAAAGCCGCGTTCTGGAGCGGAGGTCAACCATGGGCCCAACACTTCGAGCGTTTCCTTGCGGGGGTGACAAATCGCAACGGCGTATCCGGTCTGTCTTGCGATCCGTTCAACAAGGCGGAGTTGTTTTCTGATGGCGGGCTTGTCGCCAGCCTCGGCGTCTAGAAAGACATCGCGCGAGAACACATCAACGCCAACCCGGGCGGCCGCGCTGCGCACTTTTGTGTCGCCTGTGGTCACGCTGTCTAAAAAGAACACCCCCTCCTGCTTCAAATAGGCAAGCACGGTTTTCATCGCCGCCTCGTCAGTGGTCAGCTTTGATCCCATATGGTTGTTGACCGCAACATAGCCGTCAAAGCGTTCAAGATTCCACATTAGCGCATCCAGAAACGCCACACCGGTCATCGTTGACGTTAACGCCACTGGCCCAGGGTCAGCCTCGCCCTCCGGCTCCATCGGCAAATGCAACATCACCGTGCGCCCTGCCTTGCGCGCGGCAGCGGCTAGCTGATCAACATCATTCGCATACGGCAAGAATGACAAGGTCAAAGGGCCCGGCAGCGCGACCGTGTTCTCATAGGCGTGCTTATCAATGCCCATATCGTCAAAAATAATGATGATTTTCGGCTTCTGGCCGGTTGGGGTTGTCGGCAGGGTCTTCTGCGGCGGCGCCAGGCGTTCTAGATTGGGCGCGGACCAATCTGCACTTTCTAGAACCTGCCGGACGATTTTCGCGCGCGCATGATAGGCCATATCGAAAAGCCGGTCGTCGCGCAGCGGGGCGTTGAGGGCGGAGGTTTTTGCAGCGCTCGCCACCGCGCCAAGCTCGCTGACATAGGCCGAAATCGCGCCAATCAAGACGCCTGTAAGAGCGATCACGACAGAGGCGATCAACCCGGCATTGGGGCTGCGGGGCCACCTGATGGCGGGCTTTGCCGCCTTGAAGTTATGTTCTCGCGCGTATTTCAATCGATCAAATGCCCGTCAGTAGCCCGCCCATACGCGCCCGGCCGCTTGCACCCTCGCGCGGCGGCGTTAAAACCTGCCAATCTTCTACATTCGCTGATTCTCGGAATTTCGATGATTTTGCTGATCGATAATTATGACAGCTTCACCCACAACCTCGTACATCTGGTTGGCGGCGCTACGGGTGAAGAGGTTGTGGTGCGGCGCAATGACGTCCTCAGCGCCGAAGAAGCGGTTAACGCCGACGCCAAGGCCATCGTCATCTCGCCCGGCCCGCGCACCCCGAACGAGGCCGGCATTTGTCTTGATCTCATTGGCGCAGCGGCGGCGGCCCGCAAACCGGTTTTCGGCGTCTGTCTCGGCATGCAGGCCATCGTCCAGCATTTCGGCGGACGCATCGTCCGGGCCGAGCATTTGATGCATGGCAAGACCTGCAACATCCGCCACGATGGCCGCGCTTTGTTTGAGGGGCTGCCCTCGCCTTTTACGGCGACGCGCTATCATTCGCTGGTTGCCGAGCGCGCAAGCCTGCCGGCGGATCTGGTCGCGGCAGCGTCTGCTGAGGATGACAATGAGGTCATGGCGGTGGTTCATAAGACCCTGCCGATCGTCGGGGTTCAGTTTCACCCCGAGAGTATCGCCTCTGAGTATGGGCCTGAGATTTTCGCGAACTTCATCACACTGGCGATGCGATGAGCGGGTTTACACAATTCCTGGCGCTGGCGGTCTCCGGTACGCCGCTGGCCCCGGAAGAGATGCGCGCCGCCATGGACGCCATACTTTCCGGTGCGGCGAGTGATATTGAAATTGCCGGCTTCCTCACCGCTCTACGCACCCGCGGCGAGACGGTTGCGGAAATCACCGCCGCGGCAGAAGCGATGCGCGCCATGGCGCTGCGGGTCGATGCGCCGGAGGGCGCCATCGATACTTGCGGCACAGGCGGCGACGGCGCCGGCACCTACAATATCTCAACCGCGACCGCGCTCATTGTCGCCGGCTGCGGCGTACCTGTCGCCAAGCATGGCAACAAGGCGGCGTCCTCTAAATCCGGCTCATCGGAAGTTTTGGCCGCCCTCGGCGTCAAGCTGGAGATCGGGCCGGATTTGATTTCCCGCTGCATCCATGAAGCCAAGGTGGGTTTCATGTTTGCGCCGCTCCATCATAAGGCGGCGGGCAACGCGGCGGCGGCGCGCAAGGCATTGGGCGTGCGCACCTTGTTTAATGTGCTCGGCCCGCTCTCAAACCCGGCCGGCGCCAAGCGACAGCTGATGGGCGTGTTTGCCCGCGATCTCATTGGCCCGATTGCGCAAACCCTGCCCCGGCTTGGCGTTGAAGCCGCCTGGGTGGTGCATGGCGGGGACGGTCTTGATGAAATGACCACCACCGGGCCGACTTATGTGGCGGCGTTGCGCAATGGCGCGGTCGAGGAATTTGAAGTTACGCCAGAAGACGCGGGGCTTGCCCGCGCTACCATGGCGGACTTGCAAGGCGGTGACCCGATCAAGAACGCCGCAGCGCTCACACGTCTTCTGGATGGCGCCAGCGGCGCGTATCGCGACATCGCCGTCCTCAACGCCGCCGGCGCCTTGATCGTCGCCGGCAAAGCGCAAAACTTGAGCGATGCTGCAAGGCTGGCGGAACGCGCCATTGACGATGGCGCCGCCAAAGCCGCGCTGGCAAAGCTTGTCGCACTGTCAAACGGGCCGGCATGAGTATTCTCGACGATATCATCGCCTACAAGCGCAAGGAGGTCTCCGCCGCGAAGGCGAACGCACCGATTGGCGCGCTGGAGACACTTGCCAATGAGGCTAGACCGCGCGGGTTTCGCAATGCGCTGGCCAAAAAGGCGGCTGACGGATTTGCGCTGATTGCAGAGATTAAAAAGGCCAGCCCGTCCAAAGGGCTGATCCGGCCGGATTTCAATCCCGCCGACCATGCGCGCGCCTACGCCGCTGGCGGCGCGACATGCCTCTCCGTGTTAACCGACGGACCGAGTTTTCAGGGTTCACCCGATTTCCTCAAAGCCGCGCGCGGCGCCTGTTCGTTGCCGGTCCTGCGCAAGGATTTCATGATTGATCCCTATCAGATCGTCGAATCGCGGGCCTGGGGCGCAGACTGCATCCTCCTGATTATGGCTTGTTTGTCTGATGTACAGGCTGGCGAGCTCTACGAAACAGCGCGCGAATCAACGCTCGATGTGCTAGTTGAAACGCATAACCGCGCTGAGGTGGATCGCGCGATTAACCTTAATGCAAACTTAATCGGCATAAATAACCGCAACCTAAATACATTTGAGACTTCACTTCAGGTAACATCTGAGCTTTGCGCTACCGCGCCGCGCAGCGCCGTTCTGGTCAGCGAAAGCGGTATTTCTACGCACCAGGACCTGGTTACGCTACGCGGTTACGGCGCGCAGGCGTTTTTGGTCGGTGAAAGCCTAATGCGTCAGGTTGATGTAGAAGCAGCGACCCGGGCGTTACTAACACCGCCCGCGGTCGCCTAAGATAAGCGCACAACCTGGCCCAAATTGGTCACTATTGACGCCCAATAAGAACATGCATAGAACATCGTTGTTGTTTTGTTCTTCTGTCGTTTCGGCGGTGGAAACAGCCTTAGGTTGAGGGCTTAGCAAATACAACGACCAAGGAGAGACTACTCTGCCCAGGAGAGATGATGCTTACGAAGAAACAACATGAGCTGCTGTTATACATCAATGACCGGATCAGTGAGACCGGCGTGTCGCCATCCTTTGATGAAATGAAGGACGCGCTTGGACTGCGGTCCAAATCCGGCATACACCGGCTGATTACCGCCCTTGAGGAGCGCGAGTTTATTCGCCGCTTGCCCAATCGCGCCCGGGCGCTGGAAGTTGTTCGCCTGCCCGACGAAATGGCGGCCGTAAACACGCCTCAGGCGCCGCGATTCTCGCCATCCGTCGTCGCCGGCAATTTCAAAAACCAGGCCCGACGCGCGCCAGTCGCAACCCCCAGCCAGCAAGGCATGACCGAATTGCCGGTGCTCGGCCGTATCGCCGCCGGCACGCCGATTGAAGCAATCCAGCACGAGGTTGATCGCATTCCCGCGCCCGGTGCGCTGATGGGCTCTGGCGAGCACTACATTCTTGAAGTCCAGGGTGAGTCGATGATCAACGCCGGCATTCACAATGGCGACATGGCGATCATCAAACGCTGTGACGACGCCTCCAGCGGCGATGTCGTGGTCGCGCTGGTTGACGAGGAAGAAGCGACCCTGAAACGGTTGCGCAAAAAAGGCGCCTCGATTGCGCTGGAAGCCGCCAACCCGTCCTATGAAACCCGCATCTATGGCCCGGACCGGGTTTCGGTTCAGGGCAAGCTGGTCGCACTGATGCGACGTTACTGACGCATCGCGCGCCTGTTCAGATTCAGGCCCAAATCCACCACCCCGCTCACCCCGCTTTCGCGGGAATGAGCGGAAAGTTAGTGTTTGGCTCAGGTTTATTGCCCGGCGTTACTAATCCCCCGTCCATGGACGATGGCCGGATTGACCTGCGACAGTCGTGATCTTGATCGCACCGTTGGGCTTCAGCCACACCGCATGGGCGCCGCGCCGCCATACTGAGCGACGATCGATAAGAACCGCATCACAACGCCGCCAATCGGCAGCGCTGACCGGAAAGAACGCCACCACAAGATCCGCGCGCGCGCAATCTTCGCCAAGTGCGCGACGATCTGAAATAAACGATGCAACCGTTGCCTTGATTGTTAAAACGCAGCCGCGCGCATCGCAGACGCCAATCTCATCCATCGCCAGCGGCTTTGCATCGTCGCGATCAAAACCCGCAGCCTCCCCCCAGACGGATGCTGAAAACCGGTCGCGGCGGGTGCTGAAGACGGCCATCTGGTCATCGTCCGGCAATACCACGCCGGCATTCAAACCCGATGCAGCGACAAAAACTTGCGGCGGCGCCGCGGCGGCGACAATCAGAGCCGTCAAAGGGATCGCCGCGATGCCGGCCAGCCGCAACGGCGAACGCGCCAGACAGAACCACAAACCGCCAGTGGTCATCACCAGCAACGCACCGGGCGGCCATTGCCAGGTAAAGGATACCGCGCCGCGCCAGCTGGAGACCTCTGTTGCAATCGCCAACATCGCCTCTACGCCTTGCGCTGAAATGCGCCACGCCCATGCATCAAACCCAAAAGGTGTGAGCATCAGCGCCACTATGGCCGCCGGAATCACCCAGAAGCCCAATAGCGGCATCGCCAGAACATTGGCTGGCAGTGAATAAAGCGCAACGCGGTTGAAATGATAAAGCGCAAACGGCGCCGTCGCGACCGCCGCAATCGTGTCGGTGGCGCCAAGCGCGATCAAATATCGCCTTGCCCGCGCCATGACCGAAAAGCTGCGATCCGGATCGGCGCTGCGGCCAAACCATTCATAACCGGCGATCAAAGCGGTGACGGCCGCAAACGACATTTGAAAGCCCGGGTGGAACAGCGCCTCAGGCGTTGTCAACAATATGATGGCGGCGGCAATGGCGACATTTCTGAGCGACAATGCCCGCCGATCAACCAAAATGGCCGCAAACATAATCGCCGCGGTGATGAAGGCGCGCCGCGCCGACCATCCGCCGCCGGACAAGATCAGGTAGATAAAACCCGATAACAGCGCCGCAGACGCCGCCCATTTTTTGATCGGATAATGCAGCGCCAGCGGCTCTATCGTCGCCAGGCCAAAACGCACTACAAAAAAAATCAAACCCGTTGCGATGCCCATATGCATCCCGGAAATCGCCAGCATATGCGCCAAGCCAGCATCACGCAGCGCGCCCCTGGACCGCGGGGTGATGGCGTCACGCTTGCCGGTGACGATGGCGGCGACAATGGCGCCCCCTTCCCCTGGCGCCGCATCGGTTATCCTGTGCAGCAGTTTGGCGCGAACGCGCTCGATTTGCGTACGGAACGTTCCGCCCCATCCCGATTCTGCTTTAGCGATGACTTGCGGCGGGCTCACTGAGAACCCGACTGCGCCGATCTGTTGGAAATATAGCTGGCGCGAAAAATTGAACGATCCGGGCGCGGCTGGCGCCGGCGGCGGGCCGAGACCGGCGCGCATGCGGATAATATCGCCGGGCGCGGCGTTAAACTCCCCGCCGCGCCAGCTGATGCGCGCCCGCGCCGGCAAGTCTTCCTCGCTCACCCCGTCAATCGCATGCAGGACAACCACCATACGCCGCATCCGCACACGGTCTTCAACACTGATCAGCTCGCCCGTCACAGACCGTATGCTAAGTTCGCGATCAAGCATGGGCGCTGCAACCTGCGCCGTGCGCCAGTCCGCCGCCGCAAAGCCGAGTGCTGCCAGGACCAGCCCCACAAATATCTTACCGCCCGGACTGCGAAGCCTATGCGCAAAAATCGCTAACCCCAATGCCCCAAGCAAAAGCCCGGCGGCGAGCGCTGCATGCGGCTCGGTTTTCAGCCCGAAATAAATACCCGCCCCGGCGCCAATAGCGACCGGCGCCCAAACCCCAATCGGTTCAAGGTCCGCCCTGATCCACGCGCTGACTCGCTCCGGAACAAGATAGGCCAAACGGCGATAGGCGCGCCGCAACACGCCGGGACTGATATCCGGATCGGCAAACTGTTCTACAGCTCTAACGGTCATAGGAAATTGGCATGGGGAAAGGGCATGGAAACATAGGCGCCGGTTAGATGGATGTGCTAACAACGCCGCACGGAACCTTGATTCTCATCATCTCATAGCAATCGGAGCTGGTCTGCAAGCCATGCCGCAAGTCCCCGTCACTCGCTTTGCCCCCTCGCCGACCGGCTACCTACATATTGGCGGCGCCCGCACGGCGCTGTTCAACTGGCTTTATGCGCGCGGGCGCGGCGGCAAATTTTTGTTACGCATAGAAGACACTGACCGTGCGCGCCACACGCAAGCGGCGGTCGAGGCTATCTTGGATGGGCTCGCCTGGCTCGGAATTGACTGGGATGACGATCCCGTATCGCAGTTTTCGCGTCGCGACCGCCATATTGAAATCGCGGGTCAGCTTCTCGCTGAGGCGAAAGCCTATCGCTGTTATCTGACGCCGGAGGAGCTTGACGCCGCACGTGACAAAGCCCGCGACGACGGCGTACGCTTTGAAAGCCCCTGGCGCGATCGCGATCGCGCCGCCGCGCCCGAAGGCGCGCCGTTCGCGATCCGCTTTCTGGCGCCGCGCGAGGGCGCTACCATCATTAAAGACGCTGTCCAAGGCGATGTTTCGTTTCCAAATTCCGCCCTCGACGATCTCATTATCTTAAGAAGTAATGGCGATCCGACCTATAATCTGGCGGTGGTCGTCGACGATCATGATATGGCCGTCACACACATTATCCGTGGCGACGATCACCTCAATAATGCCGCACGCCAAAAACAGATATACGACGCGCTCGGTTGGCCGGCGCCGGTTTTCGCACATGTGCCGTTGATCCATGGCGGCGATGGCGCAAAGCTTTCCAAACGCCACGGCGCTCTCGGCGTCGAGGCTTACCGCGATATGGGGTATCTCGCCGACGGGCTCGCCAATTACCTCATTCGGCTCGGCTGGTCCCATGGGGATGACGAAATCATCCCGCGTGACAAGGCGCTGGAGTGGTTTGATCTTGCGGGCGTCAATAAGGCGCCGGCAAGGCTCGACCTCGATAAACTCAACCATATCAACGCGCATTATATGGCCGCGCTCGACGACATAGAATTTGTGCGCCTGTCTATCCCCTTCCTCGAAAAAGCCGACATTGATCTTGGTACAGAAAATACCGCCCAACTGGAGCGTGCTGCGCCCTTTTTGAAAACGCGCTGTGCAACGCTCGCCGACATTGTCTCGGCGAGCGAGTTCCTGTTTCTCGTCCGCCCTTTCGCGGTTGAGGGCAAAGCGGCTAAGCCGTTGCGAAAAGACGGCGCTGTGGAGATGCTCAAACAGATCAAAGAGATCTTGAGCGAGGAGGCGTTATGGTTAACGCCAGAAGCGCTGGAGCAGCGGCTGCAAACCCTGGCTGCCGCAAAAGATATCGGCTTTGGGGCCATCGGTGCGCCGCTCCGCGCCGCCCTCACTGCCGGGCGGCCTTCGCCTTCCATTGGCGAGGTGTTATATAGCCTCGGGCGCGATGAGTCGCTGGCGCGTATTGGCGACCAAATTCACTGACAGTGACGCTGGAATAGCCGAAATATTGCCGTATAATGCGCTGCAACATAAATGACGCGCCGCAAAAATAAAAAGGCTGATTTGATGAAAAGCGATCTGAAAACCTCCCGAACGGTCTCCCTCACGCAAAATAACCAGACCGTCGAGTTTCCCGTCTATAAGGCGGCCCACGGACCCGATGTTTTCGACATCCGCAGCCTCTACAAAGAAACCGGCGCCTTTACGTTCGATCCGGGTTTCACCTCCACAGCGAGTTGCGAGTCTAAAATCACCTTTATCGATGGCGACGAGGGCGTCTTGCTCTATCGCGGCTATCCAATCGATCAGCTTGCAGAGAACTCTGATTTTATCGAGACCGCTTATCTATTGTTAAATGGCGAATTGCCGAACCCGGAAAAGCTCAAATGGTTTGAAAACTCGATCACCATGCACACCATGGTGCATGAGCAACTGAAGAACTTCTATAATGGGTTTCGGCGCGATGCGCACCCGATGGCGATTATGGTTGGCGTGGTGGGCGCTTTGTCGGCTTTCTACCATGACTCCACCGACATCACAGATCCGAAACAACGCCTGGTCGCCAGCCACCGGATGATCGCCAAAATGCCGACGATTGCGGCGATGGCGTATAAATATTCAATCGGTCAGACTTTCGTCTTCCCTCGCAACGACCTCGACTACACCTCGAACTTCATGCGCATGTGTTTTGCAGTTTCCAGTGAGGAGTACGAGTGCAATCCGGTCTTATGCGACGCGCTCGACAAGATTTTCATCCTGCATATGGATCATGAGCAAAACGCCTCAACCTCAACGGTGCGGCTTGCTGGTTCTTCCGGCGCCAACCCGTTTGCATGCATCGCCGCCGGCATCGCCTCGTTATGGGGGCCGGCCCATGGCGGCGCCAATGAGGCGGCGTTGAATATGCTGGAGGAAATCGGCACGGTTGACCGTATTCCGGAATTTATCGCCCGCGCCAAAGACAAGGACGACCCGTTCCGGCTGATGGGCTTTGGCCACCGGGTCTATAAAAACTATGACCCGCGCGCCAAAGTCATGCGCACAGCCTGCCACGAAGTCCTTGACGCGCTCGGCATTCGTGACGAGCCATTATTGCAAGTGGCGATGGAGTTGGAGCGGATCGCGCTTGAGGACGAATATTTCGTTGCGAAAAAGCTTTATCCGAATATCGACTTTTATTCCGGCATCACTCTACGCGCGCTCGGCTTCCCGACCGATATGTTCACGGTTCTGTTCGCGCTCGCGCGCACTGTCGGCTGGATCGCGCAATGGTCGGAGATGATCGTCGATCCGAACCAAAAAATAGGCCGTCCACGCCAGATTTACACTGGCGCGCCGCAACGCGATTATACGCAAATGGAAACGCGTCCGTCGGAATAACGCCTAGCCCGTCGGAAGATTATTCAGATTCAGGACCAAATCCACCTCCCGCTCACCCCCGCGAAAGCGGGATGAGCGGAATATTGGTGGTGTTCCAGATTACTCGTCAGAGAAAACCGCGTCGCCGACATAGACAACGCCGCCGCCATGATGGGTGATGCGTCCGTTGACGGATTTCATCCGTACTTCGCTGGATCCGAACAGCCGCAATTCCGGCTGCGTTACCGCGCCGCCGAAATAGATCCCGCCGGAGCCGTCAATATGCGCCCGCAACCTGTCGGCGCGTCCGCCCTTCACCGCAACGCCGCCGGACCCCGCAATCCGCGCGGTCATTGGTCCGTCAAGCCGCGTCGCGCGAACAATGCCCGACCCGGCGATAGAGACATCGAACATGCCGTTAATGTCGCCGATGATCACATCCCCCGGCCCGGCGATATCAACATCAACCATCTGCGTGTCGCCAACCATAATGTCCGCCTCGCCTGAAATATCGACCTCCAGTCCGGCGTTAATGTCGCCCATGACCAGACGGCTGCCGTCAACAAGGCCGACAATCGCCTCATCAACATCGCCTGTTTGTCCGTATACATAACATGTGTCGAGCAGCAGAGCGCCGTTCAGACGCTCCATGTCGAGGAGGATCCACGCGTCAATAAAATCAACATCGCTATTAACCGGTATCGAAACGATAATCGTCGGATAGTCGCCAAAAAAATCATGATCGACCGGCGCGCCCGTCGTCAACTTGCGGTCCTTGCGGCCGTGAAAGTCACGCCGGATGCGCCTGTCGCAGCAATTGCGCGTCTCATCCTCGCGCCATTTCTCACCGATGATGACGACAACGCCGTCTTTTTCGCTGACCTCGAGCGGTTGGTGCTTTTTGCCCTGACGAATTTCGACATCGATCTCATCGCCGCTGGTGGTGACGATTTCGACCGCCCCGGTGACGTCCCGAAATGAGATTTTATTGGCGTCAAAAGTCGCCGCTGTAGCAGCGCTGAAAAGCCCGATGACGCTGGCGGCAAAGACAGCGCCCCCGAGGACCGCCCGCTTCGCGTCTTTATGTTCAACATTAACCATGGCTACGCCCTACTGAATTGTGATTGCAGGGATGAAACAGCAAATTCTGCGCCGGAAGCTTAACGCCTTCAGCTTCCTCGCGTTTGAAACCCGGCCAGAAGCTCGCCAAACCAGCGCCCGGCGACAAGGGACGTGATATCGCTGACATCGCAGGCCGGATCGAATTCCGTAAGGTCGACAGCGCATACTTTACTCTGGGCGCCGACCGCCCGCGTGGCGGCAAAGAAATCCGTCGTTGTCATCCCTCCGGGACGGGCGCCCGGCGCGCCCGGCGCTAATCCACGCTCAATCACGTCAATATCAAAATCCACGTAAATCCGGTCGCACCGCGCGGCGATTTTTTCAAACGCGTCTGCAAGCACTGCTTCAACGCCGCGCTGGCGGCACTCGCCTATCGTGTAAACGTTGATGCCTTCGGCCTTCGCGGTCTCGTGCATATAGGCGGCGTTGGCGAAAGGCGCGATGCCGATCTGTGCAATATGCGCGCCGGGTAGACCGTCATCGAGGAGCGCCTGCACCGGATTGCCGTTTAGCAGCCCGGCCGATGTGTCGCGCAGGTCAAAATGCGCATCGAGCGTGATCAGTCCGACATTTTGCAGGCTGGAATCGACGCTGTGAACGCCGGGCCGGGTGATAGCGTTGTTGCCGCCAATCAGTATGCTGAGGTCATATTTGGCGACAAGCGCTGAAAAGGCGGATGTGATCGGCGCAAAACTCTCCTCGGGTGACATTCTCTTGAGCCCGACATCGCCGGCGTCATAGACGCCCTGCCCGCACAACTCCTGACCGGTCTCCACATCATAGGTGCTGATGCGTTTGAGTGCGGTGCGAAACACCGCCGGCGCGCGGTCACATTCGCCCGGCGTCACGGCGCCGCCTGCCATTGGCGCGCCAAGGAGTGCAGTCGGCGCCTCCAACCCGGCGGACAAAAGCCCGGCCAGGGAATGCCATTGTTTCGCAACGCCGTCGTCTGAGGTCATTTTCTGCCCAACACGAAAGAACCGCGCCCTTTATTCACAAGCCTGGCGGGTGTGTCTATATGTCGGCGGGCAACAACAGCGCGGCTGGCGATTTATGTGGGATGCTTTGTGGATTGATGGGCGGGTAGCAACGCTCGATCCGGATATTGACGCCGCCTATGGGATGATCGCGCGCGGAGCGGTCGCCGCCGAGGACGGAAAGCTTGCCTGGGTCGGCGCCATGTCCGATCTGCCTGCGGCGCCGCAGACGCTGGCCCGTGAGGTTGTATCGCTCAACGGCGCGCTGATGACCCCCGGCCTCATCGATTGCCATACGCATCTGGTTTACGCCGGCGACCGGGCTGGAGAGTTTGAGGCGCGCCTTAACGGGAAATCCTACGAAGAGATCGCCGCGGCTGGCGGCGGCATTATTTCCACCGTCAAGGCGACACGCGCCGCCAGCCAGTCCGAATTGACCGAGGCCGCGCTGGCGCGCCTTGACGCGTTGATCGCAGAGGGCGTGACGACGATTGAAATCAAATCCGGCTACGGGCTGGATTTGGAAACCGAATTGAAAATGCTACGCGCCGCACGCGACCTTGGCGCAGCGCGGCGCATCACTGTCAAAACCACCTTCCTCGGCGCCCATGCCGTGCCGCCGGAATATGCCGGCCGCAGCGATGATTATATCGACCATGTCTGCAATGACATATTACCGGCAGCGCAGAAGGAAGGACTCGTCGATGCCGTCGATGGGTTTTGCGAGGGAATTGGGTTCTCTCCCGTGCAAATTGAACGCGTTTTCAAAACAGCCCGCGCCCTTGGCCTGCCGGTTAAGCTTCATGCAGAACAATTATCCGACCTCGGCGGCGCCCGGCTCGCGGCGCAGTATGGCGCTCTGTCAGCGGACCATCTCGAATATTTAAATGACGCCGATGCGCGGATAATGGCGAAGGCCGGAACCGTGGCCGTTTTGCTACCCGGCGCATTTTACTATCTGCGCGAGACAAAATTACCGCCAATTGATGCGCTTCGAAACGCGAAGGTCCCGATGGCGGTCGCAACCGACGGCAACCCCGGCACATCGCCGATGACATCACTCTTGCTGGCCATGAACATGGCGTGCACGCTGTTCCGCCTGACCCCGGAGGAGGCGTTGGCGGGCGTCACGCGAGAGGCCGCCGCCGCCCTTGGGATGGCAGGCGAGACTGGAACGGTCACGGTCGGAAAATCCGCAGATCTAGCAATCTGGCGCCTATCGGAGCCTTCCGCCCTTGCCTATCATATCGGCTATAACCCTCTGAAAACGAGAATTTTTGCAGGCGAAACAGAATGATTGTAAAACCCGGAGAGGCCAGCTTAGCCTCGCTCGAGGAAGTCTTCCGCTACGGCGCGCCGGTGACGCTTGATAAAAGCTGTCACAACGCCATCAACGCCTCCGCCGCCATCATCGAACAGGCGGCCACCGGCGCGGACCCTGTCTATGGCGTCAATACCGGTTTCGGCAAGCTCGCCAATCGGCGCATAGAACCCGCTGACGTTGAAACGCTTCAGCGTAATCTGATTTTGTCTCACTGCGCCGGCGTTGGCGACCCGCTTGATATCAAGACTGCGCGTTTGATCATGGTGCTGAAGCTCATCTCGCTCGGACGCGGTGTGTCGGGCGTCCGTATGGGAACGATTGCGCAGATCGAGGCGATGCTGAAGAACGGCGTGACGCCGGTGATACCCGGTCAGGGCTCAGTTGGCGCATCGGGCGATCTGGCGCCGCTTGCGCATATGGCCGCGGTGATGATCGGCGAAGGCGAGGCGTGGTATAACGGTGCGCGCATGCCAGCGAAAGATGCACTTGCAGACGCGGGATTAACGCCGGTCGTGCTCGGCCCAAAGGAAGGCCTTGGCCTGATCAACGGCACGCAAGTTTCAACCGCGCTGGCGTTAATCGGTCTGTTCGACGCCTGGTGCGCTATGCATGCAAGCCTAGTCACTGGCGCCTTGTCGACCGACGCGGCAATGGCCTCCGCCGCGCCGTTTCGCGATGAAATCCACGCCGTGCGGGGCCATCAGGGCCAGATCGATGCGGCGCATTTTCTCCGTGCGATCATGGCCGGGTCGGAAATCCGTGAAAGCCATCGCGATGGTGATGAGCGCGTGCAGGACCCCTATTGCATCCGCTGCCAGCCGCAGGTGATGGGCGCCTGCATTGATCTGTTGCGACAGGCCGGAAAAACACTTCAGATTGAGGCCAATGCCGCGACCGATAATCCGCTGGTGTTCGCCGACGGCGCCATCCTCTCCGGCGGCAATTTCCATGCTGAGCCGGTCGCCTTCGCGGCGGATCAGATTGCCCTCGCCATTGCCGAAATCGGCTCGATCACACAGCGGCGCATCGCGCTGATGGTCGACCCGACACTGTCTCACGGATTGCCGGCGTTTTTAACGCCAGACCCGGGCGTCAATTCCGGCTTCATGATCGCCGAGGTGACCTCCGCCGCGCTAATGTCGGAAAACAAACACCGCGCCGCCCCCTGCTCGGTCGATTCCACGCCGACCTCGTGCAATCAGGAAGACCATGTCTCGATGGCGTGTCATGCAGCGCGGCGGCTGATCGACATGAACCGAAACCTCGCACAGATTATCGGCATCGAGCTGTTAACAGCGGCACAAGGAATTGAATTTCGCAAACCGATAAAGACAAGCCCGATGCTGCAAGGGGTGATAGCTAAGCTGCGAAAAATTATTCCGGCGCTTAAACAAGATCGGTTTATGGCTGATGATATGGAAAAGGCCTGCGGCCTAATCGTAGGCGGCGCTTTATTTGAATGCACGTCTGCAATGGCGCCATCACCGGCGTTGATGGTTCCCATCGAGCAACCCCGGTGATCCAGCCTGGATTGCCTGACCAAGTCCGGCAAAGACATAGAAAAAATGCTTAGGAACTCATACATGACGAACCCCCGCAAAAATGCCCGCACGGTTCGTGCTCCGCGCGGGCCGGACATCACCGCCAAGCATTGGGTGACCGAGGCGCCGATGCGCATGCTGATGAACAATCTCGACCCGGATGTTGCGGAAAACCCGCATGAGCTGGTGGTCTATGGCGGGATTGGCCGCGCGGCACGGACATGGAACGACTTTGACCAAATCGTCGCGTCCTTGAAAGAATTGAATGACGACGAAACCCTGCTGGTGCAATCGGGCAAACCGGTCGGTGTATTCAAAACCCATAAAGATGCGCCGCGCGTCCTGATCGCCAACTCCAATCTCGTACCCCATTGGGCGACCTGGGATCATTTCAACGAACTCGACCGCAAAGGCCTGATGATGTACGGCCAGATGACGGCGGGCTCGTGGATCTATATCGGCAGCCAGGGAATTGTTCAGGGCACGTACGAAACATTCATGGAAGCCGGGCGACAACATTTTGGCGGCGCTTTAAAAGGCAAATGGATATTGACCGCCGGCCTTGGCGGCATGGGCGGGGCGCAACCGCTGGCCGCCGCGCTGGCGGGTGCTTCCTGCCTTGCGGTTGAATGCGATGAAGATCACATCGATTTTCGCCTCCGCACTGGCTATGTCGACGCCAAGGCGACAAGCCTTGACGAGGCGCTGGCGATGATTGACGCCTGGACAGCTTCAGGCGAGGCAAAATCTGTCGGCCTTCTCGGCAACGCCGCCGATATTTTCCCTGAACTCGCAGCCCGCGCAAAAGTCGATCCGAAAGCACGGCCCGACATCGTTACGGACCAAACCTCCGCCCATGACGTTCGCAACGGCTATCTGCCCCAAGGCTGGACGATGGCGCAGTGGCGGGAAAAGCGCGAGACTGCGCCGGAAGAGGTTGAACGCGCCGCACGCGCATCGATTAAAATCCATGTTCAGGCGATGCTGGATTTTTGGCATGCGGGCGTGCCGACCCTCGATTATGGGAACAATATCCGCCAGGTCGCCAAGGAAGAGGGACTGGAAAATGCGTTCGACTTTCCGGGCTTCGTACCGGCATATGTCCGGCCACTGTTTTGCCGCGGGATTGGTCCATTTCGCTGGGCGGCCCTCTCCGGCGATCCGGAAGATATTTACAAGACCGACGCCAAGGTCAAAGAGCTGATCCCCGACGATCCGCATCTTCACAACTGGCTCGACATGGCGCGCGAACGAATTTCGTTTCAAGGCCTGCCCGCGCGCATCTGTTGGGTTGGCCTCGGCCAGCGCCATCGGCTCGGGCTTGCCTTCAACGAGATGGTGAAGTCCGGAGAATTATCCGCTCCCGTCGTTATCGGCCGCGACCATCTCGATTCAGGCTCGGTCGCCTCGCCAAACCGCGAGACCGAGGCGATGCAGGATGGCTCAGATGCGGTCTCCGACTGGCCGTTGTTGAACGCATTGCTCAACTGCGCCTCGGGCGCTACCTGGGTGTCATTGCATCATGGCGGCGGTGTCGGTATGGGCTTTTCGCAACATGCCGGCATGGTGATTGTCGCGGACGGCACGGACGACGCCGCGCGGCGCATTGAACGCGTGTTGTGGAACGATCCTGCATCTGGTGTGATGCGCCATGCCGACGCTGGATACGAGATTGCAAAAGACTGCGCAGCGGAACATGGCCTCAACTTACCGGGCATCCAATAATCATGCCGGACTTGTCCGTAAGCGGAACATCTCTCCACTATGAGACAGCAGGCGATGGCCCGCCCCTGGTGCTGATCGCCGGACTCGCTAGCGACGGCGCCAGTTGGGCGCCGGTGACTCCCCACCTGACGTCGCATGCCAAAGTGATCCTGCCCGACAATCGCGGCTGCGGACAAACCCGGGCGAAACAAAGCGAAGTGACGATTGAGGCGATTGCCGATGATATTATCGCGCTGCTCAATCATCTTGAAATTGAGCAGGCAAATATCCTTGGTCATTCCATGGGCGGCGTGATCGCCATGACCATCGCCGCGCGGCGCCCGGACCGATTGCGGCGGCTTGTCCTGTCGGCGACAACGCCGGAGGTTCCCCCGCGTGCGCGCTCGATCATAGAAACCCTGGTCAGCCTGCGTGAGGCCGGCGCCCCGGAAGAGGATTGGTATCGCGCGTTCTTTCACTGGCTGTTTCACCCGCCGTTTTTTGAAAGCGAAGCCGCCGTCGGCGCCGCCATCGCCATGGCCAGAGCCTATCCCCACGCCCAAAGCCCCGGCGATATGCGCCGGCAAGTTGATGCGCTGCGAGACTATGACGCCAGCGCCCTGCCCGCACAGATTGAAGCCGAAACACTCATCCTCGCCGGCGAAGGCGATCTGTTATTTCCGCCGCAAGCGATTGCGGAGAATTTCCGCCCCCTGAAAAACTGCCGAATTGAAATTATCGCTGATGCCGCACACTCGCTGCAATGGGACCAGCCGGAAAGTTTTGCGCGTGCTGTGGTTCAGTTCTTGAAGTAGGGTTCGTCTTCATTGCTATGTAGACGTCATCGTGGCAACCCCCTTCGTCACCTTCGGTGACACTTCCCCCGCGAGCGGGGGAAGAATTCAGTTGCAATGGGCTCCACGTAATTCCTCCCCCGTGATAACGGGGGAGGTGTCAGCGAAGCTGACGGAGGGGGCTCTTTCACAGTGTGAATATGCTAGCGGAGACGATAATTCGCGCCATCTATTGGCTCAGACCGTTGCGCCACATAGCGCGCCTCACGCCCCGGAAGTTTCAGTTGAGTACGCGCAAGTTTTGCTCTAAACCTTCCCTCGCGAAACGGATAGCACTCGCCGCCAGGAAAACTGGCCGCCCCCTTGATAAGACCATGGGCGTTAGAGCGCGGACCGGGATCGCCTTGGGGTTGAGAAAAATCAACGCTATAGGGCGCGCCATCGCAACCGGTCGAAGCGCTGCGGCTGCGAGAAAAATGCTCGCCAACGCACTTTGTAACCTGACAAAGTTGAGCCACGCCCCATGAAAATCCTGATGTGCTGCACCGCTCTGACGAGCGGCCTATTTTACAGTTGCGCTTTTGCACAAAGCGAAACGCAAGCCACAACGCTAGCGACACGAGACGTCATCACCGTCACAGCCCTGCGCCGTGAGCAATCGCCGCAAGATGTCAGCGTCGCTCTAACTGTTCTCGGCGGCGATACGCTGATCGACCTTGGCGTCGATACGCTGAACGGGCTGGAGAATGTCACGTCCAATCTTGAAGTTGAAAGCCAGTTTGGCGGCGGCCAGCCGAGCTACTCCATTCGCGGCGTCGGGTTTCGCGACTATGCGACGCTGAATGCGCCAACTGTCGGCATCTATGTCGATGACGTGGCGTTTCCAGTTCCGGTGATGACCCAAGGGGTATTGTTCGATGTCGATCGCGTCGAAGTTTTGCGCGGACCGCAAGGAACGCTTTATGGCCGCAATACGACCGGCGGTGCGATAAAGGTTATCTCCGCGCGGCCGACGGATGAATTTCACGCCGGTCTGGTGGCCGAGGGCGGACGCTTTGGCCGGGTCGAAACGGAAGGGTTTATTTCCGGTCCTGTGAGCGAGACCGTCCGCATAAGGCTGTCGGGCGCCAGCGCCCATGGCGGCGGCTGGCAAACCAACCGCGAGACCGGCGAGACAATCGGGGATGCGGAAAAATACGCCTTGCGCGGCCTTGTTGCTGTCGATGTATCGGAAAACATTGAAGCGCTGATCAATATTCACGGCTTTATCGATGATTCTGACGGGCTTGGCTTGCAGCTGTTTAACCCATCCGTCTTCGGCCCGGCCGCTCATGCGGGCCGTCGCGAGACCAGCTTTGGCTCGTCCGATGAATTCGCAGCATTGGTTGGTTTTGACGCTGGCCAACGCCCGTTCCGCAACAATGAAGGCTGGGGCGCAAGCCTTACACTGGGCGCCGCGCTTGGCGATGTCGATCTCACCTATATCGGCTCTTTCGAAACATTGAACCGAAAAGAATTCAATGATTGGGATGCGCTAACGGTCGGCGGCGCCGGTGTATTCTTTCAAAGCAGTGTTGATGTCACCTCGCATGAGCTACGCATTAGCGGCGAGACTGCAAATCGTTTGCGCTGGGTCGGCGGGGCCTATTACGCCGATGAAGATTTAAATGAAGTCTATCAGTCTGACTTCGTTGCGAGCTTCGGGCCCGGCTTTGCCGTGACGACGCCATACAAACAAGATGTCCGCACGCTCGCAGCTTATCTGCATACAGATTTCGACATCACCGATAGCGTAACCATCGTCGCTGGCGTCCGATATGAAGACGAGGAACGACGGCTTCGCGATCTCGGCACATTCGCGACCGGTTTCGGCGTGTTTAACTTCGCCAATGGAACGGTAGATGGCACGCTGGAAAATCGCGATCTGAACTCCGACAATGTCAGCGGCAAAATCGGCGTCAATATCAAGCCCACTAAGGATATCCTGTTTTATGCATCCTACAGTCGCGGAATAAAATCAGGCGGATTTACCGCCTATAATACGCTCAACCCGCGCGCGGTAGACCCATTCACGCCGGAAAAGCTCAATGCCTATGAGGCGGGTTTCAAAACCCAATTCGCCGACGGCGCCGTGACAATGAACGGTGCGGTTTTCTATTATGATTATAAAGACCAGCAAGTTCAGTCGGCAATTTTTGACGCCGGGACCGGCGCGATTGTCGGCCGCATCGTCAATGCGCCGGAAAGCGAAATTTACGGCGCGGAGTTGGAACTCACTTACCATCCAGCGCCGTGGCTGACCATTGGCCAATCGCTGGGTTACAAGAGCGGCGAGTTTAAAACCTTCACCGACCTCGACACCGCAGCAACCGCAGCCGCATCGACGGCGGTATTGATAGACCGTGCGGGACAGGATTTGGGTTTTCCCAATCTCGGTTATCAAGGTTTCATCGCCGCACAAAAACCAGTCTCCCAAACATGGCGCCTCGGCGGACGCATTGACTACTCCTACCGCGGAGAGCTCGCACTGCCACTTCTTGGCCCGGTTTATCGGGTTGAGGACTACTGGTTAGCAAATGCGCAGCTTACATTCGGGCCGCAAGATGACCGTTGGGAAATCGCGCTTTGGGGCCGCAATATCTTCAATGCCGATTTCGATGAAACCCGTAATTTCTTCATTGCCCCCGGCGGCGTCGCCGATGTCGCTGCGCCCGGCCTGCCTGCAACCTATGGTGCGCGGCTGTCGGTCCGTTATTGATGAGATTCCCGCTGGTTTTGAGAATAAGAATCAGGTGCTTATGCTGCCTTCTTGATCCTGGCTATAGGCTAGAAAAGCGGGCGCGGCGCGGCGAATAGGAACGGAGACCCATGGCTCGGCGGCTACCCACCTTGTTTGCGTGCTGCATGAGCGCGGCCGGCATCTTCATCGCCGGCCTTACCCTGCTGGTGACGCCAGCAAACGCCGCTGGCGCGCTCAATGTCGGCGTGCAGCTTGAGCCGCCAAATCTCGACCCGACCAGCGGCGCCGCTGCGGCGATTGATGAAATTGTCTATGCCAATATTTTTGAAGGCCTGACCCGGATTACCGAAGACGGTGCGGTCGCGCCGGCACTGGCGACAGACTGGACGATATCCGCAGACGGACGGATTTACGAGTTCAGGCTGCGCCGCGACATACATTTTCATGACGGCGCCGCGTTTGACGCCGACGATGTTGTCTTCACATTTGACCGCGCGCGCAGTCCGACCTCGACCAATGCCCAACGCCCAATCTTTGAACAGATAGAAATGGTGACGGCGGTTGATCCGTTCACGGTACGCATCACTTTAAAAGCACCGCTTGGCGCCTTTCCGATTTATCTTGGCTGGGGCGATGCGGTAATTGTAGGGCGGACAAGCGCTGCGACCAATGCAAGTCATCCGGTCGGAACCGGGCCGTTCAAGTTTCAGCGCTGGCGCAAGGGCGCCTCGATTACGCTTACTCACAATGACGCCTATTGGGGCAAGCGCCCTCCGCTCGATCAAATCAACTTCATTTTCATCCCCGATCCGACCGCGGCCTTCGCCGCGTTGATGGCTGGTGACGTTGACGGCTTTCCAAACTATCCGGCGGCGGAAAACCTGGCGCTAATCGAAAGAGATCAACAATTTCAAATCGTTTTTGGCACAGGCGAAGGTGAAATGTTGGTCGCCATCAACAACGCCAAGCCGCCTTTTGACGATATTCGCGTGCGTCGGGCCCTCAATCACGCGATCGACAAACAGGCTATGATAGATGCTGGCCTGTTTGGTTATGGAACGCCGCTGGGCAGTCATTTTTCACCACATCATCCGGCCTATATCGACCTTGCCAATCGCTACGCCTACGACCCGCCGAAAGCGCGTCGTCTTCTGGCGGAGGCGGGGTTTGCCGACGGCTTTTCACTAACGCTCACCCTGCCGCCGCCGGCCTATGCGCGCCGTGGCGGTGAAATTATTGCCGCGCAGCTAGAGGCCGTTGGCGTCGAAGTCTCGATCCGCAACCTTGAATGGGCGCAATGGCTTGAACAAGTCTTTTCAAACAAGTCCTATGACTTGACCATTGTCTCGCATACCGAGCCCCTCGATATCGATATCTATGCACGAGACGATTATTATTTTCAGTACAAAAATGAAAACTTTAATCGCATCATTAGCACGTTGCGCGAAGCATCAGACGCGGCGCAGAGAAACCATCTCTATGGCGAAGCACAACACATGCTCGCTGACGACGCTGTTAATGTCTGGATTGCGTCTTCTCCGAAGATTGCAGTGTGGTCGAGCGATGTCTCTGGCGTGTGGGCGGACGCACCGCTCCAGGCGAATGATTTTACCCGCGCCGATATCACCAATCGTGCGCCCGTACTCGCCGCGAATGGGGCGAAACCCGCCTTCCCGGTCTATGCCATCTGGTTGATAGCTGCGGCGCTGGGCGCGGCGATGATTTATTTCAGCCAGGCGAGCTTTACGTTCCTTTTAAGCCGCCTTGCCGGGATGGCGGCGACATTGGCGGCGGCGTCAGTTGTGATCTTTTTGCTGATTGAGGTGGCGCCCGGCGATCCGGCGGCTTTCATGATGGGCTTGAACGCGGACCCGGCATCCATTGCCGCGCTGAAGGCCGAGCTCGGCCTCGATAAGCCGGCTCTGGCTCGGTATTTCATCTGGATAGGCGGATTGGCAAGCGGCGATTTCGGGGTCAGCTATACCTACCGCGTGCCGGTCGCCGATCTGATCGCCGAGCGATTTTGGGTGTCACTGCCGTTAGCGCTGTTGGCGTTCTTAATCTCAACGGTGATCGGTATTCCCGCCGGCGTCATGGCGGCGGCGCAACGCGGGCGGGCTAGGGGTCGCGCTATCATCACTGCGGCGCAAGCCGGCGTTGCGGTTCCAAATTTCTGGCTGGCGATTTTGCTGGTATTGATTTTTGCTGTTGGCATCCGATGGTTTTCAGCTGGCGGATTTCCTGGATGGGAGGCGGGTCTGCTGCCCGGTCTAAAGGCGTTGTTTCTGCCGGCGATTGCGCTCGCCTTGCCGCAAGCGGCGATCCTCACGCAGATCATGCGCACATCAATGCTCGATGTTATGGACAATGATTATATTCGTACAGCGCGCGCCAAGGGGTTGTCGCAAGCCCAAGTCCTGCGCCGTCATGCATTGCGCAACGCCTTAATTCCTGTTCTGACCATTCTTGGCTTGCAATTCGGTTTTCTGCTCGCCGGAAGCATTATCGTTGAAAATGTGTTTTATCTTCCGGGCCTCGGCCGGCTGGTGTTTCAAAGCATCGTCCAGCGCGATCTCATCGTCGTCAAAAGCATCGTAATAGTTCTGGTCTTTATCGTTATATTGACGGCGTTTTTTATCGATCTTGCTTATGGCGTCGTTGATCCACGCTTGCGGCGGCGAGGCGCATCATGACTGGCGCCGTTTTCACAACAAAACAGAGAAAACATACACGCGATCCGGGTTTTCTCGCCGGCGCGGCAATCACATTGACATTTATCGCTTTGGCTTTCGCGTCCCTGTTCTGGACACCCTATGATGTCGCGGCCCTTGATATCGGGGCGCAGTTTTCCGCGCCCTCCTCCAGCCATTGGTTCGGGACAAACCATCTTGGCCGCGATGTCTTGTCGATGATTATGGTCGGCGCGCAAACCTCTATCGCGGTCGCGTTTCTGGCGGTCGGAATCGGGCTCGTCATCGGCGTACCGCTCGGCCTTTGCGCCGCCGCGTTCGGCGGTTTTGTGGATGAAGCACTGATGCGGATGGGGGATCTGATCTTTGCATTCCCTGCGATTATCCTCGCGATTTTAATCACCGCGATTTTCGGCGCGACGGCGACCAATGCGATCGTTGCGATCGGTGTTTTTAATATACCGGTCTTCGCCCGGCTAACACGCGGCGCCGCCATGCCTTTGTGGACGGCCGGCTATGTGCTGGCGGCGCGGACCGCCGGAAAAAACCACTTTGCCATTTCTGTTGAACATATTTTCCCAAATCTCGCTCATCTCCTGATTGTTCAGGCGACGATACAGTTCTCGCTGGCCATTCTGGCGGAGGCTGGGCTTGCCTATGTCGGGCTTGGCGCGCAACCGCCTACACCGAGCTGGGGGCGCATGCTGGCAGAGAGCCAGACCATGGTCAGCTTTGCGCCATGGCTGGTTCTGTTCCCCGGCCTTGCGATCTTTGCCTTTGTGCTCGGACTGAACTGGCTTGGCGACGGCCTGCGTCACCGGTTGGACCCTCGACGCGAGCGGGGCCTTTAGATGGCGAAGGTTCTGGAACTCAAGGATTTGCGCTTGGGCGTGGGCGGCAAGACCATTCTCGACGGCGTCAATCTTTCGCTGGAGCGCGGGAAGATCACAGGTCTGGTCGGTCGTTCTGGCTCCGGCAAATCGATGACCGGGCTCGCCGCCATGGGGCTTGCCCCGGCGCGGGCGACATTATCCGGCGCGGTGCATTTAAACGGACACAGCCTGCTCGATCTCGCCGAGCGGGAGATGTGTGCGCTGCGCGGGCGCGCACTGGCGATGATTTTTCAAGAGCCGATGACGGCGCTCAACCCGCTTCAGACCATTGTCGCGCAGATAGCCGAAACCATAACCATTCATGGAGACACACCGAAGGCGCAAGCCCTTGATGAGGCTGCTGCACTCATGCGTCGGGTCGGGCTCGACCCAAATGTCATCTCTCCAACAAGGTTCCCACACGAACTTTCCGGCGGCCAGCGCCAGCGGGTGATGATTGCCGCGGCTATCGCATCGAGCCCCGCCGTTCTGATCGCCGATGAGCCAACCACAGCGCTTGACGTCACCACCCAGGCGGAGATTTTAAAGCTGCTGCGCCGGCTGGTCGAGGAAGACGAGATGGCGCTTTTGTTCATCACCCATGACCTGGCTGTGATTTCAAACATGGCCGACACAGTTGCGGTGATGGACAAGGGCCGCATCGTTGACGCCGATACGCCGGGCAATTTTTTTAAAAAAGGGCTCGGCGGCGCGCTCTCTGGCCTTGTTGTTCAGTCGACAAAAAGAAAGCTGGCGTTGGCGTCGCCCGCCAACCACGAGACCATCGTCGATGCCAGGGACGTCACTTGCATCTACCCAACCGCCAGGCAAAACCTGCTTACCCCCGCGCCGCCGGTTCGCGCAGTGAACGGGGTCACTCTATCGCTCAAGCGCGGTGAAAATCTTGGCCTGGTGGGCGAGTCCGGATGCGGCAAGTCAACGCTTGCCAGAGCGTTGTTAGGCCTGCAGCCGGTGAGCGAGGGCGCGGTCAACATCGGGGGCGTTGGTTTAGCCTCCGCCGGAAAGGCCGCGATGCGCATGATGCGCAAAACAATACAAATCGTCTTTCAGGACCCCTATTCGAGTTTTAACCCACGCCAAAAAGTTGAGCAAATCATTGGCGAGCCTTTTCACTTGTTTGACACACCGCCGAGCCGCGCAGAGCAACGCGAGATGATCGGCGATGTGCTGGCCTCGGTCGGCATGGGCCTCACGGACATGGAGAAATACCCACACGAATTTTCCGGCGGCCAGCGTCAGCGGATCGCGATTGCACGGGCCTTGATCACAGAGCCGTCCGTCATCATCCTCGATGAAGCCACTTCCGCGCTTGATGTCGGCGCCCGCAACCGGGTGCTCAATTTATTGATGACCCTTTCCGACCAGCGCGGCGTCAGCTATCTTTTTGTAACCCACGATATGACGATTATCCGGGACGTCACCGACCGGGTGCTGGTGATGAAGGATGGGCGGATCGTTGAGGAAGGCGCGACCAACGATATACTGGGCCATCCGCAACATGATTATTCGCGCAGCCTGATTGAGGCGACCCCGAAGATAAACTGGCCGCATTGAGGCGGCGCCTTATGGTTAAAGCAAAGACAAATCGGAGACCCGCCAATGTCCAAACCCGGCGCGCATAATCTCATCACCGACATTGCCGGCTTGACGGTTGGCAATGCGACCGACGAAAAAGTTAAAACCGGCGTCACGGTGTTGCGCTGCCGGGAGCCGTTTGTCGGCGCGGTTGATGTCCGCGGCGGCGCGCCCGGCGTTCGTGAAACCGATACGCTGGCGCCGGAAAACCTAGTCGGCCGCGTCGATGCGGTTGTGCTGACCGGCGGTTCGGTGTTCGGTCTTGGCGCCGCTGACGGTGTCGCCAATGCATTGTCGCAAAGCGATGTCGGTTTGAAACTATCAGGCGCCGGGCCGGCGATCCCCATCGTCCCTGCGGCAGTGCTGCATGACCTTGGCAATGATGGCGACAAAAGCTGGGGTGCGGCGCCGCCTTACAATCAGCTGGGCGAACAAGCCCTCGCCGCCGCATCAGACGCTTTCGCGCTTGGCTCGGTCGGCGCCGGGCGCGGCGCCATGGCCGGAACCGTCAAAGGCGGCCTCGGCTCGGCATCGATGGTCCTTAATGACGGCGTCATTGTCGGCGCACTGGTCGCGGCCAATCCGGTGGGCTCGGTCTTCATGCCCGACGGCAAGACATTTTATGCCTGGCCGTGGGAGCAAGAAGGCGAATTCGGCGATAGGCCTTTACCTCGCGAACGCGATTGTGTCGGGCCGATCCCGGCATTCTCCCGATTGGCGCAACACTCAAAACCGGGCGCGAACACGACGATTGCAATCGTCGCGACCTCTGCTGCGTTAACCGGCGTTGAGGCCAAGCGCATTGCGATGATGGCCCATGACGGCATCGCCAGAGCCGTGCGTCCGGCGCACACGCCGCTTGACGGCGATATTGTTTTTGCAATCTCAACCAGCGCGCACCCGGCGCATGATGGCGGTGATGAATTTCGCCCGATGGCGGTCGCCGCGATTGGCGCCGCCGCCGCTGACTGTCTCGCACGAGCAACCGCGCGTGCAGTTTACGAAGCCGCGCTTCGTTAACCAACTCAACCGTGAAAGGGCGAATTTTGCCAGCGTGGCCGGTTCTCGGCCTGTTCCTTGAATATTAAGGCGCAGAAGCGGGAATTAGGCTCATGCGCGACGTCATTCTCATCGGTTTTATCGCATTGTGTCTCGCAACGGCGATCCGTTACCCGTTTGCGGGCCTTCTAACCTGGGCCTGGTTTACCATAATGACGCCGCACCAGGCCGCGTTCGGCGCCTTTGGCGTCCCCCTCAACCTCATCATCGCAGCGGTGACGATCACCGCTTATGTCTTTTCTAACGAGGTCTCGCGGTTCAAAGTCGATGCAATCACAAGCCTCATCCTGGTGTTCGCCGGCTGGCTGACATTGTCCCAACTGTTCTCGCTCGATCCGCAAAATTCTGGAGCCTATTTCGAGCGCATGATCAAAACCCTGGTCTTCGTTCTCCTCTGCATTCAGATGGCGACCGACAAGCTACGCTTTAACGCGCTGGTTTGGGTTCTCGTTCTGGGCGTTGGTTTTTTCGCTGCTAAGGGTGCTCTGTTCACCTTCGCAACACTTGGCGCCTACCGTGTGCAGGGGCTGGCGCAGACCGTCCTTGAAGACAACAACCATTTCGGGATAGCGGTTGCGACCATCCTTCCACTGATTTTATATCTGCGCGGTCAGGCATCGGGTCTGTGGGTTCGCCGGGGAATGCTGGCGTTGTTTTGCCTGTCGGTGGTCGCCGTCATCGGCACGCATTCACGCGGCGCTTTCCTCGCGCTATTAGTTTTCGGCGGGTTCTTCTGGTGGGGCTCAAAACATAAGGTTTCTATTCTCGCCGGGATCGCCCTTTTAATGATCCCGACCATCGCCTTCATGCCGGCTAAGTGGACCGAGCGCATGAGCACCATCGGTGAAGCGACGCACGACGCATCGTTCATGGGCCGGGTCGACGCCTGGGTCATCAACATCAAGCTGGCGAAGGAAAACCCACTTACCGGCGCGGGCTTGCGCAATTCCTACCAGCCAGAGATCGCCAAGGAAGTGGACGCTAAACGTGCGCAAAGCGCAAAGGCCGCGCACAGCATTTATTTCGAAATCCTGGGCGGCGCCGGGTTTGTCGGACTGGCGTTTTATCTTGCGATTTTTGCAGCCGCGTTCATCGGCGCCAGAACGGTGCTTTCTACAAATAACGCCCCCGCATTAGCGCCATGGAAGACAGAGTTTGCGCGATACGGGCAATTGTCGCTGGTGATCTTTATGGTCGGCGGCGCCTCAACATCGATGGAAATGTGGGACGGCTATTGGATCGTGATCGCGCTTATGGCTGCGCTGACAAGAATGGGCCAGACAGAGGCGCATAATGCCGGTTCTGCACTGGAGCAGGCGCGCAGACTGTCATGGCGGCGCCAGCAACGCATTAGAGGGGTCCTGGCGAACTGCGCAGCAACAAGCAGCCTTACGGTTTCTGCCCGGCAAAGGCCGGACCCGTCTGAGCATTGCTGACGGAACTATCGTTGGATACGCGCTGCGCACTTGGCGCCGACGACAAGCCTTCTGGTTGCTCGCACCGATCAGGACAGGCGCCGCCGACTTCAACCTGAATGGTTGAATGGTGAATGTTATATTTCTGATCGAGATATTGTTTCGCGGCGGCAAGCGCAGCGCTGGCGTCGCTGGCATTGTCCACGCAAGCATGAAGCGTCAGCCGCGGTTGATCCGGTGTGATCTGCGAGATCTGAACGTGGTGGACGTTGCGGATCAGCGGCGTTGCTTTTTTAAGTCCATCAGCAAGTTCGGCCACATCAATATCTGGCGGGGCGCCCTCCAGCAAAATAAACCCGGATTCGCGCACCAGCCGGAAGGCCGACACGCCGATCAGACAGGCAACCAACAACGACAATAGCGGGTCAATCTGTGTCCAGCCGGTGGTCCAGATGACGATAGCGGCGATAATGGCGGCAACCGATCCCAACAAATCGCCGATCACATGCAGCAACGCGCCGCGCATATTGAGGTCGCGTTCGCCCGGAGAATGTAAAATGAAAAACGCGACCACATTGGCGGCGAGGCCAATGAAGGCGACCCCCAACATCAACGGCGCATCAATCTCAATTGGGTTAAGCGATCTTCGGATGGCTTCATAGACAATCCACGCCAGCAACACCGCCATGAAAATGCCGTTTACAAAGGCCGATAGAACCTGCGTCCGGCGATAGCCAAAATGTAATTTATTATCCGCCGGGCGGGCGGCCAGCAATTGCGCGCTTGCAGCGAGCGCCAGCGCCAGCGCATCGGTCAGCATATGGGTAGCATCGGCCAATAATGCCAGCGAACCAGACAATAATCCGCCAATAATCTCGACGGCCATGAAGACTACAATAACGCCAAAAGCCCACAATAGGCGGCGTGTATTGTTGTTTTTCTTCGTCTGGTGGTGGTCGCAATTTGCCACGCGCCCGTCCTGTTCTTTTTTTCGAACGCTCAGGTTTTACCTGTAAATGACAATACTCCGCCTTGTTCGTGAAGGGCAAGCAGCCTGCGCAATGTTCACGGGAATATCAGTATTTTAGCGATTTTGATAACCGTCTTTTAACCGGCAAAAATAGTGACGTGATAACATTTTAATTGCTATCCTGCGTCTTTGGGGCCATTGCAAGTGGCGGTGGTTGCTCGCGCCTGGAGGGATGACGCACTTTGTTTGGGGATTTGCATGCCATACCTGGCTTGGGGGCAAGCCTTGTCGCTGCGGCAATTAGCCTGGCTGGCGTGATTTCTATCGCAGCGTTTGGCGCCGCAGCCCAGCGCAACAGCGCCTATATCTCTGCATTCGCCGTCGGGTTGTTAACAGTTAGCGTACTGTTCCATTTATTACTTGAAGCGCTCAATATATCATTCAATGCACTTGGCTGGGTTGCCGGCGGCTTCATGTTGATGGTGCTTATCGGCATCACTGTTCAAACCGCCGTCGATAGGCGCGTTGACGGCGCCGCCCTCACCTTCGGCTATGCCTCGATCATTGCTCTTGCCGCCCATTCGAGCCTCGACGGGTTTATTTATGCAGCAGCTTTCCAAAGCGAGACCTTTACCGGTTGGCTGGCTGTTGACGGGCTGTTGTTTCACGAATTTCCCGAAGGCGTCATTGCGTTCTTTTTACTGGCCGAGGCGGGTATGCGACGTGGAAGAGCGGTCTTGCTGGCGTTCTTCGCCGCTGGCGGAACAACGGTCCTTGGAACATTGGGCGCAAGCTCTCTCTTGGAAAAAGCAGAAATTATTCCAATGACCGCATTGCTGGGCGGCGCCGCTGGCGCATTGATCTATGTCCTGATCTTCCACCTTGCCCCCCATGCGGCGAAGGCGCATGGCAAAGGTGGTTTCAGGGCCGTCAGCTTTGGTGTGGTGATTGGCGCCATTGGGGTTATCTTAAATTCCCTCGGCGGGTACTAGATCATCAAATCATATCGGTTATGCCGATTTGCTTATTTGCCCTTGAAAACTGGCTGTCGTTTTTCAAGCAATGCTCTGACGCCCTCGGCGCAATCTTCCGTTGCAATCGCCGTGCGCTGGACCATCGCCTCGTTCGCCATGGCTTTGCGAAGTTCTGATTGTGCGGCGGCGCGGAAGGTGCGTTTCGTCAGCGCCATAGCAGTCGGCGCCCGCTGTGTTAAAGAGCGCGCCCAGTCGAGCGCATTTTCCAACACATCTGCGTTCGCAACTATCCGGTTCACAAGCCCCCATTCAAGCGCGCGCGCGGCATCGACCTTCTCCGCCTCAATGGCAAGCTGATAAGCTCTGGCATAGCCGATCTGTTGGGTAAGCAGTAAGGACAGGCCGCCATCCGGGACGAGCCCGATATTGGCGAAGGCGCTCATCAGATAGGCGTCCTCGCCCATCACCCGCAAATCGCAAGAGAGCGCTGTCGTCATGCCAATCCCGGCGGCGGGACCATTGATCGCTGCGATCACCGGCTTTGGCATGGTCGCAATCGCACTCAAAAACCCGCCATATTCGGTATTGAGAATGTCTTCGACATTGTATTTGTCGTCGACGGCGCTGATATCGGCGCCGGCGGAAAACCCCCGCCCGGCGCCGGTGAGAACGACAACGCGGATGTCTGCATCGGCGGACGCCTGTCGTGTTGCGTCCATCAAGTCTAAGCGCATTTGCCGGTTGAATGCATTGAGCTTGTCCGGACGATTCAACGTAATCAGGCAGACGCCATCGCTCGGCGTTTCATAATTGACCGTCATAGCGTAACTCCCGAGGCTGGTTCATCCGCGTTGCAAGCGAAAGCGCCCCGCTAGTTTTCACTCACACTGCGAAACGAAATAATTTTAGTCGGATTTTCAGGCGGCTCGCCATGTGCAGCTTCGTCGAGATGTTCCATGCCCTCTACAACCTTGCCCCAGGCGGTATACTGACCATCGAGGAAGGAAGCATCATCAAAGCAGATGAAAAATTGGCTGTCGCCGCTGTCCGGATCTTGCGCGCGCGCCATAGAGCATACGCCGCGTTGATGGTTGGTATCGTTGAACTCGGCTTGAAGTTTTTGGCCGGAACCGCCGGTTCCATCGCCGCGCGGACAGCCGCCTTGCGCCATAAAGCCCTCAATGACGCGGTGAAAAGTGAGGCCGTCATAAAAACCGTCATCTGCCAGCTCTTTTAGCCGCGCAACATGCCCGGGGGCTTTGTCTGCAAAGGTCTCGATCATGACGTCGCCGGTGTCGAGTTTTAACATCAGTCTGTCGCTCATCGTTCAATCTCTCCATTGATGCGCGCCGGAATTTTGATTTCGCATATGTCCTTGACGAAACCGGTGTCATCAACATCGCCGCGCGCTTTAATATATCTCATAAATGTTTCGCTATCGGTGCGCATCACCTCAACCTCGCGGCGATCGGCCACGGGCACATCAGTGGCGACACGAACCCGCATGATCGGCGTCGGCCGCGTCGGCGGCTCGCCTCTGGCGATACGGCGGCTGGCTTCAAACCCGTCAACAATCCAGCCCCACGCGGAATATTTCCGATCAAGATTAAGACGAGAATCGCCGATCATCAGGAAAAACTGACTGTTGGCGCTGTTTGGGGCTGCCGTGCGGGCCATCGACATGACGCGCGGGCAATGCAGCGGCCACAAATCTACGTGCCGGTCGGTCTTGAAGGCGCGCAGCGCCTCCGGCTGGGCGCCGAACGGCATGCCGTTGATGAAGCCGACGCGCGGGGCCATAAGGTCCCGCCCGATTTCCACAAACTCATCCGTATCTGATGTATCGCGCGAAAATTCCGCCTTGAGGTCAGGAAGGTCAGAGCCGCCGGCGCCGGTTCCCGCCGGGTCGCCGCCCTGGGCCATAAATCCTTCAATCACCCGGTGAAAAGTGAGGCCATTGTAAAACCCGTCCCGGACCAGCGTTTTTATCTGCTTAACATGCCCAGGTGCAAAGTCAGGCCGAAGCTCAATAATGACCAGCCCCGCTGGCAGGTCCATATAAACGGTATTTTCCGGATCGAGTTTGCGCCAAACTGTTTCCGGCGCCGCCTCCATGATCTGCGCGGGCGTTAACGGTTCCGCCTGTTCATCCTTGGCGCTGACGGCCGTTGCCGCCATGGTCGTCGCCAATATCATCGCGCTGCACGCGTTCAATACTAATCGCCGAACACTCATCAACTAACTCCTTTCGGCTAACCGCCATGCCAAACCAGCTCAGCGCCTACCGTTTCTTGCAAACCACCAGCCCGTTAAAACTTATCGCGAAGCCTTTTTGCCACATGATCGGGAACAAAGGTATCAATATTGCCGCCAAGGCGGGCAATTTCTTTGACCAGACGCGATGCGATCGACTGAAAGCGCGCATCCGCCATCAAAAACACTGTTTCAATATCGTCGTTGAGCGCCTGGTTCATGCCGACCATCTGAAATTCGTATTCAAAATCGGAGACCGCGCGAAGGCCGCGAATGATAATCGATGCGCCGACGTCTTCTGCGAATTTCATCAGCAGGTTTTCAAAAGGCGTCACCTTGATCCGCACACCGCTGGCCTTTGATATCCTGGCAGCTTCCTGCTCGACCATCGCCACTCGCTCATCAAGCGTGAATAATGGGTTTTTATCGCGGTTGATAGCAACGCCAATGACCAGTTCGTCAACCAGCTTTACCGCGCGCTCGACCAGATCCGCATGGCCCATCGTCAATGGGTCGAACGTACCGGGATATAGTCCTACGCGCTTACTCATCGCTCGGCGCCTCACCATTGATGTCGTCATCGTCAACATCTTCAATGCGACCAACCGAGACAACGCGCTCATCGGCGCGGGTTCTAAAGATCGTCACCCCTTGCGTATTGCGCCCGGCGATGCGGACGTCATTAATAGGCGTGCGAATTAACTGGCCGCCATCGGTAACCAGCATGATCTGATCGCTTTCCTCAATAGAGAAGGAGGCGACAACGCGGCCATTGCGCGCTGACGTCTGGATGGCGATAATGCCTTTGCCGCCGCGCCCGGAGGTGCGGTATTCGTATGATGATGTGCGTTTGCCATAGCCGTTTTCTGTCACAGCCAACACAAACTGTTCCGCTGCGCCAAGCTCTGCAAGCCGGCTCGCACTAATGGCGATATCTGGCGCATCGGTATCTTCTGGCCCTTCGGCGTCTGCCTCTCCGGCCGCCCGGCGCATGGCCGCGGCATGTTTGAGGTATGCGCGCATCTCATCGGTTGAGGCTTCAACATGGCGCAGTGTCGCCATCGAAATCACCTCGTCGTCGTCGCCAAGCCGAATGCCGCGCACGCCCGAGGAGGTGCGCCCGGCAAACACGCGAACCACATCGACCGGGAAGCGGATGCTCATGCCCGAAGCCGAGGTTAGAAGAACATCCTCATCCTCACGGCAAATTTTGACACCGATGATCGCATCGCCCTCTTCGAGCTTCATGGCGATCTTGCCGTTGCGGTTTATGCGTTGGAAGTCTGACAGTTTATTCCGTCGGACACTGCCCGAACGGGTCGCAAACATAATTTGCAGCCTTTCCCAGGCATCTTCATCGTCCGGCAGGGGCAAAATATTCGTCACGCGCTCGTCCTGCGCCAGCGGCAGCAGATTCACAAACGCCTTGCCTCTGGAATTTGGCGCGCCTTCCGGCAATCGCCATAATTTCAGCTTGTAGGCCATGCCCGTCGAGGTGAAGAACAAGAGCGGCGTATGCGTATGGCCGACAAAAAGTTGGGCGACGAAATCTTCGTCCTTGAACTTCATGCCTGCCCGACCTTTGCCGCCGCGTTTTTGCGCGCGATAGGTCGAGAGCGCCGTGCGTTTAACGTAACCGGAATGGGTCACTGTCACGACCATATCTTCCTGGGTGATAAGGTCTTCGTCGTCGACTTCGCCTTCGGCATCGACCATTTCCGTCCGCCGCGGCGTCGCGAATTCGTCTTTGACGGTGACCAACTCGCTTTTGATGATCGTCATAACCCGATCGCGACGGCGCAGAATATCGAGATAGTCGGCGATCTTGTCGGCGAGCCCTTTCAGCTCATCGCCGATTTCATCACGGCCAAGTGCCGTCAAGCGCTGGAGGCGCAAATCGAGGATCGCTTTGGCCTGCTCTTCCGACAGCCTCAGCATATCGCCGTCGCTCATCATGTGACGCGGATCGGCAACCAGCGCGACCAGCGGCGCCAAGTCCTTCGCCGGCCAACCGCGCTCCAGCAATTGCGCCTTCGCCGTTGCCGGGTCGGGCGCGCGCCGGATCAGGGCGACAATATCGTCGATATTCGCAACCGCAATCGCCAGCCCGACCAAAATATGCGCCCGGTCGCGCGCCTTGTTGAGCTCGAATTTCGTCCGGCGGGTAACCACTTCCTCGCGAAACCGAATAAACGCCGTTAAAACGTCGCGCAGCGACATCTGTTGTGGCTGACCGCCATTGAGCGCCAATAGGTTGACGCTGAATGGCTGCTGCAATTGTGAGTGACGATAGAGCTGGTTCAAAACCACATCGCCAGCGGCGTCGCGGCGCAGCTCGATGACGACGCGAATGCCTTCACGGTTGGACTCATCGCGTATATCGGCGATGCCCTCGATTTTCTTTTCACGAACCAGCCCGGCTATCCGCTCAATCATCAGCGACTTGTTCACCTGAAAGGGGATTTCGGTAATGATAATGCCGTAGCGGTCCTTGCGCACCTCATCGATGGTCGCGCGCCCGCGCATCACCACCGAGCCGCGGCCCAAAAGCAGCGCCGCTTTGGACCCGGCGCGACCGAGAATCATCCCGCCAGTCGGAAAGTCAGGCCCCGGGACAATACCGATCAATTCCTCATCGGTAATGCCTTCATTATCTATAATCGCCACCGTGGCGTCGATGATTTCGCCAAGATTATGCGGCGGGATATTCGTCGCCATGCCGACGGCGATGCCGCCGGCCCCATTCACAAGGAGGTTCGGAAAGCGCGCCGGCAAAACCTTCGGCTCATGTTCCGAGCCGTCATAGTTGGGCTGGAAATCAACCGTCGCCTTTTCAACATCTTCAAGCAGCGCATGCGCCACCTTTTCCATGCGCACTTCGGTATAGCGGTAGGCGGCTGGCGGATCACCATCGATGGAACCGAAATTTCCCTGGCCGTCGAGCAACGGCAGGCGCAAGGAAAAGTCCTGCGCCATCCGCACCAATGCATCATAAACAGATTGGTCGCCATGCGGATGGTATTTACCGATAACGTCACCGACAACGCGGGCAGACTTTCGGTATTGCTTGTTCCAGTGATTGCCGTTTTCCTGCATTGACCACAAAATCCGTCGGTGCACGGGTTTGAGGCCGTCGCGCGCATCGGGGATCGCGCGTGAGACAATGACGCTCATCGCATAGTCGAGATATGACCTGCGCATCTCATCTTCGATTGAAATCACAGAGACATCAGGCTCGTTGTGAGCCCCGTCATCGTCATTAGAATTGTCGTCGTTATTGTCGTCCGCCACGCGGGGAACCTTCCGGAATCAGATGGGAAATTTAGCGTCTCGCTTAGCATTGGGCCCCGCCAAAGCCAAGCATTTGCGCCTTTTTCCAGCTGGTTTATTCCCCGCCCATCCTGGGCTATAATCGCAAGCCTTGACTGCCTGGGGAAAACTGTGCGCCGACTTAAAAAATTACTATTAATTACAAGCGGTTCTGTGCTGGCGCTCAGCGCCTGTGGAAATGGCGCGGAAAACGCCCCCACGCAAGCGGCCGGCTCCGCCTTGCTGGACGCGCTGGCGCCCGCCAGTTGGGCTGACGCCGCAGGACAGTTTATCGGCGTCGATGGCGCGCCAATGGGCCATATCGTCCTCACCAACACCCCCAGCGCGGGCGTATTGATGCGCGTCGATCTCGCCGGCGTTAGCGAAGGCTGGCATGCGCTGCATTTACATAAGGTTGGCAATTGCAGCGATTACGCAGACGGCTTCAAAGCCTCCGGCAGTCATGTGGATCCGGATGATAAACCGCACGGGCTGTTGAACATTTACGGGCCCGAGCGCGCCGATATGCCGAATATCTATGCCGACGCGGACGGACGCGTGACGGCGGAACTGTTCAATGGAACGGTGGCTTTGTTCGCCAGCGAAGCCAGCGCTGCGCAAACCGGTCCTTTTCCTCTCTTTGACGATGACGGTTTCGCCATCATCATTCACGAAAGCGCCGATGATCACACGACGCAGCCCATTGGCGGCGCCGGGAAGCGCATTGCCTGCGCGGCGATTAGCGGGGCGGGTTAGTACAATACGTTTGAGTAGGGGATGACCATGACGAGGATTAATCGGCGCGCGATTGTCGCCGGCGGCGGCGCGGCGATGGTCGCGGCGGCTTTTGATGCACCAGCGATGGCGCATGATGGGGATGGCTTGCTCGGCGCCTGGACGCCGCTGGCGGATATGCCCTTCCCGGTTCAGGAAATTTATCCGGCGCCGTTCTGGAAAGCGACGGGCGCTGCGACAGGATTGAAGCCGCAAGCTTATAATATTCTCGTTAATGCCGGCGGTCTCACACCGGCCGGCGCCAATAATGTCACCGACGCAGTCACCTATTACGACCCGTCCGACGACCGATGGCGCTACGGCTCGGCGCTGCCTGAAGCGCGACACCATATCGCGCTGGTCAACAATAACGGGTTTTTATACGGCGTCGGCGGTTTTGCCCGCAATGCCGGCGGCGGCTGGCAGATGCGCTCGCATTGCTGGCGCATCGGCGCCATTGACGAGCCGTGGGAGACGATGGCGCCCCTGCCCCATCCGCAAGCCGAGGCAGTCTGCGCTTCGCTTGGCGGACGCATCCACTTTGTCGGTGGCCGCTCGCCTGCCGGGAGCCGCAACCAAAACTGGTCCGATCATATCGATACGGACGAACACTGGGCCTATGATGCGGCCGCCAACAGATGGCGCGCACTATCGCCCCTGCCGAGCCCGCGCAACTCCGCCGCCGGCGCCGTCGTCAGCGGCGTCCTTTATGTGATCGGCGGACGCACCGTTAATGACGGCAATAGCAGCGCTGTTGAAGTCTATGATCCAATGTCGGACCGCTGGGAGCAGGCAAGGCCAATGCCGCAGGCGCAAGCCGGCCTCGCCGCAGCGGTGCTCGCCGGAAAAATCTATGTCTTTGGCGGCGAATATTTCGCGCCCGGCGGTGGCGGCGTGTTCGCCGAAGCCTGGGAGTATGATCCGCGCAAAGACAAATGGCGCGCAGTCGCCGCCATGCCCCACCCCCGCCACGGCCTAGGGGCCGTAACAATCAACAACACCATCTACGTCCTCGGCGGAGCCTTACAAGCCAGCGGCGAGGGCACATCGGCAGTGTTAGACAAGTTTGAGATTTGACCATTTACGATTTGCCAGTTTTCGATATGTCAGTTTTCGATATGTCAGGGGCAAAAACAACACCGCGCACGCCGAAAAAATGGTGAGCCAGAAAGACTATAACCTTCGACCTGCTGAGTAAACGTCGGTTCTGAAGTGATTCCAGCCGTTTCCATGCGTATCAAGGTATTGTGGGCGCACCGCGCATCCAAGGCGAGATTCTCCTGCTTGGGATCTACATATCTCAATCGACAGTCGCCAAATACATGGTCAAGCGCCGCAACCCACCCTCGCAAGGGTGGAAAACCTTCCTCGAGAATCACGCCCGCGATATCGCTGCCTGCGATTTCCTCGTTGTCCCAACTATCGGTTTCAAGATGCTCTATGCGTTTGTTGTTCTGGCGCATGACCGTCGGAAAATTCTTCATCTCGCCGTGATAGATCATCCAACGGCGCAGTGGACGGCGCAGCAACTGGTTGAGGCCTTTGCATGGGGCGAAGCGCCAAAACACCTAATCCGTGATAATGATTCGATTTATGGGGCCGTATTCAAAGCGAAACTGCGTGCGTTAGGCATTCGCGATGGTCCAACAGCGTTAAAAAGCCCGTGGCAGAACGCCTATGTCGAGCGTGTCATTGGCTCCGTTCGGCGGGAATGTCTGGATCACATCATCGTCTTGAATGCGGCGCATTTGCATCGTGTGCTGAAAGCTTATGCCAATTATTATAATAAGGCTCGCACGCATCTC
>JAJFGA010000014.1 GCA_021776375.1 Hyphococcus sp. | reverse complement strand
GCCGATCGACGATGTCGTTCAGGAGGCGTTATTTAAAGACCCGCTGGCGATTATGATGCGCCGGGGCCATCCGCTGGCGAAGAAAAAATCCGCAACACCGAAGGAGCTGGCGCATTACCCATGGATTGTCGCGCGCGCCGGCGCGCCGTTGCGGGCGCGGTTTGACGAGTTGTTTAAAACCAAACGGACGGGCGCGCCGGCGCAGACCATAGAATGCAATTCATTCGCAGCTATCCGCGGATTGCTGTTGGAGAGCGACGCCGTGACGTTGTTGTCGCCGCATCAGGCGCATTATGAAATTGAAGCGAGGCTGTTAACAGCGCTGCCGCATCCGCAAGTCAATGTCGCGCGTGACATCGCCGAAACGGTGCGGCGCGACTGGGCGCCGACGCGGGCGCAAAAAAGATTTATGGAGCTTTTAAAAACGCACCGCCCAGATGCTGCGTAGACGCCGCGCAAAAAATCTGAACCAGCAATATTCCCAAATTGAATAGGCTGTCAGCGAAACGAATTCGGTTTTGCTGCTGTCGGTGCGCTATGGATGGGGCAGGCAAAGTTCGACGCGCAAATTCTTACGCGCGCATACGGGCGAGATGAGACAAGCGCGCCGGGGAAGGACTATCAACTATGCGAACGCAAGTGGCGATCATCGGCTCGGGCCCGGCCGGTCTCTTACTGTCGCAGCTGTTGAGCCTTCAAGGCATTGATAGCGTCATATTGGAGCGCCGCAGCCGCGCCTATGTTGAAGGGCGCATCCGCGCCGGCGTCCTCGAACAGGGCTCGGTGGATTTGTTGCGCGAAGCAAAAGTTGACGAACGGCTCAATCGCGAGGGCCTGGTGCATGACGGGTTCGGCTTATGTTTCGCCGGCCGCACTGAGCGTATTGATATGAAGAAATACGCAAAAGGTTCGGTCGTCGTTTATGGCCAAACCGAAATCACCAAGGACATGATTGATGCGCGCCTCGCGGCAGGCGGTAAAATTTTCTATGAAGCCGAATGCACCGAGATTAAAGATTTCGATACGGACAATCCGAGCGTCACCTTCACCCATGACGGGCGCAGCCAGGAGCTAAAGTGCGATTATGTCGCCGGTTGTGACGGTTATCACGGGGTTGCGCGCCGCTCAGCGCCGCAAAGCGTGTTGCGCGAGTTTGAGCGGGTCTACCCGTTCGGCTGGCTGGGCGTGTTGTCGCAAACGCCGCCGGCGACCGAGGAGGTGACTTACGCCAATCACGAGCGGGGGTTTGCGCTGTGCTCAATGCGGTCGCTGACCCGCAGCCGCTATTATATTCAGGTCGATACCGATGACGCCGTCGGCGCCTGGAGCGATGATGCGTTCTGGGACGAGCTGCGCCGCCGCCTGCCGGACAATATCGCCGAAGCGATGGTGACGGGGCCGTCGATTGAAAAAAGCATCGCTCCGCTCAGGAGTTTTGTCGCCGAGCCGTTGCGGTTTGGAACCTTGTTCCTTGCCGGCGACGCCGCCCATATCGTGCCGCCAACCGGCGCGAAGGGTTTAAACCTCGCGGCGGCCGATGTGCGGGTGTTGTCGCGCGCGTTGATTGCGCGTTATCGCGATAATGATGCGAGCCTGCTGGAGCGCTATTCAGAAATCTGTCTCGACCGGATTTGGAAAGCGGAGCGGTTTTCCTGGTGGCTGACAACCGTCACCCACCGCTTCGGCGCCGATGCGTTCGGCCACCGCATTCAACTCTCCGAGCTCGACTACATGACTAAGTCAGAAGCCGGCCAGACCATGGTGGCGGAGAATTACATCGGCCTGCCGTTTGAAGCGCCGTTTGCCTGAGGGCGTGGGTTTAAAATGCACGCGTGGCTCGTGGTTCGCAGAGCCTCTTCGTCCCTTCGGTATTAGACCGAGGGATTAACCTCCCCCTTGAGGGGAGGTCGAAATCTTTGATTTCGGGAGGGGGGGCGCCTTTTCTGCAAATGCCGACGGTTACGCATCGCCGTGACCCCCACCCAAAAATGCGAATAATTTTTTACCTCCCCTCAAGGGGGAGGTGGATGCTGCGGCGAGGGTCTGAGTAAGCTCAAACCGGCCCAATCCGCACAACCCCCACACGAATTGAATCTCAAAAAATACAACTCAGAGAGGGTCGTTGGCCATGAAACCCATATTCGGTGAAAAGTTATCCTCACCGATTCCAGCGGCCTTATACTACTTCCAAACAGTCGGAATGAAGGAGCGATGGTGTCACAACCGTTCTTCTGAGATTCGGAAATTGCGGCAAAGGAGCAAACTGAGTGCAGTGGGTAATGACATCTCGGCGGCAGGCGCTGTCATCGCCATCAATGAAGGCGGTGATGCTAAGTGAAAATGTTGGACAAGATTCGGCTACAGGCCCCGTGGTTACAAGGCTCACATTAAGCGCGAAGGCCCACCAACGGCGCCGAAACCGTAATGTTCAAGAAAGCCTAGACTGCGTTCACTTTTTGTCGAATCGGGAACGCAGTCTAGACTCTTTAGTGGTCGCGTTCGGCGCATCCTCGCCTCACTCGAACCCAAAAACCGCCAACACTTTTTGTGAACACGCTCTAAGGGCAGGGGTTTTGGATACTCCCATGCAGCGCGTTCACCGCGCGCTCCATTTCGTCGGTCCACTTCGCCTCAAGCGAGGAGAAGATAATCTCAAGCTGGTCCATGCCATTGGCGCCGAAAATCGTCGATGTCGTAAACGGCCGGGTGGCGACGAACTGCATCGCCAAAGCCGCGGCGTGAACGCCAAATTTCTCGGCAAGTTTGACGTATCCGCGGATCGCTTGTTCAGCTTGCGGGGTTTCATAGCGGCTCATGCGGTTGAACAACTCACCGCGCGAGCCTTTGGGCAACGCGCCGTCGAGATATTTGCCGGTGAGCGCGCCTTGGGCGATGGGCGAATAGGCGAGCAGGCTCACTTGTTCTTCCAGCGCGATTTCCGCAAGGCCGCTCTCAAAGGTGCGGTTAATCAGGTTAAAGGCGTTCTGGATCGAGGCGATGCGCGGCAGGTCCTGGGTTTGCGCCTCGCGCAGGAAAGACATCACGCCATAAGGGCTTTCGTTGGAAACGCCGATGTGGCGAATCTTCCCGCCCTTGACGAGCTCGCCAAGGGCGGCGAGCGTTTCTCCAAACGGAACGCCCTTGTCTTCGTAGTGGACATAGCCCGTGCGGATGCCGCCAAAGTTTTGCAAACCCCGCTCCGGCCAGTGCAGCTGGTAAAGGTCAATATAATCGGTTTGCAGATTTTCAAGGCTGCGATCGACCGCCTGAAATATCTGCTCGCGGGTGAGGCGGGTTTCTTTGCCGTCGCGTATCCATTTCATTGGCGAGCGGCCGGTGACTTTTGTGGCGATGATCATATGGCTGCGATTTTTCTTCGCCGCCATCCAGCGCCCGACAATGCGTTCGGATTCTCCTTGCGTCTCCGGCTTTGGCGGCACGGTGTAGAGCTCGGCGGTGTCGAAGAAATTAATCCCGCGATCAAGGCAAGCGTCCATCTGCGCAAACCCGTCAGCTTCGGAAATCTGATCGCCAAACATCATCGTTCCGAGGCAAAGCGCCGGAACCTCCAGATCGGTGCGTCCGAGGCGGCGTTTTTCCATGCTTGGCTCCGTGCAAAACTGAGCCGGTGTAATGGCGCGGGTGGGTGCGAAAGACAATCGGTTGAAACAGGCGGGCAGGCACACCACCTTTACGCCAGGCAGTTTCAGGAGCGGCTATGGAAACCACGCGCAAGGCAAAGACGGCGATGCTGGCGGCGGGCTCGTTGCTGGCCTCTGTTGCGGCCTTAGCGCCGGCGCATGCTGGCGACTTTGACGCCGCGGCCTATCCGGCGGTGGTGGAAGCATCGATTACCGCGACGGGCGATGATGGCGACAGCCAGGCGATGAGCCCGGCGCGCCGTATCGCCTGGATTGTAGCCGCTGCCGGCGTGCTGGCAGGGTTAATCAAACTGATAGGCGCGAAGAAAATCGTCCGCGCCGCCAGGCAGACCGCAACCAAAGCCGCGGAAGTCACCGGCGATGTGGTGAAAGCAGCAGTGCGCGTGGTCGCCTCGCCCTTGCGCTTTGGCGCGCTCATCGCCGGGCTCGCTCTATTCGCGCTCACCGGCGTCGGGCTTTACGATATTGAGTGGATCGGCGGGCTTATTGCCGGCGCGGCCATTGCCGGGATTAGCGCCTATGGCCTGATGAAGGCGCGCATGTCTTTGAAAAGAAAGCCTGTAAAGGTCCGCACAACAGATAGGGTAAACAGAAATTAACCAATAACATCATGTAATTAAGACTGATTTCGGATGAATAGTCTTATTTCCGCCCCATTCACCCGCTATCTAAATATCGACACCAGAGACAATAGGTTCCGGCCTACATTTTCGTCCCCGCACTGTCCCTTGCACGACGCCCCCTGAATAGACCCCGCCTTCGGGCGGGGTTTATTCTTTTCAAATTAATGGCGATTTCATCGCCCTGATTCTTGCGCATGAAAGCCGCATCACGATACGTCATGGCCATGAACCCTTTGCGTATTGCCCCGTCCATTCTCGCTGCAGATTTTGCCCGCCTGGGCGCCGAAGTTGAGGCGGTGACAACCGCCGGCGCCGATTTTATCCATATCGATGTGATGGACGGGCATTTTACGCCCAACCTCACCATCGGACCGGCGGTGGTGGCGGCTATTCGCCCGGCGACCAAACTGCCTTTCGACGTGCATCTGATGCTGTCGCCGGCGGACCCCTATATCGAGGCGTTTGCCGAGGCTGGCGCTAATATTTTAACCGTGCACCCGGAAGCCGGCCCGCATCTGCACCGCACGCTTCAGAGCATCAAAGCGACGGGGGCTAAAGCCGGCGCCGCGCTTAATCCGGCGACCCCGGCGTCAGTGCTGGAGCCGGTGCTTGAGGAGTTGGATCTGGTGCTGGTGATGTCGGTCAATCCAGGGTTTGGCGGCCAGAAGTTTATTTCCTCGCAACTGAAAAAAATCGAGTTGCTCCGGGCGCTGATTAACCGCAGCGGCAAAGATATTATGCTTGAGGTCGATGGCGGCGTTGACCCGCAGACCGCGCCACAGGCGATCGCGGCGGGCGCTGATGTGCTGGTCGCTGGCTCGGCGGTGTTTCGCGGCGGGGCCGACAGTTACGCCGCCAACATTCGCGCTTTAAGGGGGCCAGCCTAAACCGATGGCAAGCGCACCGAAACCACGCAACGCAACAGCCAATAGCGGTCCGCGCGATGTGCTCGGCCGGGTTCAGAAAGCATGGGGCGAAAGCCCGTTTTATCAGGCGCGGCTGCGCGGCCCGGCGCCGGACCGGCTGTTGTTTCAGCCCGATGATCCGTTCACGCCGGATAAAGACTTCGCGCAGTCTTTCGCCCGCGGGCGCCTCGCGCTGGGCGATGAGGTGATCGACTGCGAAGGCGAGCTTGAGACGATTTGGACATTGGCGCGGCGCGATGGACCGCTGGATGCTTTCCTTCAGGAATTTGCCTGGCTGCGCCATCTGGAGGCGCTGGGCGAGGCGGGCGGACCGATGGCGCGCTTACTCCTGAAGGCCTGGCTCGACAATTATGAAAAATGGTCGGCCTATGCGTGGGACCCTTATTCGGTGTCTGAACGCCTGGTGCAAATGTGCGCGCACCACCCGTTATTGCTGGCTCAGCGTGATGCTTTATGGCGCAGCCGCGTGCTGTCGGCGATGGCGCGCCAGACACGCCACCTCGCTTACACCGCGCACAGGGCGGAGACCGGATTTGATCGGTTGATGACTGCACTGGGGCTTTGCGTCGCCGGCTATTGCCTACCCGGATGTGAGAGCCCGGCCGAGCGCGGCATAGAAATGGCGCGCCGGGAATTGCGATTGCAACTGCGCGCCGATGGCGGCCATATCAGCCGCAACCCTTCACGCCAGCTAAAGCTCGCTGTGCGTTTGCAGACGGTGATCAAAGCGATTGAAACGCGCGGGTTTCAGCCACCGGGATTTTTGCGGCACACGGTTCTGCGCGCCAATGCGATGGCTGCGTTTTTTCGCTGCGCCGACGGGCGGCTTGCAGTGTTCAATGGCGGTTACGAAGATGACGGGCGCGCGGTGCTTGCCATTCACAAAGCGGTTAACCCGGAGGTTGCCCCGGCCAGCTTCGCCCGCCATTCCGGCTACCACAAACTCCTGGCCGGGCGGACGATGGTGATCGTCGATACGGGCGACGACAGCGGCGCGCAGCGCTATAAGAGTGCGGGCTCGTTTCATTTTTCCTCCGGGCGCAGCCGGATTTTCGGCAATTGCGGCAATGGCGGTCATCGCGCGGCGCAATGGCGCAAGGCGCTGGAAAAGCGCGCGGCGCATTCAGCGCTTTGCTTTGAGGACGATTTTTCGGCGCCGACCTTCGGGCCGGTTGCGCACCGCCGGGCTGAGGACGCCAAAGGGCAGCTGCTGGAATGTGAGCGGCAATTCATCCTCGCTGATGCGACCAATGCGAGTTACATGCGCCGGCTTTATCTTTCCTCCGGCGGTGCTGATTTGCGGGGTGAAGAGTTCCTCGCCAATCTGCCGCATGATGTCCTGTCGGCGGCGGTGTGGCGGTTTCACCTGCATCCATCGATACGCGCCTCCCTTGCTCGCGATAAGCGCTCCGTTATTTTGCTGGCGCCAAACAAGGAAGGGTGGCGGTTTAAGTCCAATTGCAGCGCGCTGGAGCTGGAAAAAAGCGCCTATTGCGGCGATGGCGGCGCACCGGTATCTACCGAGCAAATCATCATCCGCGGCGCGCGATTTAAGCCCTCGGCGCGCAGTCTTTCGATCAAGTGGGGATTGCGTCGGCAAGATGCAGTATGAGGCTGGCCTTGATGCCGCGCCTTGGTTAACCTCCGGCGGTCGGACAGTTGGTAATGGGTATCGGGATGGCGAATATTTTTGACGGCTTTTCTGAGCTTTTTCGGAAGTTCGACGACAAGCAAACGCCGAGAAAAGCATCAACAAATGCTGACCTGTCCTATCTGCTGCCGCGACCGCCGCGCAAGATTGACCAGCGTGCAGCACGAAAGCTGATTGCTGGCCGTCGGGTTCTGGTAACCGGCGCGGGCGGCACCATTGGCTCGGAATTAGCGCGCCAGATTGCAGCTTTTGGCCCCGCCCATCTCGCGCTGGTCGATAATTCAGAATTTGCACTTTATCAGATTGACTTGGAGCTTCGCGAAGCCGGCTATGGGGCGCTGATATCTTCCTCACTCACCGATATCTGCAACACCCACCACCTTCACCGTGTATTCGAGCGACATGCACCGGAATTTGTCGTTCATGCAGCGGCCTTCAAGCATGTTCCAATCGTTGAAGAAAACCGTTGCGCCGGCGCGCTTACAAATGTGTTTGGCGCAAGGAGCGTGTTTGATGCGGCGATGGAGAACGGCGCGTCCAGCGTTGTCTTTATTTCAACCGACAAGGCGGTAAACCCAACAAGTTTCATGGGGGCAACAAAACGCATCGCAGAACTTTATGCGCAAGCTCTTGATGTCGCACAAAACGACACGCGTTTTGTGACCGTCCGATTTGGCAATGTACTGGGCTCGACCGGATCGGTGGCGCCCTTGTTCACGCGGCAAATTGAACACGGCGGTCCGATAACGGTCACTCATCCCGAGATCTTGCGTTATTTTATGATCACCAGTGAAGCGGTTCAGTTGGTTTTGCGGGCGGCCAGCCTTGATGTTGCCGAAAAAACCATTGTCACGCATGACGGGCGCATATTTGTTCTCGATATGGGCGATCCGGTAAAGATTCTCGACCTCGCCAAACGCATGATTGAAGCTCATGAGTTGAAAGTCGGGACCGATATTGAAATCAAATTCACAGGGCTTCGCCCCGGCGAGAAACTGTTTGAGGAAATCTTTCTCGATACCGATAAGCTGGTGAAGACCGGCGCCGACGGCGTTCTGCTCGCGTCACCCGCTATGATCGACCTTCCGCTTTTGATGCCACGCCTTGAAGATGTCATCAAATTTGCGAGGATTGGCGATCAAGATGCGCTTGACGAAGCCGTGCATCATCTGGTGCCGGAATTTAGTGCGCCAACCTCCAATTCCGCACATGCGGGCAATCAGCCAAGCAAATAATGTTACAGCAAATCAATTAAAACGCTTTAGAATAATGGTGACCAAATGACCGAGCAAACCCCCGTTCGACGGGCGCTGTTGTCGGTTTCCGACAAGACAGGGCTAACGGAATTTGCGCGCCGGCTGTCGGCGGCCGGGATCGAGCTTGTCTCAACAGGCGGTACTGCGTCGTCGCTGCGCGATGCGGGCCTGGTGGTGCGCGATGTGGCGGCGCTTACAGACTTTCCGGAGATGATGGACGGACGCATCAAGACGCTGCACCCGCGCGTGCATGGCGGTTTGCTGGCGCTGCGCGACAAGGCCGAGCATCGTCAATCGATGGAGGATCACGCGATTGAGGCGATCGACCTTCTGGTGGTCAACCTCTATCCATTTGAGCAAACCGTTCGCGGTGGTGGCGGGTATGATGATTGCGTTGAAAATATCGATATTGGCGGACCGGCGATGATCCGCGCGGCGGCGAAGAATCACCGTTTTGTAGGCGTCGTTACCGACCCTGCCGATTATGACCGCGCCGCTGGCGAAATTGAATCCATGAACGGTTTAAGCGCAGCGACAAAAAAGAATTTTGCGTTGAAAGCCTTTGCCATGACTGCGGCTTATGACAGCGCCATTGCGGCATGGTTTCGTGAAGAGACCGGCGACCTCTACACGCGAAATTTCTCCGTTGGCGGCACGCTCGCCAATGAGTTGCGATATGGCGAGAACCCACATCAAACGGCGGCTTTGTATAAAACCGGCGATCCCCGTCCGGGCGTTGCGACCGCGCGCCAGCTCCAGGGCAAAGCGCTGTCCTATAATAATCTCAACGACACGGATGCCGCCTATGAGCTGATTGCGGAATTTGACCCTCGAACGCCGACCGTCGCGATCATTAAGCATGCAAATCCTTGTGGGGTGGCGACCGCGCCTGATCTTTTGTCAGCCTATGAAAGCGCGCTGCGCTGTGACCCAGTCTCAGCCTTTGGCGGTATTGTGGCGATCAATCAGACGCTGACGCGCGCGCTGGCGACAAAAATAATTGAGGTGTTCACCGAAGTTGTGATTGCGCCGGATGCAGATGATGATGCGATTGAAGTTTTTTCGGGAAAGAAAAATCTACGCCTGCTGCTTGCCGGCGGTGTGCCGGACGTAAAGGCAGGCGGGCTCCTGCTAAAGCCGATTGCCGGAGGGTTTTTGGTTCAGTCAAAGGACAATGCCTGCACAACGCGCAACGACCTTAAGGTCGTTACAAAACGCGCGCCGACGGATCAGGAAATCGACGATATGCTGGTTGCATTCCGAATTGCGAAGCATGTGAAGTCAAATGCGATTGTTTACGTAAAAAATGGTGCGGCGGTGGGGATTGGCGCCGGTCAGATGAGCCGCCTCGATTCAAGCCGGATTGCAGCGCGCAAAGCGATGGATGCGGCTGAAGCTTGCGGCGCGAGCGAACCGCTGACGCAAGGATCGGTTGTCGCCTCTGACGCGTTCTTTCCGTTTGCGGATGGGTTGTTGAGCGCAGCAGAAGCTGGCGCCACCGCGGTTATTCAGCCGGGCGGATCAATGCGTGACGCTGAGGTCATAGCCGCCGCCGATCAGGCCGGTTTGGCGATGGTGTTTACCGGTATGCGCCATTTCAGGCATTAACCGCGCAGCGCTTAAGCCTGGGTCTGCGCAATCAGCTCATCGACTTTACGGGCAAAAAGCGCAAACTTGCCAACGCTGACCGGTCCTGAAAGGTCGAGCTCAGCCGAAACATCGTGGAACTGGCTGGCTGCCGCGTCAAATGTTTCTTCCCATTGAGCGAGAAGTTTGTGGGCCCATTCGGCCGGCGCGCTTTTCGGTTCAGAATGAGTAAACGCGATGATCGATTTGGTTAGCGTGCGCTGCTTTGCGGCAAGGTCTTCGGTAATCTGGCGTATGGCGATGTTATCATAGTGATCGACCGGCGGTGTGTTTCTGGCTTTTTCACGCAGCGCGTCGAATCCAAATGACCGACCAACGGCAAAATAAACGCAGCCAGCGCTAGGGTTTGACCATCCGGTATCTTCTGCAAGGTCGATAATGTCGAGCGCATATTCCATCGCCGGAAGAGCGGCGGCCTGTCGGGCGACTGTTTTCGAAGCCCCCTCGCTGACCCAATAATCAATACGCTCCTCAAGCGCTTTTGTCGCCTCGGTAGTTAAGATTTCAGGCAGTGCTTTTCTGAACTGCGCGACCGGCGCCTGGTATTTTGCAGCCGCCTCTTCGATGCTTAGGCCATGGGCTACGCCTTGGGATCGGTGTGCGCTCAACAATTGGAAAACCTGCCCGCGAAGCAAGGTTGACACTTCAATATACAGCGCAATCTGCATTTTGGCGGGGGCTTTGTTGTCGAGTGCATTGATCGCGGCTGCAAAATTATCAAGCTTATAAATCCGCCGGGCAGTCTCGTAGGCAAGAGCGACCGCTGAGAAATCAAGGCTGGTGGCCTCAACGACACGCTGCACAAAGGTGATTCCACAAGAGTTGACGATCTCGTTGGAGAGCCTGGTTGCAATAATTTCTCGGCGTAGTTGATGGCTGGTAACTGGGGTTGCGAAATGGTGGAGCGCCTCTGGGAAATATGCAAAGAGCTCAGCTTCAAAGGCGGGATCGTCAGGGGCGTTGGATTCCAGGAGTTCATCAAAAAGCCAAAGCTTTGCATAAGCCAGCACCACCGAAATTTCAGGCCGCGTCAGCCCGGCCTGTTGTTGGCGTAGCGTAATGATATCGTCTTGTGCTGGTAGATATTCAAGCGCACGGTTGAGCCGGCCATTGCGTTCGAGCGTCGTCATAAGCCGTGCATGAATTTCGAGATCGGCCGTCGCCGTCGCCGCTATCTGGGAGACGGCGCAGGTCTGTTCATAATTGTGGCGCAGGACATAATCGGCCACATCATCCGTCATTGAGGCGAGAAGATCATTGCGGTCTTCTGGTTTCAACTCACCGTGTTCAATCGCCGACGATAGCAGGATTTTAATATTGACCTCATGGTCCGATGAATCAACGCCGGCAGAGTTGTCGATTGCGTCTGTGTTGATGCATCCGCCAGCATGCGCAAACTCAATACGTGCAAGTTGGGTAAGACCGAGATTAGCGCCTTCGCCGATGACTTTGGCGCCGCTCTGGCTTGCGTTGATCCGCACGGCGTCATTGGCCCGGTCGCCAACCCGCCAGTTTTCTTCACCCTCTGCTTTGAAATAAGTCCCGATCCCGCCCAGCCAGAAGAGCTCGACCGGCGCTTTAAGGATAGCGGTTATCAATTCGTTCGGCGTCAGCTTGTCAGCAGCAACGCCGAGCAAGGATTTGATCTCTGGCGTCAGCGAAATCGATTTCGCTGATCGTGAAAATACGCCGCCGCCTTTGGAAATAAGTTTGCCGTCATAGTCTTGCCAGGAACTGCGGGGCAGGTCGAACAGGCGTGCGCGTTCCGCATAGGATTTTGCCGGGTTAGGATCGGGGTCGATAAAGATATCGCGGTGATCAAACGCCGCAATCAGCTTCGTTTGTTTTGACAGCAACATTCCGTTGCCAAAGACATCGCCCGACATGTCGCCAACACCGGCGGCGGTAAAGGGCTCGGTTTGAATATCTTTGCCAAGTTCGCGAAAATGCCGTTTCACCGCTTCCCAGGCGCCGCGTGCGGTGATGCCCATGACTTTGTGGTCGTAGCCGACTGAGCCGCCGGATGCGAATGCGTCTCCTAACCAGAAGCCATATTCATCTGAAATTGCATTGGCCGTGTCGGAGAACTGCGCCGTGCCCTTATCGGCAGCCACTACAAGATAGGGGTCAGGTTCATCCCACAATACGGTATCGGCCGGTGGTTTGATTTTCCCTTGAACAATATTGTCTGTCAGGTCGAGCAGGCCGCGAATAAATAGTTTGTACGCCTCGCGTCCGGCTTCAAATATTGCCGTCCGGTCGCCGGCCTGCGGCAGTTGTTTCGGATAAAAACCACCCTTTGATCCGGTTGGAACGATAACCGCATTTTTGACTTTCTGGGCTTTGACCAGCCCCAGCACTTCGGTGCGAAAGTCCTCTCTCCGGTCCGACCAGCGCAACCCGCCGCGGGCGACGGCGCCAAAGCGTAAATGCACGCCATCGACAACTGGCCCGGATACGAAAATTTCGCGATAGGGGCGGGGATCGGGAAGTTCATCGAGCTTATGACTGTCAATCTTGAACGAGATATAGGGCTTCGGATTTTGGCCATCAGCTTTTTGGTAATAGTTCGTTCGCGTGATAGCGGAAAAGAGGTTGAGGAAGCGCCGGAAAATTCTGTCATCGGCAAGACTTTCAACATCGTTGAGGCTTTCCAAAACGACGTTGTCGGCTTTTTGCGTGTCGAGTTTGCGTTTGCCAGCATCGCGCGCGCCCGCTGGGTTAAACCTTGCGTGGAAAGCAGCGATCAGATCACGCGCAATTGCCGGGTTGTTGGAAAGTGCATCTTCCATATAAGCTTGCGAATAGGCAAAGCCCGCTTGGACATGATGTTTGGCGGCGGCGCGCAAAATCCAGGCTTCGCGCCAGTTGATGCCTGCGGTCAGAACAAGTGCATTGAAGCGGTCGTCTTCGGAACGCCTCTCGAGTACGGCGAGCATTGTGTCCTCGAAAGCCTGTTTAACTTCGTTCAGGTCAATCGATTGATTTTTGTGCTGCTCAGTGTGGAAGTCGTGAATCCACATATCTCCATCTGTTTCCGCAGCAACCCGATAGCCGGCCTCCTGAATGACATTGAGGCCAAGATTTTCAATAGTTGGGATTAATTTCGACAGCGGCAGCGGGCCGTCGCGGCGATATATTTTAAGGCGCACAACTTCGTTGGGGTCATTTTCAAAGCGGTAGGCGCGCAAAACATATGGCTGCTCGTCGAGCGCTTCCAGGCAAGCGATGTCTTGTAATGTTTCGCCTAACTCAGAGCGTTCCTTATAGCCGGCGCCAAATGCTTTTTCATATTTTTGAAAAAGCGCTGCTGGCGTCACGCCGTCATGAGCGGACCGCATTGCCTCAAGCAGATCATCACTCCAGTCGCGGCAAATTTCACGAATCTGTAGTGTCAGCTCGCCGACGCCAGGGCCTTCCGGCGCACCTGGGCCGATACTGATGATGAAATGCACCCGGACCAGCGTTGCATCGCCAAAAAATGGCGCGAAGCTCATGATGTGTCCGCCATAAGTATTGGCCAGCAATTGGCCAATCGCCTCGCGAGTGTCGGAGTTGAAACGGTCTCGCGGAATGAAGACCAGCGCCGAAATGAATCGGTCAAACCTATCCCGGCGCAAAAACAGTTTGGCGCGCGGCCTTTTGAATAGCCTGAGAATGCCAAGACTGACTTCGCGAAGCGCGTCGATATCAATCTGAAAGAGCTCGTTGCGGGGGTAAGTTTCTAAAATATTGACCAGGGCTTTTTCATTGTGACCGCCGGGATGAAACGCAACCGTATCAACAACAGCTTGAACCTTGGCTCGGATCAGGGGGATGTCGGTCGCTGGCCGGTTATAAGCGTCTGCTGTAAACAAGCCGATAAACCATTGCTCGCCGGTCACGCTGCCGTCCAGAGAGTAGGTCTTTACACCGACATAATCCATTTGAACGCGCCGGTGAACGAATGATTTCGTGTTTGACTTTGCAACAATCAGCGGCTCATTCGACCTCAGGAAAGCTTCAGCCGGAGGAGAGAGTTCGCCTGAGGGAAGGAAGGTTGATTTCAAAAAGGCGCGGTTTGGGTCTTTCAAAACCCCCAGATCTTCGGCTTTATCATGTACAAGCGTGAGATCGTCGCCTGAGGTTGCGCTGTTAAATCGGCGTACGCCGAGAAAGGCGAAGCGGTTATCCCAAAGCCATTTCAGAAACTCGATCGTCTCTTTTTGGTCTTCTTTTTTCACGCCGGGAAGGCGCGATTTTTCAAATTGCGCGATACAACTGGCAAGTCGTGCGCGCATCGGCTCCCAGTCGGCGACCGCTATAGCAACGTCATCAAGCACGCATTGTATGTCTTCTCGCATCGCGTCGATTTCGTCTTCGGCAACCGGAGGATCCATTTCCGCATGGATCATCGATTCCCGCATGGTCTGTCCGCCGCTTATGTCGTCGGATATGCGGGCGCCCTGATCGTCGCGGGTGATGTCGATAACGGCGTTAGAAAAGAATGAAAGTGGCTTGCCAGCTTCGGATAAGGCCGCAGAAATGGAGTCGACCAGGAACGGTTTGTCATCTGTAACGATATCCAGCACCAGCCGTTTGCCGTTCCAGTCTTTTCCGGCCTCAATCCGCAGCGATACATTATCACCCTCAGGCTCGCGCGTGGCGGCGAGCGCCCAGCTTGCATTGGCGCGCGTTAACAGCGCCTCTGGTTTCGACCAGATTGTGTCTTCGCCAGTGGCGTAACAGACGAGTTGGCCAACATAGCTTGCAAAAGCTTTGGTGAGCTCCCCATCTTCGCCGAAATCGCCGGTTTTGGTCTTTTTCGCGCGGTCGATGACCTTTTGAAGAATCTCATGGTCAATATCGGTCAGGAAGCCCTCTGGCATGATCTTTCCTCGCCCAACTTTAGGATGGCTGCATGCTAGCCGTCTTAACGTGAAGAGTTTGGGAAAGTCTAACGATTTGAGGCCGCACGGCAGAGAAATTTGCGTATGCGAACAATGTCACAAAAAGTCTGCTAGATAACGTTTTTTGAAGCTGTTTGCGTCGCGGCGTTCTCAACATAATGGTTGGCGGGCAGTATTTCGCGGCGCACAAACCGCGTGCGCGGATTACGCCGACCGGCATTACGGGCGATTGTCCTTGAAAGCGCAATCACCACTACAAATCCGGCCACAGAAGTTGCCGCCAATGCAGAGGTTAAAACCATATCACCGCCGCGAATGGCTGCCAGGGTTGGCAAGAGGGCGCCTGGGATGGCGAAGGCGGCGGCGCTGGTCGGGTGTGCGGCGTGAAATAACGCCGCACCGAACCCGCCAAGCATGACCAGCACAATCACCTGAAGGCTAATCAGGCCTGGTGCGTCTTGTGGCGTCAGCAATATTGGGGCGCTGGCAAAAACTACGCCGAGGACGCTGAGGCATGATGTGTAGGAGGCGCGCCAGCGGAATGGGCGTGCGGCGATCGCTGCGCCTGAGCGAAATTGCGCGCGCATGCGCCGGCAGACCCAAATCGCGCAAACCATCAGGCTAATCCATGCTGCGGCGCGAGCGGGAAAGCCGCGTCCGGCTATAATGGCCAGATAGACGGCGATGCCAGCGATGAGTGCGAGGCCTGCAGCGCTCCATCGGGAGAGCAAGTCGATCATTTCCAGCAATGCAGCGCGGGATCGGGTTTTGGGCCGCGCAGGCCTGAACGAGCGCGATGTTTCCTCCGCGAGGCGCTGTAGCCCCCGGGCGTCCTTAACTTCCATCATCGCATGCGCCATAGGTTCGGTTCTCATCTTTCACTTCAAGATTTGATGGAACGTCTCATTCGTTAACCAATCGTTAACGGCGCCTTTGAGCTGATTTCTTTTGAATGTCGATAAGGAAAAAAATGGGGTCACCGACAAGCTGCGGGCGAGATCAGCGACCCCAGGCGCTTTATTCAAGCGCGTCAGGCGAAATGAGAAGGGGGACCTAAGACACCTCGCCTGTCGAAAGATATAGTCGTTGTTTGAATAAAAGTCCGCCTATGTTGCGTTCACACTGTCGTGACCGCTGCTTATTTCTTGGGTCCGTCTTTTTCGGGGGGATCATCATAGTAAACGTCGATGGCGACGCCGGTCTGCTGGATCTCGCCGCGCAGCACCAGCGCGTCGATATTCGTCGGCTCAAGCGAAAGCGCATCAACAACGTCTTCGGCGGCGGCCACATAATCGCCAAGCGCGATATGGGCGCGCCCGCTCAGTACATAGGTCTCTGCTGAAACAAACCCAGATTGGGTCGCGGTCCGCACGGCGGCGACAACCTGCAGCCATTCGTTTTTGGCGGAATAGACTTTCGCTGCGGTGAGATAAAGCTCACCAGCGCCCGGCGCCAGCTCAAATGCGGCATTGATTGCCGCTTCCGCTAAATCCGTTTCGCCGGCTTCAATCCATGCACTGGCCGCCTGTGAGAGCAGGCGCGCGCGAATGAAATCATCACCGGCGTCTTTGCGCTGGGCAATCTGTTCAAGCCGCGCCGCGCCGAGCTTGGCAAAACCTGCTGCGATATCGGCGAGCGCCAGGCAATGCTGTGCGTTCGCGCCGCCGCCTTCGTCAGTCCATTGCTGTGCGGAGGCTCTACCGCGGTCAATATCGGCTTCAACCAGGGAGATGCAATCTTGATAGCGCTGGCTCGACGGGGCTAAGGCGGCTGCGACAAGCGCTAGAAGAGTGGCGGTAATGCTCATGCCTCAAGCTTAGACAAGAAAATGACGGCGCAAAAGAGGCGGCGTCAAATAGACAATGCGCATGGGGATTTAGTAATGAAAGCTATTCCGCCGCTCTTGGTGCAGCGGCCTTGGCGCGCCGTTTTCTGGGGGTTTTGGCTTTCGCCGTCTTTTTTGCCGCGGGCTTTGTCGGGCGTGGAGGCTTTTTTGTCGTCTCGGCTGGCGGCGCGCTGGTGGTTTGTTGCGAGGCTACTTCCGGCAGATAGCAGGTGACCCTGGCGCCTTCGCCCTCTTCGGAGTCCATCCGGGTCCATCCGCCATGCAGGCTGACGAAGCGCTCCACCAGAGACAGTCCAAGTCCGGCGCCGGCGCTAGGGCCGCGGCTGACAAACGCGTCGAATACTTTGGCGCCGTCTTCGGGAGATATGCCGCGTCCGGTGTCTTCAACCCAGAGCTTGACGACGCCGTCGCTGCGGCTGGCGCCCAGCTTTACGCCGCCAGCGGCGCCGGTATAGGCGAAAGCGTTGGACAACAGGTTGAACAGAACCTGCTTGATGCGCCGTTCATCGATATTGGCGGCGCCGATATTTTTCGGGCAATCGACGGTGAGCGCGATCTGGGTGTCTTCTGCTTTTAACGCGGCAAAGGTTGCTGCATTTTCCAACAGGGCGCGAATATCGGTTTCGTGGCGGTCGAGCTCAAGCTTGCCGGCGTCGATGGCGGCAAGGTCGATGACGTCATTGATGAGGTCGCGCAAATGATAGGATGCGGACAATACGCTGGCGACATAGTCTTTTTGCCGGTCGTTTAAAACCCCGAACATCTGTCCGTCGAGCATCTCCGAAAATCCGATGATCGTCGATAGCGGCGTGCGCAGCTGGTAGGAGACATGGTCGACGAATTTGGATTTCAGCCGGTCGGCGTTCTCAAGAATGGCGTTGCGTTCTTTGAGTTCCTTCTCGCGTTCTTTGGAATCGGTAATGTTGAGGAAATGGGCGAGCGTTGCGCCATCGGGTAGCGGCTCGGTCCCAAAGGCGATGGTGCGCCCGTCGCGCAAGGAAATTTCAATACCGGATACGGGTTTGCGGTCTTCCGGTAATTTTGAAGTGACGGCGCGCCGAATGAGGGCCAGTTTTTCGTCACCGTCCAGCGCCTTACTGGTAAAACTCGATGCAATGGCGTCGACATGGGGTTTTTTATCGAGGGCCTTGGCGTTGAGCCGCCATAACTGGCGAAAGGCTTTGTTATAGAGCCTGAGTGAACCGTCGGCGCCAAACACCGCCACCGCTTCGGTCAGGTTATTCAACGTCGCCTTCTGGACGCTGATCTGTGTATTGTATTGCGCTTCGAGGGAGACTTTCTCGGTAATATCTTCGAACGCCGCCATGATGCCGCCGAGCGGGTGGCGCTGTTTGGCCAGCCTTATCGTGCGGCCGTCTGGCAGGTGCCATATTTCGTCTGGTGCGTCGGCGTCGCGCTCTGACCCAGGCGGGCCAACTTCTTCCGTGTAAAGCGCAAGTTGCTGGGATTTCCATTCGTCATAATCAGCCGGCTCGGGCAATTTTCCATCGAACCGGAGCTGGTCGAGGATTTCTCCATGATAGGTGCGCCCGCTCAATGCAGCATCTTCCATATCCCAGAGTTCCTGGAAGGCCCGGTTATGGTAGATGAGATTTTGGCTGGCGCCGAAGATTGCGACGGCTGTTTGTATTTGGTCGAGCGTGCGCTGATTGGCTTCGATATGTTGGCGCAGGTCGGCTTTGGTTTTGTCCAGCTCGGTGGCGTCGATAGCGAAACCGCCAAGTGCTGCATCGCCAGACCCATGCAGCGGCGATTCAATCACACGCAAGACGCGGCGTTCGCCGCGGGAGTTGATAATGATGCGCCCTTCGGTCGTCTTGCGTTCCTCAGCAGCGTTGCCGGCGACATTCTTGATCGACGGGTCAAGTTCAGTTTGTTGACGGATAACTTCAGCGGCCGACGTCGCTTCTACGGCTTCAACATAGGCGCGGTTGACCCAAACGAGCGCCAGGTCACCATTGCGACGCCAGGCGGGCAAGGGGGAGCGCTCCAGTAATGCATGCGAGCCGTGAAGGTCGGTGGCGCGTTCGCGGAAAGCGCCGATAATAGCGCCGTCCTCAACCATCCGCACGGCGGGGTCGGTCAACCACAGAGCGACCTGACCGCCAGCGACGCGGCCGTCAATTTCTATTGACCGGCCGTCAGAAGTGACGACGGCGCCAGAGAACGCCACCCCATGGGCGCGTAAATCATTGACCTTTTCGCGCAAGGATTGGGGCTCGTTTTCACTTTCATCTTCGATCCGTAAATCGCCGAGGGAATTCAGAAGCTGGTCGACCGGCAACGCGGTCGGATCTTCATCGGTGTTGGAAAAAGACAAGAGCGACGCGAGCGCTGCCGGCCCGCCGAGGATTTTCGGCTCGCCCCAACCCTCTTTGACCGCATTATTGTCGTCTTCCCAAACCAGGACCAGGCCGGGATGGGCCGATAGCACAGCGTCGGCTTTTTCGAGTCGCGCTTCCATTTCCGCCAGCTTGTTCGACCAGCGCAAAGCCTGGTGGCGGGTGGCTGCGGAAACCCTGAACGCCCACACAATCGAGGCGATCGTGAGCGCAACCGCGCCCGCTCCAGCGATGATCAGCGGATCGAGGCCAGCGGCAGCATCAGTGAGGCCGTCCTGCGCCATTAAGGCTGACGGCGCGCAGGCCGTCAGGCAGGTGGCCCAAAAAAGTCTTTTCTTCCGGCGCATTCCGTCAAACCCTCGCCAGCGCGACAAACACACAAAATGCGCAGGTTAGACAACATTTTGTGCGTGCCGCGCGCAATCACGCAATATGTACTGTGTTTGCGGTAGCCCGCTAGGGTTATTCTACGGAAATTAGCCGCGCTTCAACTGAATTTTTCAACAGGTTTGGCCGCGCCGGTGCGACCCGGGAATCGCCGCAATTCAATCGGTTAGCTGGAAACTAAACCGCTCCATGACGCCGTAGCGGGTGATCGGTCGGCCATTGCGGTAGGCCGGGGGATATTTCCACTTTGAAACGGTTTTGCGTACGGTCCTGTTGAAGCAGGAATCGTCGGATTGAAGGATCTGGATGTTGACGACACCGCCTTCAGGCGTGACGTCGAACTGGACCAGGACGCTCCCTTCGGCGGCGCGACCGCGACAGGCTTCTGGATAGGGCGGGGCATGCTTGATCACTGGCGTGCTGATCTGGCCGCGGTCTCTTCCAAGGTCTACGGGATTGGTTTTTTTGGGCGGTCCGACCGGGACCCCTTTGGGTATTCCTTGGGGCGGAGCTGACGGAATGATGGTCTCGGGCGGGTCTTTGGCCAGCTCTTTTGGTTTTGTCGTCAGCGGATCCAGGGGCGTTCGCTTCTGCGCGAGGATTTGAATTTTGGCGTTCTCTTGCGGCTGCGCCAGGTCAACGGAAGGGCGGTCTATCAGCGCCGCCATGAGCATGAACAGGCCTGCCGTGATGAGGGCGGCGAAGGGTAGGCCGAAGATCCATCTGAAAAAAATCACTGGTTTGCTCCTTTGCGCATAAGTTCCGCAGAAGAATTTCTACGGCGCACAAGCATCCCCAAAGCAACGCAAGATTGCCTGTACAGCTTGTTCGCACACGTAATTTGTATACGCATGCTACACTAGTAACATGCTAACTCAAAAACAAGGGCAATGCAAATCCTGCATTGCCCCTGTTACGTTTGCAGAGTGTTTTAGCGCCCAGCGAGGCGGCTTTTAGTACCGATATTGGTCGTTTTTGAACGGACCATCAACCGATACGCCGATATAGTCGGCTTGTTCCTCGGTTAATTTACTGAGCTGCGCGCCGACTTTGGCAAGGTGCAGCGCGGCGACTTTTTCATCGAGATGTTTCGGCAAGACATAGACTTCGTTCTTGTACTGATCACCCTTCGCCCACAGCTCGATTTGAGCCAGCGTCTGGTTGGTAAACGACGCTGACATTACAAAGCTCGGATGGCCGGTCGCATTGCCAAGATTGAGAAGACGCCCCTGCGACAGCAGCAACATGCGCTTGTTATCGGGGAAAGTGATCATATCGACCTGGTCTTTAACATTGGCCCATTTGAAATTTTTAAGGCCCTCGACCTGAATTTCGTTGTCGAAGTGACCAATATTGCCGACGATCGCCATATCTTTCAACGACCGCATATGGTCGACGGTAAGGACGTCTTTGTTGCCGGTTGCGGTAATTACAATATCGGCGCGTTTGCACCCTTCTTCCATGGTGACGACTTCAAAGCCGTCCATCGCTGCTTGCAGCGCACAGATCGGGTCAACTTCCGCCACCATAATCCGCGCGCCCGCGCCATGAAGCGATGCGGCAGAGCCTTTGCCAACGTCGCCATAGCCGCCAACAAGCGCTAATTTGCCCGCCATCATAACATCCGTACCGCGACGAATGCCGTCCACAAGCGATTCCCGGCAGCCATATTTGTTGTCGAATTTCGACTTGGTGACGGAATCGTTGACATTAATTGCCGGGAAAGGGAGCGTGCCGTTTTTCTGACGCTGATAAAGCCGCAATACGCCGGTGGTTGTCTCTTCGGTGACGCCTTTGATGTTGGCTTTTACTTTTGAATACCAGTTCGGGTCGCTCGCGAGCCGGCGTTTGATTGTCGCATATAACGCTTCTTCTTCCTCGTTTTCGGGCTTGTCGAGGAGCGACGGGTCTTTTTCCGCATCCGCGCCCAGAAGGATCAACAGCGTTGCGTCGCCGCCATCATCGAGGATCATGTTGGCGGTCTCGCCACCCGGCCATTCGAAAATCTTGTCGGCCAGGTCCCAATATTCGGCAAGCGTTTCGCCCTTGAAGGCAAAGACCGGCGTGCCGGTTGCCGCGATGGCGGCGGCGGCTTGGTCTTGAGTTGAGTAAATGTTGCACGACGCCCAGCGGACGTCGGCGCCAAGTGCCTGAAGCGTTTCAATCAGCACCGCGGTCTGGATGGTCATATGAAGCGAGCCGGCAATGCGCGCGCCTTTCAACGGCTGAGCGCTTGCATATTCTTCCCTTGTGGCCATCAGGCCGGGCATTTCCGTCTCGGCAATCTCAATCTCGCGGCGACCCCAATCGGCCAAACCCATATCCTTGACGACATAATTATTGTTATTCGCTGACATTGCTGAAATCCTTTAATTCCGCCATTTCTGGCTAACTTATGGGGCGGCGTATATCAGTGGCTCCGCACTATGCCAAGAGACATATAAAGAATTCTTTATGTGATTTTAGGGCGCCGTCAGCGCCGGTTATTTGATATAGCTCGGCCTGGGCGTTCCTTGTGGCGGTTTTGCCGCCAATTGGAACGGGGCGGCAAATCTGGAGTAACCGATGAAACTTCGTGAATTTTTGTTCTGTCTGGGCTCGGTCGCATTGGTCAGCCTGGGCGGTGTTGTCGCTGAAGACGGCCAGACGAAACAGGCGCCGGAAGATGCCGAAGATGCGGCGACGCCGTCTCGCCTCGGGCCGGAAGTTACGCGCATTTGTTTTGGCCGCAGCATCAATGGCTGGAAAACCGTTGATGGACATGGCGATGCGGTTCTTTTGAGCAAGGGCGTTAATGACTGGTTCCTGGTTGAAGTGAGCGGTAATTGTCGCGCGAGCGACTTTAAATTCGCCCAAATGATTGGCATTGAAAGTCACCCGGCGGGCGGCTGCATCCGGCGCGGCGATTACATCCTGGTTGAAGGTGGCGGCGGTTTTACCAATCGCTGCTTTATCCAGGGCCTTTACGAATGGAACGATGATGCGCCGGAAGAAGACGCTGGCGACGGGTCTGACGATTCTTAAGGACACGCCGCTTCTTCCTTCAAAATAGCGCTTAGCCCCTCGCGGTAGGTCGGGTAATTCAGCGCGATTCCGAGGGCGTTTTTCATGCGCTGGTTTGAGACCCGTTTATTGTCCGTATAAAAACTCAACGCCATCTCCGACAGTCCGGCATTTTCAATTGCTGCCAGCGGCGGTGGTTCCACGTTGAGAAGCGCGCAAGCATAGGCGACAACATCTTGCGGCGGTGAGGGTTCGTCATCGGCGAAATTGTAGACGCTATAGTCCATTGGCGTGCGCAGGCTTGCGGCAAGGCCTGCGGCGATATCGTCAACATGCATGCGGTTGAAGACCTGGCCTTGTTTGTTGATGCGCTTTGCCTTTCCGGCGCGCACCGCATCCAGCGCTGAGCGGCCCGGCCCATAGATACCGGGCAGGCGAAAAATCGTCAGCGGTAATTCGTGGTTCTCGCAAAAACGCCGCCATGCGTCTTCCGCTTCAATGCGGCGACACGCGCGCGCCGATTTTCCATTTAATGCGCTCTCCTCATCAACCCATGCGCCGCCGTGGTCGCCATAAACGCCGTTGGTGGAGAGGTAACCAATCCATTTGAGGCTATGGCGCTTTTCGGTGATGGCGCTCTGCGCCGATAAAAGGGCGGGACAGCCCGCCTCGCTCGGCGGCGTTGAAATGATGATTGCCGTTGCGTCCTCTAGCGCGCTAGCGTCTATTATATCTCCCTGCAAAAGCACAGGCGTAATCCCGCTCGCGCGCATGGCCTCGGCTTTGTCTCGCGATCTTGTCGTGCCGGCGATGCGCCAGTCTTTGTCGGCGAGGCGGACGGCAAGGGCTTTGGCGGTGTAACCAAAGCCAAAACAGAAAAGCGTTTTATGCATTGGCCCCATCTGCACTAGTCTGGCCCATAAACGCCGCCAGTCGACAAGGTGGGATAAATGGCTTTATCCATGGCCATGGCTCGTTTGTTTGTCGCCCTTTCCATTCCCGATGCGCTCCGCGATGCATTGTCAACGCTCCAGAACGGCGTTGACGGCGCGCGCTGGCGTCCGCCTGAAAACTTTCACATTACGCTGGCTTTTATCGGCGAGGCTGACCGGCGCCAATTTAATGACGCGCTTGATGCGCTCAGCCAGGTCGAGGCGCCGGCCTTTGAGGCGGCGCTTGCCGGGACCGGTTCGTTTGGAGAGCGCAAACCGCGGGCCTTGTGGGCGGGCGTTAAAAACGAGGCCGGCCTTGCGCATCTGCAAAGCAAAGTCGACACGGCTTTGCGCCGCGCCGGGTTTGACCTTGATGCCCGAAAATTCACACCGCATGTGACGCTCGCTTATTTAAAAGGCGCGCGGCGCGACGACGTCTCGCGATATTGCGCCGTAAACGAACCATTCTCAGCCGCACCTTTTTGCGTGCGGGAATTCCACCTTTTTTCATCGCGCCTGGGCGCGCGCACGAGCCATTATGAGATTGAGGCGAGCTACTCACTTTCATCGTCTTCATCTTCCAGATGATTGAGAAAACCTGATGCGCCCAATTCGATAAGATCAAGGACCCACTCAAAGCCGCCGTCGCCGCCATAATAAGGGTCTGGTGTCTCGCGCGTCTCGCAATCGGCGAAGTCGAGAAACAGCCGTATGTCTGCAGTGCGGTTTGGCGGCGCCAGCTCCATAAGGTCAGTGTGATTGGCAAGGTCCATGGCGAGGAGATAGTCAAACTCATAAAAGTCGGCGAGATCGACCTTTCGTGCACGCTGATAGGTAAGGTCATAACCGCGTTTACCCGCCGCCTTGATCATCCGCGGATCGGGCGGATCGCCCACATGCCATGCGCCGGTGCCTGCGGATTCAATAAAAATTTTCATACCGCGCTTGCGTGACTTTGCCCGCAACACGCCCTCGGCGGCTGGAGATCGGCAAATATTGCCAAGGCAGACAAACAGAATGTTTTTTGTCATCGAAATTGCGTCCCATTCGAGGGCTGTCTGTTGTAACTGGAGCCACACGCCTAATATAGAGGCAGCGCCTAATTGCGGCGCTTTTTTTGAGGAATTCTTACATGTCTGTTACACTTTCTAATGTTACTCGTGTCGCTATCGACCAGATGTTTACGGGCCTTGATGGCGTATTGAAAAAAGGCGCGGCCTTCGCCGAAGCAAAAGGCGTCGATGAAGCTGTAATCCTGAATTGGCGCCTGGCGCCGGACATGCTTCCTATGAAAACCCAAGTGCAAATTGCAACTGAAGTCCCGGCGCGCACATTGTCTCGTCTTGCCGGCGTAGAGGTTCCCAGCTTGGGTGAGATTGGCGATACGTTTGAGAGCCTTCATGCACATATAAAAAAATCGCGCGGGTTCATTAGTGAATTGTCCGATGATGCGATCAATGCTGATCCGGATGGCGATATTACGGTTCCTGTCGGACCTGAGGAACAGACTTTTAAGCGCGCAGTTTTCGTCCAGAACTTTGTCATCCCTAATCTCTATTTCCATGTGACGGCAACCTACCTTATCCTTCGTCATATCGGCGTTGATATCGGCAAACGCGACTTTCTGGCGGTTCCGCAATAGGGTTTTGCTTTGCTCACGCCAAAGAACATTGTCATCCTCACCGGGTCCGGCATATCGGCGGAATCCGGGGTTGCGACGTTCCGCGATACGGGCGGCATCTGGGCGAAATATGATTATCGGGAGGTGGCGACGCCGGAAGGCTTCGCCGCCGACCCCGCGCTGGTGCATCGCTTCTACAATGATCGTCGGCGCGGACTGTCGTCGGTAGCGCCGAACGCGGCCCATTTCGCGCTTGGTGAATTGGAAGCCGGACTTGTTGCGCGCGGCGGGCGCGTAACGCTCATTACCCAGAATGTTGACGACCTTCACGAGCGCGCGGGGTCGAAAAACCTTCTTCACATGCATGGTGAACTTTCCAAATCGCAATGCGCCGCCTGTGGCGATATCCGCGAATGCGGCGAGGACCTTAGTGCTGAAACCGCCTGTTCGGTTTGCGAACGGGCCGGCGCTTTGCGTCCCTATGTGGTGTGGTTCGGAGAAATGCCGCGCTTTATGGATGAGGCGATGGATGCGATCATCTCGGCGGATCTGTTCGTATCGATCGGCACCTCGGGCTCGGTCTATCCTGCCGCCGGGTTCGTATCCGATGCGCGCAATGCCGGCGCGCCGGCGATGGAGCTTAATCTCGAACCTTCCGAAAACGCACGTCTGTTCACCGATAGCCGCTACGGCCCGGCGACAAGGATTGTACCGGGATGGGTGCGCGAGATTCTTCTCGGCGACTAAATCGCATCTGATATGTTTTATTCCTGACCTCAAAACAGGCCTCCTCAACTTGACTGAGCGCATAGTAAGGCCGCCCAAAGCCGTGAGGATAACTTTTCACCAAATATAGGATTTCTTGAAGACTACCCTCTCAGGGTTGTAAATTCACGGAATCGATTCGTGTTCTGGTTGTGCACATAATCTAGGTTGGCAGCGCTAGTTTCCACCGAACGCCGATTTGTGGCCTGCCAATAGATTGTCGCCGCCTCACGCCCAAACCAGCTTATGGTTTTCCCGTTTGACGCGATCGGGGATGTCGAGGTCAGCGAGCCATTCGCCGCCAATGGATTGAAGCAGGCCGAGAGCCGCCTCGCGCGCGTCTCCCTCAAGCGCGCCAAATGCGTCCGTTGCGTGTTGCAACATCCATTGCGTATAGGGCAGGACGATACGCTGGGCGGTTTTGCCTTCGACGGTAAAGGGCTGCATGCCGATCACGCGGGGAATGTCCGTATCCGGATTTGCCAGCTTCCAGTTGCTGAGTTGTTCCACAAGATTGACAAGGCACGGGCCTTGCTCGCGCATCATCCGGCGCAGCACTGGTAGGAGCGTTTCAGGAATTTCATCATCGGCGAGGAACGCACCGCCCTTCGGCACTGGGGGCGACTGCATGCGCAGGACCCAATTCACTACTTCCGGCGCGCGCGATTTCATCAGATCGCCGGATGCTGGGTCGCGATAGAGATGTGCATAAAGCGGTCCGATAAGACCAAAGTCGCCGATTGAGGGCCGTGTTCCAAACAGATAGGGATGGATTGAAAAATGCGCGTTCAACTCATCGAGCAACGCCTCATAGGACGCCTCAATCGCGGGGGCCATTTCCGGCGAGGCGCCAAGAAGCGCAACCACGCCCTGGAATTTTTCGGCGGCCTTTTTTCCGGCCTCGAACTGCGCTTCATCGGCAAGCTCCGGGGCGGCGATCTTGCCAAATTCGCTATAGGCGAAGTCGCGATTATAGGCCCAGCGGTAATGCATCGCCGGGATCACCAGCCATTCGTCGCCGAACAGTTCAAGTAAATGCGCCGCGAGCCGTTGTTTCGGCCCGGTTGGAACAACAGACGATGCGGGCTCCAGCGTCTCAAAGTAATCAATAATTTCGGTCGTATCCTGGATCGCCTGGTCATCGGGCGTAATCAATAGCGGGATCATCGGATAACCGACGCGCGGCACGATGGTGGAGGCGTAAATATCGCGCGTCGCCAGGCGTTCTTCGTAGTCAACGCCTTTCCAGTTGAGATACGCCCGCGCCTTGCCGGTAAAATAGGAAAGCTGGCCGCCATAAAGGATGTGTTTCGCCATCGTTCGATCCTGATGCTGCGTGAGCGCAGGCTGATCGCGCGATCGGGCGAAGTCAATCAATTGGCGCAGCGGAAAGGCAGTGTGCTTTTTCCGTACGCCCTAACCAAAGATTGCTTCAAGCAGAAATCAAATTGCGCCGTGGCACTGTTTGAATTTTTTACCCGAACCGCAAGGGCAGGGGGCGTTACGCGGCACGCGGCCCCAGGTTTCAGGATTGCCCGGATCGACTTGCGCGGCGCGGGATCGCCCGGTCAGGGTGCCGATGCCGGCAGATGCGCCGCGCTCGCGAAGGCGTGCAGCGTCTTCGGGCGCCATTTCATTTTCGCCGGTGAGAGGATCGGCATGGGTTTCCGTCATCGGAATATTCGGGCGCTGCGGTGCGGCCTGTTCGGGGCCGCGCACCTGAACGTTCATCAACATCCGCGTCACGTCACGGCGCAAGCCGTCTATCAGGGCCTCGAAAAGGGCAAAAGCTTCGGTCTTGAACTCATTGACCGGGTCACGCTGGCCATGGCCGCGCAACCAGATCACTGAGCGTAGATGATCAAGCGTTTGCAGATGTTCGCGCCAGTTTGTGTCGAGATTTAAAAGCAGGATGCGTTTTTCAATATTGCGAACGAAGCTCTCCGGGTCGGCGTCGCCCATCTCCTGAGCGGTATTTTTCATTGCTGCGGTATGGGATGCATACTGCGCATCGATGTCTTTAATCAGGCGCTCGGTGATTTCGGTATCATCGACGCCTTCTTCCTTGGCCCATTTATCAACTGAAAAGTCACGTGCGAAGATGGCTTTCAGCTCTTCTTTGAGGCCGTCAGCGTCCCAGCGCTCCGCATAGGACTTCGCCGGAATATGCGTCGCGACAAGGTCATCGACAAGCTGCGAGCGCATATCGCCGATAATATCTTCAACCGATGCGGAGGACATGAATTCGATGCGCTGTTCAAAAATCGCCTTGCGCTGGTCGTTGATAACGTCGTCAAACTTGAGGACGTTTTTGCGCATATCGAAATTGCGTTGCTCGACTTTTTTCTGCGCCGTCTCGACGGCCTTGGTGAACCATGGGTGCTCAATTGATTCATCCGGCTGAATACCGAAGCGCTTGAGCATTTTCTCCATGCCGCCGCCGAAGATGCGCATGAGATCGTCTTCAAGCGAGAGAAAAAATTTGGTGGTGCCAGGATCGCCCTGACGACCGGAGCGACCGCGCAACTGATTGTCGATCCGCCGGCTTTCATGACGTTCCGTTGCAAGAACAAAAAGACCGCCGGCATCGAGCGCCTTTTGCTTGGCTTCTTCGACCTTGGCTTCAATCTCGGCGCGTTTGCGCTTGATGGTTTCCTCGTCGTCGCCTTCTTTGAGGTGGTCGAGAATTTCTTTATCGACCGATCCGCCGAGTTGAATATCGGTGCCGCGCCCGGCCATGTTGGTGGCGATGGTCACTACGCCCGGTATGCCGCCTTTAGCGACAATATCGGCCTCCTGCTCGTGATAGCGCGCATTGAGGACGTTATGGGGCACGGGCGTTTTCGATTGCGCGAGTTCAGCAATCTGGTCGGCGCGATCGTTTATCTCTTGTTTTAGGTCGGCTTCCTTGTCTTTTAATTCCGATGAACGCTCGCGCAAACTCGCGGCCAGCTCCTTGAAATATTTCTTGTCGCTCAAAAGGCTTGAGAGCGCTTCAGATTTTTCAATTGAAACCGTGCCCGCCAGCACCGGTTGCCCGCGCTTATAACAATCGGCGATCTGCAATACGATGGCTTTGTTTTTCTCCGCCGCCGTCATGTAAAGTTCGTCGTCCATGTCCTCGCGGGCGATCACTTTGTTGGTCGGGATTTCAAAGACGTTGAGTTTATAGATGTCGGCGAATTCCGACTCTTCGGTCAGCGCGGTGCCGGTCATGCCGGCGAGTTTTTCATAAAGCCGGAAGTAATTCTGGAACGTAATCGACGCCAGCGTCTGGTTTTCCGGCTGGATTTGCGCCTTTTCTTTTGCTTCGCAGGCCTGATGCAGACCGTCCGACCAGCGCCGGCCTTCCATCATCCGGCCTGTAAATTCGTCGATGATGACGACCTTGTCGCCGCGCACGATGTAGTCCTTGTCGCGCTGGAAAATCTTGTGCGCTTTGAGCGCCTGATTGACGTGATGGACAAGAGAGATGTTGACCGAGTCATAAAGGCTGTCGCCTTCGAGCATGCCGGCCGCCGAGAGCAACTTTTCAATCTTCTCATTGCCGTCTTCGGTGAGGGTAACGGAGCGCGCCTTCTCATCGATTTCATAATCTTCGTCGACTTCAAGCTGCGGCATGAAACCGTCGATGGTCATGTATAGTTCCGACTTGTCATCGGTTGGACCGGAGATGATCAGCGGTGTTCTGGCCTCGTCGATCAGGATGGAATCGACCTCGTCGACGATCGCATAATGATGGCCGCGCTGGACCATCTCTTCGAGCGACGCCTTCATGTTGTCGCGCAGATAATCGAAGCCGAATTCATTGTTGGTGCCGTAGGTAATGTCGGCTGCATAAGCCTCGCGGCGGTCATTGTCGTCTATGCCGTGCACGACACAGCCGACGGTCATGCCGAGCTGTTCATAAACCCGGCCCATCCACTCTGCGTCGCGGCTGGCGAGGTAATCGTTAACGGTGACCACATGGACGCCACGCCCGGTTAGCGCATTGAGGTAAACCGGCAGCGTCGCAACCAGGGTTTTACCCTCGCCGGTCTTCATTTCGGCGATATCGCCCTGGTCGAGGACCATCCCGCCGACCAGCTGAACGTCGTAATGGCGCTGGCCGAGGGCCCGTTTTGCCGCCTCGCGTACGGTCGCAAAGGCCTCCTCGAGCAGATTATCGAGGCTCTCGCCATCTTTATGGCGTTGTTTTAACGTTTCTGTTTGTTGGATGAGTCCATCATCGCTGAGCGTGGAGAGTTTTTCCTCAAACGCATTGATCGCCTCAACCCGACGCCATAAAGGCTTAAGGCGGCGGTCGTTGGAGGATCCGAAGATTTTTTGCGCGATTGCGAGCAACGCCATGAGTGAAAGGCCTTTAAGAACCGATGAAGCAAGCAGCAGGGCCTTTGTGGCACAGTGGCGCGAGCAAACCCTTTCATCGGCCGGATTGAAAATAGAGACAAGGGGTTGCGGGACAGATAGTAAGCGCGCCATGCCCTGTCAACGAAGCCAAAGATCACGTTAGAGACCGATGCAGACCCCAGACGGCAAAGATTTTAACCAAGCCAATGCGCCAAAGCCCCTCAGCTCAGCGGTGGACGCGCTGGCGAGTGCGGCGATGATGTTGCTGCGCGCCATCGCCAAGCTGTGGCTGACTACCTGGCGACTGGCGGCGGCGCTGGATTCCGCGCTTTGGCGGGCGACCAAGTTGATCCTGCGCAAGGCGGTAAACGGGCTTGCCTATGCCGGCCTGCTCGGCGTCGGGGCGTTTCGCAGCCTACTTTTGTGGCTGCCGACCCGGACCGGGCGTGCGTATAGTGCGGCGTCGGGCGTTTTTCTCATCGTCGCTGGCTTGTGGATCGCAGACGAGCTGCGCGCAGGACCCCGGGTTGATGACAGCGGCCAATTCATCCTGCAGGCGCCGCTAGACGAGGAGGACCCGATCCTCGCCAGGATTGAGGGGCGTTATGTACATCTGTCTGAAATCGAAGCGGCGGCCCGCGCCGGCGGAGTGCTGCGCGCCGGCGATATCCTGACCCCGCAAACCGCCTTCCGGCGCGGCCTCGTCGAGGCCTATGTCGAGCAGCGGCTGCTGGCGCGCGCCGCCCTTGATGATGGGTTGCAGCGCTCGCCCTCGGTTTTGCGGCGCATAAATGCGGCGCGTGACCGGGTGCTGGCCGCCTCGTTCATGGATTCGCGCCTGCGCGAGCAGGTGACGCCGCAAACGGTGAGGCAGTTCTATAACGCCCAGCGCGACGTAACGGATCTCGGCGACGAAGTGCGGGCGCGTCATATTCTGGTGGCGACCAAGGAGGAAGCCGACGCCATAGTTGAGGCGCTTGCGGGTGGGGCCGAGTTTGGCGTCCTGGCGCGCGAACTATCGCAAGACCGGGCAACCGCGCCGCTTGGCGGCGAGATTGGCTGGTTCAGCCGTTCGATTATGACGCGGATATTCTCCAATGCCGCGTTCGCGGCGACGCCCGGTGAGATTGCGCCGCCGTTTCAAACGGAATTTGGATGGCACGTCATGGAGGTGCTGGAGCGGCGCTCCACAAAGGCTGTGCCTTACAAGGAAGTGCGCGGCGAGGTTGAAGAGTTTTTGCGGCTTTACACCATAGATGAAACGCTTGAGGCGTTGGCGAAGGAAAGCCAGGTTGTGTATTTTCGCCCTCCGCAGGAGGAGACGACGCCAGATCAAGCGGCGCCGGAATTGGACGCCTCCGGTTTTTATGAAACCGAACCGGCGGGCGACGACACCCTCAATTAAGGCGGCCAGCACCTTTTTTCGCTTCCGGCGCCCATGCCGTGACCGTTTGTTAAAATTTTGCCGGTGTGAGGCGCGCGCCCAAAATCCCTCGAAAGTTTTAGGCAAGCGTTGTGGTTTGCCAAATTTACCAGCAAATTGAATCAAATTGTAACGATGGCCGCAAGTATCTGGTAATTCCGGCCGCTTAACATTTAAGGCGAAATTATGGCGAAGCTTTTGCTGGTTGCGGCATGCGCTTTGGTGGACGGGGACGGGCGGGTCCTCCTGGCGAAAAGACCGGAAGGGCGGCCTCTGGCGGGGCTGTGGGAGTTTCCGGGCGGGAAATTGAAGGACGGAGAAACGCCGGAGGCGGCGTTGATCCGAGAGCTGAAGGAAGAGCTCGGCGTTAATACGGATGCGTCATGTTTGGCGCCAATTGCATTTGCGTCATACGATTCAGGGGACTTTCACCTTTTGATGCCTTTATTCGTATGCAGAAAATGGTCCGGGCTGGCGGAGCCTCGTGAGCATCAGGAGTTACGATGGGTCAGGCCGAGCGAACTGTTGGAATTCGAGATGCCGCAGGCCGACAGGCCTCTGGCTGCGCAGCTAAGGGATTTTCTATGAACGTTCTGACCGGAAAACTGAGCGCTCAGCCAAGCCGTTTATCAGATAGGGTTGCGGATTTTCGTAACGATGAAAGCGGCGCCACGGCGATAGAATATTCACTGATTGTCGCTTTGATATTCTTGGTGATTGTTGCCGCCGTTACGAATTACACAAATTCCACCAGCGAAATGTATGAGGATATTTCTACAAACCTGACGAGTTAGGGTTGGTTTTTGAGCGCCTCGGCGAGCGAGGATGCAGCGGAGCCGGGCTTTAACGGTTTTTGCTGGCTCTCATGGGGCGCCCAGCCGGTCAGATAGACGATATCGAATGTCTCACGCCCGCCATTGGCGGCAAAGATCTCCAACATACGATTGACGACAGCGCGGCTGAGCGGCTGATGCTGACGAGCGAGAACATTGCTCTCGCCCATGCCGCGCAAATCACGCAACAGGCGCGCAGGATCGCGATAGGTGATCGTGACTTTGTCAACATCCGTTACCGGCAGGGCGAGGCCAGCGCGACTTAGCGCCCGTCCGAAATCCTGTATCGCGGCAAAGGGCGCCACGCGTGCTGCGACGCCGCCGGTGATTTCCGTTTCCGCCGTATAAAGAGCGCTGCGTAAATTCTGCAACGTGTCCCCGCCAAAGATAGCGGCGATGAACAGACCGTCAGGCCGCAAAGCTGCGCGTGCTTGCGCCAGGGCGCCGATGAAATCATTGGCTGTGTGCAGTGTTAGAAGGCTGACTATAAGATCGAGACTGTGCGGTTTGAGCGGCATGTGTTCGTTATCGGCGACAAAGCCTGCGCTGACGCCATCAAGCCTTGCTGCCGCCCCATCCATGGAAAATACCTCACCGACCCCGCAAGCGGGCGTCAGCATCGTGGCCAGGCGCCCTGCGCCGTCAAATAAGGCTTGGGGAAAGTCACGTTTGACGGTTTCGAGCCGGTCAACGATATCTTCCATCGCCCGGCGGTGGAGAAAGTCAAAATCGGAAAAATTCGCGGCGCTGCGCGCTCTGCGCTGACGCACAAGCGGACGGTTGAAGATTTGCGGCGGCGAATTTTCCATTCGGAGGTGTTTTCCTAAGGGCCGCCCTCGCGTTACTCTATCATCCGTGAGAGCGCAATTTTTCCATCATATAGGCGCCGTCGCTGGCAATATTGGGCGGGCGACGCTGGACATGCTTATGCCGCCACAATGTCCGGTGACTGGGGAGGCCGCATCCGCGCCCGGCAAGTTGGGCCCGGTCGGATGGGCGGCGTTGCATTTTATAGAAAGGCCATTTTGCGGGCGATGCGGCATCCCGTTTGCGGCCGATTACGGCGAGAGTGTTGAATGTCCGGGGTGCATTGCCGAGCCGCCGGTGTTTGACCGGGCGCGGGCGGCGGTTTCTTATAATGAGGCGGCGCGCAAGGTGGTCTCGGGACTGAAGTTCGCCGACCGCATGGAATATGCCGGAATGCTCGGCGGGTGGATGGCGCGCGCAGGCGCCGGGATCGTCAGCCGCGAGACATTGCTGATGCCGGTGCCGTTGCATTGGCGCCGATTGATGGCCCGGCGTTTTAACCAGTCGGCGCTGCTGGCGCATTCGGTTGGCGATGTGAGTGGGGCGAAAGTCCTGTTGCGCGGCTTGAGGCGGACCCGCGCGACGCCGCCGCAAAAGGAGATACCATCCATTGACGCAAGGCGGCGCAATGTCGCCGGCGCGTTTGCGGTGGACGAGAAATATCGAGCGGCCGTTAAGGGCGCCCATATTGTCCTGGTCGATGATGTTTTGACTAGCGGGGCGACGGCGTCCGCATGTGCGCGGGTGCTTAAGCGAGCGCAGGCTTCACAAGTTGATGTGCTGGTGTTGGCCCGGGTTGTAAAAGGCGGGGCTGGCGCCATATAGCCTGACTGCCAACAAAAGCGAGCCGTTCATGCAAAAAGTCACTATCTATACAAGACCGATGTGCGGGTTTTGCTCGCGTGCGCTCAAGCTGTTGAAGCAAAAAGGCGTTGAGCTATCGGAGATAGCGGCGGGATTTGATAAAGCCAAACGCGATGAGATGGTCGCCAGGTCAAATGGCCTGATGACCTTTCCGCAGATTTTTGTTGGCGATACGCATGTCGGCGGGTGCGACGAACTCTTCGCCCTCGAACACGCCGGCGATCTTGACCGGTTGTTAAATGGCGGGTGAGCGCAAACCCTTTTACGCAGCTTGCGTGCAGATGCGCTCCGGGCTCGATCGGGCGCGCAATGTCGCCGACGCGCTGTCATTGATCGACGAAGCGGCGACGCGTGGGGCGCAGTTTATCGCAACGCCGGAAATGACCAATGTCGTCGATCGCAAAGGCGCGCGTCTCCTTGCGTCGTTACCGGGCGAAGAGGGGCTTGAAGAGATTGCCGCCTTTTCCGCTGCCGCCAAGCGCCATCGCGCCTGGCTGCTGATTGGGTCGTTAGCGGTGAAAGCCGGTGAAAAGGCCGCCAATCGGAGTTTTCTGTTCAGACCCGACGGCGAGATCGCCACGCGCTACGACAAGCTTCACATGTTCGATGTCGATCTTCCGGGCGGCGAGAGCTGGAAGGAATCCAGGCTTTACGAGGCTGGCGACGCCGCAAAGGTGGTTGTGACACCGCTTGCAAAACTCGGTTTAAGCATCTGTTATGATGTGCGTTTCCCGCGCCTTTATCAGACGTTATCGCAGGCGGGCGCTGAGCTGTTGTGCGTGCCGGCGGCGTTTACCCGCCAGACCGGCATCGCCCATTGGAAGACGCTGTTAACTGCCCGGGCGATAGAGAACGGCGCCTTCGTCGTCGCCCCGGCGCAGGGCGGGCTTCATGAGGACGGACGCGAGACCTATGGGCATTCGATGATGATCGGACCCTGGGGAGAGACCCTCGCAGAAGCGGACAATGACTCGCCGGGTGTCATTCTGGCGCAGATCGACCCGCAAGCCGTTGCAGAGGCGCGACAAAGAATTCCCAATCTTACCCTTGAACGCGACTTCGAAATCTTCATTATAAATCAATGATCAAGTACCAACTCATCTGTGACGCTGAACACGATTTCGAAGGCTGGTTCCGCGACAGCGCCGATTATGACTCACAGGCCGAAGACGGCCTTGTGGAATGCCCTGCATGTGGCAGTGAAAAAGTCCGCAAGGCGGTGATGGCGCCGGCGGTGGTTGGCGGCAAACGTTCCGGGTCGCGTGCGGCGCGGCTGGCTGAAATCAAACGCGACATGGGCAAAGCGGTCGAGCGCGCCCGCGACTATGTCGAAAAGAATTTCGATTATGTCGGCGATGAATTTCCTGAAGAAGCTCGTAAAATCCATTACGGCGAAAAAGAAGAGCGTGGAATTTACGGTGAAGCCTCTGGCAAGGAAGTCAAAGACCTTGTCGATGAGGGGGTTTCCGTTGCGCCGTTGCCGGGCGTTCGCCGCAACCAGCCAGAATCGGTTGAGCCGTCGGCCGACGCAAAGCCGCCGCAATCCGGCGCCGCAAACAAAACCGACAAAACCCGCCGCCGCAAGCCGCGAGTAACGGAAACCAAAAAGCTCAACTAGGCGGGTTGGGCCAATGATCGCCTGCACAAATGGACGCCGTTAAAGAACGCCTTCTTGAGCTTTCATTTTTCGATCAGCTTGATCGCGAGACCCTTGATGCGATTGTCGCGCGCGGGGTTTGGTCTTCGCTTGCCGGCGGCTGGGAATTGTTTCGCGAAGACGCGCGGTCCGACGCACTTTATTTCAATTTATCCGGCCGGATGATTGTCGTCCGCCAGGGGCCGGAAGGCGAAGAGGTGGTTGGTTATGTGCGGGCCGGCGAGCCGGTTGGCGAGATGTCGCTCCTCTCGGGCGAGCCTCACACAGCCACCGTCTACGCCTTGCGCGATACCGAAGTGCTGATGTTGTCACGCAACGACGTTGAGGAATTGCTGCACGACCATGGCGATTTCGCAAGTGCGCTGGCGCGCACCGTGCTTGACCGCGCACGACATCCGACAGCCAGTTTCCAGCAATCGGCGCCGCGAATTTTCGCGCTCATCGCGTCTTCGCGGTCTATTGATATTGATGCACGCGCAAAGGATCTTGCGAAGCGAATATCGCGCTATGGCGTGAAAGCCGATTGGATGTCGGTGGGGGAGGACGCGCCGGACAGTCGCGCGTTTGATCAGCGTGAGGAAGGCAACGACGTGGTTTTGCTTGCCGCTCGCGTTGACGGTAGCGCCTGGTATCGGTTTGTGCTCCGTCATGCGGATCGCTTCCTGGTCTTTGCACGCCGGGATGCGCGCCCGCCGCGCCCGTTTCCCATGGCCATGGAAACCGGTGAACGGGCGCGAAAATTCCGCCTGGTGGATCTTGTGATGCTCCATGAAGGCGTGCCCGCCGGTCCGGTCGCTGACTGGATTGATGCGATTGGCGCGGCGCGTATCCTCAATTGTCGTGGTAATCAGTGCACCGAGCGGATTGCACGGATTATCGCCGGTCGGTCTGTGGGGCTCGTTCTTTCCGGCGGGGGCGCGCGCGCATACGCCCACATTGGCGCCGTCAGCGCCTTGCGCGAGGCGGGCGTTCCAATCGATTTTGTTTGCGGCGCCTCGATGGGCGGGATGGTCGCCGCCTGTGTCGCCATGGGCTGGGGCGATGAAGAAATCGAACGCCGCATTCGCGAGGCCTTCGTTGTCTCCAATCCGCTCGGCGATCATGTCCTGCCGGTGGTGGCGCTGACCAAGGGCAAGCGGGTTGAAAAGCGCCTCGCCGAGCATTTTGACGACACGTTGATTGAAGAACTTCAGGTTCCCTTTTTCTGCGTTTCGTCAGATCTTGCCGAAGGCCGGGCGCGCATCCATCGCCGAGGAGTTTTGCGAAAAGCCTTGCGCGCGTCGATTGCTCTGCCGGGGATTTTGCCGCCGGTGATTGATGGCGATATGCTTTTGGTGGATGGCGCGGTAATCAACAATTTTCCCACCGACATTATGGCGGGCATGCATCGGGGTCTGATGATTGGCATCGATGTAGCGCGCCAGGGAACGATTGATATCGATGCCTTTCGCGACCCGCCGGCATTTTTTGCCTGGATTGCTGAGCATGGCGTGCGCTCCGCCCCGCCCATCGTTTCCCTGTTGATGCGCACCGCGACGGCGCGTCACGAACGCACGCTTAAGGTCCACCCCGCCGACATTATGATTGCCCCAAGCGTGGAGGGTGTGGCGCTGCGTGACTGGGACAAATATGATGAAGCGGTCTCCATCGGCTACAATGTCGCCAAGGCGGCGATCCAGGAGAACTGGGAAACCCTCGGGCCGATAATCGAGGCGGCGCGGGGCTGACTTTGACTTGGTCGGCCGAGCTTTGTGGAAGATTTTGATGTTTTCCAACCTGTAATTAATATTTGTCGCCATCGGCACACACAACCTAAGGTAGAGTTCAAAAAATTCATAAAATTCTGACGGTTACGCCGAGAACGCTTGTCCGGACAGGTGATTTTTCTGTTTGAAACAAGTTAATCCGATAATTTCGATCTCGCCTCATCTGCGGTATGAAATAAGGCCGCCGCGGCCATTGCCCCCTTAACTTAAACGGACCAATTTTCGGAAACTGCAAAACATCTTGCCAACCAAGATGATAAAACTCCGTACACCGCTATCTATTTCATTGCTCCAAATTTTACTCCGCCCGTTTACCATAATTGGCGATGGAAGATATTTGCTAACGAGAGAAGAGCGATGGAATTGAATAACTCTGTTTCTGTACTGTTTAAATTTGCAGCCTTTGCGGGCGCTCACCATGCAGAAAATGCTCACCATGCAAGGGAGGCCGAGGCGTCCAAGCGTAACGATGAACGTTCCGAGGTCCGAAAAGTTTCGTTTCAGGGCGCGCGCTCTAAGGCGCTGCATTCAAGTTATTTGGCCCAGCGGGTTGAAAAAATGTCAAACGCTTTGGCACGTCTGCAACAAACAATGCCATCATTAAGCGATGCATCCACCACTGTGGTCGAGCGCGCTCGCAGCGAGGGGACCGCGAGCTTTTCCTATTCGTTTACGCAAGATGAATCCGGCAATGTCACTGAAGAGTTCACGTTCAAAATCCAATTCAAAGCGGCGGGCGACGAGGGTTTTTCACAAATTAGTACAGCGCCTACGACTGCGCCTGCGCCGGCAAGCAGCACTCCGGTTAGCACGGCGCCGGTTTCAGACCCGGCGCCGCAAAGAGGCGACACCCCGCCAGCAACTGGCGATCCTGTCGTTGTACCGCAAACAGGCGAGGAAGCCCCCAAACTCACCGTTGCTCAGCTGATCGAATATTATCGCATCGAAACCGTGGTTGCTCCGGCTGGCGCCCCAACGCAATCCGATGCCGTGGAAGAAGCGGGCGACGATGACCACGCTCAAGGTGAAGTTGAAGAGCATGGCGACGACAACATTCAAATTGACGCTGGCCATGTGAGCCGCATCTCTACGGGCGATGGTGATGATACTGTAGAAATCAGCGCCGATCATGTCCGCCGTATCCGCACTGGTGACGGTGATGACACGCTGACCATCGACGCCGACAAGGTTACGCGCATAAATACCGGCGCCGGCGACGATGTTGTAAACATCAATGCGGACAATGTGGCGCGCATTCGCACGGGCGGCGGCGATGACACACTCAATATCGAGGCGGACAAAGTTCGGCGCATAAACACCGGCGCCGGCGATGACGTCCTTAACATCAATGCCGACAAGGTCACGCGGATCAACACGGGTGAAGGCGATGATGCGCTGACGATCAATGCGGATACCATCACGCGGGTTAATACCGGGGCCGGCGATGACACGCTTGTTCTCACCGCTGATACGATCGGCCGGGTCAACGCCGGCGCTGGCGACGACACGATCACGCTGGATGCGGTGGATGCGGCGATTGCATTCGGAAAAGGCGGCGGCGAGGATGTCATCAACATCGCCTCCGTTGGCGCGTTGGCCATCCACATTGACAGCGAATTAGCGGCGTCGATTGACGATGTGTCGATCGTCGAGGACGGAGATAATATCATCCTGGAATTTGCCTCCGGGGAGAGCCTGACGCTCAACAATGTCGCCAATGCCGATATCATCTCGCTTCAGATTGGCGGCGAAAACATTGATCTTCATCTCAGCGAACCACCAGTCGCGCTGGATTTAAGCGTATAGCGGACAAAAATGGGCCCGCATTATGCTTCGTGCCCGAAGCAGATAACTCGCTTACGCTTTCACCGCTGTCAGCATATAGTTGACGCTGATGTCATCATTAATCCGCCAGATATCCATTAAAGGATTATAGCCGACGCCGGCCTCTGCGGTGACGTTCATACCGGCGCGGGTGAGCGCGGCTTTGGCTTCTTCCGGCTTGACGAATTTGCGCGGATCATGAGTGCCTGCCGGCAGCCAGCGCAGTATATATTCGCCGCCAATTTTCGCCAGCGCCAAGGCCTTCAGTGTACGGTTGATTGTGGCCATCACCATCATGCCATCGGGCTTGACGAGGCCGGCGGCGGTTTCAAGAAACAAATCGACATCGGCGACATGTTCGACAACTTCCATATTCAAGACGACATCAAACCCCGGCTCGCCCGCCGCCGCCAGCTCTTCAACACTGGTGTTGCGGTAGTCGATGGCAAGGCCAAGGGGCCCGGCATGCGCCAGCGCCGTCTTGATGTTACGCATCGCGGCGTCAATCGCGACAACTTCCGCCCCAAGACGTGTCATCGGCTCGGCGATCAGCCCACCGCCGCAGCCAATGTCGAGCAGCCGCAGGCCCTCAAGCGGCTTTTTCTCCTGCCGGTCCCTGCCAAAATGGGCGCAGGCGGCGTCGCGAATATAGGCCAGACGTACAGGGTTGAACTTGTGAAGCGGCTTGAATTTGCCGAACGGGTCCCACCATTCGTCGGCAATAGCAGAAAATTTCTCGATTTCCGCAGGATCTATCGTGGTTTTGCCTTGTGCGGCTTGGTTAAGCGTCTCAGCCTGCGTCATGATTAAGATTTCCTCGCTTGCCTTGCCGGGGGCTGCTGCCTAGAGATTAGCCGGAAAATGCCCCCTCCGATCAGCGGTTACAAGACGGCAAGACCTCGCAGGTTAGAATAAGACATGGCGCGCATCGTAATGAAATTCGGCGGCACCTCGGTCGCCAATCTGGACCGCATCCGCGCGGTCTCAGCGATCGTGCGCCGTGAGGTTGACGCCGGACATAGCGTCGCCGTTGTGGTGTCGGCGATGGCTGGCGAGACCAACCGCCTGGTCGGCCTGTGCGACGAGGCTGGTCCGCCGGCGCCGGCGCTTGATGCGCGGTTTGTTGAGCACGACGCGATTGTGGCTACTGGCGAACAGGTCACATCCGGACTATTGGCGTTGGTGATGCAAAACCTCGGCTATCGTGCGCGCTCATGGCAGGGCTGGCAGATTCCGCTCAAGACCGACCTCTCCCATGGTCATGCTCGGATCAGCGCGATCGAGGATGAAAGTCTTGGCGGCGCTATTGATGGCGGCGAAGTGGCGATTGTCGCCGGCTTTCAGGGCGTCGGACCGAGCGGGCGCGTAGCGACGCTTGGCCGGGGCGGATCGGATACATCTGCAGTGGCGCTCGCCGCTGCTGTCAAAGCCGAGCGCTGCGACATCTACACTGATGTTGATGGGGTTTACACGACCGATCCGCGGATCACCAAGCAGGCGCGGCGGATTGCGAAAATCTCTTATGAAGAGATGCTTGAAATGGCGTCGGTCGGCGCCAAGGTTTTGCAGACCCGTTCGGTAGAGCTGGCGATGGCCTACAGGGTGCCGTTGCGTGTGCTATCAAGTTTTGATTCGCCCGATGCGCCGGGACCCGGCACGCTAATCTGCGATGAGGATGATATTGTGGAAAAGAATATTGTAACCGCTGTAACGCCGGATTTGAATGAGGCGTCGGTAACGGTGCTGGCGGTGCCGGATGAGCCCGGACGGGCTGCGGCTATTTTCACCAAACTCGCTGAAACCGGCGTCAATATTGATATGATTGTGCAAAGCGCCTCACGAGAAGCAGGCTTTGCCAACACTTCGTTCACCACCAAGGAAAACGACCTGGACCGTGCGGTTGAGGCGTTGAATGCGGTAAAAGAGAAAATCGGTTTCAAGTCGTTGCAATCGGACCGCAATGTGGCGAAAATATCAGTTATCGGCGTCGGCATGAAAAGCCATGCTGGCGTCGCCTCTACAATGTTTCAGACGCTGGCTGATAAGGGCATTAATATTCAGAACATTTCGACATCTGAAATTAAAATCAGCGTCCTGATAAATTCCGACGCTGCGGAATATGCGGTGCGCGCGCTGCACGAGGCTTACGGGCTCGATAAGGCGAAGTAGCAGGCG
>JAJFGA010000013.1 GCA_021776375.1 Hyphococcus sp. | reverse complement strand
TGCCGGCGGTGTCCACAAGCTCGCTAACGGGTGAGTAAACGAACCCTCTTGCCATCGCCCGCTTCTTCGCAGCGCGATAGCGGGTTAGCGCGGGGTTCTGGTTGAATTGACCGGCGACGCCAGCGTGCTCAACGAGCGACGCCCAATAAAGATCGTCGGCCTCCGCCATGGCGTCTCGACGAGCGCGCGCCACTTCCAACGCCGTCGTTTTTAGCGAGGCCTTTGAGTAAGTGCGTTGATCAAATCGAGCGTAGGTTTCGGGGACGCGGCGAAGATAATACCAGTGCCCGTTTCGGTTCAGTAAATATTGATCGAGCGACCTCATCACGGTCATGATTGTAACCCGCCATGTTACCCATTTTGTTACCCAAAATGAGAGGAAATTTGAGGTTAGATGAGGGGCCGCATTAAAAGACTGAGGAATTTCCGTCACTTAACCAGTGCACGCGGGAATATAATGGTGCCCAGGAGAGGCCGTTGAAGACTCAAACCGCTAAACGAATAATTGCGGTGTTCATCGCTCTTCTATCAGATTTCGACAAGCCAGCGCTCTGATCGCAGCGGGCAGGCGGTGGGAAATCGCTGCTACGGGTATTACGTTAAGATCAGGCCGCAATTCGAATAGTCTTGCCTCCCGAGCAATAGGCCGGTCATTTGAACCGTGTCGGCGCCGTCAATGTGAAAATTATTCTTTGCAATAATTACTCATGAAGCGGTGTTCTCTTGACCACGTGTCACTTTCGTTATCGGGCATTCTGAGATGCTGGCGGTGCGCCGAATTTGCAACAAGAACATTTCAGTTTTGGGGAGTTTTCAAGCAATGCTATATGAGCGGAAGAGGCTATCTGACCCGCGATATTGTGTAACAGATTGCGCACATTTTGTGTAACAATCCGAGTCCTGACAACTTATAAGTAATTGAAATCATTGACATAGTTTTCGACTATCGAGCCCGCTACCCGCTCCAATATCCTCAGAAAATTCATGGTTAGCGGCTTCAGTTCTGCTTGCTCAGATAGATTCAGAAGAACAACACACTCTTGATGTGTAATTCTTCAACAGACTTACCCGTGATGGGTCGGACATACGCTGAGGCAGTATTAGTATAGGTCTTGGATTTTCGGACGGTCATCAATTTGACTAAACTATCCTCGTGAAAAAATTTTAAGCACGTAAAAATTTCTACCGCAGCCCAGCAGCACCATGCGCGATGCCCTCAAGGCCTTCCTCGTCAAGGATAGAAAATAGCCTTGCTACAGGCATTAGAATAAGACCTTTTTTCTTTAATTCGGTAAGCGTTCTGCAGACTGTTTCAATCGTAAGCCCTAGGTGATCGGCTATGTCTTGCCTGCTCATCAAGAATTGAATGTCCGTGGCTTTCTCCTGCTCTTCGGCAAGGCGAAGTAGGAATGAGGCTGTGCGCTGAACGGCGTTCATCCGCCCCAGCATCACCATTCTTTCTCTGGAGCGATGAAGTCTTGTCATTAGCGCGCCTACAAATCGGTGGGATAAAACCGGATTAGTTTCCACGGCGCGGAGAAATTTTTCGCGAGGAAAACATCTGACTGCGCAATCAGTAATTGCTTCCGCCGTATGCAGCTGCTCTGTGAGTTCGGAAATACCGAAGAGCTCGCCAACGCCATAAAAATCGGCGACCTGCCGACGCCCGTCCTCGAGTGTATTATATTCTTTGGCGACACCGCTGATCATTTGATAGCAGAACGGCGCATCATCGCCTTCGACATAAAGAGTTTCACCTGCCTTGATACGTTTGACGCTAGCGCTTGCGGCGAGGCTCGTCGCGCCAAAGTCTGGTATAAATCCGTGTACAACAGAAAATTTGTCAAAATCTTTAAGTTGAGGAAGCGCTGACATAAATGAATTCTCCCGTTGTTAAATATTGCCCGAAACTCTACCCATGCTTAGTAAAGTGCAAATTCCTTAGCGAGATTAGTTGGGTTGATTACCTAGTGTTAAAGGCTGGAAAGCACGGGCTATGGGTGGCTGGATCGGTGAATCAGGCGGGTATGGGTGTGAATGGTGCGTGCGCCAGATAATGCGTTTTAATCGCATGTCCGATACTACGTATATTCCCTTAGGGGAGTGCGTATAAGGCGTTGCCACACAAGCCCGCCACGCTTCTTAAGTAGTTGCGATAATGACGGATGGAATCTTTTTAAAAAGGATATTAGTCACCAACCCCCAACGCGACAGCCATGCGCACCAGTTCGGCGATACTTTTCGCATTCATTTTCGACATGACATTGTGTCGATGAACTTCGATTGTACGGGGGCTTACGTCGAGTGTGCGTGCTATTTCTTTGCTTGTGCCACCGTCAACTATCCCACGCAACACCTCGTTCTCGCGCGGCGATAGTGATTCATAGTTCTCTGTAAGTTCTGGCGATGCGCTTCGCGTCAGTTTGACGATAGGCCTCGACAGCCCAAATGCTCGATCAAGCGCCGTTACAACTTCCTCAACTGTAAACGGCTTTTCAAGGAAATCGACAGCGCCGTTTTGCATTGCGCGAACAGCCATTGGAACATCACCGTGACCGGTCATCACGATAACAGGAATTTCCACGCCGTCATTGTATAATTGTTCTTGTAGTTCTAACCCTTGTATGCCGGGCATGCAGACATCGAGGAGCATTGCTGTATTCACAGTATCGAGGGTCGTCAATTTCGACAAAAAATCTTCCGCCGAATTAAACACGGCCACGGAATGATCAGCGGCGGTGAGTAAAGCGGTAACGCCATGCTGCACGGCAACATCATCATCGATAAGAAAAACTGTACTTTTATGAGTTGTCATCGAGTTGGTCATGGCCCCCCGCAGGCACTTTGCAAGTGAATATACATCCGCCGGAGTTTAGGTTGGTTGCTGAAATTTCACCTTGATGCGCGTCAATTATCGACTTGGAAATCGACAAACCAACCCCAAGCCCGTCGTCTTTACTGGTTACAAACGGTTCAAATAATCGCGTTTTAAGCTCTTCGGGTATGCCAGAGCCTGTATCTTCGACTTTAATCGCGATCATGCCGTCGTTTCTTTGTGTTGAAATGGTCAGGCGCCGTTCCGGAGATTCCTTCATAGCGTCTATGGCGTTTCTGATCAGATTAATAACCACTTGCTGAATTTGAATGCGGTCGAGCGGAGCTTCGCCAATGTTATTGCCGAGATTAGTTGTGACTTTTATTTTCTGAGCATCGGCGCCAATGAGGGCGATAGCGCTTGCTTCCTCGACAATCTTGTTCACGTCATGGGGGGTTCGGGTGGTTTTATGCTTGCGCACAAAGTCGCGCATCTGGTGCATAATTTCGCTGGCGCGGCGGATTTCGTCTACCGCATCATCAAGCAGTTCAATTTGTGGGCAAAGTTCACCATTACTCTTTTTCTTCAATGTGAGCGATACGGCGCCAATCAGGCTTGCTGCCGCCGTTAAAGGCTGGTTCAGTTCATGAGCGATTGATGTCGCAATTTCACCCAAGGTACTAAGCCGGCTCATATGCAGCAATTCAAATTGCACTTCCGACAACCGGCGCTCTGTGGATTCTATATCAGTGATATCGATTCCAGTTGCGAGGATATTTGTCACGTCCCCGTTTTTATTAAGTAACGTCTTGTTCGACCATTTCAGATGCCGGCGACGAGCGTCTTTTGTTTTCCAATAATTAGTGAAGTGCGTTGGAATATCTGCTGCGAAAGTCTGCTCAAATACGCCGCGTACAGCGTCGATTTCCTCATCGACTATCAGAAAATCCCAGACTTTTCGGCCGATAGCCTCTGCGGCGCTATAACCGGTCAATGTCTCGCTAGCCTTGTTGAACCTTGCGATACTGCCATCCGGGCTCAAGATCACAATCGGAGATTCTGTCGTCTCTAGAATCGCATCAGCGAGCGGGCCACTCAAGTCTATAAGGTCTAAATCGTGCATACGAACCCTTTAGATGCCGCGCGATAAATGGCTTTTTCAAGAGACCTATGTGGAGGTGGAGTTGCAAAAATAATTTGTAGCCTGTCCAGTTTTGCGTTGTAGTCGGCGCACCCCAGCATTGGCGAACACGCTATCGACCACAGATAATCTATTGGACATTACCCAGCGGTCCTGATGGCGCCGCAGTGCAACCAGGATGCGCTTCTTACATTTATTTTGCAAGTTTTTGTTGTCGCAGATGCGTCAAATCTCAAAGTATTCCGGGTCCTGAAGTCGAAAGGATCCACCTCCTTATGGCGCGGCGGCGATCCTACAGTTTGATCGGGATCAATGCCGTGGCGCGGCTGTCCTATTAGTAGGAAATGAAAGGGCGTGCGCTTGATGCAGCGCATGCCTGACTGTGAATTTCCTCGCGTTCTTCGGTGAATACCTGGATTTTGTTATGTCGGTTGGGAAAGTCATTTCGGTTCGAGGCGCCGTCGTGGACGTCAGCTTTGACGGCGGCGAATTGCCGCCTATCAATACTGCCTTAGCCGTGGAGTGGGATCGACCTGAATCGCTTACCCTGGAAGTGCACAGCCACATTGACCCCGCAACTGTTCGCGGCATTGCACTCCAAGCGACCGCGGGTCTCGCCCGTAGCACGCCCGTGCGGGCGACGGGAGCATCCATTTCAACGCCGGTCGGCGATGCAATATTGGGCCGCCTCATAGATGTGGTCGGGACGGTCCGGGATCGCGGCCCTGCGTTGCCGTCCGATACGCCGCGGCGCGGCATCCACAATCCGCCACCCGCTATCAAGGATGAGACCTCCACCACCACAATATTTGAGACTGGCGTCAAGGTAATCGACCTTCTTGCGCCGTTTGCTCATGGCGGAAAAGCGGCAATGTTCGGCGGGGCGGGCGTCGGAAAGACTGTGCTCGTGATGGAACTGATCCACTCTATGGTCGAAAAATATCAGGGGATTTCAGTATTTGCGGGCGTAGGCGAGCGCTCCCGTGAAGGCCATGAATTGCTGACAGAGATGCAAGCTTCGGGTGTGCTCGCCCGCACCGTTCTCGTCTACGGACAGATGAATGAGCCTCCCGGCGCCCGCTGGCGGACACCGGCGACCGCGCTAACGATCGCGGAATTTTTTCGCGATGAGAAGCATAAGAATGTACTCCTCCTGATGGATAATGTTTTCCGCTTCGTCCAAGCTGGAAGCGAAGTATCGAGTTTGTTGGGGCGTTTGCCATCACGCGTTGGATACCAGCCGACGCTCGCGACTGAAGTTGCCTCACTACAGGAGCGAATTGCTTCAGTCGCCGGGGCCGCAGTCACTGCCATTCAAGCGGTTTACGTCCCCGCAGATGACTTCACCGATCCGGCAGTGACGACCATCTCCAGTCACATGGACAGCACCATTATGCTTTCGCGCGCACTAGCGGCGGAGGGGTTTTATCCTGCAGTAGATCCGCTTGCCTCGTCATCGGTCCTACTCGACCCGCTTGTAGTCGGTGCGGAGCATTATCAAATCGCCGAACGCGCCCGCGAGGCGCTAGCCCGTTTTAAAGACCTTCAAGATATCATTGCGCTGCTTGGTGTTGAAGAACTCGGCGCCAGCGACCGGTTGATCGTCAAACGGGCGCGGCGGCTTCAGCGTTTTCTCAGCCAGCCCTTCACAGTCACGGAAGCCTTCACAGGTACGCGCGGACGCAGCGTTCCACTCGCCGACACGCTTTCCGGATGTAAATCTATCCTTGATGGCGAAGCTGATGATTGGGCAGAAAGTTCGCTGTATATGATCGGAGACTTGGGCGAAGCGCGACAAAAGGAGGCCGCCGCTAAGGCGGAGAATGTGTGATGAGGTTGCGCATCATCACACCATTATCGGTAGCAGTCGATGAGGACAAAGTCCTGGCGTTGCGGGCCGAAGATGCTACCGGTAGTTTTGGAATTCTATCGCATCATGCTGACTTTCTGACCCGGCTCGTAATTTCTGTTGTAAGCTGGAAAAGCAGCCATGGAACAGAACGCTACTGCGCCGTTCGCGGCGGCGTTCTTTCCGTTAATGCTGGGCGGGATGTCGCAATTACAACTCGCGAAGCGGTCCCTGGAGACGACCTGACGACGCTGGATGAGATGGTCCTCGCTCGATTCCGCGCAGAGATGGATATTGAGCGGATGGAATATGTCGAAAGCACGCGCTTGCAGTTGAACGCCATCCGGCAAATCGTACGTCAGCTTCAGTCAAGTAGGCATCGCAATGTCGGGGAGTTCACATGACATCACCGGAAACAGAACCGGATGATGGGGACCCGCTGGTCAGGGAAGTTCGTCTGCGCAAGAAACGCCGTCAGCGCTGGCTACGGGAAGGCGATGCATCTGTGGCCCGCCGCCTCGCCCAGATTGGCGTGCTCGGCTGGATGATCGTTGTACCGATGCTGACAGGAATGTTCGCTGGTCGCTGGCTCGATCGAACATTCAATTCTGGCATTTTCTGGACGGCGCCGCTTTTAATGTTTGGATTGGTGATTGGGTGTTGGTCTGCATGGAAATGGATTAAAAACGTATGAACTATCTATCTGTTAATAATCTGCCGACCTTGGCCTTGATTCTAATCGTGTTGGCGCATTTGGGCGCTGGCATAGTGATTGGCATGCTTTATTTTCGCAGCCTCTGGTCGAATGTCCGTCAGCTCGCCGGAGGTGGTCGGGTGACGACCATGATTGCACTTATTGTCGGGCGTCTCGCGCTTTTGTCGGTGGTGTTGGTATTGGCCAGCCTTGAAGGAACGGGCGCATTGCTTGCAACGGTGCTCGGGGTTGTCATCGGGCGTGCTGTCATTATGCGCAAGGTCAGGCAGATCACACCATGAACTCACCGCTTGACAGCATCGCGCTTTTCCATTTCGGACCGATTCCGATTACCGCGGGCGTGATCGCGACCTGGGTCATCATGGCTATATTGATTATCGGCGCAATCCTCGTCACGCGTCACATGACACTCATCCCATCTTCATGCCAGGCGGCAATCGAATTAATGGTCGATACCATCGACGGACAAATCCGTGACACCATGCAAGTCAGCCCCGCCCCTTATCGGTCGTTCATTGGCACATTGTTTGTTTTCATTTTCGTCGCCAACTGGTCATCGTTGGCGCCGGGCGTCGAGCCGCCGACCGCAAACCTTGAAACTGACGCCGCGCTCGCACTTCTTGTATTTATTGCGGTGATCTCGTTCGGTGTTCGTGCGAGTGGCGTGCGCGGCTATCTGGCTACTTTTGCTTACCCAAATCCGGTCATGATACCGCTCAATTTTATTGAAAGCCTTACACGCACTTTTTCAATGCTTGTTCGTTTGTTCGGCAATGTCATGAGTGGCGTGCTCGTGATTAGCATCGTCTTATCGCTTGCCGGCTTCCTTGTGCCGATCCCACTGATGGCGCTCGATCTGCTGACGGGGGCGGTTCAGGCTTATATTTTTGCGGTTCTGGCGATGGTCTTTATCGCAGGGGCCGTCAGCGAAGATATTCACCCAGCAAAGACTGGAAACAAAAGGAATTCCTCATGAATTGGATAGCCATGGTTAGCATTGTGTCGGCCTCATTCGCGGTTTCATTCGGAGCGATTGGCCCGGCGCTGGCCGAAGGACGTTCGGTGGCCGCCGCTATGGATGCGATCGCTCGTCAGCCCGAAGCGGCGAACACCATTTCGCGCACTCTGTTCGTCGGGCTTGCGATGATTGAAACGACAGCGATTTATTGCCTGGTCGTCGCGCTGCTTCTTCTCTTTGCCAATCCGTTGTTGAATTAATGCGATGACGATTGATTGGTGGACGCTCGGCCTCCAGACCGTCAATGTCATGCTTCTGGTATGGCTCCTCGGTCGATTTTTCTGGCGTCCGGTCTCTGCTATGATCGAACAGCGCCGTGTGACGGCACAACAGATTTTGACTGATGCGGAGGGTAAACGCAATCAGGCTTCTGCCGCACTTGCCGAAATCGAGCAGACGCGCGCTGGTTTTGTGAAGGAACGTGAGGCTATTCTGGCGGCGGCGCATGAAGCCGCTGAAAGGGCGAAGGCTGCTAGCATTGAAGATGCTGCGTCGAAAGCAAACTCGCTGGAAGCCGCTGCAAAATTGGCGATTGAGAAGGAAAAGATTGACGCTGAAAAGGCTTGGGCCGATCGTGCGAGCCAGCTTGCTGTCGAAATTGCCGGGCGTCTTATCGAGCGCCTCGATGGCGACGCAGTGAGAACCGCTTTTCTCGAATGGTTGCTTAAGGAGATCCGGGCTTTGCCGGAGGCGGTGCGGCATGCGGCGATAGGGAAGGGCGTCACACTGAAGGCGGTCACCGCGACGCCGCTAACGACAGCGAATCAAGAACACTACCGTACACAGATTGGCGAGGCCTTCGGCGCCAGTCCTGAAATTTCTTTCAAGACCGACCCTAATCTGATCGCTGGGCTAGAGCTGCATGGCTCACACCTTATTGTGAGCAATAGTTGGCGCGCCGATCTCGCGAAAATCCTGGAGGATGTCACACATGACAGCCGACCTTAACGCCCGCGCAGATGCTTGGCTGGAAAAAACCCGTGCGCGCGCGAGTGCTGCATTTCTTGGGCCGCAGACAGAGCAAATTGGACGAGTCGAAAAGGTGGGGGATGGTATCGCGCTCGTTTCCGGGTTGCCTGGCGTCCGGCTAGATGAGCTTGTACGATTTGAAAACGGACAGTATGGCTTCGCTCAAGTGCTCGACCGTAATCGAATTGGCTGTGTTCTGTTTGATGATGTCAATGCGGTCGAGGCTGGCGACATCGTGCGTGGTTCCGGCGACGTTGTTCGCACGCCCGTGGGACCGGCGTTGCTCGGCCGTGTCGTTGATCCGCTTGGCCGGCCGCTCGACGGTAAGCAGCCTGTCGCCGCAGAAACGTTGGAGCCGATTGAACGCGCGGCGCCGGCAATCATCGACCGGGATTTGGTGACCCAACCGGTTCAAACTGGCCTTGTTGTTGTCGATACGCTGTTTGCGCTCGGCCGTGGCCAGCGCGAGCTCATCATTGGCGATCGGGCGATCGGCAAGACAACGATCGCGATCGACACGATCATCAATCAAAAGGAGAGCGATATCATCTGCGTCTATGTTGCGATTGGCCAGAAAAGTTCGAGTGTTCGGCGAGCCATCGACGCAATCCACGACAAAGGAGCGCCGGAGCGGTGCATTATCGTTGTGGCGGGATCTGCATGCTCACCCGGATTGCAGTGGGTTGCGCCATTTGCTGGCGTCACAATGGCGGAATATTTTCGTGACCGAGGTCAGCATACTCTGATTGTCATCGATGATATGTCGAAGCATGCGGCCTGTCATCGTGAGATCGCGCTGCTCACACGACAATCTCCGGGCCGGGAAGCGTTTCCTGGTGATGTATTTTATGTCCATGCGCGGCTCCTGGAACGCGCCGCGAAGCTGTCAGCAGAAATGGGCGGCGGCTCTCTGACGGCGTTACCAATCGCTGAGACCGATGCGGGCAATCTCAGCGCCTATATCCCGACCAACCTCATCTCAATGACTGATGGCCAGATCGTGCTTGATGCGAAGCTATTTCATGAAGGTCAAAAACCGGCCGTTGATGTTGGTCTCAGCGTCAGCCGAGTAGGTGGCAAGACCCAAGCCAAGGCGCTTCGAGATGCGGCGGCTTCGCTGCGCCTGGACTATGCTCAATTCCTGGAACTGGAAATATTCACCCGTTTCGGCGGAATGCCGGATGCACGGGTTCACAAACAGCTGAGCCGAGGCGCGCGAATTCGCGCAATTTTTGATCAAGTACAGCACGCACCCCTTCGACTTGCTGAGGAGGTGGCGATAGTTTTGGCTGTCCAGTCGGGACTTTTGGATCCGTTTCCATTACCCCTTATCACTGAATTCCGGAAAGGCCTCGGCAATGCTATCGACAATGGCGCCCCGGATGCTGTCCGCTTGATTCAGGAAACCGGCGCATTCGATGATGTGCAAAGGCTGGCGCTTATCGAGACGCTTCGACAGTATATACATGCTGTCGCCTCAGCCGATCCGGCTAGGCTGGTCAGTCAGTCATGACGGAACGTCTTTCAGACATCCGTATACATATTGATGGTATTCGCCAACTTGGAGCAGTGATGAATGCGATGCGGGGCATCGCAGCGGCGCGCACCCAACAAGCCCGCAATCAACTCGTCGCCGTGGATAGCTATGCAGCCACGATTGCGGTCGCTGTTGGTCAGGCTCTCGCACTGGTTCCGTCTGAACGCGCTGATAACGCTCGTCAGGCGATGCGGCCGGCGCTCGTGCTGTTCTGCGCCGAGCAGGGATTTGCAGGCGCCCTCTCCGAGCGACTTCTAGACGAGGTTGATGCCGATCTTGCTGGATCCGAATTGTTCTTAGTCGGAACACGAGGCGCCGCGATTGCTTTAGAGCGAGGTGTCACTACCGTCTGGAATAGTGCAATGCCGTCGCATTCGCTACGCATCCCAACTCTCGCAGACCACATCGCCGGAGCGCTCTATGCGCGTATCGCTACAGGAGAAATCAACCGCCTCGAGGCTATTTTCAGCCAGTGGCGGCCTGGCCACGGTATTCAGGTGGAACGCCGCCGCCTGTTTCCTTTCGACATGTCAGTCTTTCCCAACCCGATAGGCGCCAATGCACCGTTTGTGAATCTAGCGCCTAAAGAGCTTATCAACGAGCTCACCGCAGATTACATGCACGCACAGCTTTGCAATGCCGCGCTTCACGCCTTCGCGGCGGAGAACGAAGCGCGCATGGAAGCCATGGCCTCAGCGCGTAATCAAATCGAGCGACAACTTTCGTCTCTGGAGGCGATGCAGCGACGCATAAGGCAAGAAGAAATCACAGCGGAAATTATTGAACTTGTCGCAGGCGAGGCGGCAAGCCGGGCCGATCCAGCTGCGGAATGACCGCGCCTGGAGTTTGTGCCCGCCATGCGCGACCCGGAAGGGTACAAAATAACAGTCTGGATGGATTTTCCAACTCCATTTCATACAGCTCTAATCGCCAAGAACATACAGCCCCGGCGCATCGCGCAGCGGTTCATATCCTTGTTGCAGCGAGCCAAGCGGCGGCGGCGGGACATGATCATCCGACCGCGCCGCTAACCAACTTGACCATGCCGGCCACCAGGACCCCTCTGTGGTCGGCGTTTGCTCCGCCCACATGTCTGCATCAATATAGGGGTCATGATCATTCTTTGTCGCCATCTGATAGCTTCGCCGCGGATGACCAGGTTCACTAACAATGCCGGCATTATGACCACCGCTGGTTAGTAGGAATGTCACGTCCGCATCGGCGAACAGGTTTAGCTTATAAACTGAGCGCCAGGGTGCGACGTGGTCCTTTTGTGTGCCGACAGCGAAAATGGGCGCGTGTATTTCCTCAATCGAAATTGGCATGCCGTCAACATGATAGCGACCTTCCGCAAGATCATTGTTTAGGAACAATTGCCTTAGATATTCCGAGTGCATCCTGAAGGGCATTCTTGTGGCGTCTGCATTCCAGGCCATGAGATCGTTCATAGGCTGGCGTTCGCCCATTAAATATTCCTTTTGTAAACGCGACCAGATGAGGTCGTTTGATCGCAGGAGCTGAAATGCGCCGGCCATTTGTTTGGTGTCGAGAAACCCCTGTTCCCACATGGTGTTTTCGAGAAATGAGAGTTGCTTTTCATTGACGAAAAGCATCAGCTCGCCAGCTTCTTCAAAATCCACTTGTGAGGCGAGGAACGAAATTGTTTTGAAAAGATTGCGCCCATCGCGTTGAAGCGCCGCTGCGGCGATGGCGAGCAGCGTGCCGCCGAGGCAATAGCCGACGCCATGAACCTGCCGGTCCGGCACAATAGCGGCGATAGCGTCGAGCGCGTCGAGGGGGCCAAGACGCAGATAATCGTCCATGCCCTTGTCGCGATCACCGGTGTCGGGGTTCTTCCAGGAGATCATAAAGACGGTGTGCCCCTGATTGACCAGATATTTCACCATGGAATTATGAGGGGAAAGATCAAGGATATAGTATTTCATGATCCAGGCAGGCGTGATGAGAATCGGTTCGGCATAGACGTCCGTCGTCGTCGGCTCATATTGGATCAGTTCGATGAGGTCATTTTGAAGAACAACTTTGCCAGGCGTAATCCCTACATTTTTTCCGACGGTATAATTTTCTGCGCCGACGGGTTTATGCCCGGCTATGCTTCTGTTCCAATCTTCGATGAAATTATTCCAACCCTGAACCAGATTAGCGCCGCCGGTCTCAATTGTTTTCTGCAATATATCGGGATTAGTGAAGATGAAATTCGATGGCGCGTACATGTCAAGGATTTGACGGGCGCTGAATTCGATCGCGTGTTCTTCAGCAGGGGCTAGCCCCTTGATCCCGGTTGTTGCGTTGTACCACCATTGCTGGTTGAGTAAAAAAGCTTGATATATGAAATTGAACGGCTGCTGTCGCCAGGCTTCACTGCGAAAGCGATTATCCTGCGGCAGCGGATCGATACAAGCGCTATTGTCATCGCTCGTTAAATATCGCGATACATAGCTCGCAAATTTGGCGTTTTTACGCGCCCATTTATCGATGAGCTGGGCTCGTTTCCCCGGCGCGAAGGCGAGCCCCATAGACCAATCTATGTAGAGATCAAACAGAGCTGCTGGTGAGAGGCCAAGGCTATACCGCCCTATCATTGCGTCGATTGAACGATCGGCCAATTCAAAAAAAGCTGTTGAGGAATAGGAATCTTTTGACCACCGCTGGAATGGAAAAGCGCTCATGGGCATTTTTCCAAGCAATTGCCTCGGTGTCCGATTTACATGCTTTTTCTCTTCGCACGTCTTGATATACTCTTTAGTCATTCCTCTATAAGTTTCGATATTTTCAACATCAATCATTGTAGTGACTCCTGCGCGCTAGAGTAGCGCGGGTTAACTCAGATACATGCCCCCATTTACAGACAGCGTCGCGCCAGTAATAAATCCTGACTTTTCGCTGGCCAGGAAGGCGACGGCTCGACCGATTTCTTCTGGTCGGCCGAGGCGTCCGACCGGGATTTGTGCTGTTATTTGCTCAAGCCTCTCTTTTGGAACCGCCGCAACCATTGCCGTGTCACAATACTCTGGCGCGACCGCGTTCACCGTGATCCCTTTGTGGGCAGTTCCGAGCGCCAGTGCTTTCGTAAATCCAAGAACACCGGATTTCGCCGCGCAGTAATTCGTTTGTCCAATTTGCCCCCTCAGTCCGTTAACTGAGGAAATATTGATCATACGTCCAAATCTTCGATCACGCATGCCGCCAATGACCTGACGACACATGTTAAACATCGAATCAAGATCGACATGGAGTACGGCTTGCCATTGTTCAAGGGACATTTTGTGAAACATAGTGTCGCGTGTGACGCCTGCATTATTGACCAGAACATCAATCGGCCCATGGTCGTGCTCGATAGCACAAATCCCTTTTTCGCAGGCGTCGAAATCACTGACATCCCAAGCATAATGGGATAACCCCGTTTTTTCCGTAAAGGCTTGGGCTTTGTCGGACTTGTTCCTGTTTGTGACGGCAACATCAAAGCCGCTCGTTTTTAACGCCATTGCTGTTGCCGCACCAAGCCCCTGTATTCCGCTGGTTACGAGGGCTACGCGTTTTTTCTTCATTGAAATATCCTTACCGTGACCGGGAAACCAATCACCTAATAAAGGCGTACGGACCGATTCCGGCAGTGCTAGAATTCATGCATTCGGGACTGTCGTTGGCGCTTTTTTTGACTGCATTGTTGAGCCACTTCCGTGCGCTATTCACCTCAATGGCTTGCAGCCGCGCCTCGGTGTTTCGTGAGTAGCTCGTGTTCAAGATCAAGCATGTCGTTTATAACTTTTAGAGCGGAGTGTAGGTCTGGCAGGGGATTATGCCGATCAGGCGGTGTGCCTATTTTTACGTCACCTTTGGCTCCGCGCCCATCATATTCCCAGATACTCAAGATCTGAATTTTTTGCGCGCGTGTTAATGTCGTGCTTTTTACAACGTCGGATGGGTTATCAAAAACAAAAATAGGATCAATGATCGCCAACTGATACTCGAATCTAATATTCAACATCCTGCATCGTTGCGGGGAGTGAAGTTCTTTTGACATGATCGCTTCTCCTGAAGCCTGTCGGCAGACAATCCGCAAACATTCACCAGAATGGCAAGTGTTCGTTCGCAGCAATCCAAGATAATTAAATTGATCCCGATCAAATTGATCAGAAAAAATCGTATTTTAGCTGGTGACTCTTAAAACAGGTCTGTTCCAAACTTGTGTATTAATAGTTGAATGGCGACGCGGTTCAATCGCTGTAGACGATGCTTTATAGACTGAATCTGTATGCGGGGAGTGAGGGTCGCTTGTGGCTATTTGATTGAATCGGAAGGTATTCGATTGCCGCATACTATATCAGGCTTCTTGAAGTTAACGTGCTCTCATCGGAGAAACTTACTCACTATCATCTAACTGATCTGAAAATCGAGTATGAAACCAGCCTTCTACTCTTCCCCAAAAAAGAAGTATTATCCAGGTCAAGCTGAGCGCGATCAGAAGTTCTCGCCATGCGCCGAGCCCTGACAAGACCCCAAAGCAGGCAGTCAGCCAAATTGCGGTTGCAGTCGTCAGGCTTTGGATTTTATACTGGCTGGCGCATGATGACGCTGACGCCGAGAAAGCCAATATCGGTAATGATTCCCTGAATGATCCTAGCGCCCAATTCAATAAATTCCGACATTTCACAAAGCTCCCTTATCAATACAGTCAGCCTGCGCACATATTGATGCATGCGGTCGGCGCGTCAATTGGACGTGCTCACTTTGTTGACCGCTTTTTCATTGAAGCAACTTCTCTTTCTGGGTGCAAGAAGGGAGCGTCAGTTGCGCTATATCAATGAATTTTACGCTGAAGCTGATCAGATACCTGCTCTCGTTGAACGAAGCTGGGGTCTGTGAGGCTGGATGAAACGTATCCCGACTATTGGTTGAAAAAGATGAAAAATAACATGGATGAAGATGGGAGTGAACGCCCGAAATGCGCCGCGTCAGATCCATTCATTTGTGGTGCTGAGGCCGCCAATGTGGAGGAAAATTTTACCTTAAAGGCAGAAACATTGAAGTGGTTCAGCTAGGCTATAGGTTAGGTAAGTGTTTGACAAGGCAGGCACACGTAATTGTTCCCGGTACGGAAGAGTGAAGTCAGTCACACAGAAAAATGAAATTTCTATGCCATGGAGCGCTCCGCGACATCGCGTTAGTCCCGCCGCTTAGCAAAGCAATTTAGCACATTGCCCCATAAGCTATCAAACCAGATTAGGAGGTTTCAATGTCAGATAATTCTATTCAGAAAGATGATTGGGGGGCGTATTTTGAAAGTTTGTCTGGAATATTGTCAGGAAAACGAATGCTTGTAGAGATCGCGTCACCGTTAATAGGAGACCAGATCGAAGCTAACTGGGCTCCATTGATCGGCATCACCTATGATCACAAAGACGACCTGATCGATATCTCTCTCGAACATATCAACCATATGATTCGTTCGCCGAAATCAGTCCAGATTCATCATGAGAAAAATAATATGGCCGCAATCGAAATTCGTGACGATGGGCATGAAAGACACATACTGAAATTCAAGGAACCATTTTTATTCTTCAAATCCGGAGACTGACATTTAATCCACTTCCGCCGCCGGACATAAGGCATAGCCCGCCGACTAAACAAGGTGGCGTCTTGGCGGTGTTTGCAGCCGTAATTCTGACTTGAAAAAAAGGAAATATAATGTCGAGTGAAGGATTGCACGCGCCTCGTGAGCGACTGACGAAAGAAACACGGACACTACACCATGCGATCGTTTCGTTGGTTGAGGAGTTGGAAGCGGTTGATTGGTATCGCCAGCGCGCTGACGATTGCGAAGATGAAGCATTCAAGGATATTCTTCTGCACAATATGCGTGAGGAAGTGGAGCATGCTGCAATGGTGTTTGAATGGATTCGTCGCAATAACGGCGACTTCGAAAAAGAGTTGAGAGAATATCTTTTTACTGAAAATGATCTTTCCGCCCATGAAACTGACATGAAAAAATAACCGACCAACCGCCGTTCTGAAGGATGTTCTTCAGACGACTACAAAACGCTGATGACCTATCAGTGCGTGACCGAGAAATTTGATCTTACCCACCCTATTAGCAATATTGTTGAGGTTGAATTTCGTCATGAGCGAAGCGCTGTAGCGCCAACCGGAATCTCTCGGTGTTGAAAAATGAATGGGGCAAGTAAAGTGCACGCGCCTGATCCTATGCTTACGACTCGCTGATATTGCAGCCGCCGCCGGACCGGTTCGCAGTTTGGTGCGGGAATGGCGCACCATAAGCGATAAAACTGCGAACTGGCGGATGGCACTATGTTATTGATGCTTAGCCACATTTTTATCCCTAACCACCGGATGACATTGCAATAATTAAAAGTTGCGAATCTTTAGCAAACTGCCGTGTGGTAATAACACACCATATTTGACTTCGCGACGCACACGTGCGACATATGCCGCGCATGCGCGTCAAAGGGAACGATTTGTGAGTAAGCCATCCGAATCTGAATTGCGACTTCTGCGACATTTATGGCGCGCAAAACAACTGAGTGCGCGCGAGTTGCATGATGCGACATTTGGTGAAACGCAATGGTCTTTTTCTACCACACGTAAGACGCTGGATCGTATGGTTGATAAGGGCATTGTACGTGTTGAGTTGGTCCATGGCTTAAAAACTTTCGTCGCTGCTACATCAAAGCTTGAAACGTTGGCGAGCTTCGTCAACGACTTTGCGCGCAATGTGCTTGATTTGGATGGTCCATTGCCCACAGCGACTTTCGCGAACAGTAGGGTTGTCGATCCCGACGAAGTCGAAGCGCTTGAGGCACTACTCGTTAAGCATCGTGCAAAAAACGGGAAGGGCCGTTCGTGACCATCGACTATTTGGTTTTGCTGCTGGCGCTAACGCTCTTCACCGTAATTGTGTGGAGCGGCGTTGTAGCTGTTGTCGACGGCTTTGCCCCTCAAAACCGTGATCGCAAAAGAGAGCCCATTTTATTGGCCTTAATGGTGGCGCCAATAGTCGTTGGTCTAATTGCTGTTATTTTTGAATATAATTCTTCTTCTGTAACATATACTTTTACGCACCTTGAAACTGTAGGTGCCGACGGTTTTCACCAAGCCATGCAAGAAGCTTCTGCAAAAAAACACATGGCTGACGGCCTAAAATGGGCGGTTTTATTCGGTGTTGGCGTCTATGTGGCGGGTGCAGGCGTTTTTATTGGCCGGCTGCTTATTCATTCAATGCGTTTGAATCAGATCGCCGCCAGTGCAAAGTTGAAGGATGGCTATTTGGGTGATGATGTTGCCATCACGTCGGAAGTCGTACCGCCTTTTGCAAGCCTAAGTGGTAGAATAATCATTCCCAAAGAGCTCACCGAAACTCTATCGGCCGACCAGCTCTCGATGATTGTTGATCACGAGCGGGCCCATATTCGTCGAGGGGACGCAATATTATTTCTGGCATTATCTTTTGTTGATGCAGTATTTTGGATTAGTCCATTTGTGCGTAAGCAGACAAATAGATGCCGCCTCTCGGCAGAGATTGCTTGTGACAAAGCTGTTACTCAATCTATGCCGCTTGCTCGAGATGCTTATGCTACAACATTGTTGGCCGTGCTAAAGCATGCGGCGGGAAGGGTGTATCCATCCGCCCCTACATTATTTTCTTCGCGAATTAATAGCGAACACCAAATCAGAATACGCAGAATTCTGGAAAGTGTTTCACCAGTTTATGCGCGAGGCGCGTCTATTGTCTTAATGATTTTGGCAGTGTTGATGATTCCGATGTCCATGGCTCAGGTCGCGATCGCTCGGTCTGCGTCAACCCATGTGCCCAACTTTGCCATTGCGCCGCTTGATGGTCGCTTGGTTAGCGGCTTCGGAGAGCGTCAACACCCTGTCAACGATACCCTTGATCAAGGTGTCATTATTGATGCGCCAATGGGCGCGCCTGTCGTCGCTCCAGCCGCGGGCCGTGTAGTCCTGATTGAGCCTCACCCAGCCGGGTACGGACAATTTGTGTTGATCGATCATGGCGACGGCTTTCTTGTGAGCTACGGGCCTCAAAATGAATTAGAGGTGGCTCTTGGCGACGATATTGCTGCTGGGCAAACAATTGCCCGAGTTCCTTCGAACAATATGGGCCTTGATCCATTTTTCTTTATTGCGGTTCTGAAGGATGGTGAGTTGATCGACCCTTCAGGCGCGATGCGTATCCCAAAGCCTCGTTCATAATCGAAGAGTTGACGATATGTGCTGGGTTATAACGCGCGCATAGCTCGGTAAGTGTGCGCCGTATGGCTGATGCTTTAGCAAAAATAATTACAGAAACTTAGTCGTGAAAGTGATCCTTAGCATCATTAACGATTCGTATAGGGATCGAAGAAATCAAACTGCTGCTCAATTCAAAACATTTGGGCGCGTATACGGAACAGTCTAACGAATGGCGTTTGATTTTGGATCGTGAAGTCTCTCTATATGCATTAGAAAAAAGATCTTGCGTGTCATGAAGAGGGCGTTGTGAACGATCAGAGAGGGAAGGTTATTTTGATGAGTGAGTTTTTCGAACTGGTACTGCACTGCGAAACAACAATGACGTTCAATCAAGTGTTTGACGCTAATAGCGTATGCAAATGTTTTGGGGAATATGTATGACTGGAGTAACGCTGACTCGTTCGCTGCATTCGAATGCGATTGCAAATGCCGCCCTTAAAGGCTCGGCAGTATTGTGGTTTTTAACAGCTGTCATTGGTCAATGGATATTTGCATATTATACTGTTGTTTTTTACGGAGGGTCAGCCCTGCGCGGAGACGTGGAAGCCGTTAATAAAAATCTTATTCACGGTATCATTTCCGGTGATCTCATTGGCAATGTAATGGTCATCGCACATCTTGTGTTGGCAGCTATTATAACCTTTGGCGGACCGCTTCAGATAATTCTTGGAACCGTTCTCACTAGTGGCGGACCGCTTCAGAATATTTCAAAACTCCAGTCCGCTGCCGGGGCCGTACATCGTCTGAATGGGCGTATATATATGCTGACTGCATTCACGATCAGCATTGGCGGCCTTTATATGATATGGACCCGCGGAACGATCGGCAGCTTTGCTCAACACATTGCCATCAGTCTTAACGGTGTGCTGATTATGATCTTCGCCGCCGTGGCTTTGGGGTTAGCGATTACAGGAAATATTGAAAAGCATCGCCGCTGGGCGCTTCGGTTGTTCTTGGTTGTGAGTGGGGTCTGGTTCTTCCGCGTAGGCCTCATGCTTTGGATGACAATTCATCAACGCCCTGTGGGTTATGACCCGGTAACTTTTACAGGCCCTTTCCTGTATTTTCTGGCTTTCGCTCAATATCTTTTGCCCCTCGCCGTTCTTGAACTCTATTTTCGCACAAAAGATAAAGCGAGCGCGCCAGGTCGATTTGCTATGGCGATTACCATCCTTGTACTGACTGTCTTGATGGGCGTTGGAATTTTCGCGGCCTTCATGGGCATGTGGTTGCCGAAAATATAAGCGCAAACTCCCTTACTGTACAAACTAAAGGTAACCCAAAAATGAACACAAATACTGTCGATAAGTCGCAACTCATAGCGGGCCGCACCGCAGGATTAATGTTCCTGCTAACAATGGCAACGGCACAGATTAATGAATATTTTGTGCGCGCCGGAATTTATGTATCTGGCGATGCTGAAGCGACAGCCAACAATATCATGGCTTCAGAGCAGCTGTTTCGAATTGGTATTGTTCTCCATTTGCTTACAACCGTGGGCGCTGTAGTCTTAATTTTTGCCCTCAAAATATTACTTCAACCCGTAAACAAAAACCTTGCAGCCTTAGCGATGTTATGGCGCTTGCTAGAGAGCGCTTTTTTTGGTGCGCTTACAATCACCAGCTTCATAGTATTGCTGCTTCTCACCGGCGGTGAGTATCTAACCGTCTTTGAAGAACAGCAGACCAAGGCGCTGATGATGTTGTTTGTTCGCGCTCACGGATACGGATATTTTATCGGTTTAGTTTTTTATGGCTTCGGGTCTACGCTATTCACTTACCTGCTATTCAAATCGAGATATATCCCGAGAATTCTTTCTGCCATCGGTGTAGTTGCAAGCTTAGGTGTGCTGATTGGCACAATTGGCGTGATCATATTCCCGGCACACGCCAGCTCTATCATCTCTGTTTACTTTATACCTCCTTTTCTTTTTGAGGTGGCAACAGGTTTTTGGCTTTTGGTTTTCGGCGCCAACCTGGCGCAACAAAAAGCTAAGAGCCGCTAATAGGATGAAAAACAACGCATAGAGCCATTACAGATGGTTTGGTGGGGGATCTAGGATCTCAGATTTCACCCTCCCGGTCATATGAGCCTTCTAACGATAATGTAATTCAAGAATTGCGATATCAAAAAAATGCTTCCGCTCAAAGAAACTTAACTTGTAGGAGTTCTCAATATGGAAGACCAAAAAGACAAACGAACAAAGCTCGTCTATGCGCGAATTGCTGGCTTCATGTATTTGTTCGTAACCGCTACATATATGTTTGGATTACTGACTGCCTCAGAGTTCATCGTTTCCGGCAATTTTAGCGAGACGGCGAAAAATATATTGGCCAATGAATGGCTGTATCGCGCCGCCCTCGCGAGTCAGTTACTCTCCAGTTTGAGTGTCGTTCTTCTCGCGCTCGCTTTTTATGCCTTGTTAAAATCTGTAGACAAAAACCTTGCAATGCTTGCTCTTGTTTGGCGAATAGGCGAGGCGGCTATTGGCGGCGTTATGGCGGTGATAAGTTATAGCGCTTTGCATCTTTATAGCGGCGCAGACTCTCTTTCCATATTTGAGGTAGGTCAACTGCAGGGCTTTGCAAAGATATTTTCTGCGGCTGGTAGTGCAGGATTTTACGTTGCTGCAATATTTTTTAGCCTTGGATCGACCGTCTTTTTCTGCCTGCTATTCAAGTCGAGATATATTCCCAGGATTCTTTCTATGTGGGGTGTGTTTGCGTCACTTATGGTTTTGGTAATTGGTCTCGCCAATCTGATAGTGCCCGCTCAAGCCGGCGTGCTGGAACCCGGCTGGCTAACAATGTTTGTCGCGGAGGTTTCTACCGGTCTGTGGTTATTATTTTTAGGCGCGAAACTTACGCCGCGGGCGAAAAAGACAATGGTGGAAAAGTAGAATACCTGGCCGCTGGTTCGAAATATTTTTGAACCAATGAAATAGCAATAGGATGGTGTAAGCGCCGCTTGCTCATCCACGCCTTTAAACGACCAATAGTACGTGCAACAATAAAAGGAGTGTATCTGATATGTTTCGAACTTTCATGTTATCGATTGCTGGAGTTTCATTATTGAGCACAGCGCAAGCTCAAGAGGCGCCTGATGTTCCGTCTTACCGGGCCGCGGAGTTTTCTGCAGAGTTTCCATTTGAATCAAAATTCATCGAAATAAATGGTTCAAAAATGCACTACATCGATGAGGGTGACGGCGATATTTTCTTGTTTCTTCATGGGAACCCGACATCGAGTTATTTATGGCGGAATGTTATGCGTCATGTAGAGCCGCATGGGAGAATTGTGGCGGTTGATAATATTGGTTTTGGCAAATCCGATAAACCCGATGTCGACTACACGCTGCAAACCCAGATTAAATATACTGATGCTTTTATTGAGGAGCTCGGACTCAAAAACGTTATCCTTGTGATCCATGATTGGGGTTCCGCGTTAGGCCTTAATTATGCCGCCACTCATTCACGCAACGTTAAGGGCGTCGTCATGATGGAAGCGCTCATTCCACCGATGTTTCCGGCGGACTCTGTGGACATATTTGGCCCCTCCGCGGGTTTCTTTAACCAATTGCGAAATCCTGAGACTGGGCGAGAGCTGATTATTAATCAGAATATTTTCATTGAACAAATCATTGGGAATGCTTCTCTGACACGATCCATGCCTAAAGAAGTACTGGACGTTTACCGTGAGCCTTTTCTCGATCCATCTGCACGCGAGCCAATATATGTTTGGCCACAAGAACTTCCTATCGAGGGGGTCCCGGCCCGCAATGTAAAAGTTGTTGAGCGATATGCCGACTGGTTGAAAAAATCGCGCACCCCTAAACTCTTGCAATATGTTTCACCCGGTGCACTGGTAACGCCGGATAGAGCTGATTGGGCCGCCGAGAATTTTCGTAACATCGAAACGCAATTTGTGGGTTACGGCACTCACTTCATTCAGGAAGACAATCCACAAGCAATCGGCCGCGGGATTGTTGATTGGCATCGCCGCAATTTTAAAAATTAGTGATTTCGTCGCGAAAATATGGAGTTGGGCCCGAATAAGAAGGGCCCACCTTCATCTTCATGATGAATTATGTCGCTCTAATTTCGCAAAGATTGTCGAAGGTGAGATCCATCTCGTCGTCCCCTCAATGTCGTTTCTTTGAAGTTATGGAGTTTTCTAATGCCGTTTCAATGAAGGGAGCGAGGCCGTCAACGATGACTGCGACGCCTTTTACGTTGGGATGAATCCCGTCGGATTGATTTAAGATCGGATTTGTCGCGACACCTTCTAAAAGAAAGGGATAAAGCGGTACCGACTCTTCGCGTGCTATCGAAGGATAAATAGCATCGAAACGTTCCCGATAAGCTTCACCATAATTACCTGGTGCCCGCATTCCGACAAGAAGAACTATCAAGTCATGAGTTTTTGCCATTTTAATCATTATACGAATGTTATGGTCAGTTTGTTCGGGCTCAACGCCCTGAAGGAGGTCGTTGCCGCCAAGTGCAATAAGAACTCCATCAGCGCCGTCGCCAACAGACCAATCGAAACGTGCAAGTGCGTCTGCACTCGTATTCCCCGAAACGCCTGCGTTGATCACTTTTACGTTAGCTCCGTGTTCGCGCAGAACTGTTTCAAGTTTAGTTGGCAACGCCTCACTCTCTGGAAGCCCAAACCCGGCAGTTATGCTGTCGCCAAGCATGACGAGGTTAAAGTCGGTGGAGATATGCTTGCTGTCGGTCGAATTCATCGGAGGGGTCGAGTTGCGTTTCTTCTCAGACTCTACCGGCGCGCTACAGCCAAAGAGAATGACTACAAAAAAACCAAAGGCGATAGGCATTATATTTGATCGCATTTTCAGTTCCTTTCGCCGCATGTGAGTAGCGGTTCGAATATCATTCATACAATTATTTAAATAACAAATGAAAACTCAAAACACGCAGGATGCAATGAAAAAAAGCCACGCAATTATAGCAGCGGAAAATGTCGACCTGACATTGAAAAGCCGGGCAGGTCCAATCAAAATCTTAAAACGAGTTTCGCTTGCTGTCGCGCATGGCGAGAGTGTGGGTGTCATCGGGCGGTCAGGGTCTGGCAAGTCCTCATTGCTATCTGTTTTGGCCGGGCTTGAACGTCCGACGGCCGGGGAGGTTGTTTCCGACCGACGCGTTCTTAATGAGATGAATGAGGATGCCCTTGCTCAATTTCGTCTTACGACGATCGGCTTCATTTTCCAGGCATTTCACCTCATTCCAACAATGACTGCCCTCGAAAATGCTGCATTACCCCTCGAACTGGCGGGAGAATTGGATGCATTTGAAAAGGCTAGCGTAATGCTTGAGAGGGTGGGTCTAGATGATCGCCTGGACCATCATCCCGATCAGCTTTCGGGAGGAGAGCAGCAACGAGTAGCAATCGTGCGAGCGCTTATTGCTGCACCGCCGGTTCTTTTGGCTGATGAGCCAACTGGCAATCTCGATAGCGCCGCCGCGGCGCTGGTAACAGCAATGCTGTTTGATCTGCGCCGTGAAACAGGTTCGGCACTAGTACTCGTCACTCATGACCATGAATTGGCGGCCCGTTGTGATCGCGTAGTTACCATAGAGGATGGGCGTCTTTTTGAAGGTCAAAAAATTGAGGCCGCTGAATGAGCAAGCCAAATTCAATTTCCGGCCAAAATTGGCGCTCAGCTATAAGCCTAGCACACCGTGAATCACGCGAAGGCATGAAAGGTTTTCGTGTATTCGCGCTAGCGCTTTTTCTCGGCATCACTGCGATTGCAGCAATTGGTTCGATGTCAGCGGCTTTTGTCGAGGGGCTCGAAAACGAAAAACGCCGTCTATTGGGTGGTGATGTTGAAATTACAGCCATCAATGCCGAGCTCAATGAGAATGCGCTAAATTTTTTAACAGGGCATGGTGAGGTTTCTAAAACTGTCGACGCGCAACTCATGGCGTATAGCAGAGATGAAAACACAAGGAGTGTGATTCAACTCAAAGGCGTTGATAGTGCTTATCCATTGATCGGCGAGGTGGTGCTCGTCGATCACAAAGATGAGTTACAGGCGGTAATTGCGCCTGAAGCGGAAGGCGCGGAGCCATTATGGAGCGCCGTTGTGGACCGGTCCCTTTTAGACCGTCTTGCGCTTTCACCGGGAGACCATATTCGCATTGGAACGGCGTTGTTTGTAGTCCGCGCTGCAATCAGTTCGGAACCTGACCGCGCTTCTGCCGGATTTTTGCTTGGACCCCGGGTAATCACAAGCCTTGAAGGCGCGAGAGCAACAGGGCTTCTCGAAACCAGTGCAATGGTAAACCATAATTACCGCGTTATTCTGGATGATAGTGATCCTGAAGCGTTCGAGGTTTCGCTTCGTAACAGTTTTCCAGAAAACTCTTGGCGCATCCGAACGGCCACAGAGGCGAGCGCAGGCTTGGCGCGATTGCTTCGAAATCTCAGCGTGTTTTTGACGCTAATCGGCCTTGGCGCACTTGTTATTGGTGGTGTTGGCGCCGCGAACGCTGTCCGTACTTACATGGATCGCAAAACTCCCGTCATTGCGACACTGAAATGTCTTGGCGCCCGCGGTGATTTTATTTTGAAAACATATATGATCCAGATATTAGTCATCGCTGTATTCGCGATGGTCATTGGTCTCGTATTTGGCGCGCTTGCGCCATTTGTCGCCACAGCGCTCTTTGGCTCAATGTTACCATTTGAAGCCAGTGTTGGGCTTTATCCTACAGCTCTTCTAGAGGCAGCTGCTTTCGGTCTGCTGACGGCAGCCGCTTTTGCGTTCTGGCCTCTGGCCGTTGCGCGTCGGGCCAGCGCAGCAAGTCTATTCAGAAGTCTGGTAGAAAAGCAAAAAAACCGTCCATCAGTTCGCGATATGGGTATCGTCTTTGCTCTCGGTATTGCGTTTCTTGCGCTTGCTGTCGCGTTAGCAGATGCTAGGCAGTTTGCGATGATATTTATCGCCAGCGGCGTGATTGCATATTTGGTGCTGCGATTTTTAGCATGGGGAATGGTTTTTCTAGCGCGCCGTTATTGGCGCCCAAAAAAACCAATGGCGAGGATTGCGGCTGCAAATCTTATAAGGCCGGGGGCCGCAACAGCGAGTATTTCAGTTTCCTTAGGTCTTGGCCTTACATTACTTTCTGTCGTGTCGCTGATTGATGCAAATTTCAGCCGAGAAATTACCAATGCACTGCCTGTGCGCGCACCTGCATTATTCTTTTCAGATATCCCATACGCGGATGCCAAACAATTTGACGACCGGATAAAGGTGGTAGCTGAAGGTGCGACAGTAGAGCGTTACTACATGTTGCGAGCAGGACTAGTTGCACTGGACGGGAAGCCACTTAGCGAGGTCGAGGGTGCGAAAAACTCGTCATGGGCGAGGGACAATGATTGGGGCGTTACAATCCTCGATAGAATCCCCCCCGAATTAGGAGATATTACTTCTGGCTCTGTGTGGCCGTCTGATTATGATGGTCCGCCACTTCTCGCACTTTCCAAATGGCAAGCTGAAAACTTCGAACTTGATGTTGGCGACACAATGACATTGGTCATTAGTGGGCGGAATGTAACGGCGACGATTGCAGCCATTTTCGATCAGAATTTCGAAAATAGCGGTCTAACTTTTGTTGCCATATTCGCACCTGGAACGCTTGAAGCAGCTCGACCAACATCAATTGGCAGCCTACGCACAGCTGATCTCGACGTTGAGTCGTCTGTCGCGCGTATGATCGCCAGCGAATTCCCGGAAGTTACGGTTATTCGCACACGTGATGTTATTGAAAGTGTCAGGGGAATGATCAAAAGCGTTGGCTTGGTCATACGCGCACTTTCCGGACTTACTATAGCTGCAGGTGTGATTGTATTACTCGGAGCTGTCGCTGCCGACTTTGCACGAAAACTTCATGATGCCATGGTCATGAAAACGTTAGGCGCAAAGCGTAGTCGAATTCTAACTGCTCATGCCATCGAGTATGCAGTGCTTGGCGCAGGGCCGGCGTTGGCTGCAGCCGGTCTCGGGATGATCGGCTCGTGGTATGTCGTTGCCCAACAAATGGAGATCGATTGGCATCCCGCGCCAGATGTACTGATAGCGATTATTTTCGGCGCAGTTTTTGTAACGATGACTATCGGTCTTGCCGCTGCATTTAATGCGCTACGCAGAAGGCCATGGCCCGTTTTGCGTGCCGATTAGTTTCCTTTTTCAAGCAGGCTATTTTTCAACCGTATATACAAGGTCAAGTTATGTTTCGAGCCTTATGCTGCGTTTTTTCATTTTTGGTTATTTCGCATACATCGTTGGCGATGGCAAAAGAGACGTCGTTGGTTGTTGGCGAAGACATCGTGACGAAACTAAGTTTACAAATATGGAATATAATCCGTGGATTAATATTCCGCAAATAGATTCTGTGCATCGCATGGAATCACGGCGTCTCATTGCTCAAAATCTTAAGGAAATCAGGCTTTCTCGGCGTCTTTCACAAGAGGCGCTGGCTTTGAAGGCTGACATCGACCGCACCTATGTAAGCGGCCTTGAGCGCTCAATTCGCAATCCGTCTGTGGACCTTTTGGATAAGCTTGCAGCAGTGTTAAGCGTAAAAACCATTGAGTTATTTAAGGAAACCGCAGCCAATCCTGCTTCGCCGCCCTTACCGCGTGGGAGACGTCAGAAACGCAAAAAAGTTACAAAGAAAACGGCGAAGTAAATTTCTGATATTTTTTCGCAATTAATTACGCACGTAAATGATCGCTTTTTGCGTCATAGTAACTCATCCGTTACAACATAACACCGTCCAATTCCTCACTCTTGCGGCAAACTAAGATTGATTAATAGGCTATTTTTCCCGAGTATAGTCGTAACTTTGGGCGTCGCGATGCTCATCATTCACGGGAACATTGTGATGAGGATACTTTCAAAACGCCAACTGAAAGCGAGTTCTCTACTAGCCACCACACGTCGCGCGCCTGGAAAAGACGTGCAAATTCCCCAAAGGGGTATAGCTTGCCTCAACAGAGTGGGATGGGTTGAAAGCGAAGTATTGGATTGGCTTCTACTAAGGCTGGAATGCCGAGAAGCACTCTAACCAACTCTCTCGTGAGGGAGCTGGTGACCGGGACTGCAGTGTTCGGTCACCTTTATTGGGCGAGCATTTGCCCGAATTGTCGCCTTGTGGGCGACTCAGTATATATTTATTTTGCGGCAACAATGCCATTTGAAATATCGAATTCGCAGGCATCAAATTGAACAAACCCCACTCAACCAAAGCAAATGCGCGCGGATCGTTCAATATAGATCGATTTCGCAGGCCCGATAACAACCTTAGTCAGTATCGACGTCAACTCGACAGATTGAGAAACGAAGACAAACAAGTTGATTGCATCGAAAGCGCCGTGCGCGGCGCAATGGAAAACTTGAACAGCGGAAACGCCCGCTCTTTTGTTATTTACGGCGAACCTCAAAGCGGCAAGACCGAAATGATGATTTGCCTTACCGCCCGCTTAATAGATGAGGGTTATAATTTCATTATTCATCTGCTGAACGACAGCGTAGATTTACTCGGACAAAACCTTGGTCGATTCAAAGATTCTGGGTTAGCCCCCGCGCCTAAAAACTTTTCTGAAATTCTTGACCCGGCCGTTAAATTAGATGGTGGCACCCATATTGTTTTCTGCAAAAAGAACGCGAGCGACTTACGCAAACTGATAGATAAGATTGGTCCCGTTAGCGATATTGTTGTTATTGACGATGAAGCTGATTACGCGTCACCAAATGCAAAAATCAACAAAGGTGAAAAGACACGCATTAATGAGTTAATCGAAAAGATTCTTGGCGAGTCCGGTATATATGTGGGCGTAACGGCGACGCCAGCGCGGCTAGATTTAAACAACACTTTTGAAAATGATAGCCATTTGTGGGTCGACTTCCCCCCACACGAATACTACACGGGACAAGACGTTTTCTTTCCGCTTGATAACAAAATTGACTTCTCGCTGGAACTTCTCCCTGATGCCGGCGATGATCCCAAGTATGCTCGGCGAGCTTTTTTCCGTTTTTTAGTAAATGGCGCGTACCTAAATAACTACGTAAATTCTGAAGAAGAAAATTATTCATTCTTGATACACACCAGCGGCAAAAAGGCAGACCATCGGAGTGATTGGAGCACGATTAACAATGCACTACATGGCCTGCTAAACAAGCATAGCAATGAATTCGAACGGTACGTAAAAATAATTTGGGACACGTGCGCCCAGCGTTACCAGGATGCCGATCCTGACCTCCTAACCCATTACATCATTGACAACATTACGCGCTACTCCATCATCGTCTTGAACAGTGATAAAGATTGGAAGATGAAGGGTCAGTCTGCGACAAACCCCAGTAGTCTTTTTACAATTATAATTGGTGGAAATATAGTGTCCCGTGGGGTTACGCTCGACAATTTGCTTTCGATGTTCTTTACACGCGACGTAAAGCACAAGATTCAGCAGGATACGTATATTCAACGTGCCAGAATGTTCGGTAGTCGCGGAAAGTATCTACGGTTTTTTGAGCTTACCATTCCCCAGTCGCTCTATCGAGATTGGCACCGATGTTTCGTATTTCACAGGCTAGCCCTTGACGCAATCCGCCAAAAAATGGGATCACTTGTGTGGCTAAGCGACAAACGAATATCCGCTGTTGCTTCAGCTAGCATCGATCAATCGACAGTTGATTTAAATCGTGGCGAAATGGCGTTTCAGCTTTTCGATTTTTCATCGGAAGTCGAAGAAATAATTGGCACCTCAACGTCTTCGTATGAGAAAATGGAGAAAATAGCCACCCTAATAGGTGAGGATGCCTTTCCCGATTATCTGCAGAAATACGTGTTAAAAATCTGCCCGCACAAAAGTGCATCGATTGCATTTCATCCCTCCGCCTCTATTTCTCGATACAAAGATGCTGACCAGGAACTGATTGAACGAAGCAAAGGTTTCTTGGGGCGCTCTGACTTACAGAAGAATATTTATCCGAACGCTATTCACCATTTTAAAATTTTCTACAATGGAGTAAATCGCGCGCGATTATTCTATAAATTTGAGGGTTCGATCCAGTTTATCAAAAATTTGAAAAATGATACCGGAATATAAATTATTTCACGGTGCGGTATTAAGTGAGCTGATTGATAAATCGCTCCAAGACCTTTCTATCGGCGAGCTGCACGAAAATGGTCGTCTATTCTCCTATACGTTGAACGGAGAAATAGGAATTCAAATAAAGCACTCTAGCAAACGCTTATCCCCGTGGCAGTTTACATTCACCAGGCAGAACGCTGCGGAATTGTTTGAGTTGCGGAAGCGATTCAATGCGGTATTCGGGGTTTTCGTTTGCGGCACGGTTGGATTCGTTGCGCTTACACTCGATGAGATGGTCCAATTGATGTCGGTAAATGAGTCCAATCAAGCATTTATTCGAGTTCAACGTAATAGAGGCAGTTGGTTTTCAGTAACTGGTTCTGGCGGAAAACTACAAAACAAGAAGCCAAGTGGGATTATCGCCGTTCTGCAAGAATTAGGACCGGCCTTTTATGCTGGCGCAGAAAATAGCTGCAATATCTCGTGACGCATACGTTTTTCAAGCGTATTAGTTGACGAGCGACCCGGCAAATAACGCCGTGAGCTGAGTATTTCTCTTTTCTTTCTTTCAACGCGAGTAAATCCTTCGGCTTCCGCTACTTTGCAAAATATATTTGAATTTCTAACAAACACGCCCCGAATCGACGAGTCTCCGATAACGAGCCCAAGCCTTCCGTCTGGTTTTAAAACTCGTTTGCATTTTGAAATTAATTCATGCGCGTCCCAAATGTATCTTTTTACTATGTTTTGCATACGTGAATCTAAATCAGTCAGCGCTGGCTCACTTGAAAAGATTAATTCGACCAAATTCATTTCGGCATCGCAATCTATACGTCTCTCACTTCCAATTGAATTGGATCGAATCTCACGGATTTTAGGTATTGAATACCCCATCCATACCAATGACAACTTGTGTCCTCGCAAGTAATCAATTGCGTTCAAGTATGGTGGTGAAGTAAAAATTGCGTCGATCGAGTTCTTGCGGACATATCGCAATTTTCGCGCGTCCCCTTTATGAATTTTTGACTTTTTGACTTTTGTGACTTGACCATGTGCCGTTACAATTCGCTTTACTGCTTTTTCAAATCCGTCGAAAACGTCAAAATCATTTTCTGTGCGGACCTTATGCGGGCGGCTGTGAGACACGTCCCAAGCTAATGATGCCCCCCGATGTTTTGTTACAATCGTCCTGCTTACAGCAAGCCAAAGCAAGTCTAGAACACCATCAGGGTACGCCCCGCGCATTCCAAAAATCGCAGCCGATAATTTGCGGAGCTGATTTTTTTGAGGTCGCGCAAACCAAAAATGTATGAATTTTGTGGTTTCCGAGCAGGTATCTATCCAATCTAGATGTATGTCTCGTAAGTAAGTCGAACGAGCAATACTTAATGCATGATCCGTTGCGTCAAAAACTAATTGCGCGTGAAGTTTTGATGTCCACACCTGGGTCATCAACACCGCAAGCGGATCCAAGTCAAAGCCAACGGTTTTGTGTCCTGCCAACATTGCTTGACGAAGAACGACGCCAGAACCACACATGGGATCCAAAACTGTACTGTTCGGCGTTAGATCAGAAATCCAACCGTTTATTGCCTCAGGTGCCATTCTAGCGGGAAATGGATGAATTGGTTTCATACGTTGAGCTCTGACTTTTTTGAGGTGTTTCGAATAATGCTATTTCGAATCAGTTTGATAGTCGTACATCTACCTCAATGATGCAATTGTAGAATTACACCTCCACCTGCGTAAACAAGCTCACGACCCCGTCAGACTGACTGCAAAGATAGTCCAACACCTGTCCCTGACATGAATGACTAAATGCCTGACCAAGAATAGGTAAAATCATTTGAGGTCTGGTCTGCGTGTATTGCCGCAGTTGGTGATAGCGGGAATTTCACAACTCGCGTCTGCTTCTCACGAGCGGAAAGTTCCGGGAGGTGAATATAGTGGATTCCGGTTTGTAAAACCAGGCAGAGTGGAATGTGGGATCGGAAGATTATATCATATGTGAGAAGGGCAAGTGGCTCGTCAAGCGTTGTAGTTAAGGTAGTCGTGATGGAAAACACATCGGCAGAATTGACCGCTGCATGCGATATTTGCTGCGACCGGTTGAGATCATACCTGCAGAGCCGACATCCCGATAAACCGGTGCCATGTCCGCCTTTGGATAGCAGAGCACATGGATGCACCTTAAGAGTAGTGATTGTGTGATTTGCGACTATATGCGCGCTTCTTCGAACGGGTGGCGCGTCAGCAAGAATTGACGATATTTTCGAGATTCAGTTGATAGCTTGGCCTCTCGTGCTTCCACCTCTTCTTCGAAAACGGTCTTGAATTGTTTGTAACCATCGCCAGGAAATAATTCGGCTATTGGTATTTCGATTAAGACGTTTTGGCGCGCGAAATATGCACCGACAGTTTTCAAAGGTTTCGTGTACACCTCTTCTTTGATTTTTACTCCACCCAAATCATGAAGAACTGCGTAACCAGCCAGTTGTAATAATGTTGACTTACCCATGGCGAGTCGTTGAATTGTCTTAAATTCAATCAATCGGTCGTCAATGATCAAATCGCCGTCAGCGCCACCTACTTTGAAGCCGATCGCAAATTCCGGATTCAAAATCACTGTGTTTTGTGGATTGAATGTTTTGATAAAATCAAATTGCTTTATCATTGCGATTAGCTCGCGTGCGACTCTTCCAGATGCGTCAAATTCCATGTTTGGCCCCATCATGGTCCGCATAAATAAGTCCGTATTGGCCATGTATTGGACAAGCACTGATAGCCATTCAAGCGAACCGTCACCATTTATGTATGCCCGTGCTTCGCGATGCGCGTCATTTAGGTATGCATGCCATCTCTCGTTTTCGCCGATGTTATATCCAAAGTTTCCTTTGCTGTTTGGATAAAGGCGATCTTGCACATATTCGGAAATCCATTGGCGCTGATAAAGGTCAATTTTTGATCCACGCAATATTCTCGCGATGTGCAGTCTCGCTAAATAGTCGAACGAAGAACCGGCGCATCCCTGTGGCCCCTTTGCGTCTTCGACTAGTGTGGGCAGTTTTTTAAACTGGTCTGGCGTTCTTTTTTCAGTGGCATACTGATCGAATGCCTCTCTGATTCGTTTGATTTTGATGAATGAAGTTAAACTCATAACGCTACTCGCTTACTGTTACGGCCCATAATGGTAGGGGCAAATGATTTACAAATGTGGAATATAATCCGTGGATTTATATTCCGTAAATAGATTCTGCTCTGTGAATGGAATCACGACGATTCATTGCTCGGAATCTCAAGGAAATCAGACTTACTCGGCGTCTTTCACAGGAAGCGCTGGCTTTAAAGGCTGATATTGATCGCACTTATGTGAGCGGTTTGGAGCGTTCCATTCGCAATCCGTCAGTCGATTTGCTTGATAAACTTGCGGTGGTGTTAAGCGTGAAAACGATTGAATTCTTTAAGGAAAACACCGCGAACCCTGCTGCTTTACCGTTGCCGCGCGGTCGGAGAAAAAAACAGCACGAAAACCAACAAAGAAAATCGCTAAAAAAACGCGTTTAAACTAATTCTTTTTTTCATCGTAGAATGAAAATCATAATTGATTCTACAAAGTGTATTTTTGTCTAAAAAGTTGCGTTTGTAGATTAATTTTACAACTGTAATTGCAAATCAAAAACTAACCTTAAAAAGGAATTTCTATTTTCACGATTTCTTTTTGTGTTCTTTACGTCGTAGGCGTTCAATTTCTGCAACAACATCTTTTTTTGGAATGAAGCCAATCGGTGCGCAAAAAGAAACTCTACAAGTGCAAATCATTGTTCTTTTTCTGCGTATCATAACCAGATATTCATGCGCTCCAAACGTATTTCTTAAGTCATTTAAAAAATCGCTATGGGCACCATAGTTTTTAATAATTGCAGGCGTTATTTTTCTGCCATCCTGAACGAAATAAACATAAACACAATCATCTGGATGCTCTTCAGATAAGATTCTATCTAGTTCAATCTCTTTTTTGATATTTCCGTACGAACCGTCCATATATGAGGTATGGGAATGGAATTTCGAAATACAAGAGATCGAGAGTGAAGGCGGGTTGCGAGGCTTGTCGCGTTGCCGATGGGCAACACAGAATATTTAACGCTCATTCGTTGCAATTTTCTTGTGTGTTGGGGTGCGTAGACTGCAAATAGATACCCCTAAACCACTCTTTGCAGATACGTGTGTTCGCTGCGGTGAGATACTGGACTCCATATTTACTGTTGACGGCGGGGTTGCCACCTCCGACCATCAGTAAACCTCAAAAATAAAAAGAGATTCGAGTTGATGATTTTCAATGGAGGAATCTCATGTCGCGTAAATCGGCCCCAATCGCCGCTAATGATAATGGTAAATCGCCAATAATTCGCGTTGAGGTTGCAGAGTCGCCAATGGTTGGGCTAGTCGAGGTGGAAATCTTTGACGCTTTGATCTCAAATATTGTTGGGCTGGTTGCGAATGACGATGACCCGCCGCCATCTAAGGAGAAATGCCCATGACTCGCTGCGTCATCTATGCCCGTGTATCGACTGCTAGGCAGGCGGAACAAAAGATTTCAATTCCCGATCAATTACGGCGCATGAAAAAATACGCTCAGGCGCGTGAGTTTGATGTCGTAGGTGAGTTTGTAGAGAATGGCGTTAGCGGACGTGATGATCGCCGTCCGCAGTTTCAATCGATGATTGACGCCGCGTGTCGGAAACCGAAGAACTTTGACGTCATTCTAATCCATAGCTTTTCACGGTTCTTTCGTGATGAGGTTTCCTTTGAGCTCTATCGGCGGAAGCTCGAAAAGTATGGCGTAACGGTTCTTTCAATAACGCAAGAGATGAGCGAGGGGCCAGGCGGCGAACTTACACGTCGGATCATTGCGCTCACCGATGAAATGCGCAGTAAGGAAGATGCAAAGCATGTCTTGCGCGGAATGCAGGAAAATGCCCGGCAAGGATTTTGGAATGGATCAACTCCGCCGTTCGGATACAAAGCAGTCGCTGCCGAAAAGCGTGGCGACAAAACTAAAAAGAAACTCCAAGTAGATCCAAAGGCGGCGGAGAGCGTAAAACTAGTCTTCAAGCTATTTCTTGAAGGCGACGGTCATACGGGGCCGCTTGGTATTAAAAACATAGCAAGATGGCTAAACGCGCACGGATATAAAACCCCAACAGGCAAAGCTTTCTATACAAGTCGTGTTCATGTGATTTTGACAAATGAAACCTATGCAGGAACAGCATGGTTCAATCGAAAAGATACCAAGACGGGTGTTATCCGTCCCCGTGATGAGTGGATTGGCTTTCCTGTGCCGCAGATTATTCCCGAAGGAACGCTTCAGCGCGTCCAAATGCTTTTAAGTGCAAGGCGTCCGTCGAAAACGCCGCCGCGACTGTCGACAAGCAATGTGTTGCTGACAGGCGTTGCTGTGTGTGAGGGATGCGGGCGGCCTTTGATGATGACCACCGGGAAAGGCGGTGACTATCGATATTACCGATGTGCAGGAAAACATCTCAAAGGGGAATGCGACGGGGGCGTCGCGATGACAATCCGCGAAGAAAAGCTCAACGAACTGACCCTAACGGCACTTACTAACAAGCTAATCACGCCGAAACGAGCGCAGGCTATTGTCGCCGCTGTTGCCAAGAAACGAGAAGGGGGACGAAGCGAGGCCAGTCAGGCGCTCAGCCAATTACGCGGTCAGTTAGGGCAAGTGAACAAGCGCATACGAAATCTACTCGACGCATTGGCCGACGGCCTCATGGGCGAAACAGAACTCTTCAAAGAAAAGATGGATGAAGCCGAAGCTGAGCGAGAAGAGCTACTGCGTCTGATCGACATCCAAGAAGCGCAAGTGAGTGAATCGCTGAAGCCAATTACCATTGAACAAGCGAAAGTTGCTTCATTTCATCTGAAGCGACTTCTCAATGAGGCGCCAGCCAATTTGAAGAAACGCTATATTCGCGCCTTCGTTTCTGAAATCGTTGTTGGCAAGTCGGAAATCGTCATCTCAGGACCAAAAGATGCGCTCGCGGAAGCTATCTCAGGTGAACCGATAACACACCTTGCGGCTGCGTCGGGACCGGTTCGCAGTTTGGTACGGGAATGGCGCGCCGGGGAAGATTCGAACTCCCGACCCCTAGATTCGTAGTCTAGTGCTCTATCCAACTGAGCTACCGGCGCCTGCCGCGGCGCTTGGTTTTGCGCCTGAGCGGCGGGG
>JAJFGA010000012.1 GCA_021776375.1 Hyphococcus sp. | reverse complement strand
TTTGTGGATCGCGCCACAGCTTTGGGAAGTCCGTGGCCAATGACAGCACCCGAGCCTTGCTCTGCTCATCAAAGACCACACGGTCAGCTTGGCATTGCTGTTCATATTGTTCCTGTGCTTGGGTCAGGGCTCGCAGCTTCTGGTTCCAGTCCGCTTCCAACGAATCAACCACCAACCGATTGTTCGGGTCGACCTGCATATACCGATTCTGCGCGAGATCGGCTTCATAGCGAGCGCGTTCGACCTGCTGGTGGCGTAGTTGATCCGCCTCTTGCAGGCGAGACTGAAGTTCCTGCTGAACCGTCAAGGCAACTTCCAGCGTAACCGGTTCGATCATCTGCACCAGCAGTTCGCCGATGGCTTGATCGATGCCGACTCCGGGGACGCTTTGGCAGATGGGTTGCGCGTGTTCAATGCCGTGACGTTGGCACAAATAGTTGGTATTCAGTCGTCCCTTACGCTTATGATAACGAACGGTCATCCGCTGCCCGCAGATGCCGCACATCACCAAGCCCTGCAGCAACGCCGGACCTTGGCCGGGTGGACTCTTTCTACGATCCAGGCCGTAGGCCTGTGCGTATTCACGGAACCGCTGCTGGTTCTGTTGGAATTGTTCCCAGGTGATATAACCGGGATGCGTGTCCGGTAGAAGTGTGTGCCATTGATCTTGCGGCAACTTCTGAATGCTTTGGCGACCGCTGCTGTTCTTACGCATCCGGAAGCGACCATAGACGAAGGCTCCGGCATACCGCGGGTTGTGCAGTGTCTGCAACACGCGGGTATGGCCCAACGGTGCCCAGACCAGCTGCCCTTTGTTTGGGCCCCGACGCAGACGGCGCGGGAACAGCAGGTTCTGCTCACGGAAGAATTTGACCACCGCGCAGGCGGATCCTGCCCGCTGGTAGGTTTGAAAAACCGTACGAAGAGCCTGTTGAACCTGTCGATCCGGGTCCAACACAACGTGGTCTTGCTGATCGTACTCAAGCCCAACGGGCAACGGCGACTTCAATTCGCCGCGGCGCGCCTTGTTCCGGATTCCACCTTGCAGACGAGCGCGAAGAACATGCAACTCAGCCTCGCTCATCGTACCTTTTAATCCCAAGAGCAGGCGATCGTTGAAGTGGCTGGGATCATACAGGCCATCCTCGTCCAGGATCAGCGTGTCACTCAAAGCGCAAATCTCGAGCAGACGATGCCAGTCGGTGGAATTACGCGCCAGGCGAGAGACCTCCAGACCCAGTACGATACCCGCATGCCCCAAACCCACTTCGCTGACCAACGTCTTGAAGCCTTCGCGATCGACGCTGCCGGCGCCGGACTTGCCCAGGTCGCTATCGATGACGATGACCCGCTCCACCGGCCACCCCAAAGCGACCGCTCGCTGACGCAAGGCATATTGCCGCCGGGTGCTCTCGGTGTTCTCGAAGACCTGGCGAATCGTGGATTGACGGATGTACAAATAGGCGTCTCGTTTGAGATGGCCGGCGGTGATTTTGTCGGCGTGATGGTCGTTCATGCGGTAGCCTCCAGAGATGCGCGCCCACCATTGAGGATCATGTTCGTCAGTACCAAAGTGATCTGACGGTGCAAATGAGATGGGAGTTCGGGGCCATTGGGAACTGCGCGGGCTTGCCGTCGCTCAACCGAGATACCACTCTGCGGCCACGCGCGCATCCAGGCCACCACGCCGCGACCGATCAACAACGCCAAGCCCCAGCAACTGCCCCGTTCGTTTTGAGTTGATGCCTGCCGACGTAGATCCTCGTACCGCGCCGTCCAGTCGGCAGAAGGATCGAGGCTCTCGGTGCGGTAGGTCGCCGGCATGGCTATCGCCCTTTTTTTGCGCGCCGTGACAAAGCTCGTTCGATACTGCGGGGGTGGACCGACAGCCCCAACCGCTTGCGAATCATGTTCGCCAATACCGGAGCCCGAAGCGTTGGGTCTGTCGCCCGCTGCTGATCGACGAACTGCATGACGACCTCCGAGAGCTTGTGGGCATGACGCGGGCCGGGCCGCTTGGGAACCAGACCGGGCAACCCATTCCGTTCGAACGAAGCGCGGGCCTGATAGAAGGCTGGTCGCGAGAACCCAAACGCCGCGGCCGCATCGGTGACGGTTTGTCCGTCGACTCGAACCAGACGGAGCATCTCGTATTTGACCTGCACCAGGTCGCAAGAATCGAAGAACTCGTTGAATTGAAACTGCTTGTGGGCGACCTTCTTCGGGCGCGGATTGAGCGCCCCATGTTCGGCCAGTGCTTTGCCCTTTGCATCCGTGCGCTTGGTCATGGCGGTCTCCTAAAGGCGGCCTCATGCGCGCCAACATAATTATGCCGTTCCCCAAACAGGCGTCAAGGGAAAAATGCCGCAAACTACTGCCGTAAGAGGCGAATATATGCACCACGACACGCGGCCCAGGCGAGCCATCCGGAAAGGCGAGCGGCGTAATCATCTTTACTCTTCCGGCGTAATCCACTTTACACTCAACCGATCCACATCTGGCCTTCATCGAGAGGTCCCTCCCGTCATCGCCTCGATCAACTCAGCCACCTCAAGCAGATCCAGAGCCTTGAACGGCGATCGGCCCGCCGAAACGGCTACGAGCGGATCTGCTGCACTCATGCTTGTCCAGGCAGTAGGAACTGAAGTCAGCCGCTCATCGTCGTCGTGGAAGTAGACCCGGTCCTCGCCCCAGTTGTGACGACAGGTCACCAGCGCAAACTCGCGTCCGTGCAGTGGATGGAAGGGATGCGTGATCTGAAAGAGTCGCGGCGGATTGGCACCATCGGGTGTAATTGACGGCGCAGGCCAATCCGT
>JAJFGA010000011.1 GCA_021776375.1 Hyphococcus sp. | reverse complement strand
GACTTTTTTCGCCGCTTTGATGCGGATGCGTTCGCCAGTTGCCGGGTTGCGACCCCAACGGGCGGCGCGTTTTCTGACCTGCATAATGCCAAGGCCGGAGATGCGCAGCTTTTTGCCTTTTTTCAGATAGGCGCCCATCGTATCGACAAAATCGCCAAGAAATGCTTCGCAATCCTTTTTCGGATAGCCATGTTTTTCACTGAGCTCAGCTGCGAGGTGCTTCAGTGTCAGCGTATCCGGCAGCGCTTTCTTGGCTGCTGCTTTTTTCGCTGGAGCCTTGCGGGCCGGCGCTTTTTTCGCTGCCGCTCTTTTAGCGGGCGCTTTTTTCGCGGCGGCGCGCTTGGCAGGCGCCTTTTTCTTCGCCGGAGCTTTCTTCTTAGCAGTTTTACGTTTTACGGCCATTACTCGATCCTTTTTGATTTCGACTCATTTAACGCCAGGCGCAGACAGAATCACGGGAATCGCTGCGGCACAAGCACTTTTGCGTTTTGGCACAAAGCAGATTCGGCGCTTATGTGCAAATTTATTAGATTACTCCGCCGCAACGCTCGCCATCGCGACCGGGCCACGGTCGGCGCGATAGGAATTGATCCGCTCTTCGATCTCGCCGCGGAAGTGCCGGATCAGCCCCTGCACCGGCCAGGCGGCGGCGTCGCCGAGCGCGCAAATCGTGTGGCCTTCAATCTGGGTTGAAACTTCCAGCAGCTTGTCGATTTCTTCCGTCGTCGAATTGCCTGTCGCCATCCGCTCCAACACGCGCCACATCCACCCGGTGCCTTCGCGGCACGGCGTGCACTGACCGCAACTTTCATGCTTGTAGAAATAGCTGATCCGGGCAATCGCGCGCACAATGTCGGTGGATTTGTCCATGACGATTACAGCCGCGGTGCCAAGCCCGGAGCGCACATCTTTCAGCGCGTCAAAATCCATCAACACATCGTCGCAAATTTCGCGCGGCAATAATGGCACGGACGACCCGCCCGGGATCACCGCTTTCAGATTATCCCAGCCGCCTCTGACGCCGCCGCAATGGGTATCAATCAATTGCCGGAGCGGAATAGACATCGCCTCTTCGACATTGCACGGACGTTCAACATGACCGGAGATGCAAAATACTTTCGTGCCTTTGTTATTGTCGCGGCCAAATTTCTGGAACCAGTCGGACCCGCGCCGCAAAATGGTCGGAACCACGGCAATCGATTCGACATTATTGACCGTGGTCGGACAGCCATAAAGCCCGGCCCCGGCAGGGAATGGCGGCTTCAGGCGCGGCTGACCTTTCTTGCCTTCAAGGCTTTCCAAAAGCGCAGTTTCTTCGCCGCAAATATAAGCGCCCGCGCCATGATGGAGGTAGAGATCAAAGTCCCAGCCTGAACCGGCGGCATTCTTGCCTAGCAGCCCGGCCGCATAAGCCTCATCAATCGCGCCCTGAAGATTGTTGCGCTCATCGACATATTCACCGCGCAGGTAAATATAACAGCTATTGGCCTTCATCGCGTAGGACGCGATCAAGCAGCCCTCGATCAGAAGATGCGGGTCATGGCGCATCATCTCGCGATCCTTGCAGGTGCCGGGCTCGGACTCGTCGGCGTTCACAACCAGATAATGCGGGCGCTCGCCAACTTCCTTGGGCATGAACGACCATTTCAAACCGGTCGGAAAGCCAGCGCCGCCGCGCCCGCGCAGGCCACTGTCCTTGATCTGCTGAATCAGCCAGTCCGGCCCCATACGGATGAAATCGGCGGTGCCGTTCCAGGCGCCGCGCTTCTTCGCCTCTTCCAGCCGCCAGTCATGGAGGCCATAAAGGTTGGTGAAAATTCTGTCTTTATCTTCGAGCATCATTGGAACCTGTTAATCTGGTGCAGCATCGCTATTCGGTCTCGCCTTCATCGCCTCGCCATAGGCCCTCGACCAGCGCAGAAACATCGGCGCGAAAATCAGAGTTGAACCCATAACGCCCCCGACAAGATGGATCAAATTGCCAGTATAAAGAAACACACCGACCACCGCCATCAACACAAAGCCCTCAATGATCGCAATATTGATCAGACCTTTGATCGCGTCTTTTCGCTTTTGTTCGTCGAGCGTATTCATCTCATTCCGCCGGCGCTGGCGGAGATGCATTCGGGATTTCTTTTAAAGGCTGCGCACGCGATCCGTCATAGAGCGAGGTGTCGGTGAGCGTTGTGTTGTCGCCTTCCGGGTCGGAGGTGTGGCGCTGGGCGTTTTGCGTGCCCGCCTTGACCTCTTCTCCGCGGCGCAGCTTGCCGAGCAGGTCTTCAAATTTCTCCGGCGTCAGATCTTCGTAATAATGATCGCTGTCATTGGTAGAGATCTGCACCATCGGCGCGTTACAGCAGGCGCCCAGGCATTCAACTTCCAGCCAGGACAGTTTGCCGTCATCGGAAACGTGATTTTCCGGCCCGATAACTTTTTTCGCGACCTCGCGAAGATCATGGGCGCCGCGCAGCATGCACGGGGTTGTCCCGCAGAGCTGGACGTAGAACTCGCCAACCGGGGCGAGATTGAACATCGTATAGAAGGTCGCAACCTCGTAAACGCGGATATAGGGCATATCGAGCTGGCGGGCGATCGCCTCCATCATCGCGATTGAAATCCATCCCTCCTGCTTCTGGCCGCGCCAGAGAAAGGGAATGACGCAGGAATTCTCGCGCCCTTCGGGATATTTTTTGATTTGGCTATCGCACCAGGTCTTGTTTTCAGCGGTCCAATTGAACGATCCCGGCTGGTCTTTGGCTGGTTTGCGGCTTGCCATATCGTCGATCTCCTCATGGGGTCATCGCCCCAAGGGGCCGTCCCGCTCATATCTCGTGATTTGAGCAACAGACATACTTGATTGGCCACGAAACGAAAGGGCCTTGTTGCCGCGCTGGGGGGAGGTTTTAGATGTAAGAAACCGCCTGGATCACGGGCGGACAATAATTTTCACCCAATTCGCGCTATTTGCGCATTATCCTCGCGCGTCATCCCGTGTGCCGTGCAGCACCCGCGCGCGAAGGCGCGCATGAATGATTAGACCGCCTTCGCGGTTGGGGTGATGCACTGCTAGCACGGGACCGTTTTCGGGAGTTTCAACCCTATGTGAGAGATCCCGGACCAGCGAGGCAGCATTTCATGCTGCATCGCATCCGGGACGATGAAATAGGCGCGAACAAAAAAACAAGCGCGGGCGGTTTTGCGCCGCCCGCGCTTGCATCACTTATCCCTGTCCGGCCGAATAGCGGGTCATATATTTGATCATGTTCTATCGCGCGGGTGGGGATTCATGATCTTTCAAAGCTTGGCTTCTTTCGAAATTTTGCT
>JAJFGA010000002.1 GCA_021776375.1 Hyphococcus sp. | reverse complement strand
CTCCGACCGGAATGAGAATGGATAGGTCCTGTTCGCTCATGATAGTGTCGCCTTTGCACCCGTTAGCGGGCGATTTTTTCTTTCAGAAATAACCGAACATCATCAACCGATGCGTTTTGAACAATGCGCGCGCCGCCAATCTCATTTGCGAGAATGAGCGTGAGCTTGCCGTCTTGCACTTTCTTATCCTGCAGCATCAGCGCGGTAAGATTGTCCGCCGAGATTTGATCATTGTCCGGAAGGTCCGTAATCGATGCCGGCAATCCGGACGCTGCTATATGCGCTTTGACCCGAGCCGCCTCTGCGGCCGAGCACAGCCCTAAATGCGCCGAATACTCAAACGCCAGGGTCATGCCGAGCCCGATCGCCTCGCCGTGGAGGAGGGCGCCATTATAGCCATAGGCGGCCTCAAATGCGTGGCCGAATGTGTGGCCGAGATTAAGCAGCGCGCGCGCACCCTCTTCACGCTCGTCAGCGCTGACAAGCGCGGCCTTGGCTTCACAGGATTTCTTCACCGCATATTGGCGCATCGAGGCGCCTTTGGACGACAAAAGCTGGATTGCATTTTTTTCAAGCCAGTCAAAGAATTCGGGGTCGGAAATCAGTCCGTATTTAACGATTTCCGCATAGCCCGCACGCAACTCCCGCTGCGGCAGGGTGTCGAGCGATGTCGTATCGGCAAGCACGATGGTCGGCTGGTGGAAGGCGCCGATGAGGTTTTTGCCCTGCGGCGCATTGATCGCCGTCTTGCCGCCGACGGCGCTATCAACCTGGGCGAGGAGGCTTGTCGGAATTTGCGCAAACCCACAACCGCGCCGCAAAATGGCTGCCGCAAAGCCGGTAATGTCGCCGACGACGCCGCCGCCAAAAGCGACGACCATATCGCCGCGTTCAATGCCGAGATCGAGAAGGCGCCCGGTCAAAGTTTCAAGTTGCGCGAAAGACTTTGTTCCCTCGCCGGGCGCCAGCGTTATAAAGTCAAAAGCGACGCCGCCTTTTTTAAGCCCGCCTTTTAAACGGTCCGCTTGCGCAGCGAAGACATTCTCATCGGTGACAATCGCAATGCGCGGCCTAGCCAATAAAGGCTTTAAGAGCGCGCCAGCATTTTCAAGCAGCGATGGGCCGATATGGATATCGTAGCTGCGTGTCCCTAGCCGCACGGGTACAGTTTCAACCATCATCAAGTTTCTTTCGCTGCGGGGAGCGTGACGCCGAGATACGCGGCAAGGGAATCCACGATCAGATTGACGGTTAACGCATGCGGTCCCGGTTGGCTTTCAATATGAATATCGGCAGCAGCATAATAAGCTTCGCGCGCCTCCATCAGCCGCGTTAATGTCTCCTCAGGATCGCCAGTAGCGAGGAGAGGCCGCGTGCCACGTCGGGTCGCTCGCCGCGCCAGGATGGTGGTGTCGGCCTTGAGCCAGATGGTGACCGATTTTTCTGTGATCAGCTGGCGTGTTTCCGGATGCGTCAGGGCGCCGCCGCCAGTCGCGAGAAGATGGGGCGGGCCGTCGAGCAATCTGGCGATCACCCGGGCTTCCCCCTCGCGGAAGCTTTTCTCTCCATGCCGTTGAAAAAGCTCGGAAACTGACATTCCTGCTGCCTGTTCAATTTCGCTGTCAGCGTCAAAAAATGGCAGCCCGATCCGGGGCGCCAAACGCCGCCCGACGGTAGTCTTTCCGGCCCCCATCATGCCGACCAGGACGATGGTCTTATCGCACTGGAAATCTGGATGTTTGCGGCTATGCTCCATGATGGCTAGATGTAGGCGAGTGCGACGGCGAGCGCTAGACGACAAGGGGCGCGCAGACTGGCAATATTGCGCCGGGCGCAACCGAGGGCGCAGCCGCAGCCTTCTGCGTTATGGGGATTGGTTCGGGGTATTTTCTAAACAAGGATGGAGACACGCAGGTGCGATTGGTATTGATTTTGTTGCTGCTCTTGGCGGCGGCGATGGGTGGACTATTTGTTTATGGGCAGATGCTTGAGCCCGAAACGCAAACGATTACGGAAGAGGCGGCGCCGAATGGCGAATAAACCGTCCTTGCGATTAATCTTCGCCGCGACAGGTCTGATTGCCGCTGCAGGCGCCGCTGGCGCCCAGGTCTCATTGCCTCCTGTGGTTGAATCCGCGCCGATTTCCAAAGACGCGTTTTCCACTGGGACGCTTGATGGCTCAAATGGCGCGCTGCCGGAAACGTTATGGCAGGGCTCAGACGCGCAAACGCTTGAATTTTTGTTGACGCATCTGCCGACGCGCCCGGCAACGCCGAGCCTTGGCGAGGCATTGAAGCGGACTTTGCTGTCGGCAGGAACGGCGCCTCGGGAAGCGGCGCCTTCGCTCGGCGGTAAAAAATTACTGGCTCTTGCTCGCGCCGGATTTGCCGAAGAGGCGCGCACCGTGGCAAGCCTCTCCACGGCGCGGCGCGGCGATCCGTGGTCGGGCCAGGCTGAGGCGGTGGCCGACCTTCTCGGCGGTGATATTGCCGCCGCCTGCCGGCGCAGCGCCGGGCTGACTTCGGGCAGGGATGAGCTTTTCTGGGTTAAACTTCGGGTCTTATGTTACGCGCAAGCGGGCGAGCGCGATGCGGCTGATCTCACTCTTGGCGTCTTGCGCGATCGCGGCGCTTTGAGCGAGGCGGATGCTGCGTTTTTAACGGCAGTAACGACGGGCGTGGCGTTAAAGATACCGCCGGCGGCGGAAACGCCGCTGCAATATGCAACCGCAAAGCAATTGGGAATACCATTAGCGCCTGGGCTTCTCGAAAAAGCCGGCGGCGGGGTTCTCGCCGCTGTCGCCATCGATGAAACAGTCAATCCCGCAACGCGTATCGCTGCGGGCCAGCGCGCTGTCGCCATGGGTGTCTTGGCGCCGGCGGTTTTGTCTGGTCAGATGGCGAATGTGGAACTCGATCTCGCAGAGATTGGCTCTGCCGTTATCCGAGCACAGGAATTGCCGCATGATCCGATGACGGATGCGGTGATCTTTCAATCAGTCAACACTATGAGTGCGCCAGAGTTTCTTCGCGACAAAGCAAAACGCATCGCGCTTGGGCTCAGCCTCGGCGACAGTTTTCATCGCGCCTATGCGTTGTCCTTGCTTTACGCCGATGAGATTGCAGCGCTTGAAGGCGCATTGTTGGCGCCCGATGAGGCGGCAAGTTTTGCGCTGGCGCGAATGGCGGTTGGCGATAGTGTTGGCGCTGGCGGATGGTTGTCGGCAATGATTGGCGTTAACGCCAGTGTTGCGGCATTGCCAGAAGAACAAGCGATGGCGTTTATAGATCTGGTCAATTTGTTGTCGGTGCTTGATCCGCAAACTGCGACGCAGATTGCCGGTGCGGCCGATGTGTCCTTGCTGGACGGCGGCGAGGGGTTGCCGGCTGCTGCAAATGCTTATGCCGACCCAGCCATCACCGCGCGTATTCTGGAGGCGGCTTTTGATGCGGCGCTGGACGGTAAAAAGGGCCAGGCGGCGCTGGCCGCTCTTGCGGCATCGAACGGCGCTGCGCCTGGCGGGCAAATCGAAGCGGTATTGGTTGGCCAATCGCTGCGCACAGCCGGACTGGCGGGTTTGCAACGGCGTCACGAGTTTGAGAGCAAATGGGCGACGACATTTAAGACCGCACAAGATGTGGTGGCGTCAACCGAACCGGTCGCCAGCCTCGACGATGCCGGCTTTACGCCGCGTTTGAAACCGCGCCGCGGGCAATGACGGCGAGGTCGGCTTCGAAACATTCTTTGTCCTGCGTAAATGCGCGCCTGATTGAAACGTTTCTTGAAATGATGGCGGTGGAGCGCGCCGCCGCGGCCAGCACGCTGAAAAATTATGGCCGCGATCTCGAACGCTTTGCGGGCTTTGCGTCGACCCGCGGTGAAACGCTTGAGACCGCCGGCGCGGAAGATATTGCTGGCTGGCTTGCGGCGCTGGCAGCGGACGGTATTGGCGCTTCAACCGCCGCCTTAAAAGTCTCCGCGCTGAGGCAGTTCTTCCAGTTTCTGTATGCGGAGGGCGCCCGCGCGGATGACCCGAGCGCTATAATCGAGCGCCCCAAAACCCGTCGACCGCTGCCGAAGATATTAACCAGCCAGGAGGTTGAGGCATTGTTTGAAGCGGCGGCACAGACAAAAGGCGCTGCGGGTCTCCGCCTGATTGCGATGCTTGAGATCATCTATGCGGCGGGCCTGCGCGTATCGGAACTGGTCGCTCTGCCGCTTGCAGCGGTGCGGCGGGGGGAACGGATGGTGCTGGTGCGCGGCAAAGGAGGCAAGGAGCGCATGGCGCCTTTGACCCAAGGCGCCATCGACGCCGTCGGCGAGTATTTGGAGCAACGCAAGAAATTTCTACCAAAGACCGGAGCGGCCGCATCGCCATGGCTTTTCCCCTCGCGCGGCAAATCTGGTCATGTCTCGGCGGCGCGCTTTGCGCAGCTGCTCAAAGACCTCGCCGGCGCCGCCGGCATAAAGCCCTCACGCGTCTCGCCGCACGTCTTGCGGCATGCTTTTGCAACTCATCTCTTGGAGGGTGGGGTGGATTTGCGGTCGCTGCAGCAGATGCTGGGCCACGCCGACATCACCACCACTGAAATTTATACCCATATCGCCCAGGACCGACTCAAAGATCTGGTATTTTCAAAGCATCCTTTAGCAAAAAAACAGGGAAAAGGCGATTAGGATCGGTTTGAACTTTATTCCTGTCAGCGGTAAGTTCATTGTCGTTTCGTATTCAGAGTTGGACCCATGCGCACATATCTCGATTTTGAAAAACCAATCGCCGAGCTTGAAGGCCGGATTGAAGATCTTCGCCAGACCAACAGCGCTGGCGACGTCAATGTTGGCGAGGAAATAGAAAAACTTCAGGGTAAAGCCAATCAGCTTTTATTGGACGCTTACGGCAAACTGACCCGGTGGCAGAAGACGCTTGTCGCGCGCCATGCGAGCCGGCCGCATTTTTCCGATTATGTTACTCGCCTGGTTGAGGATTTCACGCCGCTTTCCGGTGATCGCGCCTTTGGTGAGGATACCGCCATCCTTGGCGGACCGGCGCGGTTTCGCGGCCGTTCGATCGTCTTGATCGGGCATGAGAAAGGCTCCGATACGGCCGCGCGGGTCAAGCATAATTTCGGCATGGCGCGCCCGGAAGGCTACCGCAAGGC
>JAJFGA010000001.1 GCA_021776375.1 Hyphococcus sp. | reverse complement strand
GCAAGCAGCCAAACGCCGGCCCAAAAATCGGCCGTGCTTTTCGGGCCGGGCGTTTCACTCAATCGAGCGCCGGTTGCGGGTTTGTTAAACGTCGCGACAGCCAACTGAATGGGACCGAAAACGACGTAAGTCTTCACGATGTCAAAAAGCCCACGCAGACGAACGATTAAGGTCTCTACGCATGAACGCCGAAAGGGCCTTGCAGGTGTTCGCGATGTCCGTTGTTTCAGGAGCCAATCGCCTGTCGGGCAGGCCGCATGTCGACATTGGGCAGAGCATAAGACCGCTCAAACGCATGAGGATAACTTTTCACCAAATATGGGTTTTATGGAAGACTACCCTCTCTGGGTTGTATTTTTTGCGCCTGCGAATTCCAATAAGTTGTGCGGATTTTGCTATTTTACAGGCCGCTATGAAATGCGAGAGATAACCACGTCAGATGCTAGTTCAGCACCAGGTTTTAACGCTCAGGAATTTAGCGTCTTGACAATACTTTTATAATTCCATATCTATCAAATTATGGAATTAAATACTGCATGTGAGTGTTTTTCGGCGCTATCACAGGCCTCCAGGCTCGAAGTCCTGAAGCGTCTGGTGCAAGCCGGCCCGCGCGGCGAGGCTGCTGGCGGCATTGCCGAGGGCCTCGGCGTGCCCGCGCCGACCATGTCGTTTCACCTCAAAGAGCTGGAACGCGCCGGAATGATTGCCTCGCGCAGAGAAGGGCGCCGGGTGATCTACGCCGCCGATTATGGCGGCATCCGCAACCTCGTCGACTTTCTGCTGGCCGATTGCTGCGCCGGCGACCGCCGCCTTTGCGGACCCTATATCATCAAGGAGCAAGCATCATGAAAAGACTGCACATCCACATCAAAACCCAAGACCTCGACCAGTCGGTCGCATTTTATACGGCGATGTTCGGACAGGCGCCGTCCAAGCTTGAGGACGACTACGCCAAATGGCTGCTGGACGATCCATGCGCGAACATCTCCCTCTCCGCTCATGGCGGCAGCGAGGGCGTCGATCATGCGGGGATTTCAATCGAGACCCGCGAAGAACTCGATGAGGTCGCGAACCGACTGCGCGCGAGCGGCGCATCGTTGATGGCGGAAGAAGACACCACCTGCTGTTACGCCAAAAGCAATAAATTCTGGGCGCGAGACCCACAAGGCGCAGTGTGGGAACTATTCCAGACCTTTGGCGAGAGCGACGCCTATGGCGGCGAGCCGGACCGCGAAATTCTTAACCAGAGCCCGCCCTCTAGCGACGCCTCTTCCTCACCCAAAGCGTGCTGCACGCCGAATTGATGCGCAATATTTTGTTTCTGTGCACCGGAAATTCCGCCCGGTCGATCATGGCGGAAGCCTATATAAACCATGCCGGGCGCGGACAATGGCGGGCCTATTCCGCCGGATCGCAGCCCGCCGGCGCGGCAAATCCTTTTGCCATTGAGACGCTTAAATCACATGACATCCCGATCAGTTTCTCCCCGCGCTCCAAGAGCTGGGACGAATTTGCAGCCCCAAGCGCGCCGGTGATGGATGTGGTGGTCACGGTTTGCGACAATGCGGCAGGTGAGGCTTGTCCTATCTGGCCAACGCATAATGGGCGCGCGCCCGAACAGCGCCATTGGAGTTTTCCAGACCCCGCCGCCGCAACCGGGAGCGATGCCGAAAAGCGCGCCGCGTTTGAAGAGGTTTTCACCGCCATCAAGGCGCGCATTGATGCGTTCCTTTCTGAAAACCAGAACACCGCCGCCCGCCAATAACCTTATCCAAACAGAGCACACACATGACAGTCTTTGAACGATACCTTTCCCTGTGGGTGGCGCTTTGCATTTTCGCCGGCATCATGCTGGGCCGCTTCGCCAGCCCCTTATTCGAAGCGCTTGCCGGCTTTGAATACGCCAATATCAATTTTGCCGTTGCCGTCCTGATCTGGGCGATGGTCTATCCGATGATGGTCAATGTCGATCTGCGCAGCCTTGGCAAGGTTAGCGCCCGCCCCAAGGGTTTGATTATCACGCTGGTCGTAAACTGGATGATCAAACCCTTTACGATGGCGTTGCTCGGGATCTTATTCTTTAAGTTTATTTTTGCCGATCTGATGGCGCCTGCTGATGCTGAAAGCTATCTCGCCGGGCTGATCCTGCTCGGCGCTGCACCCTGCACCGCCATGGTGTTCGTCTGGTCACAGCTGACCAGGGGCGATCCAACCTACACGCTGGCGCAAGTCAGCATGAATGACGTCATCATGATCTTCGCTTTTGCGCCCATTGTCGCCTTTCTGCTTGGCGTTACGGATATTGATATACCCTGGCAAACGCTTGGCCTTTCCGTTGGCCTCTATGTAGCTGCACCGCTCGCCGCCGGCGCGGCGACGCGCCGTTTGTTGAGACATAAAGACGGCGCTATCGAGACGATTACCGCAAAACTCAAACCATATTCGGTGATCGCCCTATTGGCCACGGTGGTTTTATTGTTCGGATTTCAGGGGCAAACCATTGTCGAAAAACCGCTTCTGATTGCATTGATTGCCATACCAATTATTATTCAGTCCTACGCGATCTTTGCCGCAGCCTATGCGGCGGCCTGGCTTTGGAAAGTACCGCACGCTATCGCCGCCCCTTGCGCATTGATCGGGACGTCGAATTTCTTTGAACTGGCGGTCGCCGTCGCGATCAGCCTGTTCGGCCTCCAATCCGGCGCTGCGCTGGCAACCGTCGTCGGCGTTCTGGTGGAGGTGCCGGTCATGCTGTCGCTGGTCGCCATCGCCAATGCAACCCGCAACCGCTTTGCCGCAAACCATAATTAACCCAACAATGTTAGGCTCCGGGTGACGGCGGGCGCGGCCCGGGCTATAGGCGAGATTATGAAAAAGGGGCCAAAGCCGCGCTATCGGGCGCTGATTAAGGAGGGCGCACTCGACCCCGACCCGGCGCAGGAAGAGGCCGCCGACCGGCTTCAGGCCCTCCATGATGCGCTTAAAAATTATCGCGGTCCCCGGCGCGGCGTGTTCGGCAATGGCGCGGCGCCCGATGGACTTTACCTTTGGGGACCGGCGGGGCGGGGCAAAACCCTGCTGATGGATATTTTCTTTAACAATCTCGGCCTCATCGCCAAGCGCCGCGTCCACTTGCATGAATTCATGAGCGACGTTCACGACCGCATCGCCGCATGGCGCAACGCCGATGAGAAGACGCGGCGGCGCCACAAAGCCTATAACAGAAAAAACCCGGACGACCCTATTGCGCCCGCAGCGCATGATATTGCGCGCGGCGCGCTGGTTTTATGTTTCGATGAGTTTCAGGTCACCGACATCGCCGACGCAATGATCCTCGGGCGGCTGTTTGAGGCGCTGTTCGCCAAGGGCGTCGTCGTCGTTGCAACCTCCAACCGCCCGCCTGATGATCTCTACAAGGATGGCCTCAACCGGCAGCTGTTTTTACCTTTCATCGAGCTGATAAAATCTAAGCTTGGCGTGTTTCATCTGCAGGCGGCAATGGACTACCGGCTGGCAAAACTGGAAGGCGCCCCGGTTTATTATCAGCCGCTTGATAGCAGCGCGGACAAGGCAATGGACGCAGCATGGAAAAAAATCATCAGCGGCGCCCGCGAACATTCACAAGGTTTGACCGTATCAGGGCGGGTTTTGACCGCGCCGCGAACGGCGCGAGGCGCGGCGCGTTTTGAATTTTCCGACCTTTGCGAACAACCGTTGGGCGCGCGCGATTATATCGCCCTCGTCCGCCATTTTGATACATTGTTCATTGACCATATCCCGATCATGACGCCCGACAAACGCAATGCTGCAAAACGTTTTGTTACGCTGGTCGATGCGATATACGACCGCCGCACCAAGCTGGTCTGTTCTGCGGACGGCGAGCCGGATGAACTATACAGGGCGGGTGACGGCGCATTTGAATTTGAACGCACCGCATCGCGCTTGGTGGAAATGCGCTCTGCGGCCTATCTTGGCGCGGATCGGCGCGCGCTCGAAGATGATTAGGGACTGGCGCAAATGCCGGTGTTGAATAATATGGCTGACGGAGTAATTTACGCAAAGCAGGCGCAATACGCCAAATTCTGCTATACGTGCAATTTGTAGGAAAACCCTTGATTAAAAACACTAAAATACTGGCTTTGCTCACTGTCGGCGCTGTCGTCGTTTCTGCGAGTTATGCCCTGTTCGCTGGAGGCGACACCTCAGAGCCCTCGTTTGACGACAACAACGGGCGGTCGTCGCGCCACACGATTAATGGCGACAGTGGCGAATATGCACTCAACGATGACGGCTACACAGTCAATGCGGAATGGCGCGGCGACTATGGTCTCAACGATCTTGGCGCTGAGCTTGCCGAGCTCGATGATGAACTTGAGATCGAAATTATGCAGGACGGCGTGAAACAGCGCGTCAAATTTGAACATCACGACGGCGCCATTCGCACGGCCTATTATCGTAACGGAGACAAACAACCCAAAGGCGAAGAGACGGACAGAGCCGCCACTGCGTTATTTTTACAATTTCTGCGCATCAGTGGATTAAAGTCTGATGAGCGCGTTGCTGCTTTGACCAAGACAGGCGCCGCCGCCTCAGTGCTAGATGAAATTGATGCGCTTGCGCGCGACCGCGCGAGGCGGCGATATGCCATCGCTCTTATTGAGCAGATCGATTTGTCACCAGCTGAAATTACTACGCTCACGGAGAAGTTCGAGCGCATCGAAAGCGACCATGATTTTCGCATCGCCGCGGCAGCGCTGTTGGAAAATGAAACACTGACGTCGCCGCAAGCCGCCCACCTGATAATGACAGCCGGAAGACAGATCGAAAGCGATCATGATTTGCGGATAGTGCTTTCTGCAAGCGCCGATCTTTTCTCAACTGATAGCGATTTCGATGGCGCATGGATGGACGCCTATGCGGAACTTCAATCGAGCTATGATCAGCGTCTGGCCCTGGAGGAAATCGCTGCTGCAGCCAAGACTGACCCGGCGCTTTTGGCCGCTTATCGCAAAGCGGCGCAAGCGATCAGCGACGGCCCGGACCGTAACCGGGCGCTCGAAGCCATTGGCGAGAACACCGAGCGCTAATGTGCGCCGGATTTTATTTCTGACACCGCCACGCTAGTGGGAATACGGATCGCATCAACCATATCGCGCACGCCAGGAGGCGTCTTCGCGGTAAATTGCGCCACTCCCGCCGCTACGGCGAAGTTAACCGCCATGCCCACAGCGCCAATGCCCTCCGGCGAAATGCCGAATAGCCAGTGATCGGCATCGTTGGCCGCACCGAACCAGGGCGCCTTGAAATAAACGATATAGCTCAGAGTAAAGATTATCCCGGCCACCATGCCTGCAACCGCTCCCTCCCGGTTCATGGCTTTAAAGAATATGCCCATGAAAATCGCCGGAAAAAGCGAGCACGCCGCCAACCCGAAGGCGAGCGCCACCACCTGCGCAACGAAACCCGGCGGGTTAATCCCGAGATAACCAGCAACGACAATGGCGGCGGCAGCGGAACCGCGCGCCGCAAGCAGCTCCACACGTTCGCTAATTTGAGGGCGGAAGGTTTTTTTCAAAAGATCGTGGCTTATAGAGGCGGAGATCACCAATAAGAGCCCCGCAGCCGTTGAGAGCGCCGCGGCGACCCCGCCAGCCGCCACCAGCGCCACCACCCATGGCGGCAAGCCGGCAATTTCCGGATTGGCGAGCACCATAATATCGCGGTCGACAACAATCTCGTTGACGGCGCCAGTCGGTTTGTTGGCAAGCAACCGCTCACCATGCGTCCCCGCCTCGCCAGTATAATCAGCGCGGCCTTCAAACGGCGCGCCGGCGCCATATTGGATGACGCCGTCGTCATTTTTATCCATCCACGCAATCAGGCCGATCCCTTCCCAGGTTTTCACCCAGCCGGGCGCCTCTGCATAGGGTTGCTCATCGACACTATGGATAAAGTTGAGCCGCGCGAAAGCGCCAACCGCCGGCGCGGTTGTATAAAGAAGGGCGATAAAGACCAGAGCGTAGCCTGCAGACCGGCGCGCATCGGAGACTTTGGGTACAGTGAAGAACCGTACAATCACATGCGGCAGACCGGCCGTGCCGACCATCAGGGCGAGCGTGATCGCAAACATATCAAGCTTTGATTTCGAGCCTTCCGTAAACGCCGTAAACCCAAGGTCGACAAGCGCGCCGTCGAGCCGCGCCAATACGGAAACATCGCCGCCGACGACATCGGAGCCGAGCCCAAGCTGGGGAACCGGATTGCCGGTCATCAAGATCGAGATAAAAACCGCCGGTACAAGATAGGCGAATATCAACACACAATATTGTGCAACCTGCGTATAGGTGATGCCCTTCATGCCACCAAGAACGGCGTAGAAGAAGACAATCCCCATACCAACAATGACGCCCCATTCGATGGGTAACTCAAGGAACCGGGAAAAGACCACGCCGACACCACGCATCTGCCCGGCAATATAGGTAAACGAAATGATGATCAGGCAAATCACAGCAACCACGCGCGCGGTCTTTGAATAATAGCGCTCGCCGATAAAATCGGGCACCGTGAACTGCCCGAATTTCCGCAAATAAGGCGCCAGCAACAGCGCCAGCAAAACATAGCCGCCGGTCCAGCCCATCAGGTAAACGCTCGCATCATAGCCTGAAAAGGCGATGATGCCTGCCATCGAAATGAACGAGGCGGCGCTCATCCAGTCCGCGGCGGTAGCCATGCCGTTGGCGATCGGATGGACATCGCCGCCAGCAACGTAGAACTCAGCTGTCGAGCGCGCGCGCGACCAGATCGCGATGCCAATATAAAGCGCGAAGGAAAACCCGACGAAAATATAGGTAAGCGTTTGCGTGTCCATGGCCGCGCTATTCGTCATTAACGCCGAAGCGCTTTTCTATGACGTGGACCCGCCCGACATAGACAAAAATCAACACAACAAAAACCAGGATTGAACCCTGTTGCGCAAACCAAAACCCTAAGGGAACGCCGCCGAGTTGCACCTTGTTCAAAATATCAACAAACAAAATACCGGCGCCGAAGGAAACCGCAAACCAAATCACAAGCAGGCCGCAGACCAGTTTTATATTCTCTCGCCAGTAAAGCTTCAGATTGTCGGCGGGCTCAGACTTATCTGATTTATGGTCCACTTCGCGCCTCCATTACTGCAAATCATCGGGCACTATAAGACAGATCGCGCGCGCAATGCATCCCTTTACCGCTCGCTTACTCATCCCAGTTGAAGACCATTGCAAAACCATACCCTGCGGCGTAACCCGGGGGATGGACGCCGAAACCAAACCCTTCGTCATGCCGCGCATTGCGTTTGCGGAGCTTGTCGCCATCGTTGCCGGCGTGATGGCGCTCAATGCATTGGCGATCGATATGATGCTGCCGGCGCTGGGTCTGATCGGCGATGAATTTGGCGCCGCCCAGGGTAATGACCGCCAGCTCATCATCGTTGTCTATGTACTCGGCAATGGCGTCGCCCAGCTTTTCTTCGGTCCGATGGTCGATCGCTTTGGGCGCAAGCGCGTGCTGATGTGGGCGCTTGGCGGATATATCGTCGGCTCTGCGCTCACCATTATGGCGTCGTCATTTGCATTGCTGCTTGCAGCGCGCGCGTTTCAGGGTGTCGCGACCGCGGCGACGCGGGTCGCTGCAATTGCGATTGTTCGCGATCAATGTTCGGGCCGCCGCATGGCCGAAGTCATGTCGCTCGCCATTACTGTTTTCATGGCGGCGCCCATTCTCGCCCCCGGGCTCGGCCAGCTTGTTCTCATGGCTGGCCCATGGCGGGGGATTTTCCTTACACTGCTTATATATGGCGTCGTGTTGGCGCTATGGCTTGGCTGGCGGCTACCGGAGACGCTTGCGCCAGAGCACCGCAAACCGTTGCAGCCCGGACCCATTCTCACAAACTATCTTGAGTTTATCCGCAACCGGGTCGCCATCGGCTATACGCTGGCCTCAGCCCTTTGTTTCGGCGCATTGTTTGGATATATCAGCACCGCTGAGCAGGTTTTCCTTGAAACTTTCAACCTCGGTCAACGCTTTCCAATCGCCTTTGCGGCCATTGCCGGCTCACTGGCGGCGGCTACGCTGATCAATGCACGCCTGGTCTCGCGGTTTGGCATGCGGCGGATATCCCATACGGCGATCCTAATTTTTATCGTCGCCAATCTCTTTCACCTGATTGCCGCCGCCAGCAATGGCGAAAGCTTCATGATGTTCATGGCGTTTATGTCGATCTCATTCTTTGCGCTTGGGCTTATCGGGCCGAATGCAAATGCGTTGGCGATGGAGCCGATGGGGCATATCGCCGGCTCTGCCGCAGCGGCAAACGGGTTTGCCGGAACTACGCTTGCAGGATTTCTCGGCGGCGTTATCGGCCAGTATTATGACGGTACAACCACGCCGATTATTATGGGCTTTGCCTGGCTCGGCGTCGCCGCGTTGCTGGTTATCCTGTGGGCGGAAAAAGGGGTTCTGTTTCAACAACACGCGCCGGATGCGCAGCCATGAGCGACACTACCCAAACCCGCATATGCCTCGGCGCCTTTGCCGGCGCCCATGGCGTCAGAGGCGAGGCGAAGGTCAAGTGCTTCACCGAAGACCCGAGCAATATCGCCGCCTACGGCCCGGTTGAGACCGAAGACGGCAAGCGCCAGTTCACACTTACCGTCATACGCAACTTGAAAGCGGACTTTGTTCTGGTGCGAGCGCCGGAAATCCACAGCCGCGAGGACGCAGAAATTTTGAAAGGCGCCCGCTTTTATGTGGACCGCGACAAACTCCCCGCGCCGGACGAAGACGAATTTTATTTAAACGATCTTGTCGGCCTGGAAGCGGTTGACGAGGAGGGCGCCCCGCTCGGCGCCGTCAACGCGGTTTATAATTTCGGCGCCGGCGACGTCATCGAACTTATGGGCATTCCGGGATTAAACGGCATGCGGCTGGTGCGCTTCACCAAGGAAAATGTTCCGAGCGTTGATGTTACGGGCGGTAAAATCACCGTGCGGCGGGCGGCGGTTGTGGTTGATGAAGGTGTCGCCCCTGAAGCTGGCGAGGATGGCGGTTAGGCGGAACGCCTCCCTTGCCCCGCTCGCGCCGTCATGCGATCTGAGCCCCTTATGTGGCGCGCAACTGTTCTCACGCTCTTTCCGGAGATGTTTCCCGGCCCGCTCGACGCTTCGGTGCTGGGGCGCGGCCGGGCGGAAGGCCATTGGGCGCTCGACACGCTTAATATCCGTGACTTTTCCGACAATAAATATGGCTCGGTCGATGACACGCCCGCTGGCGGCGGCGCCGGACTGGTAATGCGCGCCGATATTCTGGCCCAGGCGATCGACGCGGTCCCGAAAGACGGCAGACCAATTGTCTGTCTGACCCCGCGCGGCGCCCCACTTACGCAAGCGCGCGCCCACACGCTGGCCAGCGGCGGCGGGTTGATTGCCGTTTGCGGCCGTTTTGAAGGCATAGACGAGCGGGTTTTCGCCGCTCGGGACATTGAGGAAGTCTCAGTCGGGGATTTTGTCCTGGCCGGTGGGGAAATCGCCGCCATGGCCCTTATAGAGGCTTGCGTCCGGCTCATCCCCGGGGTATTGGGCTCGGCTTCCTCCGTGCGTGAGGAAAGCTTTGAGGGCGGTTTGCTGGAATACCCCCAGTATACGCGGCCCCGGGAATTTGAAGGCCGGGCGATCCCGGACGTGCTGCTTTCTGGCGATCATCAAAGAATCGCGAAATGGCGGCGCGAAGAAGCGGAAAAAATAACGCGGACGCGACGACCGGACCTCTGGGAGAGGTTTTTAGCTGACGGTCCTATCCGGCGCGATAAAAACAAGGAACCGAAACGATGAACATCATCGAGCAGCTCGAAAAAGAGCATATCGAAGAATTAGGCAAACAAGTGCCGGAATTTGCGCCGGGCGATACCGTGCGCGTCAATGTCAAAGTCAAAGAAGGCGAGCGCGAACGCATCCAGGCGTTTGAAGGCGTCTGCATCGCACGCAAGGGCGGCGGGCTCAATGAGAGCTTTACGGTCCGCAAAATCTCGTTCGGCGAAGGCGTTGAGCGGGTGTTTCCGATCTACTCGCCGCTGGTCGATAGCATCGACGTTGTCCGCCGCGGCAAGGTGCGCCGCGCGAAGCTTTATTACCTGCGCGAGCGCCGCGGAAAATCCGCACGCATCAAAGAAAAGGTCGACCGTCGCGGCAAGAAAGCCGCGAAGTAGAGCGAGCGAAAATCAGGAATTTAAAAGTGGCCCTTCGGGGCCGTTTTTTGTTAGCTACTGCGAATGCGCAAACGCGACCGTTTCGTTCATCATAGTTTCACCCGTCCCATTGCGAATTGCGACGTCAACGGCGCCCTTTTCCCAATCAATATCAATCACCCCGTAATTGACGTCGTAATACATTTCCGAAATACGGTTTGGCCCCGGCTCAACCCAGGACTCGCCAGATTCGGCGCGCCACTTCGAAGCCGGCAGGTTTAACGACGACGATGTCGCCTCAAACAATGAATGCGCATTGACGCCCTGTTTGCGATAGAGCGATCCCGAGTGGCGGTCGCCGGAAAGGATGATGAGATTATCCGCATCCGTCTCATCGATTACTGTGTAAAGACGGCTGCGGTCTGCGGGCAGCATTTTCCACCCCTCCCAGCCATGGCCGTCAGAAATAACCTGCACCGATGAGACGAGAAGGCGCAAATCTGCGGGCTTTTTCAACTCCGCTTCCAGCCACGCCCATTGCGCATCGCCAAGCATGGTTTTTGAAGGGTCGGGATCGGGAACATAGCGCTCCTTGCCTTTTGCGCCAGGCTCATCGGTCCGCTTCAGCGGCGAGCGAAAATAGCGCGTATCGAGCATGATGATTTGAACGCGCCGGCCATCCTCAGCCCCTATCATCCATGAGCCGTACGCACCCGGATGGGCGCGGCGCGGATCATCTTTGGGCAGCGCCCAGACATATTCAAACAACGCCTCTGATTGTTCTTTAAACGGATAGTCTTTCCCGCCGTCATTAGCGCCATAATCATGATCGTCCCAGACCGTCAGCATCGGCGCGGCAGCGCGGGCTCTGGAAAACGGCTCGGACTGCGCAAGGCGCATATAGGCCGCCTTCAGCGTCGGCAGCGACGGATCGTCAAAACGCGCATCGCCATAAACATTGTCGCCGACATAGAGGATCAGGTCCGGGTTTTCGGCGGCGAGCTGGTCCCATATCGATTGGTCTTCGTTTTGATGACCGCAGGAAGCAAAGATGATCCGCGTCAGGGTTTTGTTGGCGTCAAGCGCCGCGGCGGGCATCGGCACAGCACGGATGGCGCCGTCCGGCGCTTCAGGAGCAATATTATCAGTAGCACTCGATACAAGGCTGCGCGCACCATCATGGATGCTCGAACATCCGGTAAGCATCGCAACAGCCGCACCTAAAAGCATTTGCCTTAACACTGCCACCCTCCACATTACTCGGTAAGTTTACTGTCGCATAGCACAACACCATAACGCTGCACGCCTGCGCAAAATAACTACACCAACCGCACACCCAATCGCTCAAACAACGCCGCGTCTTTGTCCTGACCCGGATTATTTGTTGTCAGCAACTCATCACCAATGAAGATTGAGTTTGCGCCCGCAAGAAAACACAGCGCCTGGGCTTCATCGCTCATGTTCTCGCGGCCTGCCGACAATCGCACATACGAAGTCGGCATCAGAATGCGCGCGACAGCGATGAGGCGGGCGAACTCGATGGCTGCAATCGGCTCGGCGTCGCCAAGCGGGGTTCCCTCTATTGGCATCAGGGCGTTGATCGGGACTGACTCCGGCGGCGGCGCCATATTGGCGAGCGCCAGCAGAAACCCGACCCGGTCTTCGGCCGCCTCGCCCATGCCGACAATGCCGCCGCAGCAAACTTTCATGCCGGATTTGCGGACCCGCTCCAGCGTATCGATGCGATCCTTAAACGTCCGTGTCGAGACCATACGGTTATAATATTCCGGCGAGGTGTCGATATTATGATTGTAATATTCAAGGCCGGCCTCGCTAAGCTGCGCGGCTTGTTCATCCGACAACATGCCAAGCGTCATGCAGGTCTCAAGGCCGAGCGCTTTGACCTCCCCCACCATCTCGCACAAAGCCGCCATGTCACGGGCGTTGGGCGAGCGCCACGCCGCGCCCATGCAAAATCGTGAAGCGCCTTCTATTTTTGCGCGCTTGGCCTCCGCAACAACAGCACCCACGGCAGTCATTTTTGAGGCTTTCAGCCCGGTCTTAAAATGCGCTGACTGACTGCAATAGCCGCAATCTTCGGGGCAGCCGCCAGTTTTAATCGACATCAGCCGGGAGGCTTGAACTTCGGTTGGATTAAAATTCTGACGATGGATCTCCGCCGCGCGAAAGATCAACTCCGTGAAGGCAAGCGCCATCAACGCTTCAATGTCTTCGCGCGCCCAAATCCGCGCGCCAGCGCCAGCCCTCAAATCACCATCCATAAAAAATCCCTTCGCCGCGCGCCAGCATATAGCGTGTTCACAAAAAGTGTAGGCGGTTTTTGGGTTCGAACACGCGACCACTAAAGAATCTAGACTGCGTTCCAGATTCGACAAAAAGTGAACGCAGTCTAGTACGCCGCGAAGGGATCGTCACCACCGCAAGCGATGGTGACTTGTTCGCTCAGATATTTAATCGACGCTGATCACGCCGACCATGGTTGGGTGGAACGTGCAGACATAATCGCCAACGTTGACGGTATCTTCCACGACCAGTGAAAATTCATCGCCCGTTTCCATCAACCCGGAATCCCACGCACCGTCTCCAGCCGTTGCCGTGTGAGGGACGACGTCTTTGTTTACCCAGACGATGGTGTCACCAATAGCAACGTTGACCTCCGCTGGAAAAAACTCAAAGCCGCGCATTTCCACCACATGGGTTTCCGCCGCCGCCGATGTCGCCAGCGATAACACACCGCCAGCGATCATCACGCCGAGACCAATCCATAACCCCGGTCTCATTACTTTAACGCCCAGGCTGGCCATCACTTGCCCAATTTTCCAACTAGTGCTTCAGCATGACCTTCATGAACTTTAAAGGTCGCCAAGGCGACGCCGAGAAGGTCCTTGAATTCTGCGTTTTGCGCTGCCGGAATAAACGTGCCCTCAACGGTTTTGTTGACGAACTGGTGATAGGCAAGCTCATTGGCTGCATAGGCGCGGTCAAACGCCGCGCCTTTCAACGCCTTCAGTTCGGCGCGCTTGGCGGCGGCCGACGCTTGCAGCGACTGGCTGGTCGGGTTGTCCTCTGGCGAGGCGCCAAGCTTTTCAAGTAAGGCGAGAGCGGCGTCATTGACCGATTTATGATCCCGTAGCATCGTTTCGGCGAAAGCGCGAACATCGGTATTGTGAGAGCGTTCCAGCGCAATATTGGCGTATTGAATGTCGATCTGACCGGCGACATAAGCGATATGAGCAATTTGCATATCGTTAAGACCGCCATCTTCAGCATTTGCAGACGAGGCGCCCAGAACGGCAAGCAGCCCGGCGGCGCATGATAGAAAAATTTTACGAAACATCGTCGAATTCCTTTGTTTTGATGCGGCCGGCGGCTGCATGATCGCCGCCGTAGGCCATGGGAGAGTCTTAAGTTTACTCAGTTATAACATATTTATATGTCATAACTACATTATATGATGATAGAACGCAACACAGGCGGACCCGATGTCACGAAAAACTGAACAGGCGTTAGAAAGTACGGAGCCAGTGGCCGGTTTTGGTGCAACACAAAGCGCCCTGTTGCGGCTTTTGCTACACAACAAGCCCGGCCTGACCGTTGATCGTATCGCTGGTGAAATCGGCGTCACACGAACCGCTGTTAACCAACATTTGACTGCGCTGGAACGCGACGGCCATATTGCCAGCAACGATGTTGTCGCGACCGGCGGGCGGCCCGGGCGGGTCTACGCGCTAACGGAAAGCGGGTTACACCGGTTTCCAAAAAACTATGATGCATTTTCGTTACATGCACTCGAAGCGCTGATCGGCGCTCTGGGTGCTGAGCAAACCCACACTATTCTGGAACAAATTGGCCGCAAACTGGCGCAAGATTGCGCGCCCCGCCTAAACGGTAAAGATCTCGACGCGCGCATTCACGCCATTGCCACCATTCTGCAGGAGCTGGGTTTCGATGCAGAGGTCGATGCATCAGCCGGCCTGCAAGCGCCGCCTGAAATCCGCGCCTACAACTGCATCTATCATACGCTCGCCAAGACGCATCCGGACGTGTGTGCGCTCGACCTTGCCTTCTTACGTGAGGCGGCGGGCGCGGAAGTCGAACACGCCTCTTGCATGGCGACAGGCGCGAATGCGTGCCGCTTTCGGTTTTCTTCTACGTAGGAAGATAGCCGGCGTACAAATGTTGTTGCCAATCAATCCGTCCCGTCGCGAAAGCCGCCATCCATTTCCGAGGCGAGATAGATGGTCGCCGCCCAAGCGGCGACATTTTGCTGAACCGCCTTCGGATCAACTTTGTCGAGCGTATCGTCTGGCGTGTGATGGAGATCAAAATAATCCAACCCGTCCTGATAAAGATCAATCACGGGAACGCCAGCAGCGCTTAGAGGCGATACATCCGGCCCGCCGAAAGCCTGATTGTCGCCGGCGCCGATGCCAAGCGGATGCAACAGCTGCTGAAAGGGCTTAGCCTTTGCGAGCATTGTCTCGCCAAAACGTGTCTGAAACTTCCAGATGCGCCCCGCGCCAAAATCGGATTCGGCCGCCAGAACATGCTGCGCCAGCTCTTTTTCGTGCGCCTTAGCATAAGCCTTTGCGCCCCAAAGGCCGGTTTCTTCCGCCCCCCACATGACGACACGAATGGTGCGGGCCGGCTTGCCTTTAAGGTCTCCGACCAGCTTTGCCGCCGCCACAGTGATCGCGACCCCCGCCCCATCGTCAATGGCGCCGGTGCCCAAATCCCAGCTATCAAGATGGCCGCCGACAACAATAAGCTCCTCACTCTTGCCGGGAATTTCTCCGATCACATTGCCTGAGATCGCCGATTTTTCAAACTCAGTTTGAATATCGAGCAGAACGCGCACCGGTTCTTTTGCAAGCTTCAATGCCCGCGCTAATTGATCTGCATCCGGATTGGAAAGCGCTGCGGTCGGCGCAGGCGCCAACTCTGCGCCGCCACGAACAGAGCCGCCGGTATGGGGGTTGCGGTGACTGTCAGTACCGACCGAACGGATGAGCGCGGCGACGGCGTTTTTCTCAGCAGCGACGACCGCTGCGCGGCTGCGCTTTTGCACTGCCGCTCCATAGCCTGACCCGTCTTGCGTGCGGGTCATCGGTTCATCGACAAAGATAATTTTACCGTTGAGATCGACCTGGGTTGTCTCAAGCGCATCGAGGGTTTCGAACCGCACCACCTCGCCGATTACCCCGCCGGCCGGTGTTGACGGCGAATGCCCAAGCGCGGTGATGACCAGCCTCTGCGGAAATGGCGAGACAATTTCGGCGCGTTCGGAGACCCTGCTCCAATGAGTCAATTCAAACGTCTCTATGCGAACGTTTCTAAATCCCAACCGCTTCAACGTCTGAACACCCCAAAGGCGGGCGCGCGCTTCTGCATCGGACCCGGCCAGGCGCGGGCCGATCTCCGTCGTCAGGCTTTCAAGCAGCGTCCAGGCGGTGTCGTTCTTCAGCCCTTCCCCGATCAGCCGCTTTGCGGTTTGTTCTTGTTTGGCTGTGGTGAATTTGTCTTCATCGTCCTGCGCCACCGCCAGGTCGGCAGAGGCCGCCGCGCACAGCCCAGCAACAAGCGCTATGTGGACGCCGAATTTCCTGTTCAACATTTTACAAAATCCCGTCTGTTTTGTTGACGCCATCCTCACCAGATTCCACACAACGTCAACAAGGCGGGACTCACCCGAATTGGTCGAGCCACACATTGCGCTCCGCCGCCCAAATCTCGAGTTTGAAGCCCCAGTAATCATATTCCTCACCAGTATTTTCTTCGCCGATCTTGCGCGCCACCGCCTGGCTATTTTGATTGTCCGGATCGATTACCGATATGATCCGGTCAAGATCTGGAAACTTCTCAAATGTCCATTTGATCGAGGCGATCGCTGCCTCTGGCGCATAGCCCTTGCCCCAATATTCGCGCGCTATCGACCAGCCGCATTCAAGGCCCGGCCAGCCCTCCGGCATCCACGGGCCGACGCGGCCGACCCATTCGCCGGTGTCTTTTTCGAGAACAGAAAACCAGCCAAAATCAAGCATTTGCCAGTGGCCAAGATAGCTGGCGAATTGCCGCCATCGATCTTCTCGCGACGCGGGCGTTTTGTCCGCCGTAAGGAAAGAGGCAACATCTGCATCGCCCATCATCTCAATATGCGCATCGGCATCGCCGGGCTCCAATGGGCGTAAAATCAAACGGTCCGTCTCGATACGGATGGTCATATCTTGTCTCCTGTAAATTTTCTTCCGAGAAGCGTTTGCGCTATCGCTTCTACGCGTCTGGCGTTGCCGGCCCAGGTTAAATCCTGACGAATAAGGCTAGCCCGCGCCGCCGCACCGAGCCGGGCGCGCAAACCCTCATCTGCGATCAGCGCCTCCAGTATATGATCAAAATCGGCGCCATTTTGTTCAGCGAATAGCGCTGCGTCTTCCTGGTCTTTGAGCACTTCGCAAATATTGACGCTTGCCGGCGCCAGGATCGGTTTTGCGAGCGCCATATATTCAAAGACCTTTAACGGCGAGGCGTATTCCGTCACCGCCGGCTGTAACGCAATATCAAATGCAGCAATGTGATCCGGCATCTCGCCGCGCTGTACGACGCCAGTGATGGTAAGCTGCGAGGCAACGCCAAGCTCACGCGCCAATGCCTCCAGCCCTGCCCGCGCCGGCCCGTCTCCGACCAGTAATAAATGCAGATTAGGGCGGTTTTGTCTCGCAATCGCCCTGACAACCCGGTCGACACCATGCCAGTCGCGCACGAAACCGGAAAATCCGAGGATTAGCTTGCCTTCAAGATTGTAGCGGGCGCGAACAGCGCCCCCATCATGGGGGGCTAAAAAATCTTCGCTGGCGCCATTTTGAATAACCGTAATATTCTCATCCGGCACGCCCGCCGCGCGGACCTTCGCAGCCATCACATTGCTCACCGGCAACACCATGTCGGCGGCGCGCCAGATTGCTGCTTCGCTTTTACGCGCCGCACCTTCAAGGCTAAGCCCGCCGTGACGCACGCGTTCTTCAGCAAGCGGTGCATTCACTTCAATCATCAGCGGGATGTTTTTCGCCTGCCTCAACCAGACGCCAGGATAGTAAAAAAGATTGTAGCGTTGATAGAGAATATCAGGCCGGACGCTTGAATATAATTTCCTAAGCCGCCAATAAGCCGGCGCGCAATAGGCAAGCTCGCCCAGCTCATAGAGCGCGCCCGGCAGCGCCGAGCGCCACTGCCCGCCGCCAGCGTTCAGATCCTTCGAAAGGCTTTCCTTCTCGCCGCGCGGACCAGCCATGACAATATCGTGACCGCGCGCGCGCAGTGCATCCGTCAGTTCACGGATATGTACATATTGGCCGTCGGCAGAGCGCGTCCGGTGGGAATAGAGGAACTTCATGGCATACCGTCTTATCGTGATGCGCGCGGCTTACAATACGCGCGATGGGCGAAATATTGCCGCCGCCTCGCCGCAAAGATGTCGGAACCGAAGAAATCTTGACGAAGCGCATGCTAAACATGGGCCAGCGCTTGCGAAAGCCTCGTCAGCGGAGCAGGCTGCTGGGATGTGAGCAGGAGACTAGAATATGCGTCTAACATTCATCCTCGCAGGTGCGGCCTGCACAAGCTTGATCGTCGCTGACGCATCCGCACATCCGGGATCAGAAATATTAACCGCCGGCGGCGCCAATGAGCGCTCGGCGATGACACAAGGGGTCTCGTTTGAAGAGCTCAACGGGGTTCATCTGTTTCGCGGAAGCAAAGCTACGCCGAGCGACGAGACCCAGCCGGCTGAGCTTACACAAAACCGTATCATCCGTATTGAGATTGCAGCGCCAAAATTAGTCTGGCGTTCCTTTCGCGGGTTGCGCAGGCAAGGGTTTTATTCCGGCAAAGCTTATCCGTCGCGGCGCTACCGGCACGGGTTTTATTCCGGCCGATAGGCTTGGTCTTTAACCTTGGCGCATTAACCCAGGCTCGGATCCAGCTTGATGCAGGCTTCCATCAATTCGTGAACCGCTGCGACCGAATTGTCGAACATCGCTTTTTCTTCTTCGTTGAGCTTGACCTCAACAATGCGCTCCGCACCCTCACCGCCCAGCACCACTGGCACGCCGACATACATGTCGCTCAAACCATATTGACCAGAAAGGTGCGCAGCGCAGGGAACAACCACTTTTTTGTCCTTCAAATAGCTCTCCGCCATTTGAATGGCTGACGCCGCCGGCGCGTAAAACGCTGAACCGGTTTTCAGCAAGCCAACGATTTCACCCCCGCCTTTGCGCGTACGATCAACAATGGCGTCAATTTTTTCCTGTGTCGTCCAGCCCATATCAATAAGATCTGGAAGCGGAATACCTGCAACCGTTGAATAACGGATCAGCGGCACCATGGTGTCGCCATGGCCGCCAAGCACAAATGCGGTGACGCTTTCGACCGAAACGTTGAACTCTTCTGAGAGGAAATACCGGAAGCGCGCTGAATCCAGAATGCCGGCCATGCCGACGACTTTATTGTGCGGTAACCTTGAAAATTTCTGCAACGCCCAGACCATTGCATCCAGCGGATTGGTGATGCAGATCACCAACGCATCCGGCGCATGTTTGGCGATCCCCTCGCCAACCGCTTTCATAACTTTAAGGTTGATGGCGACAAGGTCATCACGGCTCATGCCGGGCTTGCGGGCAATCCCTGCAGTGACGATGCAGACATCAGCGCCGGCAATATCGGCATAATCTTGTGTGCCTTTAAGGCGCGAATCATAACCGTCAACCGGCGAGGATTCAGCGATATCAAGGCTTTTTCCTTCCGGAATACCTTCGACAATGTCGAACAGGACAACATCGCCAAGCTCTTTCTGGGCGGCTATGTGGGCGAGCGTGCCGCCGATCATGCCGGCGCCGATCATTGCGAGTTTTCTACGAGCCATGCGAATATCTCCTTGAAATAGCCGCGCCTCAGCGCCGCCTATGGATTGTGCTGCGCCGGTCTAGCCGATGGCGATGAGGTTTGAAAGCCGCTGCGGGGTTTTCGGGCCGCGATATATTTGCCCAGCTACATTGCTAGCCATGGTAGCCGCTCAGACGGATCAGAATTGTTTGCGCACAGAGACCATCACATTCGAGGCTTCATAGCGGTCGCCATCGATGCGCGGACCGACCGGACCGGCTGCGGTGAAATCTTCGTCTTCCGGACCGTAGGATAATTTACTGGTGCGAAGATAGATGTATTCGGTATCGAGGGAAAATCCGCCGCCGACATCAAATGAGACGCCGGCGCGACCTTGGTAGGCGAGCGCAGCGTCGCGGGCGCCGGTTTCGTTTTCAACAAAGGCGCCGCCGACGCCGCCGCCAATAAACGGCGTAAAGCGACTGTCATTGCGCCAGTCGAAATAAAAATTCGACATCAGAAAATGCACATTAATCTCGTCATTGACCGGCGTCGCCAGGGTCGGCCCGAGCAACGGATCGTTGATGGTGACGGTGTCGATACTGGTCGAGGCGTAGCGATATTCGAGCTCGGTGCGGATGCCGTCGGCGTAGTCAAAACCGATGGCTCCGCCGATGACATAGCCGTCGCCATTCGCGAGCGTCTGCCCGGTGGGCGGCCCGCCGGCAAACGCGACATTAGGATTGAAGGTATAATCCTGGCTCCAGTCGGAGGCGAAGGATACGCCGCCGCCGATGCGGACATAGACCCCGTCAGACGCGGCGCGGTCTTGCGCGAACGCACTAGAGCCGCAAACCAACATCCCCGCCAAATACGCAACCACTCGTTTCACTGGGCCAACTCCTTTGCCTCTTTTACACAGACTAACCCGCGCGTGGATCGCGGGGCAAGAAGCCCGCGATCAACTCACCGGAAATTTGACGTTATTTTAGACGCCCCTTCTCACGCGCCATCGCCACCACGACGGGGCTCAACAGCAAGATCGCAATCAGGTTGGGGAAGGCCATGGAAGCGTTAGCGAGATCGCCAAACTTCCAGATAAAATCGATTTGCTGCAGCGCGCCGATAAACACCATGCTAACCCAAATAAAGCGCATGGGTTTGGCGATCCAGTCGCCAAACAGATAGGTCGCCGCCTGCTCCATGTAATAGGACCAGCCAAGAATGGTCGTGAATGCAAACAGCGCGAGTGCGACCGCAATGAAAATACCGCCAAACGGCATGCCCTGGCTGAACACGGCCGTTGTCACCTGCGCCCCTTGCAAGGTGGATTGCCAAGCATAATCCACTACAGCGCCGTCAACACCTGGGAACTGCCCCTTCACCGACAAAATAACCAGCGCCGTCATGGTGCAAATCACAATCGTATCGATGAATGAACCGAGCATGGCGATCTCACCCTGGCGCACCGGATCGTCGGTTTTCGCCGCCGCATGGGCAATCGCCGTTGAGCCTTGCCCGGCTTCATTTGAAAATAGCCCGCGCGCAACGCCAAACCGCACCGCCTGCAACACCGCAAAACCGGCAACGCCGCCACCGGCCTGTTCGAGACCAAATGCGTAAGTGAATATCTCCATGAACGCCGCCGGCACATGCTCAGCGTTAATGATCAGCATAATGACGCCAACAACAATATAACCGAGCGCCATCGCCGGCACGACTTTACCGGCAACGGAGCCGATGGATTTGATGCCGCCAATGATGACGATGAAAGCCAGAACCGCGATGACGGCGCCGGAAATCCAGGTCGGGATACCCGCGGCCGCCTCCGCAGCCGTTGCGATGGAATTGGCTTGCGTCATATTGCCGGTGACGATGGCGGAAAAAATCGTTCCAAGCGCAAAGAAGACCGCAAGCCACCCCCACTTCTTGCCGAGGCCGTTCTTGATGTAGAACATCGGCCCGCCATGAACGTGGCCGTCGGGATGGGTTTCGCGATACTTCACCGCAAGGCTCGATTCGGCAAATGACGCCGCCATGCCGAACAGCGCCGTCACCCACATCCAGAAAATCGCACCGGGCCCGCCAAGCGTGATCGCGGTCGCAACGCCAGCGAGATTGCCGGTGCCGACCTGGCCGGACAGCGCCGTTGAAAGCGCGTTCCACGGCGTGATCTCGCCGCTGGCGTCTGGGTCAGTACTTGCCTTGCGGCTGCCGGTAAACAGGTTGACGAAGGCAGGGATCAACCGCCTTATCGGCAAACCTTTAAGCCGGATCATAAAGAACAGCCCAGTGCCCAAGAGCACAACCACCATGGGCGCGAGCGGCAATATAACGGCTCCATTCCATGTGCCGCCCCAGATGAAGCCGCTAACATTATCAACGCCGGTGTAGAAACTTTCCATGCCGCTCAGTACCCCTTATGCCGCCCCGTGGCCGGCGCTTGATTAGAAAAATTGCGGATGACATTAGGCGGGCCCGCCCCCTTCGAGCAAGTGCGCTGCTGAAAATCCCCATCATTCGGCGTAATTCTTAGGCCAGGCGTTGCTCCGGCGAACCTCTTTGTCGGCGCGCCTTGAGGCGGCTCCCCATAATGGAGCCCATGCTCAAATTCATCGCCGCTGGCGGAGTTCTTCCTTCTAAAGTCCGCTTGATCGCGTATGATGCTTCAAAATTGGTCATGACTCAGGAAATGGCGGTTGTATCGCCACTCTAACGGGAGGCCCATATGCAACGGCGCAAACTACTCAAAACGGGGGTCGTATTCGGTCTTACGGGCGGCTTTGCCGCTTCCGCACAGGCTAAAACAGGACACACGAAACTGGTGGTCGTCGGAGATGGCGCCGTCGGCAAAACAAGCGCTATCATTTCCTATTCTACAAACGCCTTTCCGACGGAGTATATTCCGACAGTCTTTGACGTGACTCGCGTCAACGCAACCGTCGACGGTAAAATGACGAACCTGGAGTTGTTCGATACGGCAGGCCAAGAGGACTATGATCGCCTGCGGCCTTTAAGCTATCCGCAGACGGATGTCTTCATCATCGCCTATTCGATTATCTCCCCCTCCAGCTTCGACAACGTCTCCAGCAAATGGATACCGGAAATTCGTCACCATGTTCCGGGCGCGCCTATCTTGCTGGCCGGGTTTAAAACCGATTTGCGCGCCGACCGCAACGCCGCAAAACTCGCCAAAAGCGCTTCGGAAGGCGCAGCCCGCGCCCGGTCCTTGGGGCTGGTTTATCGGGAATGTTCCGCGCTTACCCAGGCAGGGCTGAAAAATATGTTTGACGACGCCGTGCGCCTTACGCGCGGAACGCTTGGCGCCAACCTTCTCAGACGGCCATACATAATCGATCCCCTCAAGCGCAAGAAAAAGCCGCGCCTGAAAAACCGCCCGCTGACGCAGCCCTTGCCAGACCAGTAGGCCGGCAGGCCGTCTCAATCGAGCAAGGCTTATCGTGCTTGCCCCCACGCCATTGGGTACGATAAACTGTTGATATGGCGAGAAAACACATAAATTCAGGAGCAGCCGGGGTTTTATTCGCCGTGGCGGTGCTGACGTTTGGCTGCGCCGACGAGAACACGCGCACCAACAGCGATACACAAAAAGTCGAAGGCCGCGGCGGCGACACTGCAAAATGGCGGGAAAAGCTTCCGCGGGCGCAATGGGCGAATTACGAGCGCGTCGCCGATGACCTTGAGTGGTTTGAAGTCTACCGAGTATTTTCCGATGTTTATGCGATTTACGAGCCGGGCCAGTTTGAGGAAGTCATTTCGTTCCTGATTGTCGGCGAGACGCGGGCGTTGCTGTTCGACACGGGGCTCGGCATTGCCAAGCTTCGCCCGGTTATCACACGCCTCACCAATCTCGACGTTATGGTTTTAAATTCCCACGGCCATTACGACCACATTGGCGGCAATTATGAGTTTTCAGAAATTGGCGGCGTTGACGTTGACTATGCCCACGCACAAGCGAAAGGCGCCGGACCTGAAAAAGTCGCCCGCTATGTAACCGGCGACTGGTTGTGGAAGAAAACCCCGGATGGGTTTGATCCGGAGGCCTATAAAATCCATCCCTATCAGGTAACGACACTCTTCGAGGATGGCGACATTATCGATCTTGGCGAACGGCGGCTTGAAATCTTAGTGACGCCTGGCCATTCGCCGGATTCGATTTGTCTTCTCGACCGCGCGGGGCGAAGGTTGTTTACCGGCGACACATTTTATCTGGCCCCGCTCTACGCCCACCTCAAGGGCTCAAACGTCGCCGACTATATGGCGTCGATTGACCGGCTCGCCGCACTTGAACCGGAGGTCGATCATTTGCTGACGGCGCATAATGTCCCGGTGGCGGAGCCCGCATATCTCAGCCGTGTTCAGGGTGCGTTCGAGACGATAGACTCAAAAAGCGCCGCCTATGTGGAAACAGACGGCGCTTTTGAATATCAGTTCGATGGATTTTCCATCATCGTTCCCGCAACCAATCCTAGGCGCTGAAAGTCTAGCGCCAGAAACTGTGCGGGCTCGTCATGCTAGTCAGCGGGCGCCATCCAAGACCGCCTATCGGCGCGATTGTCTCTCAAGGCCACTTCCATTAGGCAGGATCTTAAACTACAGGCGGTCATGTGAACCAGATACCACGGCCTATGCGCACACTCGGCAGGACTATTGCCCGAAAATTCTGGCTGCCGACGCCTGACAGTTGGGCGCCGGTGTTGGTTATTTCACCCGGCGGTGTCGGGACGACTTTCCTGATGCACCATATCCGCCGCTTCAAATCCACTAATCATTTTGGCGATGACGATCACCTAAAGCACCTTCCACGCCCGCCACGAGCGTTTCCTGGCAATGCGGTTGCGGTGCTTTTTGTTTCTGGCGACGCCGGGGAAATATCCAAAAGCCTGGAGCGTCGCGGTTACCTTGATCACCATTGCTGCAAGCTAGGCTGCGTCGCCGGCCTTCTGGCGAAAGGCGACGCCAAACACCGCCATTTCGCACGCGCGGTCGATGCGCAAAAGCGCAGCTGGTCCGAAGCCGGCCTGCCGCATCTTCTTTTCGTCGATTATGATGAAATCTGGAGCCGCAAAGAAGAGATCGCCGCCTTTCTGGAGATTGAAGACCCGGCGTTTGTCGATGAGTTTCCTGAACGCAAACAACGTAAATCGGCAGATTGAACCGGGCCGTTTCTGGCGACCCTTCAGTGACTGAACGTGAACATCGCGCAAAGACGCACGGCGTTTTTATAAGAGAAACCAAAAGCGGAGGCGTTCAACCTAGCAGCCTGTGAACCGCCCCCTTACTTTTTTCTCCTAATCGCCCGATGGTCTAGGCTTCTGCTTTGTCTCCGGCGGGTTCAGCCGCCGCTTCGTCCATAGCGGGCGCTTCTTCCGCAGGCGCTTCTACGGGTGCGTTTTTGGCTTCTTCAAGCGCTGCGGCAACGGCTTCTGCTTTGTCTTTCTTTTCCTGCTCGCGCTCTTGGGCTTTCTCGCCGGGCTTGCCTTTATTGGGGTTATTGCCGTGTTCCCATTTTACGAGATCGTTCGCAGCCAGGAAGCGCGCGACGCGGTTTGTCGGTTTGGCGCCGACGCCGAGCCAATGTTTGATGCGCTCTTCATTATACGCCACGCGGTTTTCATCCGTCTTGGCGAGCAGCGGATTGTAATGTCCAACCTTCTCGATGAAGCGGCCATCACGCGGCATGCGCGAATCCGCAACAACGATATTGTAATAGGGACGTTTCTTCGCGCCGCCCCGGGCGAGTCTGATTTTCAGTGACATGTTGGTCTTCCTTCTTTCTATTCAGATTTTTCAGTAGTGTATTTGTCCGCACCGAGAAAATGGAACGAGACGTAGGGCTCATTGCCAACCACCCAGCTGTCGTGAGGGTGGGACGGCACGTAAAAAATATCGCCGGCGCGCATCTCATGCGTCTCGCCGTCTTTCATCGCGGCGGTGGCGCAGCCGGAAACAACCATGCCGACATGCTCGATGGTGCAGAACGCATCGCCCATGGCCTTGCCGACATCTTCGGACCATTTCCAGCCGGGCTGGTATGTCGCGCGCCCGATGGTCATCCCGCCAATATGCACGATCTCGAATTTGCCTTTTGAGAATTTGCGAATCTCATCGGGTTGGTCAAAGCGTTTGAGGATGGTTTGGGTTGATGGGGTCACTTCTTCTTCCCCAAACCGGGTAGACCGGCTAGCCCCGGCGGCATAGGCGCCTGCCCTGACAGCGCTTTTTCGATCGCGTCGAAATCAACTTCTTCCGACCCCTGACCTTTTCCGCCTTTTGCCGCTTCCAGCAGCGCCGGGTCCGGGGCGCCGCCCGGCATCCCGCCACCCATTCCGCCCATCCCGGCAAGCTGTTTGGCCATGCCTTTCATGCCGCCTTTGCCCATTTTCTTCATCATGTCCGCCATCTGACGGTGGGCTTTGACGAGCTTGTTGATTTCCTGAACGCTGGTGCCGGAGCCTCTCGCGATGCGCTTTTTACGGCTCGCATTGAGCAGCTTCGGCGTCTTGCGCTCGGCTTTCGTCATGGAAGAGATGATCGCTTCTTGATGAACGATTTCTTTGTCTTCAAGGCCGCCGGCCTGATCGACCATTTTCTTCATTTTGCCCATGCCGGGCATCAGCCCGAGGATCGCGCCCATGCCGCCCATTTTGCGCATTTGGCGGAACTGATCGGCAAGATCGTTCATGTCGAACTCGCCTTTGGCCATCTTCTTGGCGGCCTTCTTGGCTTTTTCGACATCCATTTCCTCGCTGGCTTTTTCCACCAGCGAAACAATGTCGCCCATGCCGAGAATGCGGCCGGCCATGCGCTCCGGCTCGAACGTGTCGAGCTCGTCCAACTTTTCACCGACGCCGATAAATTTAATCGGCGCGCCAGTGACCGCGCGCATCGACAATGCGGCGCCGCCGCGCGCATCACCGTCAATCCGTGTCATGACGATCCCGGTGACGGGTACGCGGCTTTTAAATTTCTCCGCCGTCTGCACCGCATCCTGCCCGGTCAGCGCATCGACGACCAGCAAGATTTCTATCGGATTGGTTTCGCGGTTGATATCGGCGATCTCGGCCATCAACTGCTCGTCGATGGAGAGCCGGCCGGCGGTATCGAGCATGACGACATCAAAGCCGCCAAGCCGGCCCGCTTCCATCGCGCGGCTGGCAATATCGCGCGGGGTTTGGCCGGCGATAATCGGCAGGGTTTTGACCTCAGCCTGGCGCCCAAGAATTTCTAACTGCTCCTGTGCCGCCGGGCGGTTTGTGTCGAGCGAAGCCATGAGGACGCGTTTCTTGTCGCGTTTTGTCAGCCGCAGGGCGATCTTCGCGGTCGAAGTGGTTTTGCCCGAGCCCTGAAGGCCGACCATCATGATCGCCGCCGGCGGCGTTGTTTGAAAACTCAGCGATGCGTCCTGATCGCCGCCAAGCATATCGGCGAGCGCATCATGCACAATTTTGACGACCTGCTGGCCGGGCGTCACCGAACGCAAAACTTCCGCGCCGATCGCGCGCTCTTTCACTTTGGCGATGAAATCCTTCGCCACGGGCAGCGCAACGTCCGCCTCAAGCAGCGCAACACGCACTTCGCGCAAAGCCGCAACGACGTCCTTTTCTTCGAGTGCGCCTCTTCCTCTGAGGCCCTCGAAGATGGCGCCTAACCGATCGCTAAGGGTATCAAACATCAGGCGTCCTCGTCTTCAATTAAGAACATCACCGCACGATCAGAAATCGCGCGCGGGCGATGGCGGTCGCTCGCGCCATCCGGAATGAACAGCGCATCACCGGCATGAAAAATGGTATTTTCCCCATCAAAGTCGATTTCAAGTTCACCCTCGACGACCATGCCGATATGGCCAACCTCACACCATTCGGGGTGCTCGGAAGCCGGCGTCATCTCGACCAGGCGGAAAACCTTGCCGCCGCGTGTAATGCGCTTCAGCCGCGCCGTCCCCTCAAGCGCCGGCGCCCAGTCAATACAAGAAAAGTCGATCCGATAGTCCAAACCCGTATCCTTCAAACCAAGCGCCACTCGCCGCCGCAACCCGCGGGCGAACGCCCGCAAACTAAAAAATCTCGCGGCGCAATATGCGCCACCACTTCAACAGGAGCGCAACACTCGCAAAACGCAACGACCCGCCGCGAGGGCGTTACCCCGGCGGCGGTGCATCCCCAGCCCCATCCCTGTCATCAGGGGATCGTGCCGGCAAACGCGGGAAAGCTTAGATTTCCCGAAAACTGCGGGCTCTATAGGCGGTTGATAGGGACAAAGCAAGCAAAGCGAGGAAACAGGACGCGCTTAGGGGGAGACACAAGCAGAATCGCCCTGTTTCCTACTTTGCCCCTGACAGGTGAAAGCTCGTTGTGAACTTTCCCACTTTCATTACGGGTCGGTCACCCGAGCCCCGGTAAGCCTTTTTGCAATGCAGGAGATTTTTTCCGATGTAAAATAGATAATATCCATTCTCATATTCGAAAATTTCGATACTGGGCCATAGCCAGCCGGTTAACAATTCATTCGTGGCGGCAGCCCCCCGACTGATCTCTGTCACTTTGGCGCCGGTTCTATGCCGCCCAGGCGCCTTGACCGCCAAGTCACCCCAGGGCAGACCGGCTGCGATAATGATTTGACCGGCATAGTGATTGGACCACAGACTAACCCGTAACCAGCCACCGCCGGTTTCAAGGAGCCTTTATGAGTGACGCAATCAGGATCGCAACCGAAGGCGCTGTACGTCGCCTGACCTTTTGCCGCGCAAAAGAATACAACACCATCACGCCAGGCTTTCGTGACGAATTGTCCGCGGCCCTTGATGGCGCCGAGAACGATGACACCGTCAGGGTCGTGCTGCTCGACGCGGAAGGACCGGCATTTTGCGCTGGATATGGCCTCGATTGGTCAGCGCGCAGCGGTTCCATCACAGGCGATAACCCGGATCGTGTCTGGGACAGCGTTACGGATCTGCGTGAAATTGGACGCTATGCAAAAACCTGGGCGCGATTGCACGAGCTTGCCAAGCCAACAATAGCGGCGGTCTCTGGCTGGTGTATCGCCGGCGGGACCAACATCGTCTTTAACGCCGACATTATCATCGCAGCGGAGTCTGCCCGGTTCGGCTACCCACCGTCCCGGGTCTGGGGCGTGCCTGAAGCACCATGGACCTGGGTCGCGCGGCTCGGCCTTGAAAGAACGCGTCGCTATATGTTGACCGGCGATGAGTTTACCGGCGCGCAAGCCGCCGCCTGGGGCGCGGTGCTGGAATGCGTGCCCAATGACGCGCTGGCGGAACGCGCAACGGCGCTTGCAAACCGTATGGCGCAGATACCCTTAAATCAGTTACAGATGGTCAAGCTCAACCTTAATGAAATTGCGCGGCAGATGTATGACCCGGCCGGCTCACGGCTGTTGGGCACGCTGTTTGACGGCGTCGCCCGGCACACCCAGGAAGGTCTTGATTTCGTCAAACGCTCTGAAGAGGTGGGTTTTCGTGAAGCGGTGCGCGACCGCGACCGGCCGTTCGGTGATTATGGAGAGCGATCCGTAGACGGACGCAAAGATAAATAATGCCAGTGTCTTGGACGATGTTATACTGACCTCAAACGACAGGGAAAAATCGATGGCGTTCATCATCCAGCAAGACTGCTTTTCCGACGCCCAGCTTGAAAAATTTAGACACCATCAGCGGCGGTCATATGAAATACTGGAAGATTGCGCCGCCTCGCTCAAAGCCGGCATGACCGAGCAGGACGCCGCGCGGATTATGCGCAAGGGTTTCCACCTTGCCGGCGCGCGCGGGTATTTTCATGTGCCGGTCGTCTTGTTCGGCGATCGCACCGCCTATCCTGGCGCCTTTGGTCCCTTTGAGGCGATCTCAACGGACCGCGTACTGAAACATGGCGACGCGGTTATTCTCGATGCGGCTCCGATTTTTGACGGCTATAAAATCGACACGTCTTATGCATTCCGTTTCGGCGAGAATGCGCCGTTTGACGCCGCAGACGCCGCCCTTGTTCAGTTTCGCGATCTGCTCGTCAGTCTGATCCAAGACGGGCTATCTTACCGTGAGGTCGCCTGGAAAATTGACGACCGTATTAAAGAAACGGGCTTTGAAAATTGTCATAAAAAACATATCGGCGCGGTGCTTGGTCATCGCCTTTCCTATGCGCCGCAATACCCGATCCGCATGCCGAAGATCTGGGGCCTCGCGCCGCGCCAGGTGAGCTGGTTTTTCTATAAAAGCTTTCAATCCCGGCTGGGCGCACCAGCGGCGACGCCAAACTGGAACGCCTCGCGTCAATGCCGGACCAAACCAAGAGACGGGCTATGGGCGATGGAGCCGCACATCGCGCGGGACGGCGTCGGGGTTAAGTTCGAGGAGATTCTCGTCATCGACAAAGACAAAGCCTACTGGCTCGATGATGACCTGCCACACACACGCCGTTGGGCCGCGCACAAGGCGGCGGCGTAACGATTACGACAGCGGCCGCGACCGGAACACGTCTTCGTCCAGCTCGCCCTCCCATTTGGCAACCGCAGTGGCGACGGTGATGTCGCCGGTGACATTGGTGACGGTGCGCATCATGTCGAGGAGACGGTCAAACGGGAAAATAAAGCCGACAACGAGCGCTGTGTGCTCTGGCGTCACCTCAAAAACTTCCAGTACGATCGCCAGTAAAAACAGTGACGCAGACGGCACACCCGCTGTGCCGATCGAAACAAGGGCGCAAGTCAGTGCAATCAAGATATAATGTTGCGGCTCCAGCGTGTAACCGAAGGCTTGCGCGGTAAAGAGCGCGACGATGCCGAGATACAGCGACGTCCCGTCCATATTGATCGTCGCCCCGAGCGGCAGAACCGAGCCGGCGACGGATTTACTAATGCCAAGATTTTCCTGTGCGGACCGGATCGTCACCGGCAATGTCGCAGAAGAAGAAGACGTTGAATAGGCGACCATCATCGGGTCAAGAATACCGCGGAAGAAATCCACAAAGGGCAGGTTTAAAACAATACGGATAAGCCCGCCATAAACGATCAACATATGCAATGCGGCGCCGAGATAAACCGCAAGCGTCAGCGAGAGAATCGCCGTGAACGTCGCGACCCCTTGCGTGCCTGCAACATAGGCGATCAGGGCAAAGACGCCGAAGGGCGCAAGCTCCATTATAATATGCGTCATCTTGAGGACGCCTTCGGCGACGGCTTCGAAAAATTTTCCCGCCGCCTTCCCGGTTTCGCCAGCCATTAAAATGCCGACGCCGAGCAGAAGCGCAAAAAAGATCACCGCAAGAATGTCGCCCTCAACTAACGCCTGGAACGGATTTTCAGGAATGATGCCCATCAAACGTTCGCCGATGGGCTGCGCTTCGCCCATTTGCTTGGGTACGGCGCCGCCGAGATCAACGCCCTTTCCGGGCTGAAAGATCGTGCCCATGCCGAGACCGATGAGGTTGGCGAAAAACGTCGTCATGAGATAGAGGGCAAAGGCTTTAATACCGATGGTGCCAAGCTTCTTCGGCTCGCCCATCGCATAGATGCCGGAGACTAGCGTGAAGAATACCAGCGGCACGACAATCATCCGTATCAAACGGATGAAGATATCGCCGATGACTTTGACTTTAACCAGCAGCGCCTCGCCAGCTTCCGGCCCCATGCTTTGCGTGACCGCAAGACCGAAGGCGACGCCGAGGACCAGACCCAGAAAAACGCGTTTCCATAATTTTATGCCAAACCACCAGGCCATGTCGCCGCTCCCTATTTGTTGTCTTGCGGTCTATTATAGTTGCACCGACCGCGAAAGCCCTACCGCCATTTTAGGCCCTGCCGATCGGTGCAAATACGGTTTTACTCCGCCGCGCCCATCAGCTGGCGGACGAAATAGATATATTCAATCGCGGTGCGCCGGGCGAGTTGGTCCTGGTTCGCTGTGCCGCCATGACCGCCTTCGATGTTTTCGTAATAATAAAAATCATAGCCAAGCTCGGTAAGCTTGGCCGCCGCCTTGCGCGCATGGCCGGGATGGACGCGGTCGTCCTTGGTGGAGGTATAGAACAGCACCTTCGGATAGGGCTTACCCGCCTCAAGATTTTGATAGGGCGAATATTTGGAAATATAGTCCCACTCTTCGGGAATATCGGGATTGCCATATTCACCCATCCACGACGCGCCGGCGAGCAGCTTGTTATATCGCTTCATGTCAAATAGCGGCACGCCGATATCGATCGCGGCATAAAGCTCCGGCCGCTGGGTCAACATCGCCCCCATCAACAAGCCGCCATTGGAGCGGCCAATAATGCCGAGCCTTGATGGGCTGGTAACGCCGGTCTCAATGAGATCTTCCGAGATCGCGATAAAATCATCAAACGAACGCTGACGGTTTTCCTTCAGCGCCGCTTCGTGCCAGCGCGGCCCATATTCCGAACCGCCGCGAATATTGGTCAGCACCATAACACCCCCGCGCTTGACCCACATCAGACCGGCCAGAGCGCCATGTTGCGGTCTTGCCGGGTCTTCATAATAGGCCGGCAGAATTGGCGCCAGAAAACCGCCATAGCCGTATTGGATAGTCGGCGCATTGCCCTGTTTCAGGACCGCATCCTGGCCCATGATAAAATAGGGAACCTTTGTTCCGTCTGCGGAGGTCGCAAAACGCTGTTCCACCATAACGCCGGTTGCGTCATAAAACGGCGCCGTCTCAGCGATTTTTGACACCTTATTTTTTGCCGTCACATAGAAAAGCGAATCCGGCGTCGTCAGATTTTCAAAGGACAGCATCGCGTCGTCAGTTCCACCGCCTGTTGAAACAATAGCGACAACGCCGTTGGCTGGTAATTTTAAGTCTTTAGATTTCCACCCGCCCTTTTTGCCTCGCGAAAAGCGTGCGGCCTTTCCTGAAACATCATCAAGATACTGAACAATAAGGCTCGACTTGCCGACGCCAACGCCTTCAATCGACTGGCTGGCGCTGGCGGCGAATACGTGTTCAACATCACCGCTTTTGAGGTCATAACCGATCAGCGCGCCTTGCGCATAATCATTGTCGCGATAGGTCCAGTCTTCGCGCAGGAGAAAGATCGCGCTGCCGTCAAGAACGCCTTGCATGTCGGCATTGAACGGCAGCGGGAGCTTGGCCAGGGCGCCGTCGTCGCCGACCTGGTGATATTCCCGCTCGAAGAACGATGGGCCGCGCAGTATGAATTCATAAGTGTCGTCGCCTTCATGTTCGACGACCGGGAACGCCCAGAAATCATCAACGCCAACCGTCATGATAATCTCAGCATCGTCCTTTGAGACGCCGCGCGCCCATCGCCGGACTTGTCTCGGATAGCCGGAGGCCGTCAAAGCGTCAGCGCCCCAATCGGTCCCCACAAGGAGCGTGTCCGCATCGACCCAGGAGAGCCAGGACTTTGCTTCGGGTAGATAAAAGCCGCCGTCAACAAAGGTCTTGGTTTCAAGATCAAACTCGCGCCAATAGGCGGCGTCTTTTCCGCCGTCAGAAAGCTCGATCATACAGTGGCGATATTGCGGAGACAGGCAGGCGATGTCGCCCTTGATCCAGTTCTCCCCCTCAACCTCGGCCAGCGCGTCAAAGTCTATGAGCGTTTCCCAGTCGGGGTCGCCATTGCGGTAGCTCTCAACTTCCGCCCGCCGCCACAGCCCGCGCACATGGGTCTCATCCTGCCAGAAATTATAGACCTGACCGTTATGAATTTCCCCATAAGCAAGGCGCGCATCTGAAGTTAAAACCGAAAGCGCATCTTTGTAGAGGTCAGCAAAACGCGGATCGTTCTCCAACTCATCCAGAGAGCGTTTGTTTTGTGCGCGCACCCAATCGAGCGCTTGCTCGCTTTCAACGTCTTCAAGCCACAAATAGGGGTCTGTTGCGTTTGCTGTTGCCATTACCGCCATCGCAGCCGTCATTGCTGCGGCCATTGTTTTGTTCATTTTGCGAAAACTCCAGAGATTGATAGGCGCCCCGCCTGGTGATTAACCATACAAAAGCTTGTCCGCCCCCGCAAACCCGCCATCGCCGGGCCCCAATAAATCCTCGAAGATCGATAAAAATGTATCTTACCTTTTAGAGAAGGTTTGAGCGCTGGCCGATAGTTTGCTGCTACTGGCAAGGCTATGTCTCTATTAGGAAATTTATCAATGGCGAAACCCGACGCCCGTCGCTTCAAGCGCGTTAGCCTCAATATGCCGGCGCATATTGTCATTAACGCCGTCGATGAGTTTGAGGGGCGGCTTTTGAATATCTCGCCAGGCGGTATGGCGCTGATTGCCGACACCAACGCAGCGCCAGGCGACGCCGTCATTATCCGGGTCAAAGACCTCGATGTAATTGAGGGAACGGTGGCGAGGACTTTCCCCGACGGGTTTGCGGTATCCTTCATGTTATCAAAACGCCGGCGCTCGCAACTCACCGAAAAGCTCATTTTACTCGCCAATCAGCCCTTTGCAGAAGGGCTTGGCGACCGGCGCACAACACTACGGCACCGTCGCTCGGACGTGCGCACAAGCAGCCGCCTTGCCGACGGCACCTCACTTTATGTCCGGATTATCGATATGTCCGTAGACGGCGTATCCGTAGAGGCGCCGCGACGGCCGCCGATTGGATCAGAAATTCACATTGGCCAGCAATGCGGCGTGGTCGTAAGGCACACGCCGCGTGGTTTTGTTGTTGTCTATGAATCCAAGAGCCAAAAACCACACGCAATTCTACATGCGGTTTAAACAGGTTTAATAGCCAGCGCCCGCAGGCTGTTCGCCCAATACCACTGGCCCCAAATTAGCGATGACTTCACGTGCGGAAAACGCTCGCGTGTCACCTTCAGGTTTTTCCCCGCGATACATCGCCACAAATGCAACCGCAGAGTAACGGGTGATCTCGCGTGAATAGCTGTCATAGGGATAGCCCCAACCGAAGCCATAGGCATAATAGGGAAAGGCATAAGATGAACGGTGGAATGGATGGCCATAGCCATAACGCCCATAGAAGGCCGGATAGGCCGATGTGCTGCTATAACTTGTGCGCGCTTCGGTCTCGTTTTCAACCACCACAAAATAATCGTAACCACCCTGAACGGTGAGCTCCGCCGCCCGGTACAGCAGTGAGTTTTCTACCGTTTCACGCGCTGTCGAGGAATTGCCGCGAAACGTAATCCGGTATCGGCCTTGTTCGATCTGCTGTTCTGAAAATCCATAACCGCGATCACCTGACGCTGGCGCATAGGGCGTTGCCGTCACACATGCCGCCATCAGCAGCGCCACACCGCCTATTGTCAAAACCTTGATCATCATCATCTCCCGACTATCGCCGCACTATTGCCCAGGCGGCGATCATAGACCGGCGGCCGGACACTGAAAAGGCGTAATGACGCCGCGGACTAACCCTCGCGGGGATTTGAAACCAGGGTTAGCTCATCGCTTTCCAGCGTATCACGCAGGGCCTTGGGCGCTGATTTTATGTGCAAATCGCGCTGCGGGAATGGAATTTCAACGCCCTCTTTTGCGAGCATGTCCCATATCGCCAGCAACACATCGCTGCGCACATTGGAGGTGCCGTTGGCGGCGTCATTAATCCAGAACCGCAAATCAAAATTGACGGAATTATCGCCAAATTCCATCAGATTGCAGCGCGGGACGGGCGATTTGAGAACCCGCTCGACGCTCAGCGCAGTTTCCTCGGCGCGTTTGGCGAGGCCGCGCAGATCTTTGGTGTTGTAAGACACCCCAAAGGGCGCATGGAGACGAACAACCCGGTCGGAGTGAGACCAGTTGGTCACCCCTTCATTGATAAAAATATCGTTCGGGATCAGATGCGCCGTGCCGTCACGGGTGCGGATCGACACATAACGCGAATTCATCTGCGTCACCCAGCCATAGGTGCCGCCAACTTCGATGACATCGCCGGGTTTAATCGATTTATCTGCAATCAGAGTAAAGCCCGCAAAGAAGTTCGACACCGTGCGCTGCATCCCGAGGCCGATGCCGAGACCAACAGCGCCACCGAAGATCGCCAATGTCCCGAACGGAAAACCGACAATCTGCAGCGCTGCAATCAGCGCAATGATCGGCAACATCACATCAAGGATTTTTGACAGTAACGCCTTAAATGAGACCGTCAGCTCATCAATCGCGCTGATGCGGCCTTTGACAAATTTGCTGGCGAAACTGGCGCCCCAGAACAGAAGTGCGAAAATCGCCAGGGTGCGGACAAAGTCCAGCGCTGAAAATTGTTGCGCATTACCGGCTTCGTCCGTTCCTAGCGGTATGGAAAACGCATCAAGCTGGCGCACGACATCGTCGAGGACACCGAGAATATCCAGCGCCGCAATCGGCCAGGCGACGGAAATCGCCACCCGCGACCAGAATGGCGAGCGGATAACCAGCGCCACCAGCCGGATGACAATCCAAGCGCTCAAAAGGCTGACGCCGGCGGCGACAAGTCCGCTGGAAATACCGGTCCAGCCGAGAACGCCAACCGCCGTTTGCAGGGTGATTAACAAGGCAATCGGCGTTGCGATATGTGCAAACGCGTTTGCCGCACGGCGCAGCACGCCAAACGGCACGCGCGGAGCAATCTGGCTTTGGATCAGTTTTTTGAGCTGCGGGCCAAAAATCGCCGCCGGCGCCAGCGCAAAAAAGAGGATGCCCGCCTGAATGGCGACATCAATGGAAAGCACCTGATTTTGCAGCCCGGCGATCCACTCAGCGGACTTATCACGCAAGGCGTCGAAGCCGACCAGGGATTCAATGCCCGAGACGTCGGGTTGGCCTTCGGCTGGAGCGACGTCTTCCTGAAGCATTCAAACTCCTCTTGGGCGGGATCTAGTAAAGATGCCCGTCGCGCCTAACATGTGTCGCCGCCGGCGCACAAATCACGCCTAATGTTTGTGCGCTCAATCTAGCGAGTACTCTCCGCCTGCATTTTTGAAATTTCTGCACAGCCATCCTTCGCCAGAGACAACAGCGCTGCAAATTGCTCCTCTGTGAACGGATCACCCTCTGCGGTTGCTTGCACTTCAACCAACCCGCCGGAACCGGTGATGACAAAATTGGCGTCGGCTTGCGCTGAGGAATCCTCGTCATAATCGAGGTCGAGCGCCGGCGCGCTGGCGACAAGGCCGCAGGAAATCGCCGCGACCCGGTCACGGATCGGGTTGGTTTTTATGATCCCTTGCTCCAGCGCCCATTTGCAAGCCTCGTTCATCGCCACCCAGGCGCCGGTAACCGACGCGGTTCTGGTGCCGCCATCGGCCTGAATAACATCACAGTCGACCAGGATCTGGCGCTCGCCGAGCACCTTCAGATCAACCACCGCACGCAGCGAGCGGCCGATCAGCCGTTGGATCTCCTGGGTGCGGCCGGATTGACCACGCTTGGCCTCGCGTTTCATCCGTCCGCCGGTGGAGCGTGGCAGCATGCCATATTCCGCCGTCACCCAACCGCGCCCGCCGCCGCGCAGCCATGGCGGCGTGGTTTCATCCCAGCTCGCCGTACAAAGCACATGGGTGTCGCCGCATTTGACCAGGCAAGAGCCCTCGGCATGTTTTGAAAAACTCGGAACCAGCTCAATCGAGCGCAGTTCATTGAAGGTACGGCCTGACGGTCTCATTATATTCTTCTCCAAAATAAAGTGAGGCGTTCCTAACGCTGCGCAGGCCGGCTTGTCGACCCGCAATCGCGGTATATCTCGCTTCTTGGCCCGCCCCCTTGCCTACCCCTTTGAATGTTGGCGCAACTGCGCCTATTTTCCACCTGACACTTAATTACCGGATACGAGTTCGGGCCATGGACGTATTAAACGATATTGACGAGCGCTCCCGCGACATCTTCCGCCAGCTCGTAGAGACCTATCTCTCCACTGGCGAGCCGGTGGGCTCGCGCACGCTCAGCCACGATCAAACCATCCCGTTCTCAGCCGCGACGATCCGCAATGTGATGGCGGACTTGACCGAAGCTGGCCTGTTGCATGCGCCGCATGTCTCAGCCGGGCGGCTGCCGACCGAACGGGGTTTGAGACTTTTTGTCGACGGGCTGATGCAGGTCGGCGAGCTGACCGGCGACGAACGCCGCGCCATCGACCTGGAAACCCGCAACGACGATGTCGAAAATGTGCTGGCTAAGGCGGCGGCAAAGCTATCGGGCCTGACCCAGGCGGCGAGCCTCGTACTGACGCAAAAATCCGATGCGCCGCTGCGCCAGATTGAATTTGTCTCAACCCGGCCCGGCAAATCGCTAGTGATTTTGGTGTTTGAAGATGGCCGGGTTGAAAACCGGCTGATTGAAATCCCGGATAACCTTCCTTCCTCCGCGCTGATCGCCGCCGGCAACTACCTCAATGCGCGCTTGCGCGGCCGGTCGCTGAATGAGACCCGCGCGCAGATCCTCGATGAGGTGCAAAACAACCGTGCAGAACTCGATGCGATCACCGCCAAACTTGTCCGTCAGGGCGTGGCGGAGGTCAGCGGCGGCGAGGATTGGTCACTGATCGTTCGCGGGCGCGGTCGTTTGATTGAGGACAGCGCGCTGCAAGATATCGAGCGGGTGCGGATGCTGTTTGACGATCTTGAGCAGAAGCGCGACGTGATTGAGCTTTTAACCGCCGCAAAGGGGGGCGAAGGCGTTAAAATCTTCATCGGCTCGGAGAGCAACCTGTTCTCACTGTCAGGCTCATCGGTGATCGCCGCGCCCTATCGCGACGAGGCCCGCAAAATCGTTGGGGTCTTGGGGGTGATCGGGCCAACGCGGCTGAATTACGCCAAAGTCATCCCAATCGTCGATTATACCGCCGAAGTTGTCTCACGGATGTTGAAATAACCGCAGCGGAGCCGTAAATGGCGCCTGCCCATCAAAAAAAAGCAGTTAAAGAATTAGAACCGAATATGAGTGATCACGATTACCCCCCGAATAAAGACCAGAGCCCAGTAGCTGGCGGCCAACCAGTTGACCTGACGGAGGATGACCGCGCCGTCGCCGACGAGATCGCCAGCGCAAACCAAAGCCATGCGCCGGGCGATACAAAAAAGGGCGATGAGGACAAGTCGTTGCGCCATGAAAGACAACTGACCGAGCTGAATGACCGGGTGTTGCGGTTGGCGGCGGAGCTGGAAAACACCCGCCGTCGCAGCGAGCGGGAAAAGGCCGACGCCGGGCGATATGCGATTGCCAATTTCGCCCGCGATCTTCTCGGCGTCACCGACAATTTCGAGCGTGCGCTTGAGGCCGCCGGCAGTGACGACGCCCCCGCCTCCGCCGAAGCGCTATCGGGTATCGTCTCCGGCCTTCAGATGACGGAAAAAGAGCTACTCTCTGTGATGGAGCGCCACGGCATTCGCCGGGTGTTTCCCAAGGGCGAGAAATTCGATCCTAATCTGCACCAGGCAGTGGCGCAAATTCCGGACGCGGCCGTGCCGGTCGGCCATGTCATCGACGTCGCCCAGCCGGGCTTTACCATTGGCGAGCGGGTGTTGCGCGCGGCAATGGTGACCGTCTCCTCAGGCGCCGGCGCCCAGCAAGGCGGTGACGACGCCGAGCCCGGCGCGCGCCTGGACACCCGCGCTTAAAATTTAGGTCTTTGGCGCAGCCGCTTTCACGTCATCATCGACATAAGGCTCGAAGATTTTAAAGTTCTTGACGAACATCGCCGCGAGCTTTTGCGCCTGCGCGTCATAGGCGGCGGGATCGTCCCAGGTGTTGCGCGGCGTTAAAATTTGGGGATCGACCATTGCAACATCGCTCGGCACAGCGAAGCCAAAAATCGGGTCGACGGTCATTGGCGCAACATTGAGAGAGCCGTCAAGCGCGGCGGCGAGAAGCGCGCGGGTCGCCTTGATCGGCATACGCATACCCGTCCCAAATGGCCCGCCTGTCCAGCCGGTGTTGACCAGCCAGCAATCAACGTCATGCTTGTCGATTAAAGACCCCAAGAGCTTGCCATATTCCGACGGATGACGCGGCATGAACGGCGCGCCAAAGCAGGTGGAAAAGGTCGCCTGGGGTTCCTTGCCGAGGCCTTTTTCCGTGCCCGCAACTTTCGCAGTATAGCCCGACAGGAACATATACATCGCCTGCGCCGGGGTGAGCTTTGCAATCGGCGGCATTACCCCGAACGCATCGCAAGTCAGCATAATGATATTGTTCGGATGCCCGGTACGGCCATCAAGGCTGGCGTTTGGAATAAAATTGATCGGATAGGCGCCGCGCGAGTTTTCCGCAAGGCTGGCGTCATCAAGGTCAAGCTCGCGGGTTTGCGGATCCATCACCACATTTTCCAGCACCGTGCCGAACCGCTTGGTGGTGGCGTAAATTTCAGGTTCCGCCGAGGACGACAGGCGGATCATCTTGGCGTAACAGCCGCCTTCAAAATTAAACAGCCCGTTCGGCCCCCAGCCATGCTCGTCATCGCCGATCAACGTACGCTTCGGATCGGCTGAAAGCGTTGTCTTGCCGGTGCCGGAAAGGCCGAAGAAAATTGCCGGATCGGCGCGCTCGCCAACATTGACCGAGCAATGCATCGGCATCACGCCGTCTTCGGGAAGTAGAAAATTCAATATGGTGAATACGGACTTCTTCATCTCACCCGCGTAAGATGTGCCGCCGATGAGGACGAGGCGGCGCACGAAGTCGACCGCGATCACGGTCTTGCCGCGGCAGCCATGCACCAATGGGTCGGCTTCAAAGCCTGGCAGGTCGACAATCGTGAAATCCGGCGCGGCCCCACGTTCATCCATTGGCGGGCGCACCAACAAATGCTGGATAAACAAGCTATGCCAGGCATATTCGGTAAAGACGCGCACATTGATCGCATATTTTTTGTCCGCGCCGCCGCGGAGATCTTGCATGTAAAGTTCGTGATCGACCGCATAGGCGAGCATGTCAGCGTGGAGGCAATCGAACTGCTCCGGCGTGATCGCCTGATTGGCGTCCCACCAGATTTTGGCGTCGATGTCTTCATGGCGGACAATAAATTTATCCAGCGCCGAGCGTCCGGTATGTTCGCCGGTCTTGACTACCAAAGGCCCATCTTTGGCGATATCGCCCTCGCCGCGCTTCACAGCATGTTGGTAAAGCACTTCCGCAGTCAGGTTCGACAGGCGCTGCGGCGCGCATAGCTCAAACGATCTCGCGGCGCCATGCGCCGACGAAACAGAAACGCTCATTCATCTTCCTCCCGATGCCTCAAAATTGAGGCCGCGCGCCATCCTGGGTCGACAAATACGCATTCGAACCCATTCTCGGCCACATCACGGCTATTAATCCAAAAATCGGGCCATGACCACAGGTTAGCGGGGTGTGCCGGCGACAAATCGACTTGTCTCAACCCGCCCGCCATGCAAGATCGCGCGCTAACCATATTGCGGAGGAGTTCGATGATGAGATTCAACCGATTGGGGATTTTAACGCCCTGTTTCGCTTTGGCTGTCGCCTGCAGCGCCGAGGTTGAGGCGCCCGATGCCGGGGCCGCCGCAGATGCTGCGCCTGCGAACAAAACCAGCCCTTCTATCACTGGAGACGATCTCGCCCTCCACATCGCCACCCTCGCATCTGACGAATTTGAGGGCCGCGCGCCGACAACGCCGGGCGGAGAAAAGGCGCGCGCCTATATCGCCGATCAATATACGCGCCTCGGCATGAAGCCGGTCGGCGACAACTTCTTCCAGCGCGTTCCCATGGTCGAAGCGACGCTTGATCCGGACACGTCCTATTTTCGCGTCACCACGCCAACGGGTGCGCGCGATCTCGAATACAAAAAAGACATCGTCTACTGGACAAAACGCGTTGAAGAGCATCTCGCTTTCGAAGACACAGAGATGGTGTTTGTCGGCTATGGCGTGGTTGCGCCGGAATATGGCTGGAACGATTATGAGGGCGTCGACGTCAAAGACAAAACCGTTGTCATTCTGGTCAACGATCCGGGCTTTGCAACCCAGAACCCGGACCTCTTTAACGGCAACGCCATGACCTATTACGGCCGCTGGACCTATAAGTATGAAGAGGCCGCGCGCCAGGGCGCCGCCGCCGCCATCGTCATTCACGACACCGCGCCGGCCGCCTATGGCTGGAGCGTTGTTGAGGGCTCATGGTCTGGGGCGCAACTTGACCTGGAGACCCCCGATGGCGGCGCCGGGCGCGCCATCGCCGAGGGGTGGTTCTCCAATGAAGCCGCGCATGCGTTGTTTGACGCGGCCGGGCTTGATCTTGACGCGTTAGGCGCAAGCGCCACATCAGCAGACTTCAAAGCCGTCGCCATGCCCGGACTAACCGCATCGGCCGCGCTCAACACCACCATCCGCCGCAGCGAAGACGCCAATGTCATCGGCGTTATCGAGGGATCGCAATATCCTGACGACTATGTTCTTTATATGGGGCATTGGGACCATCTCGGCATTAATCCGACGACAGAAGGCGACGACAAAATTTATAATGGCGCGGTCGATAACGCCACCGGCGTCGCGGCGCTGTTGGAGATCGCCGAGAAATTCGCCAATGCCGACGAGCCGCCACTGCGCTCGGTTATCATTGCAGCCGTTACAGCCGAAGAATCCGGTCTCTTAGGTTCGGCCTATATGGCTGAAGCCCCGCCCGTGCCGCTTAAAAATATTGTCGGCGGCGTCAATATTGACGCGATCCTGCCCGTCCCGCCAACCAAGGATATTATCGTCGTCGGCTACGGCGCCTCGGAGCTTGAAGATATTTTAAGCGCCGTCGCTGAAACCCATGATCGGTATTTGCGTCCCGATGCGGAGCCGGAAAAAGGGTATTTCTATCGCTCCGACCATATCTCGCTGGCGAAAAAGGGCGTTCCCATGCTCTATGCGGATGGCGGGTTTGACCTTCGCGAGGGCGGCGAGGAATCCGGCAAAAAATACGGCGAAGACTATGTTCAAAACAACTATCACGCGCCGAGCGATGAATATGACGCCAGCTGGAACATGGAAGGGATGACCGAAATCGTCGAAATCCTCTATGAGACCGGCGCTTCGATAGCCTATTCCGACGACTGGCCGAACTGGTATGAGGGCAATGAATTCCGCGCCCTTCGCGACGCCCAACGCGCCGGCGAATAGCTCTACGCCGACTTATGCAGCGCGCCGCCAAATCCTGGCGGCGCGCTGTTTTTATTCAGCTTTGTTTATAATCCCTAATCGATTTTTTAACCCTGACGGCCTCAAATCTCCTATCGAGGAGACCGGCCCCATGGAAACGATTTTCGACATTTTGGCGGCGCTTTTATTCAGCGCGACAGCAGTGCTGTTTTTCGTGCGCCAGCGTCATGAAACACCGCCGATGACGCCCTATGCGCTAGTTGGTTTCGTTGGCATTGTCGGCAACTGGCTCGGCAATCATGGCGGCGGGGTCGCCGCTGTCGCGCTGTTGATCGCCGGCGCCTTTTTGACCCTCCATCTCGCCAGCGAGCCCTATCGTGAGATGCCAGAAGAAAAAAACCACTAAAGTGCGCTGACACCACGCAACCGTTGCAATTTCAATTTTGACCAACGGCGCAATATGTTTAGATTCCGAACGATATTGCGATAGCGCAATATTGGAGCGCCCTTCCCTTGAACCCGCCTGCACCTGACAAGACCACGTCTGAAAAGCATATTGTCGATGTGCTGATTGAAGAACGTGCGGAAAAGCTGACGCGCTCGCCGTTTTGGCCGCTCTATAAGACAATCTTGTATCCCGTCTTGCTGCATGGACCGGCGGTGCGGATGGCTGACGCGATCGCCGCCCTACCTGCACGCGGCGTTTTCGATCATGTCAGCGATCTTCTCCATCTTGATCTGGAGGCAACCGGGCTTGAACATATTCCCAAAACCGGACGTGTGCTGATTGCATCAACACACCCCACCGGCATCCCCGACGGCGTGGCGATGTATGATGCGTTGAAGCAACGCCGCCCCGATATGACATTTTTTGCAAACCGCGATGCGCTGCGCGCCGCGCCCGGCCTTGACGACATGATCATTCCGGTTGAGTGGGTCGAGCATAAACGCACCCGCATGCGCACGCGCGAGACGCTGGTTTCCGCAATCCGCGCCTTCAACGCCGAGAAATGCGTGGTCCTGTTTCCGTCCGGCCGGCTGGCTTTTATGAATGATGACAAAGTTCTCACCGAACAGGAGTGGCTGCAATCGGTTGCGGTGTTCGCTCGTAAATATAACTGCCCGATTATTCCCGCGCATATCACCGCGCGAAACTCGTGGCTTTATTACTGGTTCTGGAAACTCAACGAGGAATTGCGCGACGTCACGCTCTTTCACGAATTGCTCAACAAGAAAGGCAAGTCCTATAGGATCGCTTTTGGTCCAGCCATATCGCCAGACCTTCTAAAGGGAGATTCAGTCGAGGTCGCAGCGGCGCTGCGCGCGCACGCCGTTGAAGATGTGATCGCGGGCAAGCCCTGGCGGGCTTTGGTATGATCCTGCTCTAGGGTGTTTGTGGTCGCGTGATCGAAGCGGAAAACCAGGGCCCGGTTTTCCTGATCACGCTTCAGGCGATTTTCTTTGTCGTTTTATAGGTCAGCTCGAGAAAGACATCCTCAAGATCGGCCTCTACCGTCGACAGGTCTTTAACACCGATACCGGCGGCCGAGACGCGCTCCAATATCTCTGCAACCTGCGCCTTGCTCGGTTGATAGGGGATCGCCAGGCGCCCATCCGGAGTAAGTTCCGCCCTATAGGGAGACAAATCCGGCGCGGGGCCAATTTCCGCCAGCGGCGTTACCATCAAGGTTTTACGGTCGAGCGAGGCAATCAACTTTTCGGTGGGCTCGCAAGCGACAACATCGCCTTCGTGAATGATGGCGATTTGATCGCAAAGCTCTTGCGCTTCTTCAAGGTAATGCGTGGTCAGAACAATGGTCACGCCGGCTTCATGCAGCTCCAGGACATATTCCCATAATTGTTTGCGCAGCTCGATATCAACGCCCGCTGTCGGCTCATCGAGCACCAGGATCGGCGGCGAATGCACCATCGCCTTGGCGATCAGCAATCGGCGCTTCATGCCGCCCGATAGCTGGCGCACATAAGCATCGGCCTTGTCGTCGAGGCCGAGCGCGCCAAGAATTTCCATGGTGCGGCGGCTTTTCTTCGCCACGCCGTAAAGCCCGGCTTGTATCTCCAGCGCCTCCTTCGGCGTGAAGAAGACATCCATGTTGATTTCCTGCGGCACGATCCCGATTGAGGCGCGCGCCTGGCGCGGGTTTTTGTCAATGTCAAAGCCCCAGACCGAGACCGAGCCTTCGGTTTTACGAACCAACCCCGCGAGAATATTGATGAAGGTCGATTTGCCTGCCCCGTTCGGCCCCAAAAGCCCAAAGATCGACCCGCGCGGGATCATCAGGTCGATGCCACGAAGCGCTTCCTTCGGGGGTGACTTCTTATCCCCGGCATAGATTTTTCTGACGCCGCGTGCGGCGATGGCGTAATCGCCGGTATCGGGGTTTTGGCTCATAAGGGCGCTTTCAAACTGTTGTCGGGGTCATATCATGGCGGGGGGTGCGAAGGTCAACGTCGCGGCGCCCTTGACGAACCGATTTGACGGCTGCAATGCAGTTTAAACAACAGAAATGAGCCGCGTCATGAGCGACACCAAAACCACCCCCGCGCGGGACCCGGAAATTATCTATGTCGACAAGCGCCGCATCTCCTGCGATGGCGGCGGCCCGCTTGGCCACCCGCTGGTGTGGTATTCCCTCGACGACGGCGAGGCCGAATGCGGCTATTGCGACCGTAAGTTTATCTATCGGGCTGAAGGCGACGCTGCGTAGTAGGTGGATCACCCCAAAGGCTGGATGAAGCAAATATCTTATTAGTGCGCCGTGCGTATGATGTTGATGAGTATGGGCAAACCAGAACTGCCGTTACCAGAAGTACAATAGGCTGAGGACAGACCGTCAAGCTTTACTGCATAATCAACTGGGACAGCACCCTGCCCCGATGGATCGGAACTGTTATACAAAGAGATAGCGCCCTCAATGTCTGACGCTCTAAATTGGCTTACATATGTCCCGCCGTCATAATCTACGACGAACGTCCATAGGTTTTTCTCGTTCATAATTATAGCCTACCCGAAAACTCTGAACGGATGAACGGTGAGAGTGCTTCCTACAGTTAAATACCTGGGGCGATACTTATCAATCCGTCAAATTCTCGCCGAAAACGGACGCCTACACTGCTTCAAAGAATGCCTGCATTGACCTGAAACTGGCCGGCATTATTCACCCAGAAACTCGCCTATACGCTCAAAGTAGGCGTCGGATTCTTCAATCCATGGCCGGTGGGCGCTATTTTCAAACACAACGATTTCAGCATTGTCAGCACCGAAAGCATCAAAAAGTTCAAGCGCAACTTTTGGTGTTGCGACACGGTCATAGCGCCCAACCGCAATTAAAACTTTTGTATCAATCTCAGCAAGTTTTTGACGAGGATCAAACGTCGCCATAGGGCCTCCTACTTTCCACTCAGGATCGTCGCCCAAAATTGCAAAATATACATCGCCATTGAAGGCGTCTTCTGGCTGCCCAGAACGAAAAAGTAGTTTTCTTTTCCCAAAGTCATGCCAATAGAGATCCCCTAATGCGCCGCCATATGGATTGGCATATGCATCGGCCGAGGAGAGGACGCCTTGCTCTCGCATTTTCATAAGGCTCCGCCACACTTCCGGAAACTGGTTGCGTGCAATATTGTTTGCGCTGTCAATATTTTGTTGCCAACCTTCTCCGCTATGAATTGTGTCGGAAAGAACTAACCGCGTTAGCCTGTTGGAATACTTTACCGCATAGGCAAGAGCGGGCATCCCACCATATGAATGCCCAATGAGCGCGAATTGTTCAATTCCAAGCGCCTTGCGCAACGCTTCGATGTCTTCTGCGTCCCGCTCCACAGTATACATAGAATTATCCACCAGCCGATCAGATCGACCGCGTCCAATGTTATCAAAATAAATGACAGTGTGATCGTCTGCGAGGCGTGAAAACCATGGGTGAAATGAAGCGTGACCGCTGCCCGGCCCGCCGGCCACCAACATAACAACCGGTCCTGATCCTTCGGATTCGTAATAAAGCTTTCCGTGAACCGTTTCGACATATTCGCCAGCACCATGCAGCGCCAACGATGGATCATTCTCAATATCTTGATCCGCGAGAGCGGGTGTCGAAAAGTGCGCCACTGCCGCGACAGCCGCAATTATAATTAATCCAAAACTTTTCATCGTTGTAAAACTTTCCTGGGGTCGCGATTAAAATCAAAAAATGTTGGCCGATCACATGCGCCAACAATCTATTTTATGATATTTTTCTGGATATTAGAGTCTGAGCCCAATTTAGCCCATTTCCCTCACTTTATCTAGAGGCCTGACCGAGGCGAGAGCATTTTGAAACACCAGCAGACAGGTTTAATGTATGTGTTGCGGCGACCGGTTGAGCCAACACTGAACGAAGGTGGCTGCTACGCCTTTTCCTTCCTCGCCAGTTTCCAGACTTCGCGGATTTTTGGCGGCGAGGCCTGCAGGATCGCCTGACGGAAGATCCGCCCCATGATCCGCATCAGGAAGAGTGTGAAGGCGAGCATCAGCGCGGTGGCGCCAAGAATTTCCCACATGGGCGGATCAGCCGCCGCCCGCATCATCACCGCATAAGGGGTGTAAATCGGGATCCATGTGAGAATGGTGGCGACCAGACCATTGGGGTTTTGGAAAACCATGATCATGAACGGCAGGGGCGCAAATACCAAAAGCATCACCGGCCCCATATAAGATTGTGCATCCTGCAAAGAGTTCGAGACCGCGCCGATCGCCAGAAAGATCATGGAAAAAATCAGATAGGCGCAGAGAAAATAGAACAGATAGATCAACAACAAATTGGTCGAAAACAAGGTTTCAACCGCCATCCCCATAACATTGGCGTCACCGCCGGTGGCCATGGCCATCGCCAGACCGCCGACCAGAAAAATCGTCGGCATGGTCATGCCGACGGCGGCGATGCCGATGAGTTTCCCCATCATCAACTGGTTGGCGGTGACCGAGGACAGCAGGATCTCGACAATCTTGTTGGAGCGTTCTTCAATCGTATTGGTCAACAACAAATTGCCGACGCCAAAAATAATCACCAAAAGCATATAGGTAAGGACAGCCGGCAGCGCGGTTTCAATTCTGTCCTTCAGACCAAGTTCGGCTTTACTCCGCGCCCGGTCGGGTCGAAACGCCGAGACCGGCGCATCAATCGCCGCCACTTCGTCAAGCGCCTCGCGCGGCAGTCCGAAATCGATAATCGCCTGGCGCTGCAACGCCGAATTGAGCGCCGATGTGACGATCGCCTCCAGCGCCTGATCGGTAAGGTTGCGGCTCCAATATTGCGCTGGTGCTGCATCCTCATCGGCGCCGAAAGTTTTCGGAATTAATACCGCTGCAAATAATCGCGCCGCATCACCCTCGCTAATGGGCGCCAGGCGTTGCTCAAGGAGATAGGGACGCAAAGCTTCTTCGGCCGATGCAAGGCTGGTTGCTGCGACGGCTTCCGCCGGCAGCTCAATTCGGCGAAACAGCAGCTTTGGCCGAACAAACGCCGCCGCGCCCGGCTTCAAAAAGGGTGCGGCAGCGGCCGCGGCCGCATCAAACCCGCCCGCCTCTTCAAAAGCTGCGACACGCCGGTCGGTTAAGTCCGGCGCCGAAAAAGGCGCCGGAATTGAGCCCGCCTCAAGCGCTGCCGGATCGGCATTGACGCTGAGATACATATCCCAGACATTTATCGACGACCGCAAGTGGCGACGCGCAATTTCGCGATCGATATCATCTGTATACAATCCGGTTTCATCATAGACGACAAAATGCCGTGTCGGCTTGGAGCGCTCCAGCAAGCCCATGGCGCCGCCAATGAGAACCATGCCCAGGGGAAACATGATGAGAAACAGCAGAAACCCCCGCGAAAACACATATTGCTTGTATTCGCGCCAGGCGATGAGACGGATCGAATTCATTCCGCAGCCGCCTTGCGCAACGTCGCGACGCCCGTTTGCGCTGCGTCCTGTTCCTCGCCTGCAAGCGCGACGAAAATATCATGCAACGTCGCCCCGGCTTGTTCAAAGCGGGAAATGGCGATGCCGGCGACGATTGCTTTTTTCAAAAATTCCTGCGGGTCAGCCCCGTCTTCAAGCTCGATTTCATAGGTCGTCTCCTCGCCTTCCCGCCCCGCTTCTTCGACGCGAATGTCCAAGACCGCGCCAAGCGCCCTTAACGCTTGCGCTGAAGCATTGGTGCGCACATGCAGGCGCTGAGCGAAGGCTGCGCGCGCCTCACTAAGGGTGCCCTCAAACCGCTTTTTGCCCTCGGCGATAATCAGGAACCGGTCGCATAAGCGTTCAGCATGCTGCATCACATGGGTTGAAAAAATGATCGTCCGCCCGCTTTCACTTTGATGTTTGATCAATTCTTCCAGCGTCTGCTGATTGATTGGATCAAGACCGGAAAACGGCTCGTCAAGAATAAGCAGCTCCGGCTCATGGGCGATGGTGGTCAGCAACTGAACCTTTTGCGCCATGCCCTTGGACAGCGCTTCGGTTTTGGAGCGGGCGAATTTTTCAAGGCCGAATTGTTCGAGCAGTTCATAGGCTTTCGCATAGGCCTTCTTTTTCGGAACCCCGCGCAGCTGCGCAAAATAGGCAATCGATTCGGCGGCTTTCATTTTCCGGTATAGCCCGCGCTCCTCGGGGAGATAACCAATCCGCTGACGAACCGTGACGGCCGATGTCGAGCCAAGGATTTCCAAGGTCCCGGCGCTCGGACGGATAATGTCGAGCATCATCCGCAATGTTGAGGTTTTACCGGCGCCATTAGGTCCCAAAAATCCGTAGATTTCGCCTTTCGCCACGTCAAATGAGAGATCATCGACCGCCGTAAAGGCGCCATAGCGTTTGGTGACGTGGTTGAGAGAAACGGATATTTCCGTCATCGATAGGCCTTTAAGCGTTACAATTTTATCAGCTAAAGCGTGTTAAAGAAGCAATAAAGAAGTCGTCCAATTACCAGTTTCCCGTATTTTCCATCTCCGCCCATGGCGCCGCCGGGCTTAGCGCCTCGCCTTTTTGCAGAAGTTCGATTGAAATCCCATCAGGCGAGCGCACAAACGCCATATGCCCATCGCGCGGCGGCCGGTTGATGGTGACGCCGCCATCCATCAGGCGCTGACACAAGGCGTAAATATCATCGACCCGATAGGCGAGATGGCCGAAATTGCGCCCGCCATCATAATCTTCCGTGTCCCAATTATAGGTAAGCTCCACCAGCGGCGCCTGATCATCTTTGGCGCGGACGACATCATTTGGCGCGGCGAGAAACACTAATGTGAAGCGCGCATGTTCGTTCTCATAGCGGTTCACTTCCATCAGGCCGAGCTTGTTACAATAAAAATCCAGCGAAATATCGAGATCGCGGACACGGACCATGGTGTGAAGAAATTGCAACTATGCCTCCTGTTTACTCGCGGGTGCGGATGATTTCATCGCGCAGATAACCCGGACGTCGGCGATGAAACCGGCGCATGAAAAAGGCGACAATGCCGAGCCAGACGGCGAGGACGCCGAAGAAATAATAAAACCCGGCAAGATCGCGGATATAATAAAGCGCCGCTTCCGGCGGCGTCGAGCGGAAGAACATCAACTTTCCACCATCCAGCAACAGACGATTGGCGACGTCCACCGGCTCCGGCGCAACGCCAACGGCTTGCACTCCCAAAAGCACCAGAGCCAGGACCGCAAAGGTCACCGGCAGGGAGACAAAAAATGTCGTAATCATCGCCAGTGCGTAGCCCGGAAAGCGCGGCGTGTGCACCAGGGCGTAAATCTTGCGGAATTTTTCCTCGCTGATGCCGGCCAAAAACTCCGGCTCAGTTTTTTGCAGATGCGCCCATTCAATAGCCGCGCCTTCCGTAACTTCTGCGTCAATCACGCACCGCCAGCGCCAATAAAACACCGCCGCAGCAACCAGCGGGATCGTGATAATGACAAAGAACCAGACCATTTGGGGATTACCCGACAACGAATACAAACTTTAGACCAGAACAGCGCCCGGCCCAAGGCGGCGAGGATAGTCGCGCCGGGGCGCAGGGGCAATTGTCGCATCGAAACTTTACCGTTTCTTGTTTCCTGTTAAGGTGAGATTAGCCCCTCTAGGCCTGCCCCAACTAGAGATTTTGATTGATGGAAAACATTCTTCCTTGGCTGCCGTTTAGAGTTCAGGCGGTTATGCATCGCATCATTTTTGCGATTACAGGTGAATTTATCTTTTTCTATGGCCTCCTTACCGAGCAGGCTAGGTTTTCGATATTCGCTTTGGTCTTCCTATCATTCGTCGTAATACTGGAAATATTTTTGGAACAAGATACGACAGACGAGAAAATATCAGAAAAATAATTCACATTGAGAATTATGCCTCGAAAACTAAAAAAAGCTGACGCCGCACAGATCTTTGTGCGCCTCGCCGAGCACACGCCAGAACCACAAACCGAGCTTTATTATAAAGACCCGTTCACGCTCACCGTCGCCGTCGCCTTGTCGGCGCAGGCGACCGATGAGGGGGTCAACAAGGCCACTAAAAAGCTCTTCGCCGCCGCCGATACGCCGCAGGCCATGGTCGCGCTCGGTGAGAAAAAGCTCGGCGATTACATCAAGACCATCGGGTTGTGGCGCAACAAAGCCAAGAACGTGATCGGGCTGTCAAAGATGTTGCTGGCCGACTATGGCGGCGCCGTGCCGGAAGACCGCGCCGCGCTGGAGCGCCTGCCCGGCGTTGGCCGCAAGACCGCCAATGTGGTGATGAATGTCGCCTTCGGCGCGGAGACCATTGCCGTCGATACGCACATTTTCCGGGTGTCGAACAGAACCGGCCTCGCGCCGGGAAAAAACCCGCTTGAGGTTGAGGCTGGCCTGGAAAAAATCACCCCGCCGGAATTTAAGCGCCACGCCCATCACTGGCTGATCCTCCATGGCCGTTATGTCTGCAAAGCACGCACGCCCGATTGTGACGCCTGCTCAATTGTCGACCTTTGTCTTTACAAAGATAAAGCCTTTAAAGGCGAGGCCCAAAAGCCGACAAAACCCAAACGTAAAATGGCCGGCACGCCAAAATTAAAATCCGCCCGGCCGAAACGAAAAGCAAAACGGAAGGCTCCCGCATGAGCGCCAATACCCGCCTGATCATCGCCCTGGACCTGCCGACCTCTGTGGCGGCGCAAGAGGTGATTGACGCCATCGGGCCTGCCGGCCAGTTTTACAAAATCGGCTATCAGCTAATGCCGATCGGTGGACTGGCGCTTGCCGAACGGCTTTCTGCCGAAGGCAAAAAGGTGTTCCTCGACTTTAAATTTCACGATATCGGCGCGACGGTGGAGCGCGGTGTGAAAAGCATCTGCAAGTTTGGCGGGGATTTTCTGACCGTTCATGCCGAGCCGGATGTTTTGAAGGGCGCCGTTGATGGGCGCGGCGACGATGCGCGGTTGAAAATTCTTGCCGTTACGGTTTTGACCAGCCTCAACCGCGACAGCCTTCGCCAATCCGGTATCGATATGTCGGTTGAGGCGCTGGTTTTGAAACGCGCAGAATTTGCCGCCGAGGCGGGCGCCGATGGTGTTATCGCCTCTGCACAAGAAGCCGCCGCGATCCGGGCGCGGTTTGGCGATGCGTTGACGATTGTCACCCCCGGCATTCGCCCCGCCGGCGCGGACGCCAACGACCAAAGCCGCATCGCGACGCCAGCAGACGCCATTCGCGCCGGCGCGGATTATCTGGTGGTCGGACGGCCAATTATCGCCGCTGACGACCGCGCCAAGGCCGCACGGGCGATCCTCGCAGAAATCGAGATCGGCGCCTGATCACCCCCCTTGATCACCCTGTCAACCTTTACGCGCGCGCTGCTGATCGGCTACGCTCGGCGCGACTAGAAAGGCAGGACTTATGGGCGATCCCATCAAGCGCATTGAGCGCCGATCAAAGCGGACGATCTTCTCCGCCTTTCTAACCCGCGCGCGCAAAAGCGGTGGGTCAACTGTCGCGCTGATTGACGGCGACGGCAAGGAATTTACCTTCCAAGAGCTGACCCGAGCGGCCTTTGCGCTTGGCGGCGCGCTGGCGCGCAAGATGGCGAAAAAAGAGCATGTCGGCGTTTTACTGCCGACCGGCGCCGGTTCGCTGATCGCATTTTTTGCCCTTCTGTCGCGCGGCCGTGTGCCGGCGATGCTCAACTTCACTTCCGGCGCCCGCAACCTTCTGCTCGCCTGCAAGGCCGCCGAGGTCAGCCGCATCGTCACCGCCAGGAAGTTTATTGAACTCGCCAATCTGCAAAATTTAATCGATGAGCTGAGCCCTACGGTCGAAATCATCTATCTTGAAGACCTCCGCGGCGAGCTCACCAGAAGCGACAAGGTGCTGGCTGTGCTCGGGCCGTATCTGCCGAAGCTGCTCGCCGCGCAGCCGCATTATGATGAGCCCGGCGTTATTTTGTTTACTTCCGGAACGGAGGGAACGCCGAAAGGCGTAGTGCTTTCTCACCGCAATATCATCGCCAATACCGAACAGATATCCGCGCATGTGACTTTGCTGCCGACCGATATTTTCTTTAATCCGCTGCCAACCTTCCACTGTTATGGGCTGACCGCCGGGGCCTTATGGCCAATCCTCAACGGCCACCGCGTGGTGCTGCATCCTTCACCGTTGCAGACGAAAATCATCCCTAAACGGATCTTTGAAACTGGCTCGACGGTTTTATTTGCTACCGACACGTTCCTTTCGCAATATATGCGCGCCAGCGCTGACGGCGCGATGTCGTCGCTGCGGATTGCTGTTTGCGGCGCAGAGCGGGTGCGCGACGAGACCCGCGCCGCTGCGGAACGCCGCTTTGGCTTTGAGGTTTTAGAAGGCTACGGCGTTACTGAAGGCTCGCCAGTGCTGGCCGCCAATCAACCCGGCGATATTCGCTCAGGCACAGTCGGCCAGTTACTGCCGGGCATCGAGTGGCGCCTTGAGCCGGTGGAAGGCCTTGAAAATTCTGGACGATTACAGGTGCGCGGGCTCAATATCATGAAAGGCTACATCACCGCGGACGAGCCCGGCGTGATTAAGCCGCTCGAAGAAGGCTGGCACGATACCGGCGACGTCGTTGCTATCAACGATGAAGGATATGTCTCTATTCGCGGGCGGCTGAAGCGGTTTGCAAAAATCGGCGGCGAAATGGTCTCGCTTGCGGTCGTTGAAAACTGCGCCTCTGCGGTTTGGCCGGACAATCTCCACGCCGCGGCGATCTTGCCTGACGCCAGGAAGGGCGAACAGATTATTCTGGTGACGGATTGCACATCGGCCCCGCGCGAACTTCTTCTCGCCTGGGCGCAATCACACGGCGTTGCTGAACTTGCGGTTCCGAAAAAAATTATCTGCGTTGAAGAAATGCCGGTTCAGGGCACCGGCAAGATAAATTTCTTAGCCGTCAAAACCCTCGCAGAAGAAGGTCTTGAAGCGCTGGCGAATGCAAATGTGGAAGCTGAACCGGAACCTTCCAAACGCGAGCTAAAAAAGCGCGCGGCGCAAGAACGCGACGAAAACAAGCGCGCCGAACGCGAGGCTAAAGTTGCGGAGAAAACCGCCGCAGAAGCCGCCGAAAAAACAACTGTCGAAGACGGGACCACTGAAGAGGTAATCGTTGAAGACGAGCCCGGCCCGACGGCGGCCAATGATGATTCAGATGACGTTAACAAGGACGCCGCTGAATAGGTTGACGCAAGCGATTTAGAGCGTGTTCACAAAAAGTGTGTGCGGTTTTTGGGTTCGAACACGCGCCACTAAAACGCTAGACTGCGTCCTTGATTCGATAAAAAGTGAACGCAGTCTAGCTCTACGAAACTTTTCTGGCCTCGGCGGCAATGCGTTCAACATCTTCGTCGTCGGCAATGCCCTTACCACCATCGGGCGGCGCTTGCGGCGCGGCTGCGTCTGTCGGCGCCGTCGGCTCGGTTGTCGAGACTTCCTGCACGGCGCCTTCCTCGACGCCCTGAACCGGCGCTGCATCTAGCGGCGCAACCGGCGCTTTGGGCGCTGTCAGGAGGCGGATTTCTTCCGCTGAAACACCCGCTGCAATATCTTCAAGCGGCGGCGGCGCGAGGCGTGCAAAATCCGTATATTCGCGCACCAGCCGGGCCCAGCCTTCACGCGTGAAATGAAACTCACCCTCTGCGCCGGGGCGCGGATCGCGCGGCGCGGCAGCCGCGCGCTCAAGCCAGATACGCGCCGCATCCTCGCCGCCAAGCCCGCCGACCGCGCTCGCCATCAGGGAATATTCAAGCGCTGTCGGCGCGTCGGTCAACAGCGGCTCCAGCGCCTTGATCGCGCTGGTCCATTCGTTCATGAGATTGTCGGCGCGCGCTTCGAGAAGCTTCGCCTCACGGCAAGACGGGTTTTTCGCGGCGAGCTTGCGCAAATGCTCGGCGCGCTTTTCTGCGGCTTCATCCGTATAAAGCCTATCATAAATTTGAACATAGGCGGGATGGGCCTGTGCTGTAAAAGCCAACTCGATGACTTTTGCCGCCTTGCCGGTTTTTCCGGCATCGCCATAAAGCCTGGCGGCGAGCACAGCGGCGGGCGCAAAAGACGGCGCCAGCTTCAACGCCGCTTCGACGTCGGTTAGCGCGGCTTTTTTGTCGTCGCTTAAGTACGCAGCATAAGCATCTGCCGATAACAGCGCCGCCCTTGCACGGTCGGCCTTGTCGGCGGCAATCAGATTATTGTGCCGGCCGCGGGCGATCGCATCGCGGGTCTCGCCCCAGGCGCCGCGCTCCAACCCCAGCTCGATAACGCTGTCAAACGCCCAGCGCGCATTGGAGCGCAGGCGAAAGGCATGCTCAGCATGCTCACGCGCCGCCGCCCGGTCGCCCTTCGCCATGGCTTGCAAGTAGAGCCCTTTAAGGCCCAGAAACTCCGTCTCCGGCGCCTCCAGCATCGCCGAATAAGCAACCTTCGCCGCCGCTTCATCACCGCTCAAATGTGCGGCCTGGGCGCCAAGCAGCCGGGTCAATGCCAAGTCATCAAGATGGCGCTGGGCGACTTTTGCATGGTGCGACGCATCCGCCGCATCGCCAACAGCAACCGCCTCAAGCCCTCTTGTGAGCGCGGCAATGCCGCGACCCTGCCGAACTTCTTTGTCGCGCGCCTTGATCTTTCCCGGCAGCGCAATGATGTCTTTAATCTTGTGGGTAACGTAAATCACGATCAGGAAGGCGGCGAACAAAGCGCCCGCGATCAAACCTGAAGGCCCGTCAAATCTGTAGCCGAATGCCTCGCCGGAGATCCGGCTATCAAGGCTGGCAAAGTATGTGATGGTCCCGGCAAACAAGACCATCGTTAGCAAAAAGATTAATATACGGATCATAATACGCCGCCTATTTCCCGCCCGCTTTTGCAAGATGCTCGCTCAATGCCGCAACCGCCTTCTCTGCCTCGGCGCGCGCACGCGCCTGTTCCAGCCAGCCGTTCATGGCGCTGCGGGCCGGCGCCGGCAATGCGGTCAGCTCATCTAAGGCGCGCGCTATGTCATTTTGACGAACCGCACTTTCGGCTCTGGAGATAATCGCCGCAGGGCTGTCTCCAACTTCTGGTTCAGCGGGGCGCACACTGACGAGGCCCATCAACCGCGCAAGAATGGCCCCATGCTTTTCCGCGCCCGCCGCCGCGAGGCCAGCGCGCGCGGCTGCACCGAAGCCCTCTTGTAGCACAGAAAGCGCCGGAACGCCGCTATCGGCATGAGCGCGCAAAGCCCCAATCGCGGCTGCATCCGGCGCAATGCCCGCCAGCAAGTCCAGTTCCCGCGCATAGGGCGCGCCCGTTTTCACCGCCCGCTCCAGCGCGCTCAAGGCGACAATGCCGGCGGCAAACTGCGCCGGAGCGATGCCGTCAACATTCTGGATCTTGTCGAGATCTGCGCGGATCGACGACAATTGCTCGGCCGCGCGCGCATCGCGCTCCTCTAGCGCGGCGGCAAAATCCTGGCGCAGGGCTTTTATTTCATCTTCTAGAGCCGCCGAGCGCGCGCGCTCGTCTTCAAGGGCGGCGGCGATCTCTGCGGTTTGTAAACGCACAATCTCTTTTAGCGCACCAATATCATTTTCGATTTTGGCCGTATCTATGCCGGGAGCCACAGCGACTTCCTCAACCAGCGGTGCAACCGGTTCCTGGGTGATTTCGGCAGCGTCAACTGTGTCTACGGCGTCTGCGACGGGCGCCTCTTCCAGTGGGGGCGCGACGGCGTCCTCAAATTCAAACGTCACCGGCGCATCCTGCGGCGCCTCAACATCACGTTCCGGCGCGTCGCCGGGGGCCTGAAGCGCATCCTTCAATCCCTCGCCCAAGGGCTGCGCGTCTATTTTTCCATCATCCGAAAGCGGCAGAGAGGGTATATCGTCTGCCTGCTGAGTATTATCGTCAACAGCCGCCTCGCCTATGGCCTGTTTTATTATCTTGCCGTCATAATTGGTTATTTTTTCTGCATCGGCGCCGTCATCTTGCGACGGCGGCGGCGCTTCGCTTTGTGTAGGGTCCGGCGCTTCTTCGTCCTCAAGCTTATCTGCACCAAGCAGGGCATCATCTTGCGACGCCGCCACGGGCGGTGGCGTTTGGCCCTCGCCTTGACCGCCAGACTGGAGGCGCCAAACCACAACGACAACCGCCACAAGGACGAAGCCGGTGAGCAACATCACTCCCGGCGTCAGCCATGCTTTTGGCGCCGCAGGAACGGGCCCGTCTGCAATAGCCTCCTCCGTAACGGTCTCTTCGCTGGCCTCAAAGCCGGCGCCAAGCCGGGGCGCTTCATCCTCGCCGACAATTTCAGCTTCGACTTCCGGAATCGATGACGCCGGTTCAGACGGCGCGCCTTCATCTCGATGTTTTTTATCGTCAGTCATTAGCCGCCTTTTGTCTCACTCGCACTTGGCGCCTTGTTACGCGCCGCGCGATTGGCTCTCAAGCATTGTCCTTCATCAAAGCGATCATCGCCACAGAATTGCGGGCGCCAGCGACATCAACAGATCGCCACGCCATCGCGCCCGCCGCCTCGGCCACCGCATCACTCAAACATGCCGCGCGCATCTTACCGAAACGTTCGCCTGCGCCAGCACGATCGACTAGCCGCACTAAAAGCGCCGCCGTACGCGGCGAGAACAAGGCCACCCAGCCCGGCGCCTCTAGCGAAAGAGCGCCCGACGGCAGCGCCTCGGCCTCTTGCGTTGCATAAAGCGTCACCCGCCGGGCAGCGATATTTTGAGCATTCAGCGCCGCTATGAGGTCGCCGGCGCGCGCGACGCCCGCGATATGAAGAACCGCGCCCGAAAGGCTCTCCCGACGGTCTGAGATCAGCCCGGCAAGCGCCTCAACATCGCCGCCGGCGATGTTGACCTTGTCAAAACCGGCATCCGCAGCGGTTTGTGCCGTCGCCTCGCCAACGGCAAAAACCGGCAAGGTTTTGTCAGCGCTGTTTGCAAGATAAGCACGCACGCCATTGGCGGAGGTGAAGGCAAGCGCCCCAACCCCCTCTAAATCGACCGCCGCGTCCTCAAAAACCACCTGCATAAGCGGGCATAACACTGGCGCCAGTTCGCTTTCCCGGCACAGCGCTGCAAATTCGCTTGCATCCGGTTCGGGGCGCGTTACCAAAACTTGCATCATTGTCCTTTGCCGCTGCTACCCTCAAAGACGTTTTGTCGCCGCACTCGTTTTATGCCCGGAACAAACACGGCAGCGATGAAATCAGGCGTGCGGGCCTTGCTTTCATAGCGATGAAGCTGTTCATGCGCTCATTCACTCGGAGTATCATAGGCTGTCTGTTCCATCCGCATATAAAGGCCCGGCGTTACATAAAGATTTGGTCGTTCTCGGGATTGAAACAAGTTGCGACGACACCGCAGCCTCTGTGGTGCGCCGCGGCGGCGATGGCGGCTGCCAGATTTTGTCCGACGAGGTCTGGACCGATTATGATGACCATGCGGCCTATGGCGGCGTGGTGCCGGAAATTGCCGCGCGCAGCCATGTAGAACGGCTGGACATCACCATTGAGAAAGCCGTCCGCGCCTCCGGGCTTTCGTTTGACGAAATCGACGCCGTTGCGGCCACCGCCGGACCAGGGCTGGTCGGCGGGGTGATGGTCGGCCTGACCACCGCAAAAGCCATTTGCCTGGCGCATTCAAAACCGCTGCTCGCCATCAACCACCTGGAAGGTCATGCGCTGTCGGCGCGGATGACGGAAGCGGCAGATTTTCCTTATCTGCTGCTCCTGATTTCCGGCGGCCATACCCAGCTGGTCTGGGTTGCCGGGCTCGGCGATTATCGCCGCCTTGGCACGACTATCGATGATGCGGCTGGCGAAGCGTTCGACAAGACCGCAAAACTACTCGGTCTCGGTCAGCCTGGCGGCCCGCGCATTGAGGCCGCCTCCGTGAAAGGCCATGCCGACCGGTATGACTTCCCAAAACCTTTGGCGCAGCGGCCCGGATGTGATTTCTCATTTTCCGGGCTGAAAACGGCTGTGCGCGAGGCGGCGCAAAGTATGGCCGCGCCGACGCAGGCTGATATCGCCGATATCGCCGCATCGTTTCAGTTCGCCGCCGCACGCCATTTGGCGCAGCGCACTGAGCGGGCGATGGAGATGGCCCCGGCAGATGGGCAGGCCCACAGGCTGGTTGTCGCAGGCGGTGTCGCCGCGAATGGCGTTGTTAAATCAATGCTGGGTTCAGTTTGTGAACGTAATGGGTGGGTGTTGATTACACCGCCCGTGCAATATTGCACCGATAATGGCGCGATGATCGCCTGGGCCGGGGCGGAGCGGCTTGCCGCAGGCATGGCGCCGCCCATCGCCGAAGCGCTCGCGCTCGCGCCGCGCGCGCGTTGGCCGCTGGCGCCGCCGCCCGAGGGCGCAGCGCATGGCGGCGGGCGCAAAGGCCCGAAGGCCTGATATAGCGAAATGAAGAGAATGTTTTTCATAAAGACTGCGACCGCAGTCCGGCGCTTATGCGCCGCGCCCGTGCAGGCCCTTGCGTAGCAAGGATTAGCCGCGAGCGAAAACGAACAATAGAGAAATCAATCTTCATTGGTTACTCTATCGCTTAGGCTGCCATTGCGTCAGCTTTGATGTCCTTGACGATTTGCTTGAGGCTGGCGGCCGCCAATGTGTCAAAAAATGCAGCCTCGGCCGCATCTGTCACCCGGCGCAACACCGGCTGAACATTGCGCCCCACCAGACAGGCCTGGTCCGCCGCGCTGCGCGGCGGGGCGACGATGGCCGCCTCATCCATGGCGCGATAGATCTCTAACAGGGAAATCTTCTTTGGGGCCTTAGCGAGCTTCGCGCCGCCGCCCTTGCCAAGTTGCGATTGGGTCAGCCCGGCGCGGGCGAGGTCCGACAGGAGGCGGCGAACCACTGCCGGATTGGTGCCGACGCTGGCGGCAATCGCCTCCGACGCGACTGGCCTGCCGCGCTGCAACGCCAGCGCCGCTAAGATGTGAACGGCGACACAAAATCGGGTGGAAGCGGCCATACTTTAGGGCTCCGCATTGTGTAACTAAGTACGTAACACAGTTGTAGCTCGATATTCCAAATAGTTCGTTAACCGCGCATGCGAGTTTTTCACCGCGATGCGCTAGAGAGCAAACCGCAAGCCAAACCCAAAGTAGGGCCGGTATGGCCTTGGCGGTATTTACGTAACTGACCGAGTTACGCTTTGTAGCTCAGCATCGCTGAGATCTGGGAGTTCGCATTTTTTGCGCCGCAACAAAAAAAGACGCGGAAACCGGGGGGCGGTTTCCGCGCTTCTTATTCGCTGCGGGTAGGGAGGTGTGTCCGTACAGGGGAGGGGACAGCCACCGCAGCGACAGGGGTCTTGTTTGACTGCGTGTTAGGCGATGACGCCGCGGGTTGCAAAATCAGCAAAACCGAACAATGCGGCGCCGAGAATTCCTGTAAGGGTGAGGGAAATGGCGGCTTTGAGGGCAAAATCTCTAGCGGAATTAGTCATGGCGTATTCTCTTTTCATTCTGATCTTTTTGATCGTCTCGTTTCTTGTTTTTCCGTCCCGGCAGCTCTGCGTTCAGAATGCCGCGGCGATGAGAGGGAGATAGGAGCCCACTGAAGAATTGTCAATGAACGATATCGTAAATATTCATTTTTCAATGCTGTTTTTTCTAAATCATAACGCAGATTTACTGAATATGAGCATTATCAATACGTTAGAGTGGGGCGGATAAGAAATTATTTCCCGCCAAGCCCATAAAATGGACAGGTCGCGCAATAAAAGCCCTATTATCGGCTAGCGGCTGAGACGGTTTTGCCCTGTTCCCCATGGGCTGAGCGCCAGGCAAACCCGTCTAAAACCAGGTCAATGACGCCGTTTAGCTCGACGGCAAGCGCCTCTTCGCCGCTTTCGTGAAACAATGCAGGGCTAGTGAAGCGATAAGCCGTGTTTTGTAAAATCTTCGTGATCGCTGGCACATCGTCAATTGCAAAGCTGCCGTCGGCGTTGCCTTCGCTAAGAATTTCGCCAAGCACCCGCCCTTCTGCGTTCTCCCACTCCAGAGCAACCTTCGGACGTTCCAAAATCAGCTCCGAGGAGAGCTCGAACGCCTTGGGTTTGTCGTGAAACCGCTCATAGGCGAGCTTGAACTTCAACAGGAAAAAATCACGGACCTTCTGTGCCGGGCTGCGGCCAGGGGCGTCGAGCACCGTGCGCAGATTATCAACCTGCTCGCCCCGCAACACGCGGACAAACATTTCGGCGATATCGAGTTTTGACGGAAAATACCGGTAGAGATTGCCGGACGACATGTTGCAGTCATCCGCAATCTCCGACATGGTCGTTTTCTTGTAGCCGTAATGAAGAAACCGGCGGCTTGCTGCGGCCAGGATCTGTCTTGCGGTTTCGTCTAAATTTGTAGTCGGCATATGATATTTCTTGTAAGCCTGACTAATATATAAACTGTTCAATCGTCATTTTGCAAGGCGCCCATGGAAAAAGCCCAGCCTTTTTCGTCTATCGCGGTTATTGGCGGCGGCGCCTGGGGCACGGCGCTGGCCAATTTATGTGCTCATAACGGTATCGATACGGTGCTGTGGGCGCGGGAGCTTTCGGTCGTTGAGGCGGTTGCGGGCAGCCATGAAAATACCGAATTCCTTGCTGGCATTCCTCTGTCACCGGTGCTTGGCGCAACCAGCGATCTGTCCGAGGCGGGCAAGCGCGAGGCGTTTATTTTTGCGGTGCCGGTGCAATTCAGCCGCCCCGTTCTTGCTGACCTCGGGGCTCATGCCGCCAAAGATGCGCCGGTCGCGCTTTGCGCCAAGGGGGTTGAACGCGGCGCCGGTCTGTTGATGACCGATATATTGAGCCAGGTGTGGCCGGGCGCGCGGCCGGCGGTTCTGTCCGGTCCAAGCTTTGCCCGCGATGTGGCGATCGGCTTGCCGACGGCGGTGACCTTGGCGGCGGCCGATGCGGCGCTCGGCGCGCGCTGGGTCGCCAGCGTTGGCGCGCCGCATTTCCGGCCCTACCTGTCGGATGATCTGATTGGCGCCGAACTTGGCGGCGCGGTGAAAAATGTGCTGGCCATTGCCGCTGGCGCTGTCGCCGGCCGCAATCTCGGCGAGAGCGCGCGCGCAGCGTTGATTGCCCGCGGCTTTGCCGAATTCCAACGGCTTGGCGTAGCGCTTGGCGCCAAGCCACAAACCATGGCGGGCCTTTCCGGTCTCGGCGATCTGATCTTGACCGCCTCCTCGCCGCAATCGCGCAACATGTCTTTGGGGCTGGAGCTTGGCAAAGGCCGTACGCTTAAAGATGTGCTCGGCGAGCGCAACACGGTGAGCGAAGGCGTGGCGAGCGCCGAGGCGGTAACGGCGTTGGCGCATCAGGCGGGGATTGAAATGCCGATCTGCGCGGCTGTCGCCAAGCTGGTGCGCGGCGAGCAGACAATCGATGACATCATCGCCGAATTACTGGCGCGACCGTTTAAAACGGAGGCGAAATAATGCCCGAATTTATTCTCTTTTGCCACGACAAAAAAGATAGCCTCGCGCTGCGCCTTAAAACCCGCCCCGAACATCTCAGCTATGTCGCCAGCGCCGATATCGACATCCTGCTCGCCGGTCCGATTTTCGATGGCGAAGACAATCCCGCCGGCAGTTTATTCATCATCGCCGCCGCGCAGATAAGCGACGTGCAAAGCTTCGCGGACGGCGATCCTTATGCGCTTGCCGGGTTATTTGAAGACGTGGAAATCCGGCCCTACCGGATTATCGCCGGCGCGCTGGCGCCAAAATAAAAGCGGTGATTAACTGCGACGCTTGTAAGCGCGGCAACTCGCTTCATAGGGCTTGGCCGACAAACGCGCGTTCCAACCGGCGGTCCAGGCGTCGCCGCCATCAACGCCGCCGCGGGCGCGGCACTGTTCAAACCCGGTGCGATATTCCGGCGAGATGACTTTGACTTTCCCCGCAAGGTCAAAGCCCGAATCGTAACATTCGCAAATCAGGTCCTGACCGGAAGACGCCGTCAACACAACCGGATCGCCGCTGATCGCGACGGTCACCGGCGCACTCGCGCCGCCCTCGTCCGGTCCGCCAAAACTGGTGTTGGCGATCGCGTAAATCGCAACGCCCAAAACGACCAGCGCCAGAACGCCCCCAAACAATGCTTCGATCTGCAAGTTTCGCATGACGACCCCTCGTTACGCTTTCCGCCCCCTTAAGAGGGCGAACGCCGGACGCGGCCCGGCCATACCTTGGCGAACCATAGCCCGAAGCGGGACCTTAAAAAAGGGTTAATATTGCCCGGCCCGCAAGGGCGGCGGGCCTTAATGCTTGCCCGGCTCCAGCGCTACGCCCCGGCGCTCATGGGTGATATAGGCCAGGAGCGCAATCATCCGGGGATCATCGGCGGCCAGTTCCTCGCCTTCCAGCGGATTGCGGATGCACCAATTGATCATCACCCATAGCGGCACGACCTGGCCGAGCTGTTTTTGAAACTTCGGATAGGTCTCAGGGTGGATATTGGACCCGTTCGGATGGCACTGGGCGCAAACGACGCCGTTGGTCCCAAGCGCCGGATCGGTAAAGACGCCGCGGCCAACATCGACGGCGGCCATATATTCGGCCTGCCAGAGCGCGAGGTCTTCCTCGGTGAATTCATCCGCCGACGCGGAGAACGCCCATGCGCCGACGATCGACGCCGCGACGGCTGCAAATTTCGACTTCGCCATAATCTGCTCCTCGGTAAGCGCGTTTAGAAATGCTTTTGCGGCGGAATGGACCGCGTTTCGAATTCGCTGTCTTCCGGCATGCCGGTTTCCGGATTGAAGGCGACCCTGCGCGGAGAGTTGTCCGGCAGGCTGTAATTTATCGCCAGATTGCCTGTCTGCACATCGATGAACTGCCAGCCGGTGGCGTCGCGTTCATGGAACGGATCGGCGCGGTTCATCGGCACCGTAATCACCGGCAAATAATTCTCCGCCTGCGAATAAGATTCCGGATAGGGCCACGGCCACGCTGTCGCCATCACGGAGTGGAAGGAGATATTGCCGATCTGGTTGTATTGGATCTGGTGCACATGGCCGTAGATCACCGTCACCTTGTCGAACGGGGCGAGCAGCGCTTGCACCTCTTCCGCGTCATCGGTCCAGAAATTCCAGTTCTTGAAAATCTTCTGCAATGGCGAATGAGAAAAGACGACGACCGGCGTCGACTTGGGTATTTTTGCAAGGTCGTTCGCGAGCCATTGGCGTTGCGCCGCGCCGACCATAAAGGGCGAGCCGCGCGGATCGTCGAGGCCCGCCATGACGCCCATGCGCTCTTCACCGCTCGACCATTTGTTGGTCCATTCGTCATGGGTGACGATGGAGTTCAGCGTAATGAAATGAACGCCCTTATGATCCCAGCTGTAATAATGCGGGCTGATCTTGTCCGCCCAATATTCACCGAGATCGAGATAGTAATCATGCTCGCCGAGGACATATTTCACGTCATAGCGAAGCGGCGACAAGAGCTCGAGGCCGTGATCGAGTTCTTCCTTTTTGCCGAGCTGCGCGAGGTCGCCGCCGAAGACAACGAAGTCCGGTTTCGGATTTAACAGATTGCATTCGGCCACCGCGCGCTTCAGCCCGCGGTCCCAGTTGCGCACGAACTTTGTCCCTTTCACATGCTGGATATGCGAGTCTGAAATATAGGCGAAGGTGAAGTCCGGCTGCGCGCCGCCCTGGCCAAAAGCCAGATTGACAAGCGTCAGATCAAGAACGCCGCCGGCGGTCAGCGCGGAGGCGCCTCTGATCAGCGAACGTCGGGAAAGTGTTTTGACCATGTCTTTGCTCCAATGCCTCAAAGGGCAGTCGTCTGGCCGTTATTCAGAACCGCTTGCCTGCGCCTGATAGGCGAGAGAGGCGCGCGCGGCGTCTTCAAATTCCGGGCTTGTCAGCGTTTCAAGAAACGCCGTCAGATCGTCGATCTGTTGTTCGGTCAGGTTGAGCGGGCGAATGCCGCCGGACTGAAACGGGTTGGGCGCCTGATTTTGATCTTCAAGCGGAGAGATCGTCGTATTGTAGAACTCAACGACCTGGCGCAGGGTTTTCAGGCTGCCGTCATGCATATAGGGCGCGGTCGCCGCGATATTGCGCAGGGTCATCGTTTTGAACTGACCGATATCCTGCATTTCGCGGCTAACGGCGAAGCGTCCGATTTCAGACATCTGCGCATCGCCCAGAACCGCTTCGTCAACCTCCTGGTCGGTGCGCGCAATTTCCAGAAAATGTCCGACAACGCGGTCGGTATCGGCCTCTATCTTGTTAAAGCCAATGCCGAGATTGTGGAATTTGTTGTCGGTGAAAAGCGCATGGGTCTGGCTGATCGTATGGCAGGAGACGCAGCGCCCGTCATTCATAAACACATCAAAACCGCGCTCGGCCGCTTTGCTGATCGCGCCACCCTCGCCAGCAAAATGCCAGCGATCGAACGGAGAATTTCCGGAGACGACCACACGCTCAAATGCGGCAATCGCCTTGGCCACATGATCGATCGTGACGGCGGCGCCGGTTACGCCGAAAGCGTCTTGAAAGAGGCCGCCATACGCTTCGTCACTGCGTACGATCTCTAGAATGGGATCATGGTTCGCCAGATTCATTTCCACCGGATTTAGGAAGGGGTCTTTTGACTGCGCCTCAAGCGTCGGCCGGCGCCCGTCCCAGAACTGGGACGTGAGGTAAGCAGAGTTGATCACCGTCGGCGCATTGCGCGTGCCGGTCAAACCATTGACGCCCACCGACACGGAAAGTGGGCCGTCGGTGAAGGCTTTTGTTGCGTCATGACAGGTCGCGCAGGAAACTTCGCCGGTTGAGGAAAAGCGCGCATCATTGAAAAGAATTTCACCGAGCCGGACTTTTTCAGCCGTGGTCGGATTGTCGGCGGGCTCGGAAACAGGCGGCAAACCAAGCGGCGGTTCGCCCATTATTTGCGCGACAAACTGAATGGCGGCCTGTGGGGCCGGCGCGCGATCAGCGTCCGCTGACATTGTCGCGGCGTCATCGCTTTTCGCCGTTTCAACTGCGGCGGTTTCGTCTTTCGCCGCCTCTTCTTTCGGCCCGCCACAGGCGGCGGCCAGCAATGCAGCCACTGAAATAACGCTGATAGTTACACCATGGCGCATGGACCGCACTCCCTGAAGCTCTATCGCCATCAATTTCGTAAAGCGGCAGGGGCGCCTATGATATAGATCAACTGGGCGGCGCACCCGAACACTAGAAATTGCACTTGAACGACTTCAGCGTAAGTCCGGTGTGACGGCGCCGTCAAACATTCAGCCCATACAAAATACCAATATGGGGAATCGAAATTTCAGATCGTACACTGCAAATGCGATCCAATGGCGCCCGGCGTCTGGGGTGTCGCCGGGCGTCAATATGCTGGCGAGGCTGGCCTACTCGGCCGCTGCGGCGGCAGGCGGTGTCCACGCTTCTCCGGCAAAAGCTGCGTCCACCGGTGTCTGGGCGAAGTGGTTGGCGTAATTGGAAAGCGTCTTGTGGGCGACGCCGACAATCACATCAAGGATATTTTGCTGACTGAAACCAGCGCTCAAAAACGCTTCAACATCGTTTTCGCCGACAACGCCATGTTGGCGCACGACCTTCAGCGTGAACGCGCGCAACGCTTCCAGTTTCTCATCGGCGAGCGGCGCGGCATTGCGTAAGGCCTCAACCGTCGCGCCATCAACGCCTTGCATTTTCGCGATGCCGCTATGGGCCGGCACACAATAAACACAACGGTTTTCGACATTGATCGCCATCCAGACGACGTTTTTCTCGACCGTTGAAAGGCTTGTCGCGCCGAACAGCGCAGACAGGGCTTTATACGCCTCCAGCGCTTGTGGCGACTGCGCCAACACGCCGTGAAGGTTAGGAATGAAGTTGAAGGACTTTTGTGAATCCTCAAGCATCGGCTTAGACGCATCTGGCGCCGTCTCGACGGTGTGAATTGTAAACTCTGACATGTTGGGTTTCCTTTATTGATTTGCGCCATGTTTCGCGAGCAAACATGGCGACGCGGCGCTTAACGTCAATGGAGACCGGCAGCAACGCGGTCACATTTCAGTGAGCCGCGTCGATAGCCGCGCGCATTGCGCATCACTTCACGTTCTGGTTTCGTCGCGCCAACAACTTCAGGCGCAGCGCGTTCAGCTTGATGAAGCCTTCGGCGTCTTTCTGGTCGTAGACGGCGTCTTCTTCAAAGGTCACATGGGCTTCGGAATAGATCGTGTGGTCGGACTGGCGCCCGACAATGTTGACCGAGCCTTTGTAGAGCTTGACCCGCACCGTCCCGGTGACATGTTCCTGGCTTTTATCGATCGCGGCCTGCAGCATTTCGCGCTCCGGCGCGTACCAGAAACCGTTATAGATGAGCTCCGCATAGCGCGGCATCAATTCATCTTTTAAATGCGCCGCCCCGCGATCAAGGGTGATTTGTTCAATCCCGCGATGGGCGGCAAGGAGGATGGTTCCGCCCGGCGTTTCATAAATCCCGCGCGACTTCATGCCGACAAAGCGGTTCTCCACCAGATCGAGGCGACCGACGCCGTGCTTGCCGCCATAATCGTTGAGCCGCGCCAGCAACGCCGCCGGCGACAACGCCTCGCCATTGATCGCAACGGCGTCGCCGCGCTCAAATCCGATCTCAATAATCTCCGGCTGGTCTGGTGCATCTTCAGGATCAACCGTACGCTGATAAACATAGTCCGGCGCGGAAACCGCAGGGTCTTCCAGCACCTTGCCCTCTGACGAGGTATGCAAAAGATTGGCGTCGACCGAGAACGGCGCCTCGCCGCGTTTGTCTTTCGGAATGGCAATCTGGTGTTGTTCGGCAAAAGTGATGAGTTTTTCGCGGCTGTTCAGATCCCATTCGCGCCATGGCGCAATGACATGAATATCCGGGTCAAGTGCATAGGCGTTTAACTCAAAGCGCACCTGGTCGTTGCCCTTGCCGGTCGCGCCATGGGAGATGGCGTCCGCGCCGGTGGCGCGGGCAATCTCCACCAGCCGCTTGGCGATTAAGGGGCGCGCAATAGACGTGCCCAACAGATAGAGCCCTTCATAAAGGGCGTTCGCGCGGAACATCGGGAAGACAAAGTCGCGGACAAATTCCTCGCGAAGGTCTTCGATATAAATCTCTTTAACGCCCGCGCGTTCGGCCTTCTCGCGCGCCGGCTCTAATTCATCGCCCTGCCCAAGATCGGCGGTAAACGTCACGACCTCGCAATCATATTCAACCTGAAGCCACTTTAAGATCACGGACGTATCGAGCCCGCCGGAATAGGCGAGGACGACTTTGTTGATATCATTTTTATCGGGCATGGCGCATTATTTTCCTGCTGCAGCGCAGCATATAACGCGCCTTTAGACGTAACGCTAGTTTTGATTAAACAACGCCAGCGCCGCCGTCACCATTGCTTCCGTGCCGGTCTTGATCGCGGGTTCCGGCTCGACCTTGAAGAAGGGCGAGTGGTGGGACGCGGCCTTCTCCAGATCCTTCGCCGGCGTGCCGCCAACTCTGAAATAGACGCCTTTGACGCCCAGTTCCGGCGTGATGAAATACGCAAAATCTTCCGCGCCCATGCCTCCGCGGGGCACATCAAGCAATACACCCTCGCCCATCTGCGCCGTGATCGCTGCGCGCACGACGTTCGCCGTTTCGCGATCGTTGATGGTTGGCGGAGTTGTTTCGATCTTTGAACGGATTACCTCGGGCATCAGTTTTTTCGGAACGCCCATGGAGACGGCGACGCCTTCGGCCACTCGGTCGATAGCATCGAGAAGCTGAGCCCGCACTTCCGGACTGTTCGACCGCACCGTTAGCTGCATCTCCACGCGGTCGCCGATGATGTTGTGTTTGTTCCCGCCATGAATGGAGCCCACCGTAATAACGCCGGCTTCCTGCGGCGGGATGGAGCGCGAGACAATCGACTGCAATGAGACAACGATCTGCGAGGCGACCAGCACCGGATCAATCCCCTTATGGGGCGAGGCGCCATGGGCGCCGACGCCATGAACGACAATATCGACGCTGTCGGCGCTTGAATAGGCGATATCGACCGGAAGCATGATGCGGCCGGTCGGCGCTTGCGCGTACACATGGAAAGCAAGCGCGTAATCAGGCTTTGGGAAGCGTTTATAAAGTCCGTCTTCCAGCATATCGCGGGCGCCGGATATGCGCTCCTCCGCAGGCTGACCAATCAAGACAAGCGTGCCCGACCATTGATCTTTACGCGCCGCCATCTGCCGCGCTGTGCCGACCAGAGACGTCATATGCGTGTCATGGCCACAAGCGTGCATCACCGGTTTGGTCTTACCGTCAATATCTTCCTGCTGTGCGACCGAGGAATAAGAAAGCCCTGAATCTTCCAGAACCGGAAGCCCGTCCATGTCAGCGCGGATCATCACCGTCGGTCCGGCGCCATTGTCCATGACCGCCACCACGCCGGTCTTGCCCACGCCCTCCGTCACATCAAATCCAAGCGCCCTGATTTCACTCGCCAGACGCTTTGAGGTTTCAAACTCGCGATGTGAGAGTTCCGGATTTTCATGGAAATGCGTAAACAGCGCCTCGAGATTGGCGGCATAATCGGCCGCAATATCGGCGCGAAGATCGGATTGCGCAAGCGCCGGCGCGGCGAACGCGACCATGGCGGTTGCGGCGAATAAGGCGGCGTTTTTGAACATTGTTGGCGTTCCCGTGGTTGTGAAGATACTGAAGGGACAATAACCCAAGCGCGCGGCGCAGCAAGCGTTACAGGCGCATCGCTTGCAAAAACTTCGAAATGCCGCGCCCGCGAAAGTCGAAAATGGCGATCAGCCTTGAAGGCCTTGCCTCAAAGAGGCCGGGAACATACGATGTAACGTCAACAAATCTGCGCGAAGCGGTTTGTTTTCGACGGACGATGGTCTTTCGCATATGGCAACGGGGAGAACAGCCATG